>JBAZPX010000005.1:0-62422 GCA_041645555.1 Patescibacteria group bacterium
GTTCAGACCGGTTGGACAATACAGTACAACAAAATAGCGGGTTATAGATATGCCGGTATTGAATTAACCAACGTCGCCAATTCAAAAGTTAAAGATAACGAGATTGCGGCGCCGACAAGTCTTTTTGATGACCCGGGTGACGCTGGCGTTGGCATTGAAATTGCGGCTCGTTCGCGCACGAAACCGGTAATTGCCGGCACAGATATAGAAGTTAGCGGCAATACGATTACAGGTGCTTTCCCAACTGGTTCGCGGGCTGCTATTAATCTCTTGTCCCGCGCCTACACAGCAACCAGCGATGCAACTCTTTCCGGCGTGACTGTGAGTGGAAATAATATTTCCGGTGCTGTTAATACACGCGCGGCCATATTGGCAGTTTCTGAGGTTAGATCAAGTGGTCCGGCAACAATCAGTAATTTAGCGATCACCACCGACAATATACTTGATGGCAACTTGAATGCTATAGAAATTAAGGATTATGTAAAAAGTGGGTCGGGAACTGCTTCGCATTCTTCCATTACTATTACCGGAAACGAAATTAAAAATAGCACGGGTATAGGGTTATATTTATCGGCTACTACCTCGGCAACAGAAATTACAGTTAGCTCTAATAAAATTCTTGCAAATGCGCTGTTCGGAATTAAAAATGAAGGAACAGGCACGCTCAATGCCGAAAACAATTGGTGGGGGACTGTAAAGAAAGCAACAATCAGTGGTTTAGTTTATGGCGCGGTTGATTTTGAGCCTTATTATTTAGATGAATTAAAAACTACTTTAAGTTCCGCTTTACCACAGGTTTATGTGGATTCTACTTATAGCGAGGGAAACGCCAGTCCGCATACTTTTGATTACGATGCGTTTGCTACGATTTCTGACGCAATAACTGCCGTTGATTCCGGAGGTACTATTAACGTGGCCGCCGGAACATACACGGTAAACAGTTCAATTAACGTAAATAAAAGCGTAACGATAACCGCCGACACATCCGCGACTATTATTTCAACAGCACAAAATACCCCCGTATTTAATATAACCGCGAATAATGTCACGATTGAAAATTTTAACATAACAACCAATTTATCTCCTTTTAGCGTGCCTGGAACCGGAAGCGAAACCAGTGGAGCCCTTGTTCTTATTAATGCTCAAAACGTGGCAATTACCCATAATGTAATTCATGCAGATGAGACCTCTTTGGGTGCAATGTCTACTTGGACTGCAAGAGGCATAACTCTTCAAACAGGTTCAGCCACAATTAGTGGAAATACAATATATGGAGTTAGGAATGGCATTATAGGAAGATATGGTATTACGGCTGATATAGAAGATAATACTATTTTTAACACCAAGGGCGGAATCATGAATTATACCAACACTCAAGTAGATGCGGATAATAGGACGATGGTTAATAACTCTTGGGATTCTACGCTTGAAGGCGCAATGAGTCATAACGAATGGGACATCGTCTGGAACTCCGGTGGTGGACCCTACGCGCCAGACTACAATCAGAGTGTGCTTGTTCTCTCTGGCGCTAACAATAATGCTTATGTGGTCAGTTTGATGACGAGCACGCCTTACTCTGACCCCAACCGTTCTACCACTCTAACCGGAAACCGGAGCCACGTTTTTGTGAACACAACGGGTACGGCTACTAAGACGTGGACCAACGGCAATATGAACCTGCCCTATACCACGATTGCACTCGGCATAGAGGCCGTTGTGCCAGGCGGAAAGGTTAATGTCGCAGCCGGAACGTATTCCGAGAATATAAATGTAAATAAATCACTCACCTTGACTGGTGAAAGCAGTGATACTGTAACTGTGACCGCAGCAAGTCAAACCAATAGCGTCTTTACTATAAATGCGAATAATGTAGAAATTTCAGGATTCACGGCTACGCACACAACTATGACAGGCAATGAGGGCTATGCGGGAATAAAATTTAATAGTGGCGTGACAGGCTGTAGTATTTACGATAATATATTAGTAAATAATCAATATGGCATATTGATTATTGAACCGGAAGACAGCACAACCCCCGGGAATAACACGTTTACAAATAACAATGCTTCAAGCAATGGCGTTTCTGGCATAGAAATGCAGCACTCGTATGGCAATACATTTACAAATAACACAGCAAACTCGAACGGCAGCTACGGCTTTAAATTGGACTCTGCGCGTAACAACACGTTCACGGGCAACACGGCAAATTCTAACCAAAGAGGATTCTATCTAACCACAGGCTCTGGTGTCGGGTCCAACAACAACACATTTACGAACAATACCGCAAGCTTGAACACTAAACACGGTATTCATTTAATTGGTATAAGCAACAACAACACGCTTACCGGCAATACCTTTTCCGGAAACACTACAACCGGTATCAAACTGCAAGGTGAAGTCAACTCTCTCGCAATAAGCTCCAGCACAATTACCAACAGTCTTACTGGTATTAATATTTCTAACGAAAGTTCTCCGAGCCCTAGTGTCGCTGCTTGGACAGTGGCGAAGAATAACATTTCGGGGAACACTACTGGTGTCTCCAATAGCGGTACGGGCACCCTTAATGCCACCAATAACTATTGGGGAACGGATTATCCTGTTTTTAGCACGATTATTTCAGGTAGTGTCAGCCATGACCCCTGGTATTTTGATGGCGACCTAAAACAATCAAGTTCTCAAATAGCGACTATTTTCCAGGGTATTGCTGAAACTTTGTCGGGCAATGGAGTTGCCAGCAACATCGGTGATGTCACAGCTTCTAAAATCAAGTCTTTCCCGAATTTATATTTTGAAAAATCAATTGACGGCGTGAAAATGGGTAAAATAAAGTTTACTTCGGCGCTGGACTTGTCCAGTCAGGCTACGACAGATTTCCTTAAAGCTCTGGGCAGTAAAATGGACGCCAACTCCGGAGTAATCGGGCTTGATTTTAGAGAGACGGGTGAAACCCTAAGCCTTAAAGGAGTGAGTGCGGAAATTAAATTTTATGGTTTAGATAATTTGGGCTTTGGCGACAACTCTACGATTGAGCAAATCAATGCGAAACTAATTGCCAGAGATGATGAAGGAGGTATTGTGGATAAGAGCGGACTTATTGCTCCGGAGAGCGCTAGTTATATTGGCGCTTGCGGAGTTGGAGAAACGGAATGCCATGTTTTCACTATAGGCGTTAACCACTTTACCAAATATCAAATTGATAATACGCCTCCAACTTTCGGCCCTTGTCCGCCCGCGACAGGCACAACCGGGGGAACATCAATGGTAAGAGTTACAGCCGAGGACAATGTTGCCGTGGCCAATGCCCAAATCAGTGTCAACGGCGGGGTGTCATACACCGATATGGAATACGTCAGTTCTCTTGATTTGAAAAAACGATATACCTATAAAGTTAATGTTCCCTACAATTCAACAGGCATCACTTATCAAGTCAAAATATCTGACGCCGTAGGCAACTTAACTATTTCAGACCCCAAGACAATTACAGTTACCGGTATTGATTTTGCCGCTGGTTCAGCCACTACTAATTCTTTAGTCTTGAGCTGGGAAAATAATGAAGCTAACGGCAGTTATTATATTATAAAGCGTTCAACCAGCGCCATAACTGCGGAAAATTTTTCCGCGGCTACAACTTTGGGCGGAGCGCCAGCAGTAACCAGTGGCAAACAAGGATATGTTGCCAAAAACCTCTTGCCTGATACGACTTATTATTTTGCCATTAAGTTAATTGATTATGAAGGAAATACTTCTGCCATGGCAGTAACTTCAGGTAAAACTTTAACGCCAGCGGCCGCGCCTTCTGATTTGGCCGCTCCGGCAGCTATTAGCGATTTAGCGCCTACTGAGAAGAAAGGTCCGACCACAACCGAGGTAAGATTAACCTGGACAGCGACAGGCGATGATGGCGCTTCTGGCATTGCTTCCAAATATATTATTAAGCGTTCAACCAGCGCCATAACCGCGGAAAATTTTGCGGCGGCTACGACAATATTTAACACTCTTTCGCCCCAGCCGGCTGGTTCGACTGAATTCTTTATCGTAACCGGGTTAACATCAGGCGCAACTTATTATTTCGCGATTAAAGTACAGGATGAAGTTCCTAATACTTCTATTATGAGTAATGTTGCCATTAAGACTACTGACAGTAATTTGCCGACTGTAAGCGCGATTACTCCAACCCAAGGTGAAAACGGGGGAGCGGTGGCGATTACGGTTACCGGGACTAACTTTATCGACGGTACCAATACTTTAAGATTTTCCAATTCCAGCAATACTTTTGAATTAGCGGCTACTTATGCTAGCGCGACTAGTTTGACGGCCTCTGCTCCGGTTGGCGCTCCGGTTGGCGCTTATAGCTTAAAAGTCGCTAACAGCAACGGCGCTTCTTCGGCTTTGGCTTCAGCTTATACGGTAAAAGTCGCGCCCATACCTTTGCCAACCGTAAGCGATTTGCTTCCAGCCAATATCGGCTCTAATGATTCTGATGTAAGCTTAACTATCTATGGCGTTAATTTTACCGGCGCTACCGCGGTTAGTATTGATACAGCGCCGGAAACCGCTTTAGCCATCGCTTCAGTCAGCAGTACTAAAATTGTCGCTACTATACCGGGTATGGTTGCGGCCGGCAACTATAATATTAAAGTAACTACGGCTGGCGGTACTAATACTATCAGCTCGGTAAAATTGGACGTTAAAGCGCCTGTAGTTATTGATAATATGACGGTTCAGGATGTTTCTACTGACCAGCCGGTTGATTTAGACAATACCGGCACTATTCCGGTGCAGATAACCATGCAGTCTGATAATACGATTGTTAATACTGATACGGTGGCCACGATTGAAGTGGTTATTCCGCCGGCAACCCAAGTGAAGAAAGCTGACGGCACGGCCTATACCGGCAATATTAATCCGCCGCAGATAGTTAAAACAACCGATGAAATGAAGGAAACAGCCGGTGAGGACGCGATTGTTATTACGATGGGAAATCCGGATGAAAAAATTAGTTTTAGCAATGATTTCGTCACAACCGTTACCCTGGAAACAACCAACACCAAGGCGCCATTAATCTGGTACTATAAACCGGATGGTACTTTTGAAATCGCGGGCAAAGACGGAGTTAAGGACGGCGTAACCTACATTAAAGGCGGTACGGTCTTAAATACCGTTAATAACAACGGCGTTTATACTTATACTATCGGCTTGCTCTTAGACCATATGTCCAGCTACGTCGCCGGAGTTAATCCTTCTATTATTTCTATTTATCCGTCATCCGAAACAGTTGGAGCAACTCTAACAATTATCGGCACTAATTTTAGTACGAGCGCAACCGTGAAGTTTGGCGCTACGTCCGCAACTGTTTCTTCTTTAACCACTACCAGTATTTCCGCTACCGTGCCTTCAATTAGCACAGGCAGTTATAATATTACCGTAACTAATAGCGATGGTTTGGTTAGCAATGCTAAGACTTTTAGCTTTACGGCTAAAGTTCCGGGGCCGAACATAGGTGGCGGAGGCGGAGGCGCACAACCGCAAGCAGCTGCTCCGGCTACCCCAGCGACTCCAGCGACTCCCGCTACTCCCGCTACTCCCGCTACTCCTGAGGTTTCCCCGGCTGCTCCGGCCACTCCCGCTACTCCGGCTACCCCGGCGGCTCCAGCCGTCCCGGGCAGACCAGCCCCACAAGTTTTGGGTGAAAAAACCTATGCTGACGGAACCTTAGTCCGAGGCAATGATAAAAAAATATTTGTCATTGTTGATGGGCAGAAGAAGTATATTCCTAACCTGAAAGAACTGGCTAAATACGCCGGACAAAAGATTTATGATGTGGCGAATACGGTTTTAATCCAATATCCGGAAGTCTTGGGAACGAAAGTTATTTCCGACGGCGCGTTGATAAGAGGCGGCGACGGTAAAATTTATGTCATAAAGAATAGCAAAAAACAGTATGTTAGCAGTTTGGAGGAATTGCGGAAAAATTATCGCGGTAAAAAGATTTATGATGTAAGCGATGAAACTTTGGCTAAGTATTAAAATCTGAGATTGATATATAAAAAACCCCGCCGCTCTCAAGCGGCGGGGTTTTGTTTTATTTATGATGTCATTGCGATCCCGCTCCCTCACCCCCTCGCCCCTCTCCCGCTCTTATCATCGCGGGCGAGGGGAGCTGGAGAAACACTCCTTTAAATAACTCCCTTCTCCTTTCGGCTCGCAGCCGAAGGGAGAAGGGTTGGGGATGAGGGTTTATCGTTTGCTCCTTTCCATTGTAAATGTTATTATAAAACCTAGGTTATAAATAACAAAAACATATGCCGGAACTGCCGGAAGTGGAAACAATTAAAAATGATTTAAAGAAAAGAATTTTAAGAAAAAAAATAATTGGGGTTGAAATAAGGGGTAAAAAGATAGTAAACCCCATTAGAGATAAATCTCTAAACGGGGCAAGAAATAAACCGGCTGGCTTCACTAAAATTTTACAAGGCAATTCTTTTCATACTATAAATAGAATTGGCAAACTTTTAATTTTTGAGCTGGCTGATAAGAAAAATTTTCTGCTGATTCATCTGAAAATGACCGGCCAGCTGATTTATTGCGGGAAAGGCGAAATAGTGGCCGGGGGTCATGAGGCGGGAGGAGAAGAAAAGAAAATTCCCGGGGTGGGGGAGGCGTTGCCGAATAAACATACCCGTCTGATTTTTTCTTTCCAGGGCGGGGTAAAATTATTTTTTAATGATTTGCGCAAATTTGGTTATGCTAAAATTGTAAACGAAAAAGAGCTGGAAAAAATAAAAGGGGAGTATGGGCCGGAGCCCCTTACTAAGAGGTTTACTTTAGCGGCTTTCAGAAAGATTTTGGAAGGCAAAAACGCTCCTATTAAGGCGATTTTACTCAATCAGGGTCTAATTGCCGGAATTGGCAATATTTACGCTGATGAAGCCCTTTTTGAGGCCAGAATTAGGCCCAGCAGGCCGGGCAGGAGCCTATCGACCAGAGAGAAAGAGGCGCTTTTTAAAGCCATCAATTATTTATTGAAAAAGGCCATAAAATACCGCGGCACTACCTTTAGCAATTATGTGGATGCGGCCGGCAAAAGAGGCAATTTTACTAAACTATTAAAAGTTTATCATCGGGAAGGGGATAAGTGTAAACGATGCGGGGCAGTGATAAAAAAGGTAAGAGTGGCTGGCAGAGGAACAAGGTTTTGTGAAAAATGCCAAAAATAAGATCTAACGTGGCGCTACAAATGCCACACATGCAAATAGAGCAAGGAGTTTGACTTTTTAAGTATCTTATGGCTATAATTAGGTATAATTTAGTTTCCGCCAAAGGCGGATCAGCCCCTGGCTGAAATTAATCATTTAAATTATGTCTCAAGACAACATGATAAAATTAGAGTGCAAAGATTGCAAAAGACTCAATTATTTTTCCCGAAAGAATAAGAAAACTTTAAAAAACAGGCTGGAGCTGAAAAAATACTGTAAGCATTGCAAAAAGCATACTTTACATAAAGAAACTAAATAAGATAGTTTTTTATGTTTGGGTTTAAAACAACTAATCAGCTCGCTATCTCGCTGATTTTTGTTTTGCTTTTTTCCGGCTGTAATTTGAAAGACGCCGGTAGCGAGCTGAAAAAGCTTGATGATAAGGTCGGGCAGAAACTGGACCAAATACAGGAGAAACAGCAGGAAGATGTGGTTAATTTTTTTAATGAAGAGAAAATTGCGCCGGCGGCAAAGGACCTAACCAAAGAGCAGAAAGAAAAAATTGACAAGTGGCTTGAGAAAAATAATTTGAACCGCTATGGCGATTCGGTAGATATGATGTATACGGGCGGCACGCCCCTCTTTAACGAAACGACAGGGGAGAGCCTTGACCGCTATGATTATATTTTAAAAAATCATCCGGAATTATTGGATGAATTAAAATAAAAATATATGAAAAATAAATTTATTAGTTTTAGCGCTCCAATCTTGATGTTGCTGGCGACGGTTAATCCGGCGATGGCCGCGACCTGCGCTGTTAACGGGAAAGAAATTCCTTGTGATATTTTTTGGGCGCGATATGGCTGGATATTTGTTATTGGTTTTTTGATTCCGGGATTATTGTTTATGATAAAGCCCGATTGGCTGCTTAAATTGCAGATTTGGAGTTCTGAAAAATTTATGGGCGCTAAATATATTCCGTCTAAAAAAACCGAAATGATTGTGTTCATGATAGGCGCTGTTTTTACCATTTTAGGCTTATTTTTTCTATACCAAGTATTCCCTTAATAATTTATTTGGCTTTGCCAATTCTAAAAAAAATCAGCCGGAATTATTAAGTGAGTTAAATTAATTATATGAACCCCGTTAGAAATAGATTTCTAAGCGGGGTGAACCCCACTAGAAATTTGGTTAACTAGAAAAAATAAAGAAATTTTTAGTGGGTGGAAAGAAGATATATTTAAAATAAATTAAAATATTTTTATGGAAAAAAATAATAACGAAATTTCTAACGGGGTGAATAAAAACATTATTTCCAAAGTTTTTTTAATTATTCTGATTATTTTTGTTATTTTCGCCTGTTATTTGGTATTCCGGCCCTTTTTAGTAGAAATCCTGGCCGCCGCGATTCTCGTTTCAATTTTTTACACCCCTTACGAGTGGCTGGTTAAAAAATTCCGCAATCACCGGAATTTAGCTTCGCTTGTCATGTGCTTATTGGTAATTTTAATCGTAATTATTCCGGCTATAAATTTAATTATTTATACGGCGCAAAGGTCGGTTCTGGCCTATTCGGATACGATTAATTTTTTAAACCGGACTGATTTGGACGGCGCCATAAAAAATAGTATTTTAGAGAAAGCCAATTTATTGGGCCTGGACAGCAGCGACTTAAAAGTTTTTGTCGCCGATATCGCTAAAAAGTCAAGCAACTGGCTGGTAAGCGGGGCGGCGACTTTAGTAAGGGGGACAACCAGTTTTATTATCTCCCTGATCATAATTATTCTGACTATGTTTTTCTTTTTTGTGGACGGCAATAAAATGATGGAAAAAATAATGTATTGGACGCCGCTTTCCAATAAATACGACCGGGAAATATTTAAGAAATTCCGCGATGTGAGCTATTCAACCATGATTTCAACTTTCGTGGTGGCGATTGCCCAGGGAACGGTTGGCGCAATCGGATTTATGATTATCGGCTTGCCGGCCTTTTTTGCCGGTTTGCTGATGGGGTTCTTTTCCCTTGTTCCTTATATCGGCTCCGGTTTTATCTGGTTTCCAACGGCCATCTATCTTCTTTTTACCGGTAAAATTTGGCAGGGAGTTTTCCTTCTGGCCTGGGGCGTTTTAGTGATTAGCGTGATTGATAATCTTATCCGGGCTTATATTATTAAAGGCAGAGCCCAGGTCCACCCGATTTTTATTATTTTATCAATTTTGGGCGGAATTTCTCTATTCGGCTTTTGGGGAGTGTTTTTAGGCCCGTTAGTAATTTCCATCGCCATTACGGTTTTCCATATTTACGAACTGGAATATGGGGAAGCGCTGGAGAAATAACGGTTGACAATCAACAGTTGACAGTTAACAATTAACAATTGACTATTGTTAAGGAACGAAAATAGTTAATTATGAAGACTTTTAGATTTTTTGATTTTCCGGTTTATGAATAGGCGAAGAGATGTTATAAAAATATTTTGATTATATCGCTAAGAGTTCAAGATTATTCTTTCAGGGATCAGATAAAACGGGCGGCTCTGTCAGTAATTTTGAATATTGCAGAAGGTTCCGCGAAAAAATCCGACAAAGATTTTGCTAAATTTTTAGAAATTTCTATCGCCTCAGCAAACGAAGTAGTCGCTTGTTTAGATATTATGCATGATTTTAAGAAAATTTCCGATAAAGAATGGGAAGTTCTAAAAGAAGATTTAGAAAGTGTAGTAAAACAGTTAGGCGGATTTATAAAAAATTTAAGAAAATAAAGTCAAAAGTCAATTGTCAAATGTTAATTGTTAATAATGGGGGAATAGTTCAATGGTAGAACACGGGTCTCCAAAACCTGTGATGAGGGTCCGATTCCTTCTTCCCCTGCCAGTCAAAAAATAGCCGAAATCGGCTTTTTTTGTTATAATGGGGATAAATTAAATACATTAGATTAAATTGTGGCCTATATATTTTTGTTTATAGCAATAGTTTTTTTAATTGCCGCCCATTGGCTGGTTTACGATTTTTTTGTCCGCAGTTTTTCCGCAAGCAGCAAGCGGGGAAAAAACATCTGGCGCTTGCTTTTTTTCTTTTTGCCGATAGGCTTTATTTTATCTTCAATTCTGGTCCGCTGGCAGGAGATTTTATTGACTAAGATTTTATATTTTGTTTTTTCCCTTTGGCTGGGCGTATTAATAAATTTTTTGCTCGCTATTGGCGCGGCCTGGCTTATAACAGGGGCAGCAGAAGCTTTGGGCAAAAAAATAAATCGGTCTGTTGTCGGCGTAGCGGTTTTGCTGATCGTTCTTCTTTATAGCGGCTATGGCGTGTTTAATGCTTTGTCGCCGGCAGTAAAGAGAATAACGGTTTCTGTCGGCGGCCTGCCTAAAGAGTGGCAGGGGAAAACTATTGTCCAGATTTCTGACCTGCACTTGGGAGAAATTTTAGGAAAAAATTTTTTAAACCGGGTTTTAAATAGGGTAAATAGCCTTAACCCGGAAATGGTTGTAATTACCGGGGATTTGTTTGACGGCATGGACGGAAATCTGGATGCCTTTGTCGGGATCCTTAACGGTTTTAACGCGCCCAAAGGCGTTTATTATGTTACCGGCAACCATGAAATCTATTTGGGCATGGAAGACGCTTTGACCGCCTTAAAAAAGACCAAGATAAATGTTTTAGATAATGAAATAGCGGAAATAGACGGTTTGCAAATAATTGGCGTAAGTTATCCCGGCCTTAATCCGGGCGAGGATGAAGAGAATATCATAAATAGTTATAATCAGGAAAAACCAAGTATTCTGCTTTATCATGCGCCGGTTGATATTTTTTCTAGCCAGACAAACGGCAATAATTCGCATAAAGATATTTATTTATCGCCCAATACGGATTTTACCGCTGTCAAAAAGCTTGGTATTGATTTGCAATTATCAGGCCATACGCATGGAGGCCAGATTTTCCCCTTTAATCTAATCACAAAATTAATTTATCATGGCCATGATTATGGCTTAAATCGGGACGGGGATTTTACCCTCTATACTACCAGCGGCACCGGAGTCTGGGGGCCGACGATGCGGACAGGGAGCCGGGGAGAGATAGTTTTAATTACCCTAAAGTAAACCCATTTTTATGGACCCCGTTAGAAATCTAGCTACAAAAAATAAAGTTTCTAACGGGGAAAAAGATATTCAAAAATAAAATATTATTATGGAGGAAAAAATCAATAAAATTTCTAACGGGGTGGATAACCAGAAGCAAAACTTAGATTATTTTTTCAAAAATAGAATTGAGGATATTTATTCATTTTTGCAATCTTCTTCTAATGGGCTTAAAGCCGAGGAAGTGGAAGCTAGGCTTTTAAATTACGGGTATAACGTTATAAAAAGGGAGAAAAAACTAAGTTTGGCCGTTGAGTTTTTGTCTCATTTCAAAAATCCCTTAGTAATAATCCTGTTATTTGTTTCCGCCGTTTCCGCTTATTTCGGCGAAACCACAAACGCGGTTATTGTTATAATAATGGTCTTGGCCAGCGTTATCCTTGATTTTTTTGAAGAACATAGCGCCAATGATGCTTCTAAAAAGTTAAGGGAAAAAGTTTCAATTACCGCCACGGTTTTGCGCGACGGAGAGGCGAAAGAAATAAAAACGAAAAAACTTGTGCCGGGAGACGTTGTCCTTTTAAATTCGGGCGATTTAATCCCGGCTGATTGCCGGATTATTGAGGCGAACGATTTTTTTGTCAACCAATCGTCTTTAACCGGAGAATCGTTTCCTCTGGAAAAGGCCGCCGGCGTTCCGGCAAACGAGGAGGCGGCTCTGGGCGAGATAGAAAACATCGCTTTTATGGGTTCTAATGTCGTGAGCGGTACGGCTAAAGCGATTATTTTTTCGACCGGCAGCCAGACCCAATTCGGCAAAATTGCCGGTTCTTTAAGCAAAAAAGAGGCGAAAAGCGAATTTGAAGTCGGCGTAGTAAGCTTTGGTTATTTTATAATGAAGGTTATTATTTTTTTAGTGCTGCTCATCTTTTTCTTTAATGCCTTAGTGGGCCGGGATATAATTGAGGTTTTTATATTTTCTCTGGCTATTGCCGTCGGCGTTACCCCCGAGCTTCTGCCTATGATTATGTCGATTACCATGGCGCGCGGTTCGGTGAAAATGGCGAAAGACGGGGTAATTGTGAAAAAGCTTTCCTCCATCCCGGGTTTTGGCAGCATGGACATACTTTGCACGGATAAAACCGGAACTCTGACAGAAGATAAAATTAAATTAATTAAATATACAGACACCATCGGCAAGACGAATGAAGATGTATTTCTTTATACTTTCCTTAATAGTTTTTATCAGACCGGGGTGGAAAATCCTTTAGATAAAGCTGTTTTGGAGTTTAGAAAAACGAATTGCGAGGAGTTCAAAAAAATTGACGAAATTCCTTTTGATTTCATAAGGAAGATGATGAGCATTATTGTTGAGGGGAAAAAAGGGCAGAGGTATTTAATAACCAAGGGAGCGCCGGAAAATATTTTTTTAATTTGTAATAATTTTAAAAATGGTTCAAAGAATGAAAAATTCACGGGTAAGGCGGTTTCCAAGGCGACAGAGTATTACAAAAACATGAGCGCTGCCGGGTATCGTGTTTTAGCCGTGGCGATTAAAGAACTGCCTAAAGATTCTGACAAAAGAGAATTGTCTAATATTGATAAATATTCCAAGAGCGATGAATCGTCTATGACGCTTATCGGCTTTGTGTCTTTTCTCGATCCGGCCAAAGAAGATGTGCGCGAGGTTTTGCGGGAGCTTGAAGCCATGGGCGTGGAAATTAAGATTATCACCGGCGATAACGAATTGGTGGCGCAAAAAATTTGCCGCGATGTCGGGCTTAATGTTCGCGGGATTTTATTAGGCAGCGAACTTGATAATTTAACGGACGATGCCCTGGCTAAAAAAGCCGAGGCCACGACTTTATTTGCTAAATTTTCGCCGGATGAAAAAAATCGCGTGATTGTCGCTTTGCGGTCCCGGCATCATGTGGTAGGCTATATGGGCGACGGCATTAACGACGCGCCGTCCATTAGGGCCGCGGATGTGGGCATATCGGTTAATAACGCGGTCGATATCGCCAGGGAGTCGGCTGATTTTATTTTAACCCAGAAAAACCTGAGATCCCTGGTCGACGGAATAATCCAGGGCCGGCGGTCTTTCGGCAACACGATGAAATATATTATGATGGGCTTGAGCTCTAATTTCGGGAATATGTTCAGCGTTGTCGGCGCCATTTTTTACCTCCCCTTTCTGCCGATGCTGCCTATCCAAATATTGCTTAACAATTTTATTTATGACCTTTCGCAGGTAACCATACCGACCGATAAGGTTGATAAAGAATGGATTAAATTGCCCAGGCGCTGGGACATAAGTTTTGTCAAAAAATTTATGCTCACTTTCGGGCCGATAAGCTCTTTGTTCGATTTTATTACGTTTTTTATTCTTTTCTCTGTTTTTAAGCTTTCGGCGCCGGAATTTCAAACCGGCTGGTTTTTGGAATCATTAGCCACTCAGACTTTAGTAATTCATATAATCAGGACCAGAAAGCTGCCCTTTTTTCAGAGCCGGGCAAGCGCGCTGCTGTTTTTATCAACCTTTGCCTGCGTGGCAATCGGCTGGCTGATTCCCTATACCGCTTTAGGCCGATTTTTCCAATTCGCCCAGCTTCCTTTTCATATATTAGCAGTCATCGCCGTCTTGGTTTTGATTTATCTGGTTTTGGTTGAAATAGTAAAAAGAATTTTTTATAGAAAATTCGCGCAATAATCCCCGTTAGAAAGGGCGGGGCTCATCATGTTCTAATAACATCTTACTTTTATGAGCAGAACTCAAGGCTGGACAGAAGTCGCTAAAAACAGGGGACAGAAACAAAATAGGATTCCGCCGTTCGCGCCTTCGCCAAAAGAGCAAAAAATTTATCAAGAATTCATAAAAAAAACGAGCGCAAGCGATTTACCGCGGAGAGCTTTAATTTTGGGCGCCACTCCGGAATTAAGGGATCTCTCTATTAAGGCGGGGCTGGAAAGCCATGCGGTTGACATCAGTCAGGAAATGATGAGTAAGTTTTCTAAATTGATGGATAATGGCGGCAATCGCCTGGACAAAAGGATAATTTGCGATTGGTTGAAAATGAATTTTCCGGATAATAATTTTGGCGTAATCATGGGGGACGCATCTCTAATTAATCTTCCGACCAGATCCGGCAACCTTAAATTAATTAAGAAATGCCGAAAATTTTTGAAGAGCGGAGGGTATCTGGTATTAAGGCAGTTGGTTTATCCGGAAACATATAAGGGCTACAAAAAAGCCGGGGAGCTTATAAACGATTATCGGAAAGGAAAAGTTACTTGGGAAGATTTCTTTATGGAATTGAGAATGATAACTTTTAGAAAACAGGTTTTTAATCAGAAAACCTGCCAATTTGACGCCGGAAAAGCATTTAAAAAAATTGAAGATTTATACAAAAAAAGTTTATTAAAAAAAGAAGAATTTGACAGAATAAATCTATTCAGAAATAATATTATAAATACTTTTTTTCCGGAGAAGGAGTTTGTTAAAACCGTGGAAGGGGAGGGATTCAAATTGGTGCGCGTTTTCAAGGATAAGCCTCATTTATTCTTCAATTATCTGTACATGATGGTATTTCAAAAAGAATAGGGTGAGAATTATAAAAAATAAAGACTAATTTTAGCCAAAATAGCCAAGTTTATCTTGACTTTTTTTGTTATATATGGTATGATATTCAATTAGTGTTCATTACAACGGAATTAATTGGACTATATAGATAATCGAAGTAATAAAATTACACTTTTTGATGAAGGGAAGTTTCAATGAGACAGAACGGAATTGTTACCCTGTTTGGCTCCACGGCGGAAATGTTAGCGGAGTGGGGCGGGCATTATGTGTCAGGTTTACCGCAGACAGTAAAGTTGGAAAAAGAACTCGGCAAGATTCACGGCATGCCCACGCTGGTAACAACGCGAGGTATGACCGCGATCACAGCTGCGGTCTTTGCTTTTCTGCCGGCGAGAGTCATTCTTTCAAACGAATGCTACCCCGGCACTATGCTCCAATTTCGGGAGTGGAAAGGCGCTGATGTCATACCCAGCCTCAGCTTATTCGACCCAGACGACTTGGACGGGTTGGAAAATCAATTAAGCGATCCGCTCTCCGAAAGCAGCGAGTTTGCGATTGTTTTTGTGGAATCAATCGGTAATTCGCGGCTGATGAAAGTCGCGAATGTCCCGGCCATTATCGCGCTCTGCAAGAAGTATGGGGCGATGCTGGTCGTCGACACCACATTCACACCGCTCGCGGTTTTCGAACCGGATTCGTCGCTTATCGTCGTGGGCTCGCTCACGAAATACGAGCAGCCTGATGATGAAGCCATGGGCGGAAGGATTTCCTCCGCCGCGGAAATCATCGCAAAAATCAGAGCTACTCGCGCTTACGGCAATGTTGCTATGCTCCCGAGTGTGGCGGCGTATTATCTCCTCCAGGCTATTGGGGGATTTGATCGTCGTTTCCTCGATCATAGCGACAATGCTTTTTTACTTTCTTCGGAAAAGATTCGTTCCCACTCCGCGGTCAAGGCGGTGCATTATCCGGGGTCGTTGGACCATCCGGGCTATTCGATAATTCAGCGCGATTTCAGCTGTCTGGCAGGCGGAGTCCTGTATTTGGAATTTAAGGGCGGAGACGAAGCAGCCCGGCTGTTCTGCGACAAGCTCGTCCAGGGAAGCGAAAACTGGAGTCTGGCCGTGAGTTTCGGAAGTTCAGACTGGCGCATTTGCCCGATCGTCGACTTCCTGACCGGCTACTTCGATTATCGTCCCGGGTTGGTGAGAATCGCCACCGGCCGGATTAATTCGCGCAAAGCCATCTCGGAGTTCATCAAGGCTCTGGATTGGGTCATAACGGCGGTAAGTGAGCGTCAGGAAGCGTAAGTTTCCTTATGCTCCAAAGTAAAAAGAGAGGAGTGTTTGTTTATAGACACTCCTTTTTCTTTTGCTAAAAACCTTGAAAAATCTAGAAATTCTGCTAAAATATAAGCATATGAGGAGTAAAGAATGGCGGGGGAAGATTCTTGAGCAAAGGATAAAAAACCGCAAAAATTACATGCAGGGTCCGAAATCCTCGCAACAGCAATGGCAGACCTATGGGCGGCTGTTTAAGGTCGCATTAAATGGGCGGAAGAATTCGGTCATATTAATTCTCGGATCTACTCCCGAATTACGGGATCTGGCCTTAAGTTATAAAAATTCAAAGCTTATTACGGCCGATCTTAATCCTGATATGATTTCCGGAATGTCGGAATTGATGAAATTCAAAAATTCAAAAAGAGAGGCAATTTTGATAAGAGAATGGTCGAAAATGAAAGTTAAAGAAAATAGCCTGGATTTGATCGCCGGCGATGCGGCCATGGTTAATTTAAATTTAAAACAGCTGCACGCCTTTTTTTCTTTGGCATCACGCGCTTTAAAGCCCGGAGGGAAGATTGTGCTTCGGGAAGCCGTCCGGGTAAGTAAATTAATACTTCCCCCAGAATCGATAATAAAGAAATCAAGGGAAGAGAAATGGCATTGGTTCGATTTGCATGCCTTCTTGTGCTTTGGCTCCAGCGGAAAATGGTATAATAAAAAAACCTTCAAAAATTTCATGGCCGTTTTTTATAAATGGGCGGAGAAAGAATTTTTTGAAAAAAAATTTACTAAAGAAGAATATAAGAAATTACGCGCCTGGAAAGGAAATTTAGTCCACTCAATCCTGCCGGAGAAAAAATTTCAGGGCATATTCCATGAATTTTTTATTCCGCTTAAAGTCAATCAGCCGAATGATTTAAGATATCAAAAATTTATTAAATTCTTTTTTGGCGAAAAATATGGAAAGGCACACACAGAAATACATAAAAAGCAGCTGCGGTAATCAATCGGCTGTTTCAAGGAGCAACCGGGCGGCGTCTTCGGCTCCGCGCGCTTATGAACTTAAAAATTATAAATTTTATCTAGCCAAGAGCTTAAAAAACAAAAAGAACCCTTTCGTTTTAGTTTTAGGAGCGACACCAGAATTGCGGGATTTGGCTATTAAACTTGGCGCTTTCTGCGTCGCCGCGGACGTAAGCGCAAATAACCTTGAAAAATTAACCGAGGTCATGAAATTTAAAAATAGCGATAAGAATTTGTTTATCAAAACTGATTGGCTGATGCTTGGAAAAATATTTAAACCCCGAATTTTCGACGCGGTTTTGGCGGATGCTTCGTTAAATAATTTTCCCCCGAAAAAGCATGAGCAAATTTTTAAAGACATTAATTCTTTATTGAAGCCGGGCGGCCGTTTTTTGGCAAAAAATTTGGTTTATCTGCCCGAAAAGCCTAAAGATAACCTGTTTGAAATTCAAAAAAAATACGATTCCGGCGGAATTGACTGGCTTTGGCTGATTGTGCATCTCGGCTTGTATGGAGATTTTTATCAACTGTATGACCGCCAGAACAAAGCTTTATTTTTTGGCAAGCTTTTAAAAGAACTTCTTTCTTTAGAGAGAGCGGGAAAATTTAAAATTAAAAAAGAGGATCTTCTAAGGCTGAAAAATATTTTGCTCCACGCCGAAAAAATCACCCATATTGTTTTTAAAGACGAAGATTTTAGAAGAATGGCCGAGAAATATTTTATTATTGAGGGGCGGGCGACGGCAAAAGGCAAAGAATGGACCGAATACGCGCCGGTCTGGTCATTTTTAAAAAAATGAAAACCGTAAAAAAATACATAAAAATCGCAACAAATTATAATGTAAGCCTTTATCCGATTTGCCTGGTCGGAGAAATGCTTTTCTATGATTTTCATAAATTAGCGGGGAAGGATTTCGCAAAAGGCCTGGCCGTTTTTAAAAACAGGGTTAATTCATGGTATTTTATTCCGGGGAGCCGAGATAAAATAGCAAAAATTATTTTTAATAAAATTAAAAATAAAAATTGGGTTAAGCGCAATTTGGAGAATATCCATAAAACCAGCCGGGAGCTGGAAAATTATTCGGCTGGAATTAATAAACTGAATTTACAATCGAAAACCGACCAGGAACTCCTGGGTTTATATGAGCGTTATAATGAGTTATTTAAAAAAATGTATCTTTTTGGCTGGCTGCCAAACGCGGCCGAAGGAGACAGTTCCTTGTTTTCAAAAAAGCTTGAAAGGATTATTTTCGATAAATTAAAAAAGATAAACAGGATTAATAAATTGGGCGAATACTTCAGTATTTTAGGCGCTGAAGAGAAAGACTCTGAGAGAGATAAAGAGAGAGAAGATTTATTAAAAATAGTAAAATCCGGGAAAAATTTCGAAACAAATATAAAGAAGCACCACAAAAAATATTGCTGGCTTTATTATGATTATGACGGGCCGGCTTTGACGCTTGATTATTTTATTAAGGAAGCGAAAAAGATAAAAAAGAACGGCGCAAAAACGGGATTGGAATTGGAAATGCTTAAGAAAAAAAGGGCGGGAATCAAAGCAAAAAGAAAAAAAATTGAAAGAGAATTGGGCCTTAGTCCGGCTGAAAGGGATTTATATGCGCTCGCCCGCGAATTTTCATTTATAAAAAATTACCGCAAAGACATTCTATATAAATCATATTGCCAAACGGAAAAATTATTAAAAAAGCTGGGGGAAAGATTGAATCTTAATTTAATCCAAGTCAAGCATATTCTCCCGCGTGAAATGAAGCCTTTTCTTGATGGCGGCAAGGCGTTGCAGAAAATTTTAAATGAGAGAATAAAATATTCCGTCTTAGCCTATGAAAAAAATCCAAAAGTTTATATTGGGCAAGAAGCGAAAAAAATCATTGTTGAAAATACAGGCATCCCGATGCCCGTACAAGTACGGAACGAATTAAAAGGGCAATCGGCTTGCGCCGGTTTGGCTCAAGGCAGAGTGAGAATAGTGAATACGCCGAAAGATATGGCTGGATTTAAAAAAGGCGAAATTTTAATCTCGGAAAAGACGAATCCGAATTTAATTCCGGCTATGAAACTCGCCGCGGCCATTGTGACCAATATTGGAGGCTTAACTTGCCACGCGGCCATTGTGTCGCGCGAATTAAATAAACCATGTGTTGTCGGCACAAAAATTGCTACGCAGATTTTTAAAGATGGGGATTTGGTGGAGGTTGACGCGAATGCGGGGGTAGTCAGACTAATTAGGTAATCCGCCCATCCCGTGCTCGGTATAAAATAGCCGATATTGGCTATTTTTGTTATAATTATGATAAACTAAAAGGAGCGATTACTATGGATTTCAATAAGTTACAACTAATCTTAAAAGAAGCAGGGGAGCCGGCTTTTAGATATAGCCAGATTAAAGACGCTTTTACCAAGCAGTCTATTTTGGATTTTAAAGATATTTCAACTATCACCAAATCCTTGGCCGAAGATTTAGCTAAAAAAATTTCCCCTTTGTCTTTTAAAGTAGAGAAAGTGCTTGAGTCAAGGGATAAATTATCGTTTAAAGCCCGCTTGCGGCTTTTTGACGGGCTGGCAATTGAGACGGTTTTCCTGTCGCCCTTGTCAGGGCGCTGGTCCGCTTGTATCTCAAGCCAGGTTGGCTGCTTATTGGCCTGCCGTTTTTGCGCGACCGGCCAAGGCGGTTTTAAGCGCAATTTAACGAACGAGGAAATTACGGACCAAGTTCTTTTCTGGAAAAACTTTTTTAAGGAAAGGAAGCTATCCGGGAAGTTCTCCAGTATAGTCTTTATGGGCATGGGCGAGCCGTTCCTCAATTGGCCCGAGGTTAAAGAATCTTTAAAGATTCTAATTAGCCCGGAATTTTTTAATTTCGGCTCAAGGAGCATTTCCGTTTCCACTTCCGGCATAATTACCGGCATAAAAGATATGGCGCGGGAATTCCCGCAGATTAACTTGGCCGTTTCCCTTATTTTCCCGAATAACAAGGACCGCAGCCAGCATATGCCGGTTAACCGGCGTTTTAATTTGGGCGACCTTAAGAAAGCCCTAACTTATTATTTTTCTAAGACAAACCGCAAAGTTTTCTTTGAGTATATTATGTTTAAAGGTATAAACGATCAGCCGGCCCAGGCCGATGAGTTAATCGAATTTATTAAGTCAATTGAAGGCGGGGCAAAGCTTATCCATGTTAATTTAATCCGCTATAATATTGCCAGCGGCGGTTTGGCTCCGTCTGATGTTAAAACAACGGAATGGTTTAAAAATTATCTTGCCCGGAATAAAATAGGGGCGACTATAAGAAAAAGCCTTGGCGCGGAGATAAAAGGAGCCTGCGGCCAGTTAGTTAGAAAAGATTAATTTTTGTTTAATATTAGCTAAAATTAAGTCTAATATTTGATTAAAATAAAGCGGCACATCCAGTGAAAACGGGTAAGAGGGGATGATTTCTTTAAAATTATTGGTGTTTTTTAATATTTTACTGTATAATGTAATTAGCTTGTGGATCAGTTGTGGGTAAACCCCGTTAAATAAGAGCTGTTTGTCCGCCTGTTGGGCGGGTAATTTAATGGCTTTTGCCTTGTTAAATACTTTATATTTAACGGGACAAGACGGGGTTATTTAACAGGGGTAAATATATAAATAAAATTAAGGATTTAGGCCTTTAAAACTCCTTAATTTATTTATATATTTACCATGAAAATTATTTTCAATTGATTCCACAAATTAACAAATTAATTTTTAAAAAACTTATGGCAAAAATGACCAAGTCACAAACGCTTTCTGCTTTGGCTGAAAAAACCGGCTTGAGCAAGAAAGATGTGGCTAATTTCATGGACTCTTTGACCGAGATGGCGTATAAAGAGGTAAAGGGCGCGGGAGAGTTTGTCGTTCCTGGGATCGGCAAATTGGTAAAAGTGCACAGAAAAGCAAGAATGGGCCGCAACCCGGCTACTGGCCAAGAGATCCAGATTCCGGCCAAGACCGTAGTTAAATTCAGAGTGTCTAAATCTGCTAAAGACGCTGTTCTCTAGTAAAAAGTAAAATTTCTAAAATTCGTAAAAATAATACCGCCCCTCGCAAGGGGCGGTATTATTTTTTGTTTTATTCTTATTTATCTTTTCGATCCAGAGTAAGCTATAGCTCGAACCATCCCGTCATCCGACGGGACAAGAGTGCTATGTACACGGCCGTTTCATCAAATATGTTTACCGTTTAGAACCTGAATAGGCGATAGCTCGAACCACATCCCAAGCAGTGGCAGCCGAAGGCGTGTAGCCATAGATGGCTTTAAAAGATTTAATAGCCGCTTTTTCACTGTTTAAGTTTCTGTCAGCCGGTCTTAGGCCATAAGCCATCACAGTTACGGCTGCGTCGTCATGGGCATTTGTCCGGTTCGGATCCCTTAAATAAACTTTTTTAAAGTTTATCGTCGCCTTGTCTTCAGCCGCTTTGCTTATTTGGCTCGGCCAGCGTCCGTTAGCTATCTTTATGACGTCATTCCAGTCTGCTTCCGTAGTTGGCAATTTGCCCAACGCCGCTTTAAAACTGTTAACAACACCGGCTCGTTCGCCCGCGCCTAATACTTCAGTAGCTTTTGTGCCGTAAGTAACAAAGTTAGTTATGGCGTTGCGGACTTCGGCAGTAACGCTTGAGCCAGCTACCACTTTAGCGACAATTCCCTCGTTATAAGTTTTTTCTGCGGCCGCATCTCGGCTTACGCCCATCTCGGCGATAACATGGTTTACATCTGCCGTAGCTACTGTATTGGCGTCATCTGCCATCTGCTCTAAAGTGACTTTGCCAGCACTGTCAGTAGCTGGCACTCCGGCGGTAGTAGAAATTTTTTCTGCCGTTGCGGCTGGAGTGGTGGTAGTGGTTGGAGTTTCAGCAGTGGTTTCTTCGGGAGTGGTGGTAGTGGTTGGAGTGCAAGATTGGCTTATTGCTGGACTACCGCCGGTGCAACCGCTTGGCGACGAAGATACAATCGTTCTTGTCTGCTGTCCGCTAGCCGAACAAGTTCCCCAGCTAGAGTATGTCCAAGAAGTACAAGTAACTGGAGCGGCCGGAGTGATGGTTGTGGTACTACCGCCAGGACTACCGCCCGAGGCTTGCCCCGCGCAATCAGCGTTAACTCCGGTCCCGGTAACAGTATATCCAGAAGCGCAGGTAGCGGCGCCACAGGTAGAATTATAAGTCAGAGAATTAGATATATTCTTTTCGATAGGCGTTATCGTGTAAGTGTCGGCGGTCGTAGGAAGAGTAACGTAGCTTGTGCCTGGAGTAGAATTTTTAGCACAAGCGACCGTATCTCCCGCCAAGTTGGTGACCTTAATTCCCTTAACAGTTGACTCGGCAACGGCGGAACTAACCATAAAAGTACCGGGATTAGTCACGGTAAAAGCGCCGCCACTATATATCCAACTTTCAGCGGTAGAAGTATCCTTAATAAGCATATCAGCTGTAGTCCCTCCGAAAGTGACAGCGTCAACCGTAATATCGCTATTGGCTGTAAATTCAGTAGTGGCCAGCGCCGGGAAAGCGAGCAGAAGAGCAACTAAGAATAAAACCAATTTAGGTGTTTTAGCCATAAGTTTTATCAAATTAGTTATAATTGCTCTAAGTCTTTTCGTAAAACCGACCAAGAAAGAGAGCAATAGCTATATCTAATTTCTGCAATCAATCGTAGAAGTAGCAAAAATACCAGCCGAAGCATTAGCCGCATCCATATTTAGAGTAATATACATAACATTACCTGTTTGGTCTTCCGCATACATACAAAATCTTCCTACACCAATAGTAGAAGTAGCAGCATCAGCCCCTACACTTAATTGAAAACTAGGTGTAGAAGTGCCAACGCCAACTCTGCCATTAGTAGTGTCAATCCTGAAAGTATTAGTTTGAGCCTCGGCGCCAACATTAACATCGCCATAAACATCTAAAGCATAAGTCGAAGCGGTGGAAGTGCCGATGCTTAAAGCGTCAGGAACGAGAATATCATTTCCGGTTGGGTCTAAGGTCAAATCGCCCCCGGAGCCGACTGCTAAAGTTAGGTAGTTGGTTTCATTGTAAGCGATAAAACCTTGATAAGTATTAGTGCTGGTTATAGATAAAGCTCCTGTGGGGGTAGTCGTTCCTATACCAATCCTATTGTTCAAGGCATCCACATACAGAGTGCCAGCGTCAACCGTTAAATTTCCATCGTGGCTCATCGTTAAGTAAGTAGAGGTGGAAGAGCCTATCACAAAAGGACTTTTAAGTTCATCAACATCTATTGACAGAGTGGCGAGCGGAGTGGTTGTGCCAACGCCGACTTTGTCGTTTGTGATATCAACATAGAGGGTATTGGTATCAACCGTTAAGGTTCCGGTGGTAAGAATATTAGTCCCGATAGTGGTGGCGTAAGCAACGCCGACTATGGCTAAGGCGGCGACAAAAGAAGTTATAGCAATCTGCGCAACTAATTTTGATTTAGTAAATTTTTCCATAATTTTTTTATTGTTCGCTCTCATAATTAATTTAATCGACTTTTAGAATTAAATTACCAGATAGAGCGGTTCATTTTATTAAGATTAGCGGAATTAATAAATAGGCCTATAGGTTATTAATTTTTGCTAATTTTTAATATAATATATTAGAGGAGAAGAGAACTTCCCGTAAAATAAAATTTACGGAATCGACCTTTTAAAGCTCTTTATTTTTTAAATCCTCCTTTTATATTTTTATTATATTATACTTTATGCTAAATACTAGGACATTTTTAATGAAGAAAATAGGACTTTAAAATTTACTTGCTCTGGAAAACATTCATCCTCTTTCCTGTAAAAAAATAATACTGGCCGTCAGAAATTCAGTCAGTACTATTAAAAGTGATTTTTAAATATAGAATTCGGGAGAAAGTTTTATCAGCATTAACAAAAAAATTGTTCTTTTTTTTACTAAAACTAAACATAAAGCATGGGGATTATTATGTTTACGATTTTATTAGCAATTTGCGGATAACCGTTTGTTCTTCCTTGTTTATATTATAAGATATTTTTTGGATATTTACAATTATTGGTTGTGGATAACTCCGTTATAAAAATTAAATAATTAAATAATAAAATAAAAACGGTCGTGGAATGGGATTTTAAGCCTCTTTGGCTATGGTTAGGGGCAAACAAAAATACAGGGAATTAACCCCGTATTTTATCTATTTTTACCCGCTTGCCTTGCTTACGCAAGCATAGCGGGCAGGTATTATTTTGTTATTTTATTTTTATATTTTTAAGCCTATCTTTCCCATTTTTCTATATATTGCCCAAGGCCGTATTCGTTTAATTTGTTTTTGAGTTTTCTTTTGGTATACGAAAAAGCTATTAGGGATTCTAAATTGATCAAATAGCGGTTGCCAATAACTTTATACCTTAAATGGTTCGATTTTATGGCCCGCCTGATAGTTTTCGTCTGCACCCCGCCTAATTTAGCTGCTTCAGATACAGAAAGCCAGAGAGAGTTTTTTATGCTTTTTTCCAACAAAGGCAGATATTCATTTCCCTTATCTTTTTTACTATAGTCCTTTGTGTTTTCAATATTGTTGGTTTCAAGGATTGGGGTGGGTGTTTTATATTTTTTTAACATCTTTTTGGGTTATTTCGCCCTTGTGCTACCGCTAAAGCTTTAGCGACACGCGGTCGGGCGAAAGCCGTACTACAAATACGGCACATGCGAATTTAGAACTTTAGTCTACGTTCTTGTAGACTTAAATATAAAGTTAGCTAATATAAAACAATTTTTTAGTTTTAGTCCACATTCTTGTAGACTTAAATAGTATATATTTATTCAAAAAATAGTATTTTGGCTGTTCCTTGCGGGTTTAAATAAGAGAAATGTTGTTTTAAGTCTAAGCTATATTAGACTAAAGTCCGTTTATTTTTAATATCTTATCATAGTATAGAAAAAAAGCAAGGGCGATTTTAACCTTTAACTATTAACAATTAACAATTAACTTTGTCCCGGTTCCATCGTTCCTTCTCTGCCCATAAGATTCTATTTGTCCTGTTGGGCAGGGGGGTCTTTATAATAACAGTTATTTTGATACTTTGAGATAATTTTCTTGCCCTATTGAGTTAAATGTGTTAGGATTTAAGAAGTAAATAAAGGTGTTAATGATTGAAAAAATAATGATTTTTTGGGGCTAATATTAGCTCTTTTTGTTGATAACAGGGGATTGTTTTCCCTGATTTTTGAATTACTTCTTTAAATTTTTTTCTTTTTTTCCGTTTATTTCCTCAATATTTAGTGTAATATTTCCTTGTTTTCTACGTATAATTAATTAGTTTGCCTAAGCCGAAAACTTAGGCCAACAACAGAGATAATGGACTTTAATAAAATCCAAAACACTTTCGCCAAAAAAAGGCAGGAAAAGAAGCTCTTGTCCGGGGTAAAGAAAAGGGATAAGGAAGCCTTTATAGAGGCTTATGATTTATATGTTGATCAGATATTCCGTTTTGTATATTTTAAAGTAGGCAATAAAGAAGAAGCTAATGACCTCACTTCAGTCGTTTTTTTAAAGACCTGGAATTATATTCAGGACAGCAGCGTAGAAGATTTCAAAACTTTAAAAGCTTTGATTTATAAGATAGCCAGGACATCAATTATTGATTATTACAGAAAAAATTCTAATTTCAGCAAAGTCGCCTTTGAAAATAAAGAAGGCGAGCCGATAGACATAAAAGATGAAAAGCAGGATATTGCCAGGCAGGCGGAAATAAATTCCGATTTCGGGATAATTGAGCAGAAATTAAAAGAACTAAAAGATGAGTACCGGGAAGTTATTATTTTAAGATTCATTGACGAGTTAAATATAAAGGAGATAGCGGCTATTCTTAATAAGCCGAAAAATAACGTGCGGGTTCTCCTCCACCGCGCTTTAAAAGCTTTAAGAGAATTAATGGAAAATAAAGATGGAAAATAAAGAGTTAATAAAAAAATTAAATAGTTTAAAATCAATGGCTCCGGACAGGGAATGGAAGGAAAAAAATCGGGGTATTTTATTTAGCCAGATTTCGGCTACGGCTGCTGTCCCCGCGGAAGAAACCGGGGCGATGATAAAGATTTTTGTTTTACCGCGCATGCTCGCGAGATTTTTCTCAACTCCGGCCTGGGCGGTATTTTTTGTTTGTTTGCTGGTTGTTGCCGGAAGCGCCTTTAGCGTTGGAGCCGCCCGTTTAACTAAACCGGACAGCTCTTTGTATATTGCGAGAATTATCAGCGAGAAAGCCCAATTAGCCGTTACTTTCGGCGAAGAGAAAAAAGCCAAGCTTAGTTTCAGGTTTGCCAATGACCATGCTAAAGACATAACGGAAATTTTAGCCAAGACTGATTCAAGCGATGAAGCCGGAAAATCAAAGACGGAGAAATTGTCGAAAAATTTTAAGAAGGAAATGACGGTGGCTAAGGCAAAACTGAAAGAGATGGGAGCGCCGGGCGGGTCGGAAGAAGGGGATGAGGAAAATAAAGTTTTCAGCGCCAATTTGAAAAAAGAAGAGCGGGGAATGCAGATTTCTGAACCGCAGCCGAAAGAAGAAATAGTTTCGGAAAATAACCAGACTGACGCCGGGATAATTAAAACCGAGGGAGAAGAAAAGGCGACAAACACGCCGGCCGAAGAAATTAGCGGCCATCCGGCTGATTTAGGGGATGCCCAAAAAATGCTTGAAGAGGCGGAAGAGTTTTTAAATGAAAAAGATTATAGCGGTATTTTAAATAAGCTTGAAGAAGCTAATAATATTGTGGAAAATGCTGATTTAGGAGATAAGGGTGAAGTGAAGGGGATAAGCGATGGAGCCAGTTCCACTCAAGAAATCTTAAAAAAGTAGCAGATTATATGGCTAATATTTTTGATGAACGGCTTATTATCAATAATGAAACGAAAGAAAATATAATATATAATGAACATTTGGCGCGTTATGAATTGGCTAAAGAGATAATAGCCGCCAGAGGCGGGGCGGAAAAAATTTTGGATGCGGCGTGCGGTTCCGGGTACGGCTCTAAAATATTAGCAGAAACAGGCGCTCAAAAAGTCGTGGCGATTGATATTAGCCCGGAAGCGATTCGATTGGCAAAAGAATTATATTCTTCCCCGAACATAAAGTATGTCTTGGGGGACGTTAAAAACACAAAAGAGGAGAACAATTCCTTTGATTTCATTACTTCTTTCGAGACTATTGAGCACATAGATGACCCCGGCTTATTTTTAAAAGAGTTAAAAAGAGTTTTGAAGGATGACGGCTTAGCGATTATTTCAACTCCGAATAGCGAAGTTTTCGGAGAAGAAAATCCTTTTCACCTTAAAGAATTTAACCGATCCGAGTTTACGGAATTGATTGGAAAATATTTTAAATATTTTCAAATAATAGAACAGGGGAACGGCCTAGCCAGTTTTATAAAAGGCGGTACTGGAGAAACAAAAATAAATAAGCTCTGCGGCTTAGATAATTTTAAACCGTTGTATTTAATAGCCGTTTGTTCACAGATTAGTTTTAGCGAGAAGATATTGGAGAAAAATATTATTAGTATTAATTTTTCCGCGCTGCAGAATATTTATAACAACCCCGGCTTGAAAATTATTAATAAGATTTATGCCTTGTTAGTTAAAATTCCGGGAGTAAAGAAAATATTAAGATCATGTCGAAAGGCGGAATAATATTAAGAAGCGTCTAGTGTTGATTTTTTAGTTCCGATCCCGACCCGCCGCTGGCGGATTCGGGAAGGGCTCTAAAAATCCACATTAGTGGAGACAAGTAGGCCCAGTAAAGGTCGGGTCCCGACGATTCGGGATGGGTTTGCTCAAATTAATAAATAAAAATTGTCTTTTAGATTATGGGTTATCAATAGATCGGCAAAGTTTTACCCCCACACTTATGTATATTAAGTGGGGGATCCCGATCCCGAGTACTCGGGAGGGATTGGCGAATTTCCCTATGCAATTTGCCCCCTATTTATCGCTTATTATATATAAGTGTGGGGGGGGACGGAATTCCGGCCGATTTATTCGGTTTACCTTCTTAATTTAAAGGACAGAACGCAATCGGATGTTCGCGCTTTCAGGCGCGGGACATCCGGTGTGAAACAAATTATCTATGAGTAAAATACGAAAAGTTTTTACTATCAGCGTAATGCTAGTCACGGTTTTATCTATGAGTGTGGTTGTCGCTCCGGACGTGAACGCGGCCGCTTCTGCCGGTGACTTGATTAAGATAAACGGGCTTTCTTCCGTTTATTACTTAGGCGCTGATGGTAAAAGATATGTTTTCCCTAATGAACAGACTTATTTTTCCTGGTATAGCGATTGGAGCGGAGTAGTGACTATTCCTCAAAGCGAATTAGAGTCATATGCTCTAGCGGCCAATGTTACTGTAAGACCAGGTACTAAATTAGTTAAGATCACAACCAACCCAGTAGTTTATTCTGTTGAAGCAAAAGGCACTTTGCGTTCAATCGTTTCCGAGAGCAACGCGATTGCTCTTTGGGGCGCGGATTGGGCAAAGCGCGTGATTGACGTTCCGGACGCGTTCTTCACTAACTATGCCGTTGGAACTCCTCTAACAGCAGGAGCTTATCCAGCCGGCAGTTTAGTAAAGTTCGGAACTTCAACTGATGTTTACTACATCAATACCGATGGTAAAGCTTCGAAGTTTTCTAGCGAAGCCGCTTTCACGGGTAACCGCTTAAAATGGACGGATGTCGTTACTTCCACTTTGACTTTACCGGCTTTAGGAACTGAAGTCGCTGCCGCTACTTTAATTGACACTTCTCAGGGCGGTGGAGCAGGCTCAGGCATTGTGGCTGGCGTTGTCGGCACCGGTTTGACTGTAGCTTTAGCCAGCGATACGCCGGCTGCGGCTACTGTTATTGATGATTCAACAGCATCCGACACCTCACAGGCTAAAGTAGAGCTTGCTAAAGTAAACTTTACCGCGGCTTCTGACGGGGATGTAAAACTTACTACGGTTAAATTTACCAGATCAGGCATCTCATCTGATACCGATATGGTAAACTTAGCTTTGTATGATGGCAATACTATTTTAATGGAAAGCACTTCCGTAGCCAGTAATGTAGTAACCTTTACCAAAGCTTCAGGCATCGCCACTATAGCCAAGGGAACAACAAAGGCCATTACTTTGCGCGGCGATGTGGCTGATGCGGCAAGTTCAGGGGTTACATTCAGTTATGGTATTACCGCTGCCAGCAATATTGTGACTGACGGAGCTGCTGTTTCCGGCAGTTTCCCGGTTAACGGAAATTTAATGACGGTCGCTCAAGTCGCGGCCAAATTGGGTTATATAACCTTTGCTAATGTTTCTCCGGCCGCTGCCGCTACTGTTGATCCCGGGCAGACCGATTATGAATTATGGAAATTCAGCGCCATTGCTTCAAGGCAGGATATGGAAATCCGCAAGCTAACCATTACCCAAATCGGAACGGTTGCTACAGGCGACTTAAAGAACTATAAATTAAAAGTAAACGGAGCCCAAATTGGCACAACTGTTGCTGACTTAGCCAGTGACGGGACAGTTACTTTTGATTTTGGCGCCACTCCTTATAAGATTACGGCGGGAAACACCAAAAATATTAGCGTAACCGCTGATATTGTTGGTGGGTCTTCAAGGACTGTTAAGTTTTCTTTGCAAAATGGTTATGATTTGTGGGTTTATGACACAAATTATAGCGTTTATACAAAGTCCAACCAGACAGATTCCTGGACGGCTATCACTTCAAACAGCTCTACGACAAGCACAACCGTTAATTCCGGAAATTTAGTTATTAGCATCGCCACCGATTCTCCAAGCGGGAATATCGCTTTAGGCGCTACTAACGTAGAACTGGCCAAGTTTAACATTAAAGCCGCTGGAGAAAAGGTAAGAGTTACCAGTTTAGCTGTTTACTATGGCGGAACCGCCGCCACCACCCATAATGATGGGTTGGATAATGTTAAATTATTGCTTGATGGCACGCAGGTAGGCAGCACCGCGGATTTAGCCGCCGCTAACGTTGCGGCCGCCGGTAAATCCTTTACTTTTGGAACCAGCTTTGAAATTGAAGCTGGCGTAACAAAAGTATTGACAATCAAATCCGACGTTAAAGATGATGACGCGGGCGCGTTTACGGCCGCTGAAACTTTGATTGTCGGCCTTGACGCTGGGGTTAATAATGCCAGAGGGTTAGTTTCTTCTACTAATATTAGCTCTGCGGGCGTGGCCAGCAGATCATTAACTATTTCAAGCGGAGCCTTAAGTATAGCGGAAAATACTGCAATTGGAGACGCTAGCGCAACTGTCCCAAGCGGAGTAGTCGGGCAAGCCGGTGTCGTGATTGGGTCTTTCGTTATTACGGCCGGCGCCGGTGAAGGAGTAAGTATCAGCTCAATTGTTTTGACTGATGATGTGTTAACCACAAACTCCACCTTAGCCGACGTCTTCCAGAACCTAAGGCTTACCAGAGGCGATACGGGAGCCGCTATCGGAGCTACTATCGGTTCTTTAACCGATACTAATGCTACTACCTATACCTTTACTCCAAGCCCGCAGATTAGCTTACTCAAAGGAGCGCAATTAGTGGTTAATATTTATGCCGATGTCTTATCCAGCCCGCAGAACTTAACCAATCTTAACGCGGACACAGGCGGTATAATTTTCCCTTCCACTGTTTACGCTACCGGGAATGATACCAGTTCTACCGCTGACGCCACTAGGACTACCGGATTGCAGGCTGTATACATTAGCAGTGTCGGCACTTTAGTTGCCACTGTTAGCGCCGGAACTCCTGCTGGCGGAATATTAGTAATGAATAGCACTGACAACGCTTTGTCTAAGTTTAAGTTAACCGCAGGCAACAGCGAAGATGTCCAAGTGACAAAGATAGTATTTTCCATTATTTCCACAGACGAAGCCGGGACTGTAGATCCTGCCACTGACGCGACCAATAGATTGGGAAACATGCTCAACTTTGATTTATTGGTTGACGGAGTTGCGAAGAAAACCGTAAGTTCGGCCGCTATTACTGACGGCAGTTCTGTAAGTCCAGCCTACGGAGTTACTAATGGTTTTGTCGTGTATGATTTAACTGCCGATCCTATTACCGTTAAGAAAGGAAGCAATGTAGTTTTGACCGTCCAAGCAGACGCCAACTCTAACGCTCAGGCAGCGTCCGGCTCCCAGTACGAAGTTATTCTTGACGGGGACTATAACGGCGCGGAAGCAACGACTTACAGCCCGATTACCGCGAAAGGCGCTTCTTCGGGCGTAACCGTAACGGCGACTGGCATTGTGGCCGCCGCTACTAACTTAGACACTACTAATGCTATGTTGATTAGAAAGACTAAGCCGACCATTGCCACCGCATCCCTATCCACCTCATCGTTAACTGACGGGACCGTAGAATTGTATAAATTCACAGTAACCGCCGACGCTAACGAGGATGTGGCTATCAAGAAGATTCCGTTTGATGTCATGTTGAATGACGCCGCTACCGTTAACTTAAAGGTTGATACCTTCGCTATCTATGATAACGCGTCTCCGAGCGTCGCTTTAACAGGCGTTCGGTTCTTCACGACTGACGTAGCTAATACCGGCACTAAAGCATCCTTAGCAAGCACAGCGGCCAGTATCTCTTCGCAGACTTATTCCGGGACCAGGGCAATCGCCCTTTGGGGATATGATACAACCGTATCTACCCCGGATGAATTATTAATTTCTGCTGGAACCACTAAGACTTATATTGTAAAAGCCAGAGTGGCCAGTTCAGCGATTAATGATTCTATCCAGACGAGGATTGGCGCTGAAGATTCTACTACCGTAATAACCGCTTATCCTATCTATAACGCAGCCCTGTTAGGGGTAGTAAACGGCGATACTAGCGCCGATGTCTTATGGTCGGATTATTCTAACGCCGCCAATCACAGCTCGGTCGTTGATACTAACGCTACCGGGGCCGATGACTGGACTAACGGTTATCTGGTGCAGACTCTTCCGACTGCTTACGCCACTCTTTCCCGATAATAATTCCGATACCGTTGAAATAGAAAAACCCCGCCTCTCGCGAGAGGCGGGGTTTTGGTATGTTGAAATGAACGGCGGCATGGCAAAAGGCGGGCGAATTTTATATCCAATTTAAGGCCTTGTTTTTTTCTTATATTATTGATAAAATTAAAACATGAATATATTGAAATTAGAAAAAAATCTTAATAAAATTTTAATATTTTGCTTATATATCGCTGTTTCCGCTCCGCTTTGGGTAACGAACGCTTTTTATTATCCGGGAATGTTTACTAAAACAATTATTTTTTGTTTAGTTGTCCAAGTTGCCCTGGCTTGTTATTTGGTTTTATTGAAAATTAATTATAAAAAATATTTGCCGAAAGGCGATTATCTAATCTATTGGCTTTCCGGTTTTTTCGCGCTAATGCTTTTAAGCTGTTTTTTGGGGGTTAATTTTGAAAGAAGTTTTTGGGGGAATTTTGAAAGATTAAACGGCTTTTTTACGCAAATCCATTATTTTATTTTTTTCTTTTTGCTGGCGGCGATTCTTAAAAATAAAGAGCAATGGGATAAATTATTAAAATTTAATTTAATTATTGCTTATTTGGTAGGTTTATACGCTTTGGCGCAAAAATTAGAACTGCCGATAGTTTATGAAACGGGTTTCGGACGCTTAACTTCGTCACTCGGCAATCCTCTTTTCTTGGGAAGCTATCTATTGATCCAGACTTTTATTAATATAAAAGTTCTTTTCTCGTTATGGCAGGAAGGAAGCAAAAAATGGATAAAAGTTTTATATTCCATAGGATTAGTCTTAACGGTTTATATTTTAATTCTTACAAAAGTCAGAGGTGTTTTTTTGGGATTTGCTGTCGGAATATTTTTATTATTTATAGGGGCGCTGTTTATCTGGAGAAAGCAGAAAAAAACTAAAACCTATTTAAGCCTGGCTATAATTTTATCTGTTATAATTCTTGGCGGAGCGGTCTTATTTAGGAATAGCGATATAGTAAGGAATACCGGCGTAAGCCGGCTGGTTAATTATTCTCTTAAAGGAAGCACTATCCAGACAAGGTTAACCGCCTGGCAGGGCGGTCTAGAGGCAATCCGCGATAATTGGCTTGTCGGCGTCGGCTGGGAAAATTATTATACGGTTTTTAATAAATATTTTGACCCGATTTTCTATACTTTAATTTTTCAGGAAACTTATTGGGACAGAGCTCATAATAATTATCTTAATATTATTAATGAATTGGGCGTGCCGGGGCTGCTTCTTTACCTGGCCGTATTTTTTATGGCCGTTAAACGTTTATGGCAGTCATTAAAAGATGAGGAAGATAAAAAAGAAAAAGCCGGTTATTGGACGTTAATAGCTTTGCTAATTGCGTATTTTATCCAGAATGCTTTCGCTTTTGATGCCGCTTCTTCCTATATTGTCATTTTTTTAGTTTTAGCTTTTGCGGTTTTCGAGAAGCAGAGCGCGCGAAATAATGGGGCGGATAACGCAATAAAAAAATATAATGAAAATATAATATATATTGTAATTATTGTTTCAATAATTTTAGGCTTGGCAATATACAAAATAGACTATAATAAATACATAAAGAGCAATTTAGCTATTATCGGCGTTATGGATACGGGCGAAAATTATGAGGATGATTTAAAGGGCGGAATTGAGCAATACAAAAATGCTTTAAATGAAACCGCGATAGACAAAAGGGATATAAGGCTTAGATTGGGATTATACACCTCTAGTTTTATAGCCGAGGCGGCCGAAGACCAGACTGCTATGAATAACAGCTTCGCCTATGCTTTATCCGAAGTAGAAAAGGAAATATCTAAGAATCACAAAGACGCGCTTTTTATGGTATCGGCCGCTAATTTTTATAATGCTTGCGGGGAGTATAATAAGGATAAAGACGCTAACATGGCCGTTAGCTGTTTAAATAGGGCGGAAGAACTTTTAAATCAGGCCATTGAATTAAGCCGGAATCGGCAGCAAACTTATTTGTCTTTAGGAAATACTTACTTAATCAGGGGCGATTACGATAAAGCTTTGGATATTTTTGAAAAAGCTATAAGCTATAACAATAAATTTCCGGATTTATACTGGTTTATGTCTTTAACTTATTTTTCAAAAAATGATATTAAAAATGGCATAATCTACGCGGAAAAATCCATGGATTTAAAGTATGAATTTAGGACTGAACAAGAAATTAATTATTTAGCCCAGGCTTATGCCAAGTCGGGAGATTTTAATAAATTATTAGGTCTATATTTAAAATTAACGGAAAAGTTTTCGAAGTCAGGTTCGGCTTTTGCGAAATTGGCCGCGGTTTACGCGCAGATAGGAGATATGGAAAACGCCCGGAAAGCGGTAGCCAAGGCGGTTGAATTGGATCCGAGCCTGCGAGAAGAAGCGGAAGTTTTCTTAAATATGTTAATAAACAAATAACCGAAAAATATGCCAAAAAAGATTATTATTACTATTATTATTTTTTTAGTTCTAATTCTCGCGGGAGGTTTTTTTGTTTATAAAAATAAATTTAATTATTGCTCTGAATATATCTGCTCCGTAAAGGTAGAAATAAGCGGAGAAGAGTATAATAAGAAACTCGAGTTAATAAAAGAGACTAAAGAAAATATTAAAAAAGATCCCGAAAATTTGGATAATTATTTATCTTTAGGCCTTTATTATAAAAGCCTCGGAGAATTAAAAAAGGCTGAAAATTCTTATCTGGACGGCCTGAAAATTGATGATAAATTTTATTTATATTATTTAAATTTAGGCAATATTCTGGTTGATATGCGCGACTATGGAAGCGCGAAAGAATCTTATCTTAAAGCGATTGAAAATAAGGCCGTAGAACCGAACAGCTATTTAAAGCTGGCTGATTTATTAGCCATTCAAATTAAAGCGCCTGATGGGGAGATTAGGGAAGTTTATTCGGAGGGGCTAAAGAACACAAATAATGATCCGAATATTTGCAGGTCTTATGCGTCTTATTTAGAAGAAATAAAAGAAGATAACGCGGCGGCTGATATGTGGCAGTTATGCCTGTCTAAGGATCCTAACAACGAGGCGATTAAGGGGATAATTGAGGAATTGAGAAATAAAAGTTCCAAATAACAAATTTTAAATTTTAAATTACTGTGTATATGAAAAAAATAATTTTTAGTGTTTTAGCTTTAATTATTATCGCCGGTGCCGGCTGGTATTTTTTTGCCGGCGATAATGAACAGTTTGATTTAAAAAAATTAAAACAGCAATATCCGAATTTAACGGCTTATGCTGACGGCGTGATAAAAGCGCAGGAAAATTTAAACCAGAGCAAGGAGGAGATAGAAAATTATACTACCCTTGGCTTGGCCTGGAAGAGTTTGGCCGAGCGGGCAAGACAAGCCGGTATAGCCGATTATGCGGGTTACTATAAGAAAGCTTTGGACGTTTACGAGCAGGGAATTGAAAAAACCTCCCGTCGGAATACTTTGCTGATGACCAATGCCGGCAATATGGCTAAATATTTGGGAGATTATAAACTGACCGAGAGTTATTATAAAGAAGCTATTTCCGTATCGCCCGGAGATGAAACCTATTACGCTTTACTCGCTGAATTATATGAATATGAGATGGGAAAAACAAAAGAAGAAATTTTAGCTGTTTATGATGAAGGGATGGAACAAGCGCTCAATGCTAGTTGGCTTACGGCCAGGAAAGAGTCGTATCTGGAAAGAACGGGAAAATAAGAATTTTAAATAACAAATTTTAAATTTTAAATAACGGCGAGTAGCAAATTTAGGCAATTAAAATTTAATAATCACATTTCTAATTAACCAATCCCGAGCCCTCGGGACTAAATACCCATGAGCCAGAAAATTTATTTAATAATTTTAAGATGGGGCGTTTATTTTTCTTTTCTTTCGGTCCTTTTGACTTCAAAGAACTTTTATTTTCCTTATATCAGCACCAAGCAAATTTACTTTAATATTTTAATAGAAATATTGCTTGTTTTTTGGCTCGCCTTTATTATAAAATATCCGAGTTGGCGTCCGAAAAAATCGTGGATTTCTTTCGGATTATTAGCCTTTTTTTCCGCCCTGCTTTTATCTTGTTTTTTTAGCATTGATTTTAATTTAAGTTTTTGGGGCGATATTGAAAGAATGCTGGGATTTTTTCAGCTTTTTCATTTTTTAATTCTCTATTTTATTATAATTACCGTGATGCGCTCCTGGACGGATTGGCGCAACTTGTTTTTGGTTTTTTTATTTGTAGGAGTCTTAGTAAGTTTGCACGGCATCGGCCAGCGGCTCGAAATTATCAAGAGCCCCTGGGGGCCGGGCCGGGTTATCGCCACGATTGGCAATGCCGCTTATGTCGGCGCTTATACCATCTTTAATCTTTTTTTTGTTTCCATTTTGTTTTTTAAAACCAGAGATAGAATTTGGCGGGCCGTTTTAGCAGGAGCGGCTTTTATCGTTTTGCTGGCTTTAATTTTTTCCGGAACGCGCGGGGCCTTTCTCGGTTTCGGCGCCAGCCTTCTTTTTATGCCGTTCCTTTTGGTTATTTTAAGCAGGAGCAAAAAGGCGAGGCGGTATGGTTTTCTTTTTCTATTCATTTTAATAATTTCCATAACCGGCCTGGTTTTAAACCGCGATAGCGCTTTTGTCCAAAATAATTCTTTCTTGGCTCGGTTGGCAAATATTTCCATGTCCAGCTCGACTATGCAAACGCGCTTTATTTCCTGGCGGGCCGCGGCTAAGGATTTTACCAGCCATCCAATCCTCGGCACCGGGCTTGGCAATTACGCTATTATTTTTGACAAGTATTTTGACCCGACTTTTTATAATTACACCAGGAGTGAAACTTATTTTGACCAGGCGCATAATAATTTAATTGATATTGCCTCCACTACCGGTTTATTGGGCCTTCTCACTTATTTATCGATTTTCGTTGCCGCTTTTGCCTATCTTGTCCGCGGATTAAGAAAGAGAAAAATAAGTCCAGCGGATTTTATTTTGCTTATCGGTTTAATAATCGCTTATTTCATCCAAAATCTAGCGGTGTTTGACGCTTTGGTGACTTATATCGCTTTAATGGTGATGCTGGCTTATATTTATTGGCTCATCCAAGATAGAGCCGCCGGAGAAGAAGAGGAAGACGATAAGGATTCGCTAGCTGGCGAAGAGGCGGACAGGGAGCTCGAAAATAAAGAGATTTATTCGTTATTTATTTTCGGCCTTATCGCCATTGTTTCAATTTACCAGTTTGGCCTAAAACCGGCCAAGATGCTCCTTGGGACGATAGAAGGCCAGATGGCTTTAGCTAAAGGCGACGTCGTCAGCGCTGTGGAAGAATATAAAAAAGCTTTAAGCTATAAGACTGTTTTAGATCGCGATAGCCGCGGGAGTTTGGTAAGGGCTCTTGGCTCTATGACCGTTGGCGAGGGCGATCAACAGAAAGCCAAGGAAATTCTGGATTATGGCGCGGAGTTGGCTAAGACTAATGTCAAATATAATCCTAAAGACAACTTAATGCAGCTGCAGCTGGCCCAGATTTTAGATAACGCCTCCAGGGTTAATATTGATAATTCGGAAAAGTTTTATTATTACTCCGACCAGGCCCTGGAAGCGGTAAACATAGCGATTGCTTCAAGCCCGGGCCGGGTTCCGGTTTATTTTGTCAAAGCCCAGATTTACCTTAGCCGAGGCGAGGCGGAAAAAGCCATAGAAACTTTAAAGTATGCTATCAGTTTAAACGAAGATTATTATGAAAGCACCTGCCAGCTGGCTAAGGTTTATATAATTTTAGGAAGAGAAGATGAGGGTTATGCCGAGATGGACAAATGCCTTGATAAGGGGGGAGCGGAGATATTCTCTTCCGCCGCTTTTGTTAAAACCTTAATTAACCATTATGCGGACAATAATGATACGGATAAACTCATAAAGCTTTATGTCCAGTTATTAACAAGGTTAGAGTCAAAAGATGTTCAAGCCTGGATAAATTTATCAAAATTGTATATCCAGGTTGGCAGAAAAGAAGAAGCGATTGAAGCCGCCCGAAAAGCGGCCCAGCTAGACCCAAGCCTAGAAACTTCTGTGGAAAGATTTATAGAGGGTTTAGAGTAAAAGTTTATTGTTATCTGATTCTGTGTTATAATATACAGGTAATAACTAAATTTTAAAAAATATGATTTGTTTTAATTGCCGGAAGCAGATTCCGGATAACTCGGAAACCTGCCCTTCCTGCGGGCAGACGATTTCTCCCCGCGAACAGTTAGGCAAAGAAATTTCTCTGCGCCGGTACCAGCGGTGGTTTTTTTATGGCGTTTTGATTTTAATTATTTTGGGCATGATTCTGGTAATTGTAAAGATATATAATGCCAACACTAAACTGCTTTTGTCCGTCAATAGCGTCCAAAAAGAGCTGGAAGAAGCCAAAGGCACTTTGGGGACAACCCAGGCAGACCTGGCCCAAAAGGAAGAATTATTAAAACAGGTGCAGGCCGACTTGCTCGAAAAAAGCCAGGCCGTAGACGCTAAAACCACGGAGTTTAAAACCGTGCTTGATGAGAAAACCGCAGTTGAAGAAAAATATTCTCAAAGCCAGCTTGACCTTAATTCGGCCGAAGCCAATATTTATAACTTGATAATAAGACTGGGCGTGGGCATAAGCAATGAAAATTTGAAAAAAATTCCGGTGGCGGACGCTAATTTAGAAGGTGATGACACGGACGCGGACGGCTTGTCTGACATGGCGGAAGAAGCTTTGGGCACGGACGCGGCTAAAGCCGATACGGACGGGGATGGCTTTAATGATAAACAGGAAATTTTGGGCGGGTTTAATCCGCTGGGCGCTGGGAATCTCGGCGTAGACATAAATTTTGCCAATAAGCAAAAAGGAAAAATCCTCCTGCAGGTGGAAGGTCATGGCGAGGCCTGGTTCGTAAATACCGGCGATGGCAAACGATATTTCTTGGGCAAACCGGCTGACGCTTTCCGGATAATGAGAAGCGTGGAGTACTGGACAAAGAAGTAAATTAATTAAAATAAAATATTTTTAGCAAAAGAAAAAAGGGTCGGCGCACAGCTGACCCTTTTTGAGAGAAGAAAAGAACCGTTTTATTTTCCCGAAGCATGTCCTTCTCTGGCAAACGGGTTGCCTTCAATAAGACAGTTTATTTCCCCTTGGAGCCGTTCAAGCCTTTTTCTCTCTTGTTCACCCAAGGGGTTTTTTAACTCTTCAGCAACGGCGTTTACCCTGCGCATTCTGACAAGGAGGTAGGCGCAATTTACGCCGATATTGCTCCAACTTACTGCTCTTACGATCTCAATAAAACATTCGGCCAGCTGATCCCTTTTTTCCTCGGGTATTTCAAACTCTCTGATATGAATGAACAAACCAGTGAGTAAATCCACTAGCCAGATGTTGTGGCGGAAAAGGTTTTCGTTGGCTTCCAATATTTTCTTTTTTTCTTTTTTATTCTCTTTTTTCCTCCCCGAGTTATAAAGGAGAGAACCTATGGAGAGAAAAAGCGCCTCAAGGAGTAAGATGCAGCCGAAGGAACTGAGAGAAGGAGTTTCCTGGGCTTGCATATAGCCCGAGCCATAAAGCAGAAGCATAACTCCGTGGAGCACCAACAAGACAAGGGCGACGGAAAAGAGAATTCCTCCGATGGTTTTCATAGCCACTCCTTTGTTTTGGGAAAGAGCCGTTTATGTTTGGATTTAATAACCAAAATGAAGCGATAAAAAATTTTAACATAAGCAAGTTTTTTTGTCAACTTAGCAGATAAAAGAAAAAAGGGTCGGCGCAGAGCTAACCCTTTTTAAGTCAAAGGAGTAAAAATCGCGTCGTTTTTATTCAACGACCCTGATTTCTTCAACATTACCCATCAAGTATTCTTTAAGGCGGTTGGAATTAAATTTCTCATTATTCCTGCAATCTCCGCAACTAAATCTCTCGGTGAGTATTATTTTAACTGTCCGGTCGCCTTCCGTGGGCCATTTTCTTTCGTCTGCGAATTTTTCGAGTGTCGGCTTGCAGACATTGCCATCTCCGAGTTCTATTTCCTCCATTTTGGCCATTATAACCAGAAGACGGATTCCGATCGTCGTTTCCGCTTCGCGCTTAAAAGTAACCTCTAACTTTCTGGAGCTCGCGAGAGCATGGGCGATTATTACGGGGATATACTCAATTAATTCTCTCTCTGCCTCCTCTACTGTCTCCTCCTCTATTTTTTCTACTATCTCTTCTGCCCAGCGGTCTCGCAAAAAGTAAAAATAGAAAACGCCACCGCCGGCAATGGGGGCAAGCGCTGGAATGGCAAATCTTAACTGCTCAAGAAATGCCCAGGTTTTTTCCGAATAAAGATAATCGAGACCAAAATATAGAACAGCCGTAATCGCCAAGATGGCTATCACGATGATTGCCAGGTAAATATTATGAAGAATTTTAGACGGGGACGCGCCAGACTCTTCTTCGCCATCTTCTTCATCTCCTCTGTAAAAATAAATATCTCTCGCGTCTTCTGGCTCTAATATTCCGATAGCTCCCATTGCCGCCTCTTTCTTTAAAAGTGCGATTATATTATCTATTTATTTTTTATAATAAACCTCTTTTGTCTCCCTGATCATTTTTTCCAGATTAAATTCCTCCTGGGCTTTAATTCGGGCCTGAGTGCTTAATTCCTGCTGTAGGTCCGGATTATTGATGAGTTTTTTAATTTTTTCCGCCAAATCATCGGCGTCCCGCGAGTTTACCAAAAGCCCGGTTTTTCCGTCTTCAATCAATTCCGGATTGCCGCCGACCCGAGTAGCGATAATCGGCAGGCCGTTTAGCATAGTTTCAATAATGGTATAAGACAGGCCTTCTTTAACCGAGGAGCAGACGTAGATATCAAAAGCCGATAAAGCTTGAGCGGCTTCAGGAATCCGGCCGGCCAGTATTACGTTATTTTCCAGCTTATTCTTCTTTATAAGTTCGGTCAATTGCTTTCGCTCCTGCCCTTCACCGATTATAACCGTGGCAATTTCCATTCCTTCTTCAATTAATTTTTTTGTTGCTTCTATCAAATAGGCAAACCCTTTGGTTTTATAAAGGTTGCCGATACTGCCTATAATAAATTTGTTTTCCGGCAGGTTTAATTTTTCCCGCGCTTCCTGGCGGGAGAGAAATTCAATCGGGGCAATGCCATTATGGACCATAATTAGTTTCTCTCTGGGGCAGATTTTTTCTTTTAGAGCTGTCTCATAATCAAACTCGGAAACGCAGATAATTTTATTTTTAAATATGGCCGTAAATTTTTCCGCGTATTTATAAAAAAGTTTCTGCCAAACCGGCATTGGCTCGTTAAAAACCCAACCGTGCGCGGTATAAACAATTAACAATTCACAATTAACAATTAACAATTTTGAAATAAACGCAGCTAATGAACCGAGGATAGAAATTTTAGAACTGTTTAAGTGAATTATATCCGGTTTAACTTTTTTTATCAGTTTTACAATCTGGATTAAAGCTAAGAAATCGCTAATTGGCGAAATAGACCGTTTAAGATAGGGGACAGAGTAATATTTGATTTTTTCTTTGTATAGTTTTTTAGCCAGTTCTCCTTTCTCTCCCTGCTCGCCAAAAGCCATAATGACGTTAAATTCATTCTTTAAGGCCAAAGCCAAATCAAGAGAGTAGCGCTGGGCGCCGCCCAGTTCGCTCTGGGTTATAATATAAAGAATAGTTTTTTTAGGCATAATTGACGAAAGTTGAATTTTATGCTTATATTATTACATTATACTATATTTTGAACTTTGTAAATTAAACAGAGAGGAGAGATGAACATGCCATTCTTTCATACTTTGGGCGATTATGGTCTGGCAGAGATAACCGACGGCAAGATGGCGAGCTATAGCGTCGTCTTTAAAGCTCCTTGCCTTGAATCTTTGGTCGGGGGGATGGAGAGGGTGAAGAAAATCGGCGATTGCGCCGGTTCTATTCTTTTGGCAGAAATAGAAATGGGCAAAGAGCAGGTTTTTAAAGCCGGTTTTTGTTCCTTTAAATTTAAGGGCATTCCCCGCCGGATTGTGGAATGGGGAGAAAAAGGTTATAAGAAGCGGTATTTGAAGATTGTAATTGTAAGAGGAAAAATATTTTGCTATGTGCGGATAAAAGAAGACAGGTGCGATTATCTTGAAATCGTTAGCGAATAAAAGGAGAGACGGCCATGGTTAACAAAATTTTCAAGCCGGAATTAGGCGAACTGGTAGCGGTGGAGCCGGGGAAAGAGCACCTGCTCAATATTTTTTTCAAAGCCCCGGGCCTTGGGGTGTTGGGAGAATATGTGCTGTTGGTTGCCGGCCCCTGCGCCAGGAAGACCGCTTTGGGGTCGGTTGTATTACATAAGCCGTACCGGTTAAAAGCGGGCGACCCCTTTGAATTTGAGGGGACGTTTACGGGCATCGTGGCCATTGGCGATGGTCCCTGCAACGAGTATGTGGAGATTGAGATAGCGGAGGGAATTTATTTCTATTCCCGCATCCTTGACGGTTTCTGCCTTTTCTTGGAAATTGTTGGTTGAACAAAAGGAGGGAACGTGAATCATTTTTATGGTTTCAGCTACCCTGATTTTTGTGTAATCGCGGGAAGTCGAAAATCGCTTCTCAGCTCTACTTTCAAAGCGCCGAGTATTGCGATTTTGAGAGAGTGTTTGCCAGTAAAGGAAGGAGAATTGATAAGAGGCTCAAAGGTGGAAGAAATCTCCATGGGTGTAGAACAAAGATTCAGGGCTGGGCTCATAAAGGAGATTACAGTTGAATTTACCGGAATCCCGGAAAGAAGGAAGCGGGTTGGCAACAGGGAAATTCTGGTAATAAGAATAACAAAGGAAGCAGGGGAACATGAGTTATACCACTATGCTCGTATTATTGGAGGGATATGTGAGAGCCTGGAGTTAATTCCGGCATAAATTTGGCTATAAGAAAGCGGGATTTACCAAAAGTCCCGCTTTTTCTTTTTTCTTGACTTTTAATCTTTTTTATTTAATAATATCTATAGATTAAGAAAGTTTAAATCATTACTTTAAGCTAAGAAAAAAACTTAGTATTTTTTATTTATTATTAAGCAAAACTCAAAAATCTATGGGTAAAAAGATTGGTTTTATCGGCCAGGGCTGGATCGGCAAAAATTACGCTGATAATTTTGAAAAAAGAGGCTACGAGACCGTTCGCTACAGCCTGGAAAAGCCCTATGTCGACAACAAAGAGAAAATAAAAGATTGCGACATTGTTTTTATTGCCGTGCCGACGCCATCTACGCCGACCGGTTTTGATGACAGTATTTTAAGGCAAGCAGTGAAGTTAGTCGGGAAAGGAAAAATCGCTGTTATTAAATCAACTATGTTGCCTGGCACGACCAAATCAATTCAGAGAGAAAATTCCGATATTTATGTTATGCATTCGCCGGAATTTTTGACAGAAGTTAACGCCGCCCACGATGCGGCTAATCCGGACAGGAATATCGTTGGTATACCCGAAGACAGTCTTCTCTTCAAGGAGAAGGCTAAAGAAGTTATGGAGGTTTTACCAGATGCGCCTTACCGCCTTATCTGCCCGGCCAAAGAAGCCGAATTAATAAAATATGGAGGCAATTGTTGGTTCTATTTTAAGGTGATTTATATTAATATGCTTTATGATTTAGCTAAGAAATTAGGTTGCCAATGGGAGACAGTCAGAGATGCAATGATCGCTGATGCCAGAATCGGGGAAACTCACCTAAATCCAGTTCATAAAGGCGGGCGCGGCGCCGGCGGCCATTGCTTCATAAAGGATTTTGCCGCCTTTTCCGATATATACAAAAAATACATTGGCGATGAGTTTGGCTTAAAAGTTTTAGAGAGCTTAAAAGATAAAAATATTGATTTACTGGTTTCAAGCGGCAAAGATTTGGATTTGCTGGCCGGGGTTTACGGCGAAGAAATTATAAAGAAATAATATAAGAAAATTTTCCCGCAAATTATTATGGCAGGGGAAATTCATAAAGGTTATCGGCAAAGGGTTTTCCAATAAGAATGGGACTAAAGGTGTATGGGAATGTGTGGAGCTGAACAAAACCAGAAATATCGTGATGATCTTGGCTCTAACGAAAAAGAAAGAGGTAATCTTGGGGAGGCAATTTCGTTTCCCGCTAGAGAAAGATATCGTGGAATTGCCGGTTGGCTTGGCGGATAAGGGCGGGGAGAGTTTGGCCGAGGCCGCAAAAAGAGAACTTTTAGAAGAAACCGGTTATAAAGCGGGCAAGCTAATTTTTGCCGGCCGGGGATATTTTAACCAGGGGCTTACCAATAGCGAGATTTTTATTTATTTTGCCCAAAGCGCAACTTTTGTCGGCTTTGATGACGCTTCTTCTGATGACAGCGAGGAAATAGAAGTGGTAAAAGTTCCCCTTAAAAAGTTGGCGGATTTTTGTTTAAAAAAGCACAAAAATTTTGTGGTTGACTTAAAAATTTTAAATGCTTTAAAAATACTGGAGAAGAAGAAAATAATTAAATAAATTTTATGGCAAAATGTTTGGTTACCGGGGGTGCCGGATTTGTTGGCTCTAATCTAGTTGATGAATTAATAAAAAAAGGCCACAAAGTTGCGGTCATTGATAATTTGTCAACAGGGAGAAAGGAATATTTAAACCAGAAAGCAAAATTTTATAAATTTGATGTTGGCTCTAAAAAAGTAGAGAAAATATTTAAAGCGGAAAAACCGGATTTTGTTTTTCATCTGGCCGCCCAAATTGATGTTCGGAAATCAGTAGCTGATCCGGTTTTTGACAACAAAGTTAATGCTCTGGGCAGCATAAATATTTTTTCCGCTTGTGCTAAGAGCAAAGTAAAAAAAATTATTTTTATATCAACCGGCGGGGCTATGTATGGGGACACAGTAAGGCCGGCTGGCGAGAAGACTTTGCCTGCCCCGGATTCTCCTTATGCAGTTCATAAATTAGCGGCGGAAAAATATCTAGAGATATTCAGTAAATTATACGGTTTAGATTATATAATTTTGCGTCCCGCCAATATCTACGGGCCGCGGCAATACAAGGGCGGAGAAGGAGCGGTTATAGCGGTTTTTACTTATAATGCTTCAAGCAACAAAGAAAGCATTATATACGGCGACGGCCGGCAAACAAGGGATTTTGTTTATGTGGGGGATGTGGTTAGCGCCTGTCTGAAAGCAACGGGAAAAGGTCGCCGGGGAGTTATAAATATAAGCAGCGGCCGGGAGACTGACCTTTTCGCTTTAATTAAAGAAATCGAGAAAGTGACCAGGAAGAAAATGGAATTTGCCTATCGCAAAGCCAGGCCGGGAGAAGTAAGGAGGAGCGTTTTGGATAATAGTTTGGCTAAGAAAGTTTTAGGCTGGGAGCCAAAAATAAGTTTAGAGGAGGGGATTAAAAAAACCATTGATTGGTTAAATAAAAAAGTATGTCAAAAATATTAGTTACCGGCGGCGCCGGCTTCATCGGTTCTAACTTAGTTGATGAGCTGATTAACCGGGGAGAAGAGGTAATTATAATTGATAATTTATCGGCCGGCAAAAAAGAAAACATTAACCCTAAAGCCGAATTTCACCAGGTCGATATCAGGGATTTGGATAAAATAAAACCTTTATTTAAAGGCATTGATTATGTTTTTCATCTGGCGGCTTTAACTAGCATCCAATTTTCAATTGATAATCCGGTCGAGAGCCATGATGTAAATTTAAACGGGACTATTAATGTGTTAATCTCGGCGCGGGAGGCGGGAGCGAAAAGAGTAATTTACAGCGCTTCCTCTTCGGCCTACGGTTTGCAGGACAAATTGCCCTGGCAAGAAAATATGGTGCCGAAGGTTTTGAGCCCTTACAGTGTTCAGAAATATGTGGGCGAGTTATATTGCCGTTCTTTTAATTTAGTTTATGGCTTAGAAACTGTTTCCTTAAGGTATTTTAACGTTTACGGAAAAAGGCAGAGGCTGGAAGGAGCTTATGCCCCGGTGATGGGTATCTTTATCAGGCAGCGTTTAGCCGGAGAACCGATGATCATTTACGGAGACGGCGGGCAAACGCGTGATTTTACGTCAGTGATTGATGTGGCGAGAGCTAATATTCTAGCGATGGAGAGTAAAAAAGTCGGCAAAGGAGAGGTGATAAATATTGGCCGGGGGAGAAATTACAGCGTCAATGAACTGGCCAAAATGGTTGGCGGTCCGGTAAAATTTTTACCGCCTCGGATTGAAGTAAAAAAAAGCTTGGCCGATAATAGTTTAGCTAAAGAATTATTAGGCTGGGAGCCGACGGTTAATCTGCCCCAGTGGCTAGAGGTTTATAAGAAAGAAATGGGGCTTTAGGGATTTAAAATTTAAGATTTGATTTTATGAACCCCGTTAGAAATCTTGCTAGAAATAAACGGATAAAAAATAGAATATTAAAAAATCAATTAGTATATTATTATGGAGAAAAAAAATAATAAAATTTCTAACGGGGTGAAAAAAATATTAGTCACGGGCGGAGCCGGTTTTATCGGCTCGCATTTGATAGAGTGGCTAGTCCAGGACAAAAACAATAAAATAGTGTCTTTGGATAATTATTTTAGCGGCTCGGAAAAAAATCATATTAAGGGCGCTACCTATATAAAAGGGGAAACGAAAGATATTGAGGAGCATATTAAAGAAATTCCAGACATTGTTTATCATCTCGGAGAATATCCGCGGGTGTTAACGAGTTTTGACGATGTCTCCCTGGTCTGGAGGTTAAATATAACCGGCACCTTGGGCGTTTTGGAATTTTGTCGAAAAAATAATATAAAATTAGTGTATGCCGGCTCAAGCACAAAATTTGGCGATAATATCGGCGGCCGGACCGAGTCGCCCTACGCTTGGAGCAAAGCCAATAATACTGAATTGGTAAATAATTACGGCCGGTGGTTTAACCTGCCGTACGTCGTAGTTTATTTTTATAATGTGTACGGCGGCCGGGAGATTTCCGAGGGGAAATACGCCACGGTCATAGGGATTTTTTCCAGAAAATATAAGAATAAAGAGCCTTTAGCGGTTGTATCTCCGGGAACCCAAAGAAGGGCCTTTACCTATATTGAGGACACGGTAAGCGGCCTGGTCTTAGCCGGAGAAAAGGGGGAGGGCGACGGCTATTGCATAGGCTCGGAAAATACATACTCAATTTTGGAAATAGCCAAGCTTTTTGGCGGGGAAATTAAAATGCTGCCGCAGAAAAAGGGGGATAGATTGGCTTCAACCATTGATTTATCAAAAATGAAAGAATTGGGCTGGGCGGCAGAGCGTAGCGTTGAAGATTATATAAAGTCATTAAAGAATGGAAAATGAAGCAAAAAAAATATTAATTTTTTCAACTGCCTATTTTCCTTTTGTCGGCGGAGCGGAAGTGGCGGTTAAAGAAATAACCGACCGGATTTCTGATATCGAGTTCAGTATGATTACGGCCAGGATGGACTCTAAACTGCCTAAATTTGAACGCCTTGGCAAGATTGATGTTTATAGAGTCGGCATCGGGTTGCCGATTTTTGATAAGCTAATACTTGCTTTTGGAGGAGCTAGGTTTGCTAAAGAATTACATAAAAAAAATAAATATGACGCTGTCTGGTCGATTATGGCGAGTTTCGGCGGTCTGGCCGCTTCCGTTTTTAAAAAGAAAAACCCGGAGGTCAAATTTTTATTAACTTTGCAGGAAGGGGATAACCTGGCCGAAGTGGAACGCAAAGTGGCGCTTGTCAAAGGACGGTTTAAAAATATTTTTACTGGCGCCGACTATATTCAGGCCATCAGCAATTATCTGGCGGATTGGGCTAAGAAAATGGGGGCGGTCTGCCCGATTGGGGTCGTGCCGAACGGAGTGGACATAAATCAATTTTCAATTTTCAATTTTCAATTTTCAATTCCCGAATTTAAAAAAAAGTTAGGGATTGAGGAAAATGAAAAAGTAATAATTACAGTTTCGAGGTTGGTGGAGAAAAATGGAGTTGACGATTTAGTAAAGGCAATATCAGAATTACGAATTACGAATTACGAATTACCGGTCAGATTACTAATTTGCGGTGTAGGAGAAGAAGGAAAAAAGCTGAAAGAATTGGCAAAAAGATTAGCCGTAGATAACAAGATTTTATTTTTGGGTTATATCCCATATAGCGAATTGCCTAAATATTACGCGGTCAGCGATGTTTTCTGCCGGCCGTCTTTAACGGAAGGCCTGGGCAATGTTTTTTTGGAAGCGATGGCGGCGGGCGTGCCGGTTATTGCCACGCCGGTCGGAGGAATCCCTGATTTTTTAAAGGATAATGAAACCGGCTGGTTCTGCCGGGTAAAAAATTCGGAAAGCATTGCGGAGAAAATAAAATTGATTTTAGACCAAAAAAATGCGGTGTCTGTAAAAAACGTATTAGATAACGCCAGGAAGATGGTCGAAGAAAAGTATGAGTGGGATAAAATTTCTAAACAGATGGATAATATATTTAATAAAATAACAAGTTAAAAGTTATGTCAAAAAAAACAAAAATTATTATCGCGATTTCAGTAATTGTGTTGGCCGCCGCTTCCCGCTTAGCGGAGCATCCTTTCAATTTTACTCCGATTATCGCTATGTCTATATTCGCCGGCTGCTATTTAGAGACGCGCTGGGGAATAATCTTGCCGATACTGGCTATGCTTGTCAGCGATTATTTTATCGGTTTTTATGACTGGCAAGTTATGGCCTCGGTGTATCTGGCGATTGTTATAGCCTTCGGCATCGGCTGGGTTTTGAGAAAATATAAAAAATGGTACAACGTGGCGTTGGCCTCTTTAGTTTCTTCCCTGGCCTTCTTTTTTATAACTAATTTCGCGGTTTGGGCCTTTTTTGACTGGTATCCGCATACTCTATCCGGGCTGGCTAATTGTTTTACTTTAGCCCTTCCGTTTTTCCGCAATAGTTTAGCCGGCGATTTGTTTTATTCCGCTTTGCTTTTTGGCCTATTTGAGTTAGCTTTGGCGTGGGACAGAAAAAGAGTAAGGGCGGTGGCGGCAGACAATAAAATTAATTAAGCGTCAGGCAATTCCTCTAAAAGATTTTATGGATAATATATATAAAAAGGGCAAGGATTTTTTTCATTCCTTGGCTCCGGGCGTTTATGGCGAAATTGAAAAATATAAATTAATTATAAAATATATTATTTCCGGCGGGATGGCGGCTTCAGTTGACCTCATCTTTTTGTATATTTTTACCGATGTCTTCGGGGTTTGGTACATAATTTCGGCTTCCCTGTCTTTTTTGATAGCTTATTTCGTAAGCTTTTCCATGCAGAAATTTTGGACTTTTCGCGACAGCGGCCGGGGAGCTATTTACCGGCAGATGTATTTATATTTTATCGTCGGGGTGGCGAACTTGCTTGTTAATGCCGGCGGCATGTATTTGTTGGTTGATGAATTTGGCATTATGTATATGCTGGCCCAGATAATTATGGGCGCTTTATTGGGTTTCAGCAGTTTTTTAATCTATAAATTTATAATTTTTGAAAAAAAGAAAATTGAAGCCAGGAGGGGAAGGGAAGGGAATTTAAGAATTTTGATTGCTACCGGCATCTTCCCGCCGGATATCGGGGGACCGGCCACTTACACAAAAATCCTGTGCGAAGAATTGCCTAGGTTCGGGTGCGAAGTTAGGGTTGTTACCTATGGCGACGGCGAAATCGCAGATTGCGGGTGCCAAGTTTTTAAGGTTAGCCGCAAACAGAATATTATTTCCCGCTATTTAAAATATTTTTGGCGGGTCTGGAAATTGGCCGGCCGGGCGCATATAATTTATGCCCATGATTTAGTAAGCGTCGGTTTGCCCTGCGCCTTAGTTAAACTTTTTAAACCAAGATTAAAGCTGGTTATCCGTTTAGGCGGAGATTTCCTTTGGGAAAAAGCTTATAATAGCGGCTGGACAGGTAAGCCCTTAAGCCGATATTATAAGGAGCCAAAGAATTTTTCTGAGAAGATTTTTTTGCTTATTTATAAATTCGTTTTATCAAGAGGCAATAAAATAATATTTTCCACCCGCTGGCAAAAAGAAATTTATGAGAAATATTTAAAAGTTAATCCGAATAAAGCGGATGTTATTGATAATATTTTTCCCGAATTTAGTCTGCCGGAAAAGCCGTCCGGAGATAGCAGGCGGATTTTACTGGCCGGAAGACTGATTAAGTTAAAAAATTTCGCTAAAATTTTTGCCGTGGTTAAACGGCTGCCGGAGATTAATTTATTGGTTATCGGCGAAGGGCCGGAAGAAGAAAATTTAAAAGAATTGGCTAAGCAGTTGAAAATTGGCGACCGGGTTAATTTTAAGAAGAAACTCCCTTGGCCGGAATTGGCCAAAGAAATTTTAGGGAGCTTCTTGGTTTTAGTGCCGTCAATAACGGAAATAAGCCCGAATTTAGTCTTAGAATGCCTTAAATTAGGCCAGCCCATCTTAGTTACCCGAGAATGCGGTTTTAGAAGTAAATATAACGAAGAACTGATTTTCATAGACCCCTTCAGCGAGGATGACATAAAAGAAAAAATAATTTATCTTTCAGACGGAAACAATTATAATAATTACCTTGAGAAAATAAAATCGATAGATACAACAAGAAATAAAATCGATTTAGCCAGAGACCATTATAATTTTTTTAAAAACTTATAAAATGAAGATTTTAAGCTTAGGATTGGACAATTCACTATTGGACAAAAATTCCCGCTTGTCCGGTCGGGTTATTGATTACGGCGGTTTGGTTGATAAATACACCGTAATTGTTCCTGCCCTGGAAGATAAGGAAGTAACTTTGTCGGATAAGGTAAGAGTTTACGGCCGGGGAGGCGGCAATAAGATAACAAGATTTTTCAGGGTTTTTAGTCTGGCCAAAAGACTATTAAGAAAAGGGGATTATACTCTTATAACTGTCCAGGACCAATATTATTTAGCTTTGATTGCTTGGCGGCTGGCCGCTAAATTTAAAGTCGGTCTGGAAATTCAAGTGCATGGTTTTGAAAAATTTTCTGGTTTGCGCAAGGCTATAGCTAAATTTGTTATTCCTAAAGCCGATGCCATCAGAACCGTAAGCCAGAGATTGTGCAGGCAGCTGGTTGATGATTTTAAAGTGGCTGAAAATAAAATCACAGTTGTGCCAATTTATGGCGAACCCGAATTTTCAATTTTAGACAATAAAATGAATAAAAAAAATGGTGAATTTGTGTTTTTGAGTGTAAGCAGGTTAGTAAAAGTTAAAAATATTGGAATGATGATTAAAGCAATAGCAAGCGATAAATTTAAAAAAGCGAATATTAAATTAAAAATTGTAGGGGAGGGGAGTGAACGCAAGAAATTAGAGTCAATAAGCAAGAAGTTGGGCGTTGAAGACAGGGTGGAATTCATGGGACGAAGATATGATATGGGGGTAATTTATGGGGATGCAGATACATTTTTACTTACATCGAATGCAGAAGGTTGGGGGTTAGTTGTTGTTGAGGCGGCTAGTTTTGGTTTGCCGATAATTATGACAGACGTGGGATGTGCGGGGGAAGTGATAAAAGATGGGGAATCTGGGATTGTAATCCCGGTAGGCGGACAGAAAGAACTGGAAGAGGCTATGCGTAAGATAATAGGGGATAGGGATTTGAGGGAAAAATTAGGCAGTAATGCTAAGAAAGCCTTAGAAAAGTTACCGAGCAAAGAAGAAACACTAAAGTTGTATAAAGAAAGTTGGGAAAGAGTTGTAAATAATACGAATGTCGCAACAGATAAAGATATATCCTATAAACCTATATATAAAACTGTTTTTATTTTTATACTGTTCTCTGCCATATTTTTAATATTATTTTTGGGCGCTAAGAAAATGCAGGAATTAATGATAATTAGCTTGGGCTATGGTATTCTAATAATTATATTTATATTGTTTGTCGTTTGTTTATTTTTTTTATTACTATACAAAAAATTTCTCCTTACTACGAACGTTATACTTATTATACTTGCAGTACTAGCCCTATTAATTGCGCCCTTCCTTCATTTTTACTCAGAGTATATAAATAATAAGAGCGCTATAATAAGTTTACAAGATAATAGTATAAAAAATCACTATTTCGCTATAAATATTATAAATGATCTTAAGAATCTACCAGGAGCAAATGATGGGAGTGGGGCTAAGAGTGTCGATTTTGAAAATACTCTAGACAATTCACAATACATTAAATATGAATCGATTATTAATAATAAATGTTTCGCAGTTAAGATGAATTATTTTTCCTTGATAGAGATAATTAATGTTATTAATGAAAAAAATAAAAAAATTAGAGACATCGCGTTTCAGGGATTTAATAATAACACATCTTTTATAGCGGAACAGCAACTGGAATTAAGTAATCATGCGGAAAAAGCATGTGAAAATTTAAGTATAGTAACATTATATAATTATTACAAATTCCCATTTTTATTTAATAATAAATTTTATAACATGGGTGGGATTATAAAGATAATTAAGAAAAATTGTGAAATGAACTTTTGTAATTTAAAAAATGAATTTCCCGAGTGCAATATTGATAAAGATAATTTTTTTAAAAAGCTAAAATTAAATGAAATTAATAATAAATAAAAATCAAATCGATACAGCGCCGGAGCAATTCCTGCGAAAAGCCGGCTATGCTTATATAAGGGATAGGCGTAGCGGCCAGGAAAGCTACTCTCGGCGGATGGGCGGCGGTTTTTATCCGCGTTTTCATATTTATTTTAATGAGGACAACGGTAAAATTATATTTAATTTACATCTTGACCAAAAACAAGCAAGTTATGCCGGTGCGCATATGCATAATGCCGAATACGAGGGAGAGACTGTGGCGGCGGAAATTGCCAGATTAAAAAGTTTATTAGGCAGCCGTCAAGATATCCGCGCGAATGTGTTTGGGAGTAGCGATCCATTAGACAGAATGGTGCGCGGAGAGTATGATAAGGAGGCTAAACCAGAACCCCGAAAGCCTTGGTGGCGCCGCATTTTTTAATGTTTTACCCTTAAATCTAAAATCTGAAATCTTAAATCTAAAATAAAAAATGGATCAAGTAGAGGAAATAAAATCACGGCTGGACATAGTGGAAATAATCCGCGAATATATCCCCTTAAAGCCGGCCGGAATAAATTTTCGGGCGCTTTGCCCTTTCCACCGGGAGAAATCCCCGTCTTTTATAGTTTCTTCGGAAAAACAAATCTGGCATTGTTTCGGCTGCGGCCGGGGCGGCGATGTTTTTTCTTTTTTAATGGAAATTGAAGGCTTGGGCTTTGCCGAGGTTTTGCGCAATTTAGCCCCCAGGGCCGGCGTAACTTTAAAAAGGCAGGATCCGAAACTAACTTCGCAGCGCAACCGGCTTTTAGATATTATGGAAGCGACGGTTAATTATTACCATAAAGCCTTGGAAAGGGAGGAGGCTAAAAGTGTAAGACAGTATTTAGCCGGCCGCGGTTTGCGGGACGAAACTATTGGATCCTGGCAGATTGGTTATAGCCCTGACTCCTGGGATGATTTAATAAACTTGCTTAGAGGGAAAGGTTATAGCGAAAATGAAATATTTTTAGCAGGACTTAGCACGAAAAAAGACAATAGCGCCAGATTTTATAACCGGTTCCGCGACCGGATTATGTTTCCTATTTTTGATGCCAGTGGCGCGGCCGTAGCTTTTTCAGCTCGGGTCAGGTCGGAGAAAGAGGGAGAGGAAAAAATGGGAAAATATATAAACAGCCCGGCCACTATGATTTATGACAAAAGCCGAATTTTGTTCGGCCTGGATAAGGCTAAAATGGCTATTAAAAATGAAGATTTGGCCATAATCGTTGAGGGCCAGATGGATATTATTACCGCTCACCAGAACAATTTTAAGAATGTCGTGGCCTCCTCGGGCACGGCCTTGACTGGCGAACAGATAAAATTATTAAAACGTTATACCAATAATATCGCTTTAGGGTTTGACATGGATCAGGCCGGGCAGATGGCATCCGACCGGGGTATAAGGGAAGCGTTGGCGGCCGAGATGAATATAAAAGTAATTATTATCCCTTCCGGCAAGGATCCGGATGAATGCATAAGAAATAATCCGGAAAATTGGGCAGCGGCTGTAAAAGAGGCCAAGCCGATAATGCAATATTATTTTGATAAGATATTTTTTGGCCTCAATCTTGAGGAAGTGGGGGATAAGCGCCGGGCCGCCAAGGAAATATTGCCGATTTTATTTAAATTAGGCAGTAGAATTGAGCAGGATTTTTGGCTTAAAAAATTGGCGGAAAAGATTGAGGTAGAGGAGAATATATTGCGCGAGACTCTTATGAATATGGCAAAAAAAGAGTCTCGGCGGCCAGCCGAGCTTGAGCCGGAAAATAAGCCAGGAGACCAAAAATCTCGGCCAGGCCGGGAGGAGATGCTTTCCGAACTGATGCTTGTCTTGGGGATAAGGTTTCCCGGCTTGCTAGCTTATATAGTAGATCGTATCCAGCCGGACCAAGTCGTTGGTTCCGCTAACAAGTTATTTTACAAGGATTTAATAATCTATTATAATAGTACTATTGGCAGCGAAAATGAAGCGGAGGAGGCGAGGATTTTTTCAAGAATTAACTACGATGACCTGAAAAAATGGCTTGAAGAAAATTCTTCCCCGCTTTTTTCGCCGGATTCGCCAGCTGCCCGCCTGCCGGCCCGCTTCGCCGAAGCATCAGCGAGGCGAGCGAGGCAGGGCGGAGAAGGCAATACCCAGCTTAAATTATTAGACCGGCTGGTTCTTTTGGGCGATAAAGATTTTTATGACATAGATGAAGAGAAAGCCAAAGGAGAAATAATAAAGATAATTATGGCTTTAAAAAGGTGTTACTTAACCCGCCGCATGAAGGAGATAGAAAAAACGATTGCCCATTGCGAGGGAGAGGGAGAGGGGAAGAAGGCAGGGGAACTTATGGAAGAATTAAAGATATTGTCTGATGAGATGAGAGAGGTTGGAGAGTAAATTATATAAAATTTACAAATTATAAATCAAATATGTCTAATAAAAGGAGAAAAATGAAAAATAAAAAGAAGGCAATTGGTTTTAAAAAAATAAAAAAAGCAAGCCGTGGGCAGCCGAAAAAGAAAGCGGGCGGAAAGAGGCGAACTGGCTGGGCGGAAAGAAAGGGAAGTTCTGGCGGCAAAAGGTATGCGGCGAAACAAAAAAGAAAGGGAAAAATTTTAGGAAAGAAAAAGGCCGAGCCGGTGAAAACAGAAAGACCGGCAGAAGAAGGCATGGAAAATTTAATCAGGAAAGGGAAGATGCGCGGTTTTGTTACGGAAACGGAATTGCTCCATTTGTTCCCGGAAGTGGAAGAATATATTTTTGATTATGAAGTTTTTTTAAGCCGGTTGCAGGAAAGTGGCGTGCAGATATTTGAAGATACGGGGAAAATTTTAGATTTTGAGGATAAGAGAGGGGAGAAAGCGGGAGATAAAAAATCGGCTTCAAAAAGGGCTCTGGCCGACAGCGCTAAGAATGTTGATTTGCTGAAATTAAATTCCGATTCTATCCAGATGTATTTAAAAGAAATCGGACGGGTCCCTTTGCTTAATGGGGAAGAGGAAATTGAGCTGGCCAAGAGGAAGGAAAAAGGCGATAAAGAAGCGGAGAAAAAAATAATAGAAGCCAATTTGCGCTTAGTTGTTTCTATCGCCAAAAAATTCGTCGGCGCCAAGGGCTTAAGTTTATTAGATTTAATCCAGGAAGGCAATATCGGCCTCTTTCGCGCTGTGGAAAAATTTGAATACCGCAAAGGGTATAAGTTTTCCACTTATGCCACCTGGTGGATTAGGCAGGCGATTACCCGCGCTTTGGCCGACCAGTCGCGCACTATCCGCATTCCGGTCCATATGGTGGAAACCATCAATAAATTTACGCAGGTGGAACGGCGCTTAATCCAGGATTTGGGCCGTGAGCCTATGCCGGAAGAAATCGCCTCCGAGATGGGCGAAGATATTGATAAAGTAAGGCATATTATAAAGATTTCCCAGGATACAATTTCCCTGGAAACGACCGTAGGCGAAGACGAGGAAGATTCTACCTTAGAAGACTTTATTGAGGACGTGAAAAATGTTGCCCCGGATCGGGCTGCCGCCTTGCAGTTATTAAAGGATTATGTCAAAGAAGTCGTAGCGACTTTATCTCCCCGCGAGCAAAAAATCCTGGAAATGCGCTTCGGCCTAATTGACGGAGTCGCCCATACCTTAGAAGAAGTCGGGCAGGAGTTTGAAGTTACCCGCGAGCGCATCCGCCAAATTGAAGCCAAAGCTTTAGAGCGCATCAGAAAGCACGACGGATTGCAAAAGCTCCGTGATTTCTAAGAATTATGATTTAAGATTTAAGAATTAAGAATCCTATAAAATCTTGACATTCCGAGAGAATTTATTATAATAAAATAACAAAAAATTCGTCAATCTTAAATCTAAAATCTTAAATCTAAAATCAAAATATTCCCGGGTAGCGCCCGACTTCACTTCGTTTCGGCGAGGCAGGCAGCGGTAGCTATTCGGAAATAATTTGGAAATTCGTAAATTAGTAAATTTATTAACATTCCCGGGTAGCGCCCGCCTTCACTTCGTTTCGGCGAGGCAGGCAGCGGTAGCTATTCGGAAATAATTTGGAAATTCGTAAATTAGTAAATTTATTAACATTCCCGGGTAGCGCAGCGGTAGCGCAGTTGGCTGTTAACCAATTGGTCGTCGGTTCGAATCCGACCCCGGGAGCCAGATAGGATGAGCCTTTATTAAAAGGGCTAAATTCCACTCAAATTCAGCTAAAAATCCAAACTTTTTGCCTTGCAAAATAAAGTTCAAGCCGATATTTTTACAGGTTCTTTGGCAGTTTTTTAAAGTCGGGCTTCGCCCGCGGGGAAATTATTGCTTTTAAAAGCTTTTTATAAAATAGTTTAAAACCTTTTTTTAAATTCCGTTCTAACTTTTTTATAAAATCCGAGCCAAGTCGGAAAAGCGCTTGTCCGCCAAAGGCAGGCGTTTTTTATAGGCATTTACTTTTGATTTTGGATAAAGTATAATTATGTTGTATGAGTAAAAAGTTATTAACAATCGTTTTAGCCGTATTAATTCTCGGCCTGGCTGGCGGAGGTTATTTGTGGCGGGCTAATAAAAAGCCGGCGCCTTCGGCAGGTGAAAAAGTGGTCGCGACTATCCAGGATACGGCGGCGTCTATAAACGAAAGCGCGGCCGGAGGCGTTTTGCCGGACATAAGTACGGCCATGGTTAATCCGATGGAGGACGTTCCTGACGTTAACCCCTACAGAAATACCAATCCCTTTTTAAATATAAAAATCAATCCTTTTAAATAAATCCCCCTTACCCCCTTTGTCAGGGGGGGGCAGTTGTATGAAATATAAAAATAATGAAAACTTCTAAAGGGATAAAAATTTTCATATTAATTTCAGCCATAGCGGTTTTTGGCATGGTTGCTAAGGCCCAGGAGCAAACCGATGGCCAGAATTTGTTGGCGAACATCCAATTTCCCATAGCCGAATTAGATAATTGCCAGAGCCGGGAAGACTGTGAAGTTTATTGCGATAAAACGGAAAACACGGATGCCTGCCTGTTTTTTGCCGAAACCAAAAATTTAATGACAGGGGAAGAACTGGCCGCGGCCAAAAAATTTAAAGAGATGGGGATGAAAGGGCCTGGCGGTTGCGAGGGCAAAGACGAATGTGAAAAATATTGCGACAATAATGATAATATGGAAGCCTGTCTTAGTTTTGCCGAAGAGAAAGGGTTAATGTCAGGCGAAAATTTGCAGGAAGCGAAAAAAGTTTTAACGACTGTCAAAAGCGGGGCAAAACCGCTGGGCTGTAATGGCCGGCGGGAATGCGATGATTATTGCGCGTCGGCCGAGCATATGGAAGAATGCCTGAATTTTGGTTCTGAAGCCGGAATACTGCCGGCCCAAGAGCAAGAGAATGCGCGAAAAGTTTTGACGGCTATAAAAAACGGCGCTGTCCGACCGGCGTGCCGCGGCCAGGAGTGTGAAGTTTATTGCGCTGAGGGTTCAAAGCATGCGGAAGAATGCGGAAGTTTTGCGGTGGCGGCTGGAATTTTGTCGCCAGGAAAAATGAGGCAAGTTCAAAAAATACTTACGGCCATACAGGAGGGGACTACTTTACCCAGCTGCAGCAACGAAGAGGAATGCCGAGATTACTGCTCGCAGGATATCCATTTTGAAGAATGTATTAAATTTGCCGAGGCCACGGAAATAATAACGCCGGAGGAAGCAACAAAGGCGAGAAAGACCGGAGGCGAAGGGCCGGGCAACTGCAAGACCAAGGAAGAATGCAATACTTTTTGCGATAATTCGGATAATTCCGAAGCCTGCTTTAATTTTGCTAAAGATAATGGTCTCATTTCCGAAGATGACCAAAAGAAAATACAAAATAGCCAGCAGCAGATAAAGGAAACTTTTAATAATCTGCCGGAGGAGGCGCTTACCTGCCTGACTTCTTCTTTGGGCGTGGACATGATTGAGAAATTAAAAAGCGGAAACGCTATGCCCGGGAAAAAAATGGCCGAAAAAATGGAAGTTTGTTTAGGCAAGCCGGGGGAGAAGCCTTTTCCGCCTGAAGGGCCAGAGCAGCCGGCTCAGCCCGGGCAAACTGGGAAGAACAAAGGCGGCGGCCAGCAGCCAGAGCAGTCGGGAGAGCAAGGGGAGCAACCAACTAAACCTGGAAAACCGGCCGATGCTGTTAATCCGACTAAGTGCGTTGAAGATTGTGAGTATGTCGGAAAGACTTGTTTGGGTCAAGCGGGCGATGAGGGCAAGGTTTGCGCTTCAGAAGGGCAATATTGCAGAACAGTAACCTGCGAGACTTTTGGTGCCGGAGGTACTCGTCCTACGACGCAGGAAGAATGGAATCGGTGTGCTTCTTATTGCAGAACGATAGAGGATAATTGTTATGCCGAGATTTCTCCAACAGATGGTGAATGTAGAACCACAAAGGATGTTTGCGTTATGAATTGTCAAAAGGCATCAAAACCTTCTAAACCAAATCCGCCGTCTCAATCTACTCAGCCAACTCAACCGGGTCAACAACCCAGTCCACCCACTCCGCCTAGTCAACCTGGACAGCCTGGGCAACAACAACCCAGTCAACCTAGCCAACCCACTCCGCCTGCTGTGGGTAATTGTGGAGATGGAAAATGCGGGCGCGTGGAACAGGCGGATCCGACCTTATGTCCGCAGGATTGCGGAGGATCCAGTGAGTCCAGTCAACCCGGGCAAGGCGACCAGCCAACTCCACCCAGTCCGCCGAGTCCGCCAAGTGGTCCTGGGGGTGGAGGCCAACAACCCACTCCGCCTAGTCCTCCCACTCCGCCTAGTCCGCCGACCCAGTCCAATTAAACAAGATAGCTGATAAAATAAATAAAAATCATCCCACAATTCTGCGGGATGATTTTTATTTTTTGCTTTTGGAGTTAAATGGCTTGCTTTTATTTCAATAACGCGTTAAGATGAATTTACATTATTAATAAATAAAATATTCATATGGCAAAAAGAAGCACCGGGGTAGGGAAGAGGAGAAAAACGCATTCCCATAAAACCAAGAAGCGGCTGGAAATAAAGCGGCTTATGCTTGAAAAAAAGGTTAACAGAAAAACCTCAAATAAAGTTCATAGCTAAATTTAGGTTTGTTGCTTTAATAAAAACCCTGCCTTTCGCGAAAGGCAGGGTTTTTATTTTATAATCATCTTTATTTATGTTATAATAGTATAAGAAATAAGTTAATTTTTATTGTTTTTAATATGAGAGTGCCAATAAGAAAACCTGGAAAATATACGAATTTAAAAACCGATTTTCATATTACGCGGGAAAAATTTGCTGAACTTAAAGATAAGCTGGAAAAGTTAAGAAAGATAAGTCGGCCTCGGGCTGCGGCTTTAGTAAAAGACCTTTCCACCACTGGCGATTTTTCGGAAAATGCCGGCTATCAAATGGCTAAAGGGAGACTGCGCGGGATAAACCAGCGCATTTTGGATATGGAAGAAATGATAAAAAATGCCGTAATTATTGAGTCTGGGAAAAGTTCCGGCATTGTCCGGCTGGGGAGCACAGTAACAGTGGAAATGTTGGGGAGGCAGAAAAAATATAAAATTCTCGGGTCTTCTGAAACCGACCCGGAGAGGGGAGTAATTTCGCATAATTCGGCCGTGGGCCGTGGCCTACTTGGCCAACGGGTTGGCGATACCGTGAAAATTCAATTAGGCGACAAGGAAGTTATTTATAAAATCATAAAAATAGAATGAGGTGGTTTAAAAACAAAATATTGGCCGTCGCCGTTCTTTTTTCTCTTTTATCCGCCATTGCCGGATATTGGGTTTTTGAAGTGGACTGGTATTTTTTGCCTTGGCCGCTAACAGCCGGATTATTTATGGTTTTGGCGCAAGACGGAAAAAGGAGTTTAGACTTTATTAAAAAATTATTGGTTGGCTCGCTAATTTACGGGGGATTATCCTGGTTTCTGATATTACTCCGCCTGTGGCTGGGCGGGGCGCCTTTCTGGAAGTTTTCCAGGCCATGGGAGTTTCTGGTCTTCGCCCTGATTTTTGTTTTTGTCTCTTTTCTCGGCGGGCTGGCCGGCATTGTTATAAAAGGATTTTATTTTCTTTTAAAAAAGCAAGACGGATAGGCAATAAATATAACGCGGAAGACTTATGAATTTTTATAATACCATAGCTATTGAAATATTCGGATATTTATCGGGATTGGCGATTCTTATATCCTTTTTGCCGTATATCAGAGATATTTTTTCCGGGAAGACGAAACCGGAACGGATTTCCTGGTTAATCTGGGCCGGGCTTGGCTTAATTTCCCTTTTTTCTCAATTTGCTAAAGGAGCGTCTTATTCTTTAATTATGACCGGCGCTCAGGCGGTTGGCGATTTATTTATTTTCCTGCTGGCGATTAAATACGGTCTGGGCGGATTTTTAAAAAGAGATATTGCGGCTTTAATCGGCGCTGGCCTTGGTTTATTTTTGTGGTACATAACCAAAGAAGCCGCGGTGGCCTTATTTATAGTTATTTTTGTTGACGCTATCGGCGTAGTTTTGACTGTTATTAAGTCCTACGAAAAGCCGAAGACAGAAACAATCAGCGCCTGGGTTTTTACTTTTATCGGAGGTTTTCTGGGGTGCCTGGCCGTAGGAGGCTTTAATTTTATTTTGTTAGTTTTTCCTTTTTATATTTGTTTAGCCAGTCTATCTATCCTTTTGGCCATAAAATTAGGATTAAAACATAATAAGAGCGCCAGTTCGTGAAATTTATAATATTTGTCCAACCGATTTCTAAAAAGAAACCCCCAGCGTTCAAGCTAGGGGTTTTATTAAAATAGGATTTTTGGTGGAGTTATTTTTATATATATTTTATTTAATTTTAGCCAAAAATTCTTAAAATTATTGACATTTTAATAATTATGTGCTATACTATAAATATTAACGGTACAGGAGCAATTGTACCAAAATGTTTATTCAAAAAACAAAAAACAGGAGAACTCGTCATGAACGAGAAATTCCTCGTCAGAATCCTTATCGCCGGCCCGGCGATACTGGAAAACATGGCAACCCATGTCGGTTTCGCCAAAATGGGCGTTGTTTATTCTCACTTCCAGACCTTGATGGATTTGTCGCGTCAGGTTTGGAGCAAGCAGGACGGCGAATGGATCAACATTCGCTTAACTGCTGAGGAATTGAGAGGAATTAATCTCGCCTAGAAAGGGACGATATACATCCAGAAAATGGATTTGTATATTCCCTATTGGGCGATCAGCGTGATTGAAATTTCGAGCAGCAGTTCGAAAATTCATCCGAGCGGTCGGCATTGGGCAGTTTGGTCAAAGTTTCCTGCTTGGGGAAATTGTGACTACCTGAAATGAATTCTACTCCTCGTCATTTGTAAAATGTATCTCTACCTGCTAATAAGCGGGTCGAGATCAAAGAAAAAGAAAAGAGGTTATCTGCGGATGCCTCTTTTTTCTTTGCTTTGATTTTTAGGATAAAAAATGTGAAAATTAGAGAGGATAGTATTATTGGCGGCCAAAGTTCTCTCGTGCTATAATAAAAGTATAATTATTAACATAGAACCTTATGAAAAAATCTTTATTTTTCTTCGGGATTGTTATAGCCGCTCTGCTTCTGGTTGGCGCGGGCTG
>JBAZPX010000006.1:0-50903 GCA_041645555.1 Patescibacteria group bacterium
CAAAAAGACTTGTCGGCGCCGCAATCTCGTTATCTTTAACTTTTGAATTGGCGACGTTGGTTAATTCAATACCGGCATATCTATAACCCGCTATTTTGTTGTACTGTATTGTCCAACCGGTCTGAACGATCATTGATGTTCCGGTAGTATTCTCGCTAACAACAAGAATTCCGTTATAACCAAGATCATGCATGTAGTTATTCTTGATAGTAATGTTGTTCGCGCCGGCAGTACTGGACGAATTACTATATGAAGAGATAGCATTACCAACCCCACCGCTCGTTGAGGTAAGAAGAATATTCTTAAACTCAAAGCCATCAATAACAACATCAGACACGCCATTAGCTATCATAATCAAAGAATATTGTGCAGTCGTAAATCCAGTGCCGTCAAGAATAGATTCGCCCGAACTCGTATCTCTTGTGCGGGCGTCTTCATCGGCCTTAGCCCCATTTAATGTCAAAGATTTAGTGATATTAATCGGTTCATTATATATTCCGGCCGCGACATTAATTGTCCCGCCAGGAGCAACGATATCTATTGCGTCTTGAATTTTATCAAACGCTGTAAGACCCCAAGTATTACCGCCGTTCTCCTCGGCAGTATAATCATCATCAACCCATACTTCAGTAGGCACTTCTATAACTTTTGAGAGAGTGATATCTCCGGTTGAAGTCCACAGACCATTCTCATCTACAGAACCTGCCTGATTAATATTAAAACCTTTTAAATCAGTAAGCATGCCTAGACCTCCGAATATTTCAACTGTATTAACAAATCCTTCGCCTGTGCCATCAAAAGTACGATAGGTATTAGTTGGAGAAATTCTAAAGAAAGCAGTAAGTGTATCATTTTCGTCTATTGCTATATTTTCAAGTGTCCCGCCCAAGACCGTCTGTGTTCCCTCTGGCTCTTGATAATACAATGCCCAACTTAATGATTCCCCGGTTTGCCCACCAGTATAAAACGACGCCGGGATATTGCCGGTGGAATCTATTTTAAGAAAATAATATGGGTAGTCGGCAAAATTATAGTTAGCCCAGTCATCAGCCCCTCCAGGATTATAATGGTTAAAATTCCAGACATCATTACCCGCTTTCTCTTTTAAAAGAGAAACTTGGAATCCCTGCTTAACGTCCCAATCTGCGGTATAATTACCATCTGCTAAATTAAGAGTGCCGGGACTTAATACAATATTGCTTGAATTTCTATTTAACCCAAAATCTCCTGTAGCAACAGCGCCGACTTCCCTAGCAACAAAAAAACCGCTTGCGAACACAAAAACGGCTATAATTGAAAAAATTACTTTCTTCTTACTAATAAGGTCATTTAACCTCATATTTTTGATAAAAGGCGAAACATTAAATCTGGCCCAAATAGGCCGAAAATTTAAGCCTTTTAGTTTATAAATAAAAAGTATATAAAAGCTTTTTTAATAAGTATCTAAGTATTAGCACAAACCTAAAATAAAGTCAAATAAAGAGGGTGAATAGATTGTGTATAAAACAACAAAATTTATTACAACAAAATTCCGCCTTTTTAGTCAAAAAAAATAAGGGTAATTCGCTTTTACACAAACTACCCTTTAAAGAGGTTCGGTGGGCAATACCCTTCTTGTTTTGTCAGCGCGTTCTTGCGCTAATCTTTGAAGCCCCGAGGCCCTCTCTTCGTCCTCTAACGCAAACTTCCTCATTATCTGGTCAACGGCCATCTTCGCCACTAAAGCGGCAAAGATAGGCGCGCTTTCCAAAACCTTTTCAGCAAAGCCGGGTACCCGATTGTTAACAATTCCTTTGAAGATGCTTAGAGCATCATCGGTTTTATTTCCCGCTGTTGCCCCTTCAATAAATTTGGCAAAATTACCCACCGGCGTATTCGGGAATCCGAAACTTTGAATTCCCAGATTCACCGGCTTTCTTGCCCCGCCCGAAGGCCCTATGGGATTGATCGACATCGGCCAGTTCCTTTCCTTAAAAGAACGAATTTTTTGTTTGTTAATTTTTAATATTAACACGTTTATTATTTTATGTCAAATCAAAAGAAAAGACACCTCTCAAGATTAAGAGGTGTCTGGGTTTTGGTCTTCCGGAAGCCGGGAACGGATTTCCTCGGCTTTTTCCCTTAAGAGAGCCCTGAGCGTCGCCAAAGGAAGGCGCATCGGGTCAATAGTCATCAACCACGCCGGGAGTCCAGCGACATTGTCAACGGGTAAAGACTTGATGACTTCCGCCATCCTTGCCTCGATAATTCTTCGGATTCCCTTTCCCCTATTTTTGTCCCAGAGCTCTACGAGCTTTTCCAGGTCTGATATAAAAGAAATACTTTCTTCCGACGGCGTTGCTCCCCCTATCAAACTAGCCAACCGAACCCTTAAAGCTCCCATATCCAAAGCTAGCTTATCCATGGAATCCTCCTTGTTGCGGGTGAAAAACGATTTTAAAAAGCGTAATAATAAATAATAGCATAAAAAACCATAAAGTCAAATAGCCCGTAGCCGCCGTTTCTTTATTTAATTTTATATAAACAGATTTTCCGAATTATTTCTGTCTAATTCCCATTTCAAAGGATTATTTCTAATATATTCACGTATTTTCATCAACGATTGTTCGTTGTAAATAATACGGTCATAAAACGAACGTTGCCAGGAAAAATCAGAAAAACCCGATTGATGAATCAATTTTGATGAGGTTGTTTTGAATGCCCCCATCAAATCCGATAATAATTTTATATTTATATGTAGGGACAGGTCGCGACCTGTCCCTACGGCGTTTGGCGAATCAATCACCACAATACCATGAACGTGATTCGGCATGATAATAAATTCGTCCAATTTTACGTACGAATATTGACCCGCCAACCATTGCCATTGTTTTTCTGCCACCTGCCCATATTTATTCAATACCATTTCGCCATTTTTTATATCACCAAAACATTCAATTCTGTTTTTTGCGCAAATTGTTATAAAATAAAAACCGTCTTCTGAATAATCATATTCTTTAAGGCGGTTTGGTTTGCGTCCATGATCCGGAAACATAAAATTATTCTATTATTTTGGTCCGACTATTTCCTTATTTCTTTAATTTCTTCATTGCCAATTTAATTAACCAGCCAATCGCTCCGCCCGCTAAAGTAAAAATTACAAACCAAAGTAAATGTTGGCTGCCCCCAACTAATGCCATGGTAAGGGGAAGTGATGCACCAATTAACCATACTAACAATTGTTTTTTATGCGCTAAAATAAAAGTGAATAAGGGTAAGAAAAAAAGATAGGAAAAAATAATCCCCCCAATAATTAATTCTTCATTTCGCCCAAAAAATAAACCATACCCAACTTTCGGAGGATTTAAAACTTTATCATAAAAAAAACTAAATAACGGTGAGAAAATTAAAGAAATAATTATTGACGAAAGATAGGAATAGATTGCTATTAACAAAATTGATTTTTTTTCTAACATATTTTTTTATTTAATTATAAATTTTCTCTTAAATAATTTATATCTTCTGGCCATATTAGTATCTAATTAAACAGTCGTAGTCCCCTGACGGGAGACTACGACTGAGCCAAAATCTCCTTAAATTAAAACCAGCCAGCTAGAATAATCTGAAGCCTTCAAATGCACCTAAAATTATATTATAACTATAAAAAATTATTAACAAATAAATAATTATAAAAAAACTCAAAAACCACAATTGAATCTTCTTATAATTACCAAAAAATTTACTAAATTTTTTTACAGCCAGAAAAAAAATAATAAATGTTATGGGGAAGATAAAAATAAAATAATCAACAAACCAGGCTATATCTCTTACTAAAAATTGCGGCCTCAGCAAAACAAAAGGTAAAAACAAAAAGATAATTAAATATAAAACAAAATAAAATGGTAAATTCTTGTTTGAAATAATTTTGAACATAAAATTATAAATTATTTATTAAAAAATTAATATCTTCTTTGATAATACCATACCCCTCCTCATTGATCCACCTCTTTTTATAATAATCCTGCAAATGCTTTATAATATTCTGATAATCCTTAACAACAATCTTGTGGTGAACTTTGTTCAATCTATAAGTGATTTTATTATATAATTTAGTTATCGTTTTTTCACATTTTTCTTGGTTCTTCACCTTACCGCAATTTTTTAATCTTTTCTCAAATTTTTCGTCTCTTTTTTCCTGCCTTTGCCCATATTTCTCTATGTACTTCTCTATTTTTTCCAATTCTTTAATTAAATCATTTTTTACTTTTTCTTTAATAATCATGCCTTCTAGGTAGGCTCTGCTAATATCTGAAATGGAGCTGTCTATATCCGCTGTTATGGCAAATTGAATTATATTTTCCGAAGTATTGCCCGCTATATCAGCGGCTATAATCCGCAAGGTGGACGAGCCTAAATTATAATAGAATAAATCAATAGTAGTTGTGGCTAATATTTCGTTGTTCAACATTATCGTGCTGCTGGCTACTCCCGAATAATCATCATTTATTTCGTATTCTATATCTAATAATTTTCCGCGCCGGATTTTGTCTCCTTCTTGGGGAATGATGGATTCCATAGTTGGCCCGGTTTTGTCTATTTTTATCGTTTGTTCTTTTATTTCTTCAACGTTGCCGGCCCTGTCGGTTGATTGGTAGGAAATAGTGGTCGTGCCTTCCTGGCCTATAATGAATGGCCCTTGGTATTCTGCCCAGGTATTCCCGTTGTCTAGGCTATATTCGGTTTTTAATATGCCGCTGCCCCCTTCATTGTCTTGGGCGGTTAATTCTACTTGAATATCAGAAATATACCAATCATCATGGCCCTGAACACCAATAATATTTAGATCGGTTTCCGGCTTGGCTAAATCCCCCGATTCCCCCCGGCTGAGTATGGAGCTGGGAGTTGTTGAGGCTTCATAAATATTGTCGCCGTCCTGATCAATTTGCATGGTGTAGTCTTCCTGGCTATCGTTAATTTCTACCCGGGTATTAGCAGAAGTTGAATTAAGCGGCACTTCATTATAATAAGCCGTCCGGGTGTATTCTCCGTTTTCTATATTCTGGATTCTGGCGTTAAAACTGCCGGTGTTAGTTGCCTGGGCTATTATTTGGTAATTTAAGCCTTCCGGAAGAAACGCGAATTTATTGCCGTCAATAATATCATATTGGACGCCCGGAATATTTATTTCTATGTCTCCATTTTCGTTAGGACCAACATGATTACCCGCTTCGTCATAAATATGGAGTTCTATGGGGCTGTGATAGCTAATTTGGGTTCCGGAAAAAGAACAAATATTTTTTTCCTGGCTTAGGTTGTCATATTGGGAAGGATTAAAATTATCTTGTTCGTTTCCAAGAATGGAGGTAATTAGCTGCCTTACTCCATTGGCGCTTGGCAGATAGGGATGTTCAATTTTACTGGCGTAATATGTTCGGCCGGCTAATAATGTTTCAGCGCTTCGCAGAGGCACGGTGCCGTCGCCATTAATATATTTTAGGCCATACTCATATTTGCCAGATTTTTCTTTATTAAGTACAAAAATTTGCCCGATGGTTGGCTGGCCACAGCCTATTATATTGTAAGTTTTGATATTGTCTGATTGAGGCGAATAATTATCTAAATCATTATGTAAAATATCATTAAAATCTAATAAATATTCATTCCTGCCAGTATTTTTCATAAACTCAACCGCTTGATCATAACTTAATCTACCGGTTATGCCATTATTATCCAAATCATGCATGTCATAAATATAATAAGTATAATTTGGGTCAGCATTATTAAAATAATTTCGACTAGGTAAAAGCTGATAAACCGAAGGGAAATTTTGCGAAATAGTTTTAATACGATCTTGATTAATCGCGTATGTACCTAAATCATCCCCATACATCAAAATCTTCAACGCCTCTGGCGCTCCCAAATGCGGCGTCGCAATATCAACAAATTTATTTACCGAATTGCTGCCATAATGCTTAATATAATATTTTGCTACCAGCCCGCCCATACTATGAGCGATAATATTAACTTTTTCCGCTCCGGTTTGATTTTTAATTTCCTCTACTTTTTCAGCCAGTGATTGGATGTTCGGATAGGGGTCAACTCCCCCTGCCCAGTTAATATTCCAGCGCCAGTCATAAGGAAAAACGAATAAATTTTCTCCTTCTTCGTAGCCGTTATTTTTTAATTCGGTAATTAGGCCTTGAAAAAAATCTTTATCTAAAATATTTCTGAATATATCATTCGGAACCATAACTGAATTTCCGGTTGGTTCCCCATTTTCCGGAAGAGCCAGCCCATTAAGATGTAAGTCCCAGGGGTCAATTGCCATTCTGGGGATATTCGGCCAAACCTCCTCGCCAATTTGATCGAATAAATAACTTCCCATAATCCCCGGCACCAAAATCACCGGATCTAAACCCGGCTTTTTGTGGGGCTGGCCCGAATTATAATAATCGGTTATATCTTGCTGGCTTAGAGCGCCTTGCCAGACAGTAAATTCGTCAAGGCTATAAGGATAGTTTTCTCCGTAGAAATGAATTGATGATAAAGAAAGATTTAGAGGTATTAAGCCTTTAGTGTAAACTTTTTGCGCGTCTATATAAAAATCAAGACTGTAGCCGGAAGAATTAAGGACTAAAGCTAAATGATGCCAATTAGCATCATTAAAATTAGCCAAAGGCGACGGCTCAATTACTGTACTTCCATAAGGAGTTATTAGGGTGGTCCTGACGATTGAAGGGATTATCCCAAACTGGCCGTTTGGCCCTTCTAAATAAAATCTGCCTCGAGCTTCATTGGGAAAACTGGAATTTTTCCACCAAAATTCTAAGGTTAAATCGCGGGCGTTTATAGTTTGACTTAAATTAGCATTTATTCTTTGCCCTGTTTGCCAGGATTGATAAAGGCCGCTGGCCCATTTGCCCTGAGTCCAGCCCGCATTTTGAGGCAAGGTTGTCTGGCCGATAGTATCCGCAATAACACTGCCCTGGCCCTCATCGAATTGCCATAAATTCAGCATTTTCTTTTCGTCAGCCGGAATTATCGGAGCTTGCGGCTCTAATTCTCTATTTGCCTGATAAATAGTTTGCATTTCCGCCGGCGTTAAAACGCTTGGCCATAAAGCCGCTTCGTCAATCCAATTATAATTATTATCACCCTTAATTTCTAAAGTACTGAATTCCGGCAGGCTGAAAGCGCTGCCGGAATAATTATAAAATTCACTGCCATCAAGATATAGTTTCCATTGGCCAGCGGCCGCATCTATGGATAAAACGATTTGGTGCCATTGGTTATCAGCCGGCCAGCCCTTGTTTAACCTTGCGCCAAAGGAAGTGGGCAGGCCGTAGATTTCCGTATAAGAGGGGGCCGGGATTATTTTTATCTGCTGGCCTAAACTATTAGTTAATCTGAAATAAAGGCGCGAGCCGCTATCCAGAAATTTATAATAAAAACTCAAAGTTAAATTATTGGCGTTGACCGGCTGGCTGAAATTCGCCTGGGCCGCGCCATATTTATAGTACTGCTTTAAACCGCAATTCCATTTGCCGATGTCCCAAGCATTGCCGCCAATATTAAAATTATCGCCACCAACAAAATCAGCCGCGCTCAACCCGGAGCACTCGTTAAAATGCCAAAGATGGTCAGGCGAATTTATCGCTTTAGCTTCTCCTGCCCCAACAAAAAATCCCGCCACCACAAAAATGGACAGGAATAAAATAAGTTTAAAAAATTTATTTTTCACCCCATTAGATACTCCTTTAAGTTCCCTCCTCATATTTATTATATAGAGATATAACCCCAGCGATATTAAACACTTAATATCTAACGGGGTAAATAACCTCCTCGCTTATTGATTATAATCCTATTATAATAAATTTAAACTTTTAGGTCAAAACTACAGAATAATTAAAATCACCAATAAAATAATTAAACCCAAAGACAAGGCGATTATTTTCGGATGCTGTTTTTTTATTTCTATGAAGATATTTAGAAGTAAGGCGATAATAACTATCCCTAAGAGTATTTTATAATAAATAGAGCTTACGTCAAAAAGCGATTTTACATACTTTGGCTGCTGCTCTTTTAAGAAAAAATACTGGCTAAGAAGCGAGGGCTCTATTGGCGTAATATTTTCCCAGCCCACGTCAACCGTGGTTTCATTCCCGGCTTTATCCCGCGCCACTAGATTAGCCAGGACTACCGGGTTAAAAATCTGCTCTTCGTCCTGATTAAAAATAATAGTCTGCCCGACCCATTTCCCGGCTTCGCCTTCTGCCGGCGCTAAAGTTATATTATAATTGTTAAAAATTACTTCAGCCGTTGCCGTATCGGAACTTAAATAAGCTATTGCCCGGACAATTTTTTCTTTTTGCCCCGCCGGTTCGACCACGGTAAGTTTTGTCTTAACTTGGTCAACTATCGGCGCGGTATTATCTACGATTATGGGATAACTTTCCGACTCCGCTCTTTCTTCCCCTCTGACAGCCACCATTTTTAAATTATGCTCTCCTTCGGCTAAATTTATTTTTAAACTGGCAAAACCCTCCGCAATTTCCCGGCTGCGGCCGATTTCCATTACTCCGCCATAGACGATTATTTCCTCTGCCTGCGGGGCGAAAATTTTGGCTTCTACTAAATTTTGGCTGGTTAAAAATCCTTTAGGCGGATAAACTAAAACCGGGGGCTCTAAAGGAGGAAGGCTGGTCTCCTCTTTTTCTCCCTGGACGGCCGGTTCTCCCTGAACCACCGGCTGGACAATATTATTTTCTAAAATTATCGGCTCTTCCTGCTTTTGGATTGGATTGTCTTTCTTTTCAGCCGCGGCGGTAGAAACCGCTGGCTGGCTGGAACCGAAAAATTGGGCGACTAAAGTCGTATCGTAATTATTATAAAGGCCGCTAGCCAGTCCTACCCCGATTTCGGAAAAATCCGGGTCAACCATATTGGCGTAATGAGTCTGGCTCTTTACCCAGCCGTTAACCACTTCTTCCGCTCCGGAAAATCCCATCGCTAAATTTTCCCCGGCCACGGCGTATTTGTAGCCCGCGCCAGAGAGCCAATCGCTTACCGTTTTTTTATCCGGGCCGATATGGGCAAAATATTGGTTTAAAAGCATATCCTCGGCTTTATTATAAGCGGCCCGGGTCAGCAAATTATTTTCTGTCAGCGAGGAAACGCCTGCGCTCTGCCTTATTCTATTAGTCAGCTCAATAATTTTTTTGGCCTGCTCCAAAAGGACGTCGGGCGTGAGCCAGGCGCTTATAGGAATAATAACGACAAAACCAATAACCAATACCTTTATCAGAATCGCGCTTATAGCATGGAAAAACAACCGCCGGGGAGAAAGGGCCCTTGGCTTGTAATTATTGCCGGCATAAGGAATAAACAAATCTTTCAAACTCCCCCGCCCGCGCGGATTGCGGCCCATCTTAACTTCGTCCCCGTCAGAAACCCCGTCTTTGTCCGTATCCGGATTATTGGGGTCAGTGCCGTAGACATTTACTTCTTCATAATCAGCTAAATCGTCAAAATCACTGTCTTTTTTCTTCGGGTCAGTCCCTAGTTTTTTTTCTTCTTCATCAAGCAAGCCGTCAGCGTCAGAATCCCTTATGTCCTTATTCACTTTGTTGACTTTGATAAAAAACTTCATTTATTTGAAAATAAGGTTATATTATACTAAACTGTACTACAAAATCGGGAAAAAGTCAAATAAAAAACACCCCCCTGCTTTAAGGGGTGTTAATCTAAACAAAATTTTTAGTAAAATTAGAAAATAAGTATGCTAAAAAGACTTGAGTGAAATAATTATAATTGCCAAAATAGCCATTTCTAAAGAAATAATTTTTAGCATACTTATACCCGCTTTATCCGCATTAAACATATTATTTTTTGTTTTAATTTTATCAAAGAGTAAATCTTCGCTCTTAATGATTTTCCCTGCGGGTTTTTGCCTGCCACGCAAAGAAATAAAAATTCATGGTGTTATACCATGGATTTTTATTTTTGTGGGCCGGGCAGGATTCGAACCTACGAAGGCGTAAGCCAGCAGATTTACAGTCTGCCCCATTTGACCGCTTTGGTACCGACCCAAGTGATAACCTTTGACTATTAACAATTAACTCTTGACCTTTAATAACTAATATTTTTATATCAATAGTTAAAAGTTAATTGTCAACTGTCAATTGTTGTTTCTTGAGCCGTTGCGCGGATTTGAACCGCGGACCTACTCCTTACCATGGAGTTGCTCTACCAGCTGAGCTACAACGGCCTGATTAATCTTTTTATTTTTTCTTACAATTTTTTTGTAATGAGTGTTTGAACCAGCTGCTTGTCTCGCCGTAGTCCCGAAGCCTCGGGACGTAGGCGGAAGCTACAACGGCGCCACTTCGCATGAAGCTTCGCGGCGCAAGCCACTAGCTTCAAATTTGTATTTTAACCGCCTCGTCCCCCCGAAGCCTTGGCGTAGGGGGAAGCTACAACGGCATGCTTAAATCGTCAAAAGTTAATTGTTAAAAAAATACTGTTCCACACAGCATGAAAATGGTTTAAAATATTTTTTATTTTTGGTTTTTTATAGTTATATTCCGTCAATCTGCTTCTTTAAATCTTTCAATTTCTGGTTGTCCGGATTAGCTTTCGCCAGCTTGCCATAAGCGTCCAAAGCCAAAACTTTGTCTTTTTTCATTATACTGATTTCTAAGCTAGTGTCAAGGTAGCGGGGATTATTCGGCGCCGTTTTTAAAGACTCTTTTATCTCTCTTAAAGCTTCATCTAACCGGCCGTCAGCCCGGTTAACCAAAGCCAGTTCAAAATTAATCTCCGCTATTTCCTGATTATTCTCGCTGTCTTTTATTAATTTCAAAGTATGGGCAAACGTCTGCCTGGCGTCTTCATAATCCTTATTGGCAAAATACAAATTGCCTAAACTCTTAAAAGCCTCTATGTTCTGGCTGTCCAAGCCGATAATTTCAATCAATCTTTTCTCCGCTTCCTTAAAATTATCTTCTCCGATCATCTCTTCGGCCTCAACCGACAATTCCCCGATTTTTTTCTCCTTATCCGCCGTGGGCAGAAATATCTCCGCGCCGTAACTTTCTTTTAACTCATGGAGTTTTTTATAAATCCATTTTGAAAAAACCCCGGTTTTTTCCGCTGAAAACCTAAAAATTTTTGTCAGCTGGGAACTCCATTTAAAAATATTCCTCTTTAAGCGGCTGCTTATAATTCTCTCCTTAACCCTTGCTTCCCGTTCCGCCGGAATATTTTCCACATCTACGCCGGCCAAAACGGAAAATTTCCTCACCACAATATAAACAATCACGCTTAAACTGACAAGGATTAAAATTAAGGGAATGATGTTATACATAACAATTTATAATTTCTCCCGCCACTTTATTATAATTTATAGTGGGCGGGATCCCGCTAAGGCGGTGATAATTTTCAATTTCTAAACAATTTCTAATGTCTCAATTTTCTAATTTCTAAATTTAATAATATAAATAATTGGAAATTAAAAAATTAAAAATCGTTTGAAAATTTAAAATTGAAAATTTAAAATTTTTTAACCAGCTATTATATGACTACTTCCAAGCAGAACTCTCCTCATCTATTTATTGAAACATAAATATCATAAATTATGTTTCCATTTCTCTTTCTTTCACCCGCCCGGCGCTACCGAAGAGCTTCATTTTCCCGGCAACCACTTCTTCTACCGCCTCAATCGTCGGCGCCAATAAATTCCTCGGATCGGTTTCTTTTCTGTTTTTCAGGCAATTGTTAATCAAGGTCGTGCAAAAAGCGATTTTTATATCGCTGCCGACGTTAATTATGTGCACTCCTTCTTTTATGGCCCTCTTTATTTTTTCATCCGCCACCCCCGAACCTCCGTGCAAAACAAAAGGTTTTTTCATTTTCGCTATTATTTCTTTTAACAGAGAAAATTTTATATCCTCATTAGTATAAACGCCGTGGGCGGTGCCGACTGCCGCCGCGATCGTGTCAACTTTCGTTTCTTTCACAAATCTTATGACGTCTTCCGCTTTGGCCAAAGGAATATTTTTTAATTTTTTGCCATTATCGCCGTGCCCGCCGATTATCGACCCGATTTCTCCCTGCACCCAGACGCCGCGACTATGGGCCACCTCAACCACACGCTTGGTTAATTTGATATTTTCGTCCAAGGGCAAAGAAGAAGCGTCAATATGAACGGAGGTGAATCCCGAATCTATACATTCAAAAATAGAATCAAAATTACTCCCGTGATCTAAATGCAAAGCAATCGGCACGCGAGCGGCAATATTTTTGGCAATCGTGGAAACAATATGGGTAATGGGCTTTAAACCCATATATTTAATCGCGCTTTCCGAAACCTGAATAATGGCCGCGGACTTTACCTTATTGGCCGCTCTCGCCACGCCTAAAGCGGATTCTAGGTTATGAATATTAAAAGCGCCGACCGCATAACCGCCCTTTTCCGCCGCTTTGACTATTTCTTTGATATGGACGAGCATTGATTAATTAGTGAATTAGTTAAATAGTTGACTAGTGAAGTAATTATTTGGTTCAAAATTTTATACTTTAATTTTCAATTTCTAATTTTTAATTTTCAATCAATGACCAATTTCTAATTTTTAAGTTATTGTTTTCGCTATTTAAAAATTTAGTCATTGAAAATTGATAATTGAAAATTGTAAATTTTTTCGTTATGCGTTCCACGTTACGCGTTATGCTCAAAGTATCCCCTTGGCAATTTTATAAAACTCATCCGTGTCTAAACTGGCGCCGCCGACAAGCAAGCCGTCAATATTTTCTAAATCGGCGAAACTCTTTACGTTTTTACTGGTTACGCTGCCGCCGTAAACAACACGAAAATTTTTATTAACCACGCCCAGGCCGAACATATCATTTAAGGCCAGGCCGATAATTTTATGGGCGTAGTCAGCTTCCGCCGGTTCAATCACCAGTCCGGAGCCGATCGCCCAGACCGGCTCATAAGCGACAACCACCTGCTGGTTTTCCATAATATTGATGCCGCCAAGGGCTTGCTGCAACTGGTCAACTAAAACAAAATCCCGTTTATCCGTTTTTCTTTCCTCGCTTTCTTCGCCGATGCAGACGATTGGAGTCAGGCCGACGACATTCAAAACTTCTTTTACTTTCTGGTGGATCATGGCGTAATTTTCTGATAGGAAGCGGCGGCGTTCGCTATGGCCGATAATGACGTACTGGCAGCCGGCTTCAAGAAGCATTTTCGGCGAAATTTCGCCGGTGTAAGCTCCGCTTTCTTCAAAAAATACGTCTTGGGCCCCTAATTTTAAACTGGTTTTTTTAAATAATTTGCCGATTTCATCCAAAATAATAAAAGGCGGACAAACTACAACCTCGCCCTTAGAAAAATCTTTAAATTTTTCTTTAAATTTTTTCGCTTTCTCTAAACTTTCCGCTAAGGTTAGCTTCATCTTCCAGTTAGCAATAATGATTTTGTTTTTTCCCATATGATATAGACTAACTAATAATTGCCTTTTCCTATTATATCATCATTCATAAAAATCCCAAAGATCCCAAAAATCTCACCGCCAATTACCATTCGTAATTCTTATAAATCCATTCCGCCAAATCTTTTGTTTCCTTAAACCGGCCGCTGCTGGTGGGGCCGCCCAATATAACCGTAACGATTTCCTTGCTGTCCTCGTGGGCGAATTCTCCGGCGAAGCAATATCCGGCCAGCTCCGTATAACCGGTTTTTCCCCCGATAATTTTTAAGCCGTTGGCCGGAAAATTATCCAACAAATAATCGGTAGTTGAAATTTTCTTTCTTTTTCCGTCCAGAGTTTTAAATTCATATCCTTTAGTTAAGGATGCCTGGCGGATATCTTCCGAAGAAAAAGCGGCTTTGGCTAATTTGGCTACCTCTTTCGCCGTGGAAACGTTATTGTTATTTAAACCGATGGGGTCGCTAAATTTCGTTTTTGTTAAACCAAAACTTAAAGCTTTTTCGTTCATCTTTTTGACAAATTCTTCTTCGCTAAGCCCGGCGGAACGGACTAAAGAAATCGTGGCCGTATTGTCCGAAGCCACTAAGCTTAAATAAAATAAATCCTTAACCGTCACTTTTTCTCCCAGAAACAAGAAAATTTTTCCGCCCTCCCGCCTGTCTTCCCTTTTTATTTCATAAGGCCAGTCCCAGCCCGGATTATAATCAAGAAAAACCAAAGCCGTCATTAATTTAGTCAGACTGGCGATAGGCGTTATCTCGTCTGGCTGATAAGCAAAAAGCAAAACGCCGCTAGTTCGGTCAATGGCCGCCGCGCTTTTAGCCGTAATTATAAAATCGCCAACGCCAAATAATTTTTGCGGTCCGGTCGGCCTGTCTTCGCTCTCCGGCAAAATTCTTTCGGCCAACGGCACTTTTTTTATTTCTTCAACCGCTCTGCCGACCGCTTCATCCATTTCTTTTTCGTCCACGCCTAAAACCTCCCCCTTATCTCCGGCCAGAGCACCAAAAATATCAAAACTAAAACCCGGCTTAGCCGGAGAAATGGCAAAGCTGAAAATTAGAGCCGCAATAATTAAACTACTTAGAGCTGATATCAACATAAAAAATTCCTAATTCACCCAATTTTTAATCTCTAACAAAGATTAAAATCCAAAGCTCAAATGTCAAATCAATTTCAAACGCCAAAATCCAAAAATATTTTTGACATTGGAATTTTGGATTTGATTTGTCATTAGGATTTTGTCATTAGGATTTTTATTTTTTTATCTCTTCCTTGCCATCACTCAACATCCTATCAAGCGTATCATCTTTATTAAGCCTCTCATAATCCGGCAACTGGCTTATATCGCTAACCCCCAAAAAACGAATAAAATCAAAAGTGATATTATAGTAAGTTTCGTTTTTCTTCTTATCCGGCTTGGCGTCTATTAAACCGCGTATAAGCAAATTGTGCAAAATTAAAGAACAATTTATCCCCCTGATTCTTTCTAAATCCAATTTCGAAATCGGGCCGCGATAAGCGATAATGGTTAAAGTTTCTAAACTGGGCCGGGTGAGATCGCCCGTAGTTTCATCTTTGATAAAATCACGGACCAAGCTCGAATTATCCGGAGCGCTTACCATCTGAAAAGCCGAACCGTTTTTTATTATCGCCAGCCCCTGCCCTCTTTCCTTATAATCGGCGGCTAATTCAGCTGCCGCCGCTTCAACTTCTTTCGGCTCTTTTCTAATTAGCTGCGACAACTGCTTAATCGTCATCGGCTTGGCGCAAATAAAAAGCAAAGATTCAATTTTTCCTTTTATAAGCATATCAATTATTTTTATTTATAGTTATTTCGCCAAAAAGGATTTCCTGCTCGGCGAAAACGTCTCGCTGTTTTATTAATTCTAAAATAGCCAGAAAACTTACAATAATTTCCGTTTTTGATCCGGCCTTCTCTAAAAATTTAGAAAAATTTACCCTAATTGTGTCTAATAGCGCCTTTTGGATAGCTAAAATTTTATCCTCAATATTTATTTTCCTCTCTAATTTCTCCTCCTCTAAAGCTTCCCCCTCCGGTTTAATCTGGCTTACCAGGTTTTTAAGGACAATGGCTAAATTCTCTTTAGTTAATTTCGCCGGCGGAGAAAAAATTTTTAAATTAGCCAGAATCGCCTTTTTATCAAACTCCCGGGCAACCATAAATTTTTTCAGAGCCATAATCGCCTCTATGACTTTCATCGCTTCCAGAAACTCTTTATACATCCTAAGCTGCTGCTCAAACTCTTCTATTTCTTCATCCTCCTCCGTATATAAATAAGGCAGGAGCGCCTTAGATTTTATGTATAATAATTTTGCCGCGATAACTAAAAAATCCGCCATCTCGTCCGGATTAGCTACGCTCAGCTCTTTCATATAATCAATGTATTGGTCGGCGATTTTAGCCAGGCTTACTTCCGTGATATCAAGCTCTTCCTTTTCAATCAGCTGCAGCAATAAACCCAAAGGACCCTCGAATTTTTCCGTCTTAAAATCCATCATCAAACGAATCAAGAATTAAGAATTAAGAATTAAGAATTATCTTCTTAAATCTTAAATCATAAATCTTTTTTTATTTTTTCTTTTTCAAAGCCTTCACCACCTTCTTGTCGGGTTTTGCCACCTTCACTATCTTCACTTTCCTTTTAATCCCGAAGCTTCCCAAAACCGCGTTTTCCAATTTTACAAAATCGCCAACCGCCATTTCCACGGAATGATTAAAACTGCCCGAAGAAAAAACCGCTTTCTTCACTTTCATCAGGGCTTTATCCGCGATTACCGGCAATTTATAAAGCTGGCCGAAAGCGCTCATTGTTCCGGCTTTAATCTTTAAAACATCCGCCATAATTTTTTCGCCCGGAATTTTTACAACTTTTATTTTTTTGCCGGTTTTCGCCCCTAAGCATTGCCCAAGCTTCTTAAAATCAAGGTTATAATCAGCCGGCAATAATACTAAAAAATAATCTTTGTCCGCCTGGACTAAAAGCGACTTGGCAATTTCGCCCATTTTTTTCTTCATAGTTGTGGCCGCATCCATAGCCGTATAAACCGTCCGATGCTCTAAAATATTATGCTTCACCCCGGCTTTTTTTAGATATTCTTCTAACTTAGCCGGCAACTTCGTTTTTTTATTCATATGTTTGTTAATTGTCAAAAGTTAATTGTTAACTGTTAATATTATACCTTAATTTTGGGCTAAAAGCAAAGAAAAAAGGCTAACCCCTGGGGTTAGCCTTCTCTTTTTTATTTTCTCCTTAATTGTTAGCAATATAGGTTAAGCACTTCTGGTGTTTTTTCGGAGCAAAAGTCACCTTTTGCTCATTCTTCTTTATCCTTTACCAACAAATTAAAACTACCGACAGAAACTGCTATTTCTTACCGCTATTCTCCTGAATAGTTGATGGCAATTCCGGCAAGCGAGAGGCGTCTTTCTTGGATGATGTTTTCGCCAATTATGGCATTGCTGGCCGGTTTTACAGCCGCATTTTAACGCTTCCGCTTTATGATGTTTTTTTCTGCGTCTCTTGTTTCTTATCCTTATCACGCTTTTCCCCTTTCTTTTTATTTTAGCGAGTCAGTTTCTCTTTTGCCCAGAATAGACGGAAAAATAACAACCCCAGAACCCCATTCACGACAAGAGATGGGAGTAAAACTATAGCCCCGACGATAATGACGACAATACTGAGAGTGATCATTCCAACCGCCTGCGGAAAACTGATATTTTTTTATTTCTCCCTCTCCGTTTTTTAGGTTTCGCCTTAAAAGGCAAAATCCCAGTCAACGAGACAAACTATGCCGATTAATATTGCTGCCAACGCGAGAATGCCGATCGCTTTAAAAGCGTCCCTTACCAACTTTAAGATCTCAACTGCCATAACTCCCCCATTTATATTGTTCATTTTTCAAAGAGCCATATTTATAAAAAGCCCAAAGAATAAATCCTCCCTGGGTTTTTTATATTACTATATTTTTTTCTTTTAGGCAATCTATCTCACCGGGACAGAAATAGGGGCTTTACCGCTGTCTTCGCTATGAACTTTCTGCTGCAGGCATTGATAACCGGCGTCATGCGTCCATTTGTCCTTATAATAATTATATTCCTCTATGTTTTCATTCCTATTTGAGGCCTTAAAAGTGGCGCAGAGCTCATAGGTATTTTTATCAACCGCGCGGTAATCAAATAAAATTTTGCTGGCCGGATCTTTTAAACTGTCTTCGCCTAAATAACTATACTGGGTTTTAAGTTCGTTCAGGCCCTCCGGCAATTTCTTAAATTCCTGGAAATAACTGGCAATCGCCATATCTATATTGTTAAAATTATCTAAAATAAAATTATCAAATTTTCGGTTTCTGGTCTGGGTCGGCGATTCCACAATAAAGAGAGAAGCGACAAAAACCGCTATGACTAAGACTAAAGAAGCGTAAAAATAAACCTGGATAACCCGGTTCTTCTTTTTCACTTCTTCCCGCCGAATGTCATAAAAATAAAAAGTAAAAACCGCGGCCGCGATGAAAATCGCGGTAATGGCTTTTAGGATAAACTTGGTTGTAAGCTCCCCGCCTAAAAAGCTGTTAATCGTCCCGATCAGCCAGCCGAGCATTACTACCGATGAAATCAGAAGGATAAAATAAGTAAGCCATTTTCTTATGCCGGAATCCTTGTCTAAAGCGCCTGAGATTAAGCTTTTAAAAATCCGCCACATGCAAATATAAAATATCGGCGTGGAAATTACTAAGGCGGAAATAGCAAATTTCAACTGGCTCGGGGAAAACCGTCCCTGATAAAGGTTCAGGATGTCGGCTATATTTTTGTTAATAATCTGGAAAATAATCATGCCTGAGGTTAAGGCCATAAAAATAAGCGCCACCAGAGACAACATGTAAAAAAAGGCAAATTTTGCCGCGTTGCTTTTTGTTTCCATACAATTTAAAAATAAAATAATAAAATAATAAAATAAAAATTTATATTTTCCATTCGCAATATTCGCATATAATTCGCGTCATTCGTATTTTACTTAATTGGCAGTTTTCTCTGCCTCTGTTTTATTATTTCTTTAGCCGTTCTTTTCCCTTCCGGCGTTAATCTAATTTTATCTATAAACCACTTCTTAGCGGTTTTCCGGCCAAAAGCGACTATTAAATCTTTTATTACTAAACTCTCCAAGCTATTATGGATTATATCCTGGATGCTTTTTTTATTTTCGGCCAGTTCCTTTTTATGATAAAAACCGTAAAAATCCCCTCTCGAGCCAGTGCCATTTTTAAGGTAGCCTTGGTTTAAAATATATTTTTGCAAACCGGACAACCGCATATTTTTTTAATTATTTTTCCCCGCTTGTTTCTTCTTTATTTTCTCCACCACCACCCTCTTCTTTTCCGAAATATTCTTCGTATAAATCATTAATTTTTTGTTCAACTGAATCCTCGCCAGGAAAATCATAATCCGGGCAATCTCCAATATCAGCGTCGCTAAATGTTATGGCGTGATAAGCATAATACTCGCCTGCATCCGGATATTTATTTTTCAACCCACCCGCGAAAGCATTAATTTTTTTCCTGATTCCTCCGTTTTCATCTTTTTCCAGCAATTCATCTGTTTGCTTTCTTATTTTTTTAGCCTTCTTTTCCCAACTTTCGGGAAAAAATTTTTTGTATAAATTAAAAATAAAACCTTCTACCGAATATTCAACCGGCGAAAAATCGAAATCTTGAGCCTTGATATCAAATTTTTCTCCGTTTAAAAGTTTCCACATTGCGAAATTTTCCGCTCTTCCAGAAAATCTGTCTCTCATTTTTCCTAAACGTCTGCCGATAATATCTTCAACTTTATCCGCGTATTCGCTGTTTCTAAGCTGCTCCAATTTGCTTTCAACTTCCGCAACTTTTTCTCTTCTTTCTTCTAACTCGCCTTCATCAATTTCAGTTTCGATTTCATTTTTTAATTCATTCATATTTTTCCTTATCTTAATAATCCTAAGAGTCCTAAAGATCCCAAGAATCCTACATTATTAAAACTCCGCATTCTTCGGCGTCCTGGGAAAAGGAATAACGTCGCGGATATTAGCCATGCCCGTCAAATACATTATCGCCCGCTCAAAGCCTAAGCCGAACCCGGCATGCTTAACTCCGCCGAATTTTCTTAAATCCAGATACCACTCGTAATCCCTCCTATTTAAACCAAAATCTTTTATTCTTTTTTCCAATACGTCTAAGCGCTCTTCTCTTTGGCTGCCCCCGATAATTTCTCCCACGCCCGGCACAAGTAAATCCATAGCCGCTACGGTTTTGCCGTCGTCATTCAGGCGCATATAAAAGGCCTTGATTTTCGCCGGATAATCCGTGACAAAAACCGGTTTGTTAAATTCTTTTTCCGTCAGGTAGCGCTCATGCTCGGTCTGCAAATCAATCCCCCACTTAACCGGATATTTAAATTTCTCCTTGGCGCTTTTTAAAATATCAATCGCTTTTGTATAAGTTAAACGCTCGAAATTCGAGTTAACCACATTATCCAAGCGTTCAGTTAAACCTTTATCAATAAACTTATTAAAAAATTCCATCTCGGCCTGACAATTTTGCCTGACATAATTTATCAGATATTTTATCATCTCTTCCGCCAGGTCCATATTATCCCCTAAGCCCGCAAAAGCGATTTCCGGCTCTACCATCCAGAATTCGGCCGCATGCCGCGGCGTATTGGAATTTTCCGCCCGAAAAGTCGGGCCAAAAGTATAAATATTGCGGAAAGCCAAGGCGAAAGCTTCGCCGTTCAACTGCCCGCTTACCGTCAAGTTGGTTTTTTTGCCGAAAAAATCTTCGGAAAAATCTATTTTTCCCCTTTCATCCTTGGGCGGTTTATTAAGATCAAGCGTTGTCACGGCAAACATCTCCCCGGCCCCCTCGCAGTCGCTGCCGGTAATAATCGGGGAATTAAGATAAATAAACCCCCTTTCCTGAAAAAATTTATGGAGAGCGAAAGCCAGAACCGAACGCAGACGGAAAACCGCCGAGAAGGTATTAGTCCTTGGGCGCAGATGGGAAACGGTGCGCAAAAATTCAAAAGAATGATGCTTTTTCTGCAAAGGATAGCCTTCGGCGGTTAAACTGATAATTTCAATCTTATCCGCTCTCACCTCAAAAGCCTGGCCGCTAGCCGGAGATTTTATCAATTCACCTTCCACGGTAATCGCCGAACCGATAACTAATTTCGTCAAAGCTTCGAAATTATCTAAACGATCCTGAAAAACGATTTGCAAATTTTTAAGAAAAGTTCCGTCGTTTAATTCGATAAAACCGATATTGGCGGAAAAGCGGGCTGTCCTTACCCAGCCGGAAACGGAAATTTTTTCCGCCTTGATTGAAAAATGCCCGGACAAAAATTTCTCCGGTTCTTTGTAAATTTGCTTTATCAAAACTTTTTGCATAAGCTCTATAATAAAATATTTGTCGCGCTTCATCTTCCGAAGTTGAAAAAATATAATTATCTGATAAAATATACTCTTTAATTTTAAATTTTAAGTTTTAAATTTTAATTGAATTTTAAATGACTAAATTTTAATTGGCTACTTTCCCTTATCAATTGTTAGAATAATTTTTGAAAATATTAGAGTTAACTCTTGGGCCTCTTTCCACAATATTCTGCACTTATCTTTCTGATCGTCATTAGTTTTAGCGATTAATTCCAACCAGTATTTTGTTTCCCTTGCTTCTTTCTTGCAGATACAGATCTTATTCTTAAAATCCTTCCTGGAAGCGGCGCCGTTGGCCTCAAAATAGTTGGCGCCAATACTTGTTCCCAACCTGACAATCTGACTTATTAATGGATTATTTACAATGTTTTTCTCTAGAGATTTAGCCAAAAATAGTATTTCCTCGCCAAACTTTGTCGTTCTTTCCTCCAAATTATACGTCATTTAAAATTTAAAATTTGTTATTTAAAATTCTTAAGCTATGCGATTTTAATTCCTAAATCTTTTAGCTGCTTTTCACTTACTTCGCTCGGGCTATCCATCATCACGTCGCGCGCCTGCCCGTCTTTGGGGAACGCATAAATATCGCGGATTGACTCGCAATCAAGTAAAATCATCAGGAGCCTGTCAAGGCCCGGAGCGAACCCGCCATGGGGCGGAGCGCCGTAAGCAAAAGCTTTAATCATATGGCCGAATTTTTTATCCACTTCTTTCTTAGAATAGCCGGCAATGGCAAAGGCCTTATACATAGTTTCCGGATCGTGGTTCCTGATAGCGCCCGAAGATATCTCATAGCCATTGCAGACTAAATCATACTGGTAAGCCAAAATTTCCAAAGGATTTTTATTTTCTAAGGCTTTTAGTCCCCCTTGGGGCATTGAAAAAGGATTATGGGAAAAATCAATTTTTCCTTCTTCTAACTCGGAATAATCATACATCGGAAAATCAATAATCCAGGCCCAGGCCATTATCTTGTTATCTTTTAAGCCTAATTTTGTCCCGCCTTCACTGCGAACCGCGCCTAAGGCCTGACAAGCCGGCCGCCAACTATCAGCGGAGAAAAATATTATATCACCGGCTTGAGCTCCAACCTTTTTAACAATTTTCTTGGCCAGTTCTTCCCCTAAAAATTTTACTATCGGAGAATGCAGCTCGCCTTTTTCTTTAACAATTAAATAGGCTAAGCCTTTAGCGCCCTTGGCTTTGGCCGTTTGAGTTAATTCATCTATATCTTTGCGGGTAAACTTGGCCCCGCCGTCCACTTTTAAGGCCTGAACGGTTCCGCCTTTTTTAACAGCCTCGGAAAAAACGCTAAATCCGCAACCCTTGGCTAAATCCGTAATCTCTTTAATTTCCATCCCAAACCTTAAGTCCGGTTTGTCTGACCCAAATTTTCCTATGGCTTCTTTATAAGTTAAACGCGGAAAAGGTTTAGTTAAAATTTTCTTCTGGCCGAATTTTTCCGATAATTCTATCATCAACGGCTCAACCGCCTGCCAGATATCCTCCTGTTCGACAAAACTCATTTCTAAGTCAATCTGGTAAAAATCTCCCGGATGCCGATCGGCCCGCGTGTCTTCATCCCGAAAGCAGGGCGCGATCTGAAAATATTTATCAACTCCCGCGACCATCAACAATTGCTTAAATTGCTGCGGCGCCTGCGGCAGAGCGTAAAATTTCCCGGGATAAAGCCGCGACGGCACTAAATAATCCCGCGCCCCTTCCGGCGAAGAATTAGCCAAAATCGGCGTTTGCACTTCGATAAAATCGCGCTTATGAAAATACTCTCTGATATATCTTATTATCTCATCACGGGTTTTCATTATTTTCTGCAATTCCGGCCGGCGCAAATCCAAAAATCGGTATTCCAGACGCAGGGCTTCATTAGCCCCCTTAGCTTTTTCTTCATCAATTTCAAACGGCGGCGTCTTGGACTGGCTTAAAATTTCTAAACCCTCGGCCTCCACTTCAATTTCCCCGGTTGCCATTTTTTTATTTATCACGTCTTTCGGCCGCTCGGCCACTTTCCCTTTCACTTTTATCACCCATTCTCCCCGCAGTTTATAGACTTCATTCCAAATTTTTTTATTTCTCTCCGGATTAAAATTTATCTGCGTCAGGCCGTAGCGGTCGCGCAAATCAATAAAAATAAGACCGCCGTGGTTACGATGCCGATGCACCCAGCCGCATAAAGCCACTTCTTTACCTTTATCTTTTTTAGTTAGCTCCCCGCAAGTATGAGTCCTTAGCATAAAAATATAAAATAAGATTCTTAGGATTCTTGGGATTTTTGAGATTTAACAGGAATCCTAAGAATCTTAAGAATCCCAAAAGTCCCAATAATCCCATTACTTCTACCTAAATACTACCTGATTTTTTAAACATTAGCAAGGGAAAAGCGATAAGAATAAACCATCTATTCCGTGAAGTAACCGGTCACATAACTGGTCGTATTTTCAAACTAAAAAAATGCGCTTCTAAAAAAATGAGGCGGCTCACAGAGTGAAACCGCCTTTTTGTAGCTTTGTTACTGTTGTAAATCATGCCGACTGCGCATCGGCCATCGCCTTTTTGAGCCGCGCCCATTCCTTCTTCGGCTCCCAGCAGATGTTCCCGGCGGCAATCAGGTCCCTGACAGCCGAATCGTCCTGCTTAAATTCCGGCGAAGGTTTGTGAATCAGGGAGACGATCGGCTTCCCGGCCCATTCGGTTTTATCCGAACGGTTGACAAAGCAGATTATGCCTCCGAAAATGCCGCCGGCCTCCTCGATCAGCTTGATCGCCTTATCGGTCGTGGAAAAATTATTGCAGACATCCTCGACGATAAAGACGACTTCGCCTTTCTTCACTTCGTGCCGGCCGAGAACGAGAATGCTCTTCTCTTTTTTTCCCTCCGAAGCCGGCTCGATAACCTTCTTTTCGGCGAATATGGTCCGGCAGCCCAGGAAATCGCCAAGCGTGGCGGTAAGCTGAATGCTGCCCATGGGCATGCCCATGATCGCGCCCGGAATTTTCGAAAGGTTTTTGAATTTACCCGCCAGATCCCGGCAGAAAACTTGCCGAACGAGCGGCCTTTCTTCAACCTTGGCCAGATTGAAGTAGCAACGGCCGACGAAATTCAACTCGCCAGAAGGCGTGTCATACTTTCCGGCATACGCGACCAGAGGGCCGACATAATTTCCGGAAGCATCGCGCGGGCTTTCGTAGAAGCCGTCACAGTTATCGAGCATGGCCACGTGGTCACCCGGTACGATCTGGACGTGATTGGAATTTCTCACTTCAACGAACGTTCTCTGGCGGCTTTCGTCCGCGGAAATAGGCGGAGTCGCATCCGGATTTCCCTTGGCGATCTGAGCGCCGGCAACGACGAACGTCGCGCCGAGATTCAACGCCTCTCGAATTCCGGTAAACCTCTTCTGCTGTCCGGCCAGCATCCACGAATCGCGGATGCCGGGGACGATGAATTGAAACCTGTGGCCCCAGGCGTGGAAGAGCTCGCGTACCTCCAGTGGCGAACATACCACCATGTCGAAAGGCTCGGGGTTATCGGTTTCGGTACGAATGGCCGCGTACTCCAACCGAATGTTGTCAATGTCTGTGAGAATCTTGTAAAGCGGCACCATTCCGTAACGCCTGCGGCATTCGACTTCCGTCATATCGGTCAGGACGCTTACGAGCGCGAGCTTCGTATTCGGAAGCGCGCGACGCAATTCAAGCCATCCCTTTACCGAGACTGACTCGCGAACGGTGAGAATGTTTGGCGCGGCATAGATGCCAGCGGGGTCGATCAGGGATTTGTCCGGATCATTGATATAGCGGGACACGGTGTTGACATTGGTGTCGCTCGTGTCCGCCAGTTTGAGATCGAGGAAAATTCCGGCGTCTGACCCGCCCGCGACGATAACCCCGCGCATCTTAGCCAGAAACGCTGAACCGCGGGGACCGGGAAGATGGGCGGCATCGTTGATCTTTATAGCTCCGATCAGCTCGCGGGCGGTCGGGTCAAGAAGAATTTCCGCCAATTTGGCGAGCAATTCTTCTTGGCTACCGCGCTTATCCATCGGGAAAATAATGGGCCCCATAGAGCCCTCCTTTCTGATGATTGTTGAAGTTGACTTCTTCTTGTTTTTTGAAAAAAGCAGCTTGACTTACATCTTAATATAATCAGCGATTAAAGTCAAAAATTGCCAAAATACCCTGTTGCATAACTGGTCGTACTTTCTAATTCCGGTTTGTTTGCCAATATGGCCGAGTTTGAATTATTCAGCAATTCAAAACCGGCCTGATTTAATCGGCTGTATTCAAGTAATGTATAAATTGAAGCCGGAGAGTCAATATCTAAACTATATATCTTATCCATTGAAAAATTCGTAATAGCGGCAATACTCTCCTTGTCGTTCTTTTGCGCGGTTTCGCTATTTTTATAATGGGAAAAATCCACGCTCGCTAAGATTAAAATATTTTTATTCTTCTTTGTCTCAAATAATTTTTTTGCTAAATCCCCCGCTTCTTCGGGGCTTACCGTCGGCTTTAAAATTATGGGCAAAATTTTTGCCTGCGGAAATATTTTCTTTATGAAAGATACTTCGCTCATTATGGAATGTTCATTTCCTATCGCCTCTTCATCCACTTTTAGATCATCCCCCAGTATTTCATTCAGGGCTTCCCGGTCGGCTTCCAGGCGGCCGTAAGGAGTTTGCCAGTCATAACCGGAAGTAATCATGCCGGAATTTCCCGTGTCAAAATGGTTCGGGCCGATTAGGATTACCGTGTCGTAATTTTCCCCCTCAAGATTATTAAAAAATTCCGCGATTAAATCGGCGGCTAAGAGATGATGGGGAATTATGCCGGCGACAACATCTTTTCCCGACAAATCGGATTCAATTTTTTTGAACTTAAAAGCGGTTTCATAGAATTCCAAACCAGCCGGATTTGCGGAATGGATATTCAACGCTTCTGTCTCCGGAGTTTGATGTAAAAAATAATAAATAGCAAAAATTAAGCCCGTGAAACACAGGCTTAATATTATTAAGATTATTATTTTTGGATTAGACTTTGCCATTGAATATATTTGTCATCTCGACTGCAGCGAAGCGAAAGGAGAGATCTATAATAGGTTATAAGCGAAAAGTACGTAGCAATTTGCTGAATACGAAGTATTATAGATTTCTCCCCGCTCAATGCGCTACGCTTATGAGCGGGTCGAAATGACAAAGCACAGTTATTTAATAAGCTCGGCTGACCATTTATCCCCGGCCGGCAACTGGCCTTCCTCTAAATAAACTTTCGCCTGCCAGTCTTCATCCGATAACCTCTTATCCAATTTGTCCGCGAATTCATAATGATTATAGACCAAGCCGCGAGTGAGTCTCGCGCCATTCGCGTCCTTAACCGCCACAAAGGCGATAAACGGCTTCCCGGTCGCTTCATAAAGGATTTGGCTATTGACAGCGTCCGTATGGATATCGGCAATAATCCCCGCTCTTTTCTCTTTGTCAGTAAGCTGTTCCACACCGACCGGCTCAGTTATGGTTCCTAATTTATAGCTTATTGTCCTTAGCTTTTCAAAATCATCATCGCTTATTTTTTGATTCTGTAATTCCTGTTCCGCCAGCTGGCGGAAAAATTTCGCTGTCTCAACGAATGTATCATATTTATTTTCAAATTCCTCCGGCAGTACACTCCTATCTCTTAAGCCTTTCTGCGTGATTTCCGCTAAAGCTATAATCTTGTTCCAAAAATCCAAATCCGGCTCTACATAACCTTTAACGACCGGCGGAATAGTTTTAGGATCATCCCCTCCTCCGCCCATTTCCGCGTAAGACTGTTTGGCGTAAAGCAAAGTGTCATGTTTCAATTCAGTATACGAGCCGAGCGCGGTTCCCAGATTCTTCTTCATCCAGGATTCCTGCTGCATAAAATATGGATAGCCCTCGCCATATCCGGCCAGCAATGTCTTATAGCAATTAAGCCAGCTCCAGTAAATATTCTGCGTCCAAACTCCAGGCGCATATTTGGAAAATTCATCTTTTAATTTTCCCAATACTTTGGCGATAATTTTATCCGATTCTCTTCCCTGCTCTTTAATTCTCGCCGGATCGCTAATCCATTCGTCTAAATACTTTTTTACAATTTGACTATTCGGCTCGATTATTGCCATCGGTTCTAAGGCCGTCGGCATGGTCGGAAGCATTTGGCCGGTTTCCGGATCCGGCGCGCCCGCGCCTTGCGTTAAATTATTGATTATATAAGCGTCCGGCGTGAATCTTTGCCCCATAAAGCGGAACTGCATAGTATCAGCTAACAATTCGCTTCTTTTTCCGCCATTATCATAAACGGCCAAAGCCTCGGATACGATTCTCGGCGCAGGCAATTCTTTTTTCGCCCGGCTGATAAATTCGGTTAACTTGGCCTCGTCCGTAAAACTTTCGTTAGTGATATTATCGCCGTAAACTTTGCTGATAAGGCCGGAATATTCATAAGCGGTTAGGTCGTCCACTTCGCCGACAAAAAATTCTATGACATCAGCCATGTCGGACCACATTTTTGACAAATTCTCTTCCCCCACTTTCAAATTATTAATCTGCCCGGTCATGATTAAAGCGTCCCTGGTTAAGTCCGGACTGGTAAGAGTAAAGCCCATGCGTCCGTACCACATCATAGAAATAAAATAGCTCTTCAAGACAAGAGTCTTGGTATAGTGCGATCTGGGCTTGAATTGAGAATAATCATTTTCCAGTTCAGAGCGAAGAGGGGTAAATAGCGGCGACGGCCCTTTTCCTTCCGCCTTTTGGATCAATTCTAATTCGGATTTGGCCAAATTATAGACTTCGTCGCTTAAATTCACTCCGTCGTATTTCTTTTCCGTTAGCGAAAACTTCAAATCGCCTTCGGTCTGCGCGGCCAGAGCTTTTTCTTCGGCATCTATAAATTCCGCGTAAGTTGGAAAATTTTCCGGCTTTAAAGAAACGCCTGAAGCCTTGCTTCCGGCATCCATAATTACCAGAGGAATCAAATAATACGCGGACAGCCGTTCGTACGAATCTTTCAATTTGGCGTCTTCCGCGGAATTATATTTGCTGATTGAATCTTCAAACAAGGCCCTTGTCATAGACCTAAGCATTGGCTGGAATTTATCCTGTTCCATTTTCTGAAAACTTCTGTCAACGAGAATATGATAGAGGTGCAAAGCCGTATCGCTAGAAATAAAAACCGCGTCATTCGGCTCGCGATAATGGATGTTGCTGTCCCCGTCCAGGATCTTGTATGTATCAACAAAATCGTCGGTATGTTGATATTCGCTCTGGTCTTTTATAATATTATTTTGAGTAAGAAAAAAGCCGTCATCCTCCAAAGCCTTTTTTTGCGCGTCCGTAAAAGTGATATTGTCATTTTTAGCAAAACTGGCAATGTTTTCCAATTCAGAAATCGCCACCTTGCCAAACGGCACTGACGCCTTTATTTTATTAACCATTTCTTCAATCTGAGCGAAAACCGGTTTCACCAGATTAAATTTCCATAAACCGCTATTCGCCTGCCCTGATTGATTAGAAATATTCCCGTTCCCCTTTTCGGCGAGATTATCATTTTTTAAGGCATAATAAGCGAAAACAGATAAAATAATCACGAGCGCTAAAACTAAAGGAACTAAAACAAACTTATTTTTTAGAATTGGCATATTTTTTATATTTAAATATTTAAATTACCCTTTTATTCTACCTGATTTTTCTAAGACTAGCAAGAGAACAAAAAATGAACGTTTTGGTAAAAACGTCCATTTTTTTATAATATATTCTGTTATAATTTTTTATTTGGCGAGGCCAAGCCGACATATTTCCCTACTTCGCAAATCTCCATAAAATTGGTTATGGAATTGTTGCCAACATCGCCGGCTAAATAAATAACTTTGTCTTTTTCGGCCAGCTTTCCCTTCTTCACCAAAGAAGTGAATAAATTTTTTAAAAATCTTTTGTGATTTTCTTCTTTTTTTACGACATGGGCGTTAATTCCGTAGGTCAGGGCTAAACCCCTAGCGGTTTTTTTGTCAAAGCATTTCACGAAAATCGGCACGCGGCCGCGGTAGGAAGCGATAACTTCGGCGGAAAAACCGCTGGCGGCGGAAATAATTATCTCTTTCGCGCCCAGTTCGCGCGAAGCGATTACGGCGGATTTGGCTAAAAAATTAGAAATAGCATTCTCGCCTTTAAAGGCAGGCAAATGGTCGGTACTCTCAGTATTAGCTTCCGTGTGTTGGATAATTTTTGCCATAACGCGCACCGCTTCAATCGGGTAATCGCCATAAGCGGTTTCACCGGAAAGCATAATAGCGTCGGTGCCGTCCAAAATCGCATTCGCGACATCGCTCACCTCCGCCCTGGTCGGACGGGAACTTTTTATCATCGAATGCATCATTTGCGTCGCCGTAATAACCGGCTCGTGGCGGGCAATGCAAATTTTTATTATTTTTTTCTGGATTAAGGGAATTTCTTCGGCCGGAATTTCTACGCCCAAATCGCCCCTGGCCACCATAACGCCGTACGAATAATCAAGAATTTCCTCAATATTATCCACGCCTTCTTGGTTTTCAATTTTCGCTATGATTTTAATTTTGCTGTTATGCTTGTCCAATATTTTTTGAATAGCCAGAATATCCTCCTTATTCCTGACGAAAGAATGGGCGATAAAATCAAGGTTATGCCGAATCGCGAAATTTATATAATCCCTGTCCTTGCCGCTTAGGCTCGGAAGATTAAGGTGGAGATTGGGAATGTTTATGCTTTTATTGGGCTTAATTTCCCCGTCATTTAAAACTTCACACAAAAGATGTTTCGGATTTTTTTTAATAACTTTGAGGCCCAGTTCGCCGTCATCAATCAAAATTGTTGTCTTCTCCGGCACATCTTTAACGAAGCCGGGGTAATTAACATAAACAAGATCGTTGGTTGATACTTTGCCTTCATTGCTGCCCGCGATTTTTACGGTTCCGCCTTTTTTAAGAATTACGCGTCCGTCAGTAAGGCAGGTCCTTATTTCCGGCCCCTTGGTATCCAGAATAATAGCGATTCTCTCCGAAACTTTGCGGATATTTTTTATCACCCTTAGAGTATCGCTGTGAGTTTGATGCGCCGTATTTAATCTTATAGCATCAACGCCATTGTCGTGCAGACTTCTGATAAATTCCGGGTCACACTTCTGGTCGGAAACTGTCGCTATAATTTTTGTCTGTTTTTGCCTCATATTTTTTAAAAATATCTGGTAATATTACAATATATCATAAAATCCGATCTTAGCAAAGCGTTTTGTTTTTTTATATTCCTGCCAGAGTAAATTCTCATCTGCCGCCAGAACCAAAAAATCAAACTCTTCACCAAAAAATACCGGACTTTATTCCGGTATTTTTTGGTTTATCCTGTTTTAATTTTATCTTTTCCAAATATATTTAACTAACCGCCAAACTTTCTATTTCGCGAAATAACCGGTTACATATTTGATTTATTTATTCATTTCTTTTTTAATTTCTTCTTTTACGTAAGGATCTATGGCAACGTCCCAGAACTGTGACATCTTTTCGTATTCTCTCTGACAGCGCACGGCTCTCTCCTCCGGCAAACCGTATGTGCCGACAAAATCATTATATTTTTCCGGATTACTGCCGTAAACCCAGCACAAGATATTATAATAGCGCTGCTGGTTCAAAGAATGTTCATCCCAGAAAGGATAACTCCCCGCATCTATTTGCGAACTGGTGATGTAAAACATATTGGCTCCGGTAATTGCCGCCCTCGCGCCGTCTTCGCCTAAATTGGCCAAAACTACGGTTGAAAGCTGGTCAGCCACATCCTCTTCCCTTCCCGAGTAAGTTAAATTATAAATATCAATCAGGCCGTGCCCTAATTCATGGAAAAAAATAAAAAAAGTGGCATCCGTTACCGCTTTGTCTAATTCGTCTTCTGTGTTAATAAAGTACGCGAAATTATAAGAAAAATCTTCCAATAACTCATCGCATATAACTATTTCTTTGCCTTCTAAAGTGTAATAAGCGTTAACAAAACCGCATTCCTTAAAAGTAATCGGAAAATCTTTCTGCAGTATCAGCAACAGATTTAAAAAACTGGCTATATTTTCAAAAACGCTTGAATTTTTTATTAATTCGTTTAGTCCCGCATATTTCGGATTCTGCGTTTCGCCGTAAACAATTTTAAAATCGCCCAAATCCGAAAGAGCGGTTTCTTCTTTTACTTCTTCCTTGACGGGCGCTGGAACTTCAGGGGCGGTTTCTTCTTTTACTTCTTCTTTCACCGGCGCCGGAGCTTTGGCTGAATCGGAATCTTTATTTTCCTTTAACGCCTCTATCTCGTTTTTAAGTTTTTCAATTTCCTGCTGTTGAACGTTAACAACCCCGGAATCTTCTTCTTTCGGCTTATCTCCCTTTAAAAAACAACCGGTTAAAGCAAAGCTGACAATAAATAATAATATTAAAGCCTTCTTCATAATAATCTCGATTTTTCTTTAAATTATTAACCAAAAATTTATTCTTGGCATAATGCTGTTTCCGCCTCGCCGCAGTTTCTCTAAAAAGGGGGCGGCGATCTCTAGTTTCATTTTAGCACAAACAACGAAAAAAAACAGCTTTTGGCTGTCTTTTTGGCTTCTTTGAAACATAGACGTGAAACATACTTTCCGCTTCTTTTTTATTATTTATTTTTCCAGTATTAGCAAGGGAATAAAAAATAGGCATCTTCCTAAAAACGCCTATTTTGCGTGCTCGGAGAGACAGCGTACCTCGCCCTCGCTTCCGACGGAAATTTTTTCGGCGGACCAAAAACAAAACTACTCAAATAACAACTGATCAAAAAGTCTTTGGGCATCTCCTAATAATCTTTTTGCTTCTTGCATTTCACTATCGCTCTTTTTAATTCTATCTTTTATATCATCAACAATTTCTTTCTGCAATTTTAAGTCAAGAATTGGGATAATTGTGTTCTTTATTTCATTTGGTCCAATTCTCATTCGAGATGATCCCGTTAATTCATATTCCCATTGCTTCAATACATAATCACTTCTTAAAACCGCCCAAAGATAATCAATCGTAATTTCAGAAGAATCCAAAACAAAAGGCAAAAGTTCGCTTGAACCAACACAACCATCAAATTCAGAACCAACAATGACTATCTTGCCCTTTTCAGGTTGTAGCTTTGAAATAAGAATACTACCATTTTTTAGTAAATTTTTTCCCGATCTCAGTTCGGAAACTTCCTTTGATTTTATGATTCTACCGGTATTTTCATCAATTTGCTCTAATTCAATAAGTCTATAATAATCACTCGGAACAATCTTATTTTCTTTTTGTGGTTTTATCAATTTCCCAAGTAATTTGTGTCGATGTTTTTTTAAAATCGAGATTAACTTTTCTCGTAAAGGATTATTAAAAAGAGTGTCCAACCGAGCGAAAGGGTCGTTTTCTAAAACTGTTTCAAAAATTCTTGATTTTTGATTTTCTTCAACTAGCGGAAGACCAATTCTTTTAATAATAACTAAGCGAGCTTCTTCAACCAGTCGCTGTCCTATTTTTCTGTGGCTTTCCGCTTTTTCAAAAATTGAATAAACCGAATCAAGAATTTTTTTCTGTTCGTTAATATTAAAATTATTGTTTGATATGGGGAGATATACTTCAATATTCCTACAGCTCTGCAAACTTAATTTATACTGCAACGAACCAACGGAAAATCTTTCAGTTTGTATTCGTCCAGATTCGCTATTAAGAAAATGCAAAAGGAATTGAGGCAAAACATTTTCATCTTTTGTTCTTACCCTCGCAATATTTTCTGTAAAATCACAAACCTCAACTTCTTTCTCTAAAATTCCTACTTCTCCTATTGTGCCGACGATTGTAATTGCAATGTCATCTTTTTTTAATTGATAGTTTTGTATCTCTTTGTGAATTTCTTTTGAAATTTTAGCAGCAATATCAATATTTACTTTAAGATTTTTTACATCAGTTGCACGAATATAAGGAATAATACTTGTTTCACTTTCCTGAATAACTGTTCCCTTAGGCAATCTTTTCCCCCCATTAACATCGGCAACCACTTTCAATTTTGTCAATTTTCTTTTTTTGTTTTTTGCTAACCGTAGCTTTTCAATTTTATTCTCAAAAATAGGATTAAACCAAGCACAATCTAACCGGTCATCTTCATCGGCAAGATTAACCCCAAAAGTTAGGGGTATTTTTTCAAAAATAGTTTTATTTGTAGTCGCCATTCTCAAATTTTTTAAATGAATCAAGAATACCGCCCAAATCACCCCAACCCTCTTTCTCGTCCGTTATTCTTCCGGCATCGTTATGTCCAACATTATTACTGATGGCCATAAATACTTTGGGCTGTTTTTCTGATGGGCTGGTCTTTTTGGTTAGGTAAAGCACCGAGGTCTTTACTCCGGCATCGGCATTAACAAACGTGTTTTTTGGAAGAGAAATAATTGCTCTAACAATATATCTTTCTCGCAACCATTCTCTAAATTTTTGCATGACTTTGCCCTGGCCTTCCGTATTAAGAACACTCTCATCAATGACTGTTAAAAGTTTTCCACCCGGTTTTAAGAGATCATTATAACGTTCGATGAACATTATGTTTGATTTTAGCGACTTTGCTAAATCGCCCCCGAGCGTTGCTATCCCGTATTGCTCTAAAACCCTTTTTTCATCTGGCTTGCTCTGCTCATACTTCATACTAAATGGCGGATTTGTAAGCACCACATCAAATTTCTGATCCTCAAGCAATTTTTTCAACTCCTGTATTTCCGTCTTTCGCTCGTTATCCGTTCCAGATTCAACATATGATTCTTTATCAAGAGTATCGGCCAAAAAGATATGACTTCCGCCGTCTCCATGGAGATACATATTCATTCGGGTTATGGGAACAATGTCATCTTCGCTTGCATCAATACCAAACAGAGACTGCTCACGTATTTTTTTCTTTAGTTTTTCTTGATCGGTGGGTAAACTTTTTGCTTTATCAAATAAATCACTCAACGCAAAAATCAAAAAACCACCAGTTCCGCAAGAACCATCAAGTACTGTGTCTGGTTCGTACTCCCCGGTGTCGGCATTTTTCTTGATATGCAGTCTGGACAGCTTCGTCATAAATTTGACGACTGATCGAGGGGTAAAGAATTGTCCCAGTTCTTTGCCGCGTACTGTTGCTTCCAAAAATGTTTCAAAAACTTTACCATTTATATCATCCTCAACACTTCTTAAATTAAAATTTTCAACCATCTCAACAATCGCCTTGATCGTTGATGCAGAAAGATTTATCTTTTCATCTTTTTGAAAAATGCGTTTTTTCTCACCACGATTTACCAAAACTTCGAGTGCGTCTCTGTATTCTTGAAATAGAGTATTTATCCAATTCTCGTTTATTGTCTCAATGGCATGAACACTGAATTTGAAATCCTTTATAGAAACATCCTCACCATTCTCTTGTTTCTCTTGAATTTTTTTATCCTCATTCATTTTTACAAAAAGAACCTTCGTAAACTCATAAAATGCCTTTTTGGGTCCAATTTTTTGTTTTCTTCGTATTAAATCATGAGCTTGTGTTAAAATGCCTTTTAACTCTTTCAGGTCGGGAGTACGAAATTCAAAAATTTCTTCTTTTGGAGTGACTGCCCCTTTTTTGAAACTGTTTAGCAATATCAGTTCCTTGAGTTTTTTATATTTTTCATTTGAATCAGAAAAATCCTCGAAGCTCAATTCCAAAATGGGCTTATTTTCATCAACCCTTGCTAATTTTGTTTTTATGCCGTTGGTGGCTAAAACGAATTGGATCGGATTTTTCCCAATAAAACCTCTATTAACTACAATCGCGTAGTCCTGCGCTTCAGTTATATATTTATTTATTGGTTCCTCCGGATGTTTTGCTTCGATTATCAAAGCGGGAGTTTTCCCTATGCGAAGTTGGTAATCGGGAATATGGCTCTGTCGCTTTTGTCCCTTGCCAATCACATACGCCGGAATAGCATGCTTGGTTAAAATATTTATGTCTTTATATCCCAAATCTTTGAGCAAACGAGCAACAAAAAATTGCTCTACATCACTTTCGTTGCGGAGGACCGATTTTTCGCAAAATTTATTTTTCATAAATTTAGTTTAAGTTATCCACTACTATAAGCATAGCATACTTCTTAATGGGCGTAAAGAAATTCATCCACACAAATAAAAGCCCCAATTTTTCAAGAACTCATCATAGATACACCTAATATTTTGGCATTTTTCGCCTAGCCACAGTCTCCTGAAAAGGGACTGTGGCGACCTCTAGTTTCATTTTAACCCAAACAAAAAAACAGCTTTTGGCTGTTTTTTTGGCTTCTTTGAAACATAGACGAGAAACATAATTTTCTAAAGTAGAGATTCCATGCACTACACAGGTGTATGGGATTAATGGCGGCGAAAATTTCTACTCCGGCCCCGAAACGGCCTATCGCTTTTATATTGTTTACCAGGACTGATTACTTTAACACCAGCGCTAACAGAGCGGCGCGGCGGCAAAACCGGGAGAGATACTATTGGGATGGTTTTTTTTATAAGTTTTTCGATTTGCCTTACAGCCATTCTTTCTTCCGGACCAACGAAGGAAACGGCCTTGCCCGCGCTGCCGGCGCGGCCGGTGCGGCCGATACGGTGCACATAATCACCCGGATTATCCGGCAAATCATAATTAATCACTAAAGAAATTCCGTCCACATCAATGCCGCGAGCCGCGATTTCGGTGGCAACAAGCACGCGATATTTGCCGGTTTTGAATCCGGCTAAGGCGGCTTGCCTTTGGGGGAGCGATCTATTTGAATGAATTTCAACCGCCGAGTGCCCCATGTCTCTCACTAACCCGGCGATTTTTTTAGTGCCGCGTTTGGTGCGGGAAAAAATTAAAACGGTGCCAGGATTGTCAACCAATAATTTATCTAAAAGCTGGAGACGCGCTTCTTTAGGCACTATGATTATTTCTTGCTCTGTTTTGGCTACCGTCGTGCCAGCCGGAGCGACTTCAATGCGCCACGGCATTTTCATAAAGCGCGCGGCCACTTCGGCAATGGCTTTAGGCATCGTCGCCGAAAACATCAGCGTCTGGCGCTCTTTTGGGGCAAAACTCAAAATCTGCTTGATCTGCGGAATAAAACCAATATCGAACATCCTGTCCGCTTCGTCTAAAACAATCATTTTTACTTTTTCCAAGGAAAAATTTTTTTGTTTTAAGTGGTCAATTAAGCGTCCGGGAGTGGAGACCAGGATATGAGGATGGCGGCGGATAGCCTGAATTTGCTGGCTGGAAGAAGCGCCGCCAATCAGCACCGCGGTGCGCAGGCCAAATTTTTGGCCAAGCTTATGGAGCACTTCATTTACCTGCAGAGCCAGTTCACGGGTGGGCAGCAAAATCAAACCCTGGCCCTTATTCTGCCCGAGTAATTGAATCATGGGTATGCCAAAAGCCAGGGTCTTGCCCGTGCCGGTTTGGGCGATGCCCACGATATCTTTGCCGTCCAGAGCCGCGGGAATACATTGGTGCTGGATGGGTGTGGGAGAAGTGAATCGCAAGAGGCTTAGAACCTCAAGTAATTTCGGAGTAATGCCTAATGCCTTAAAACTAGGCGCAACTTTGTTGGTTTGTGTCATAAAAAAATATGCGACCCGAATTTCTACTGGGCCACACAATGACACATAAAGATTCAAGTCTTTGGCCGCCTAATACGGCCAAAATTTGTTAGATATACCAATATATCATAAAAAAATACTTTTGTCAATAAAAATGCGGGATTCAAAAATACGCCCTAAGGGCGAAGGAGGGAGGGGCTCGGAGTATTCCTTGCAACGTTCAATGATGCTCCAGAGGCTGGATTCGAACCAGCGACATCCGCCTTAACAGGGCGGCGTTCTACCGCTGAACTACTCCGGAAAAACTTTAAAACCCGGCTCTTGGTCGGGTTGTCATTATCTTCTCATAATTAACTTCCCCAACCATCAAGTCGAGTTATTATTGTTATTGCTGTTATTATTCGCTTGTTTCGTTAAGAATTTCATATAGAAATCGTTATTATCCACGGTAATATCTATTCTAGCAGAAATAATGATTTATGCCAAGTTTTGGTAAAAAAAGTTGGCCTCGATAATTCGTGAGACCAACTATTCATGATTTTCAACGGTAATTAGAACCTTAATATTTTTATCAGTAACAACTCTGAAATTATGCTTTTTGGAGATTAAAATAATTCTACCATCTCCGGCTGGCTCAACTTCTAATTTCCCCCTATGCTTCATATCCCGGAGGGTTTTAAGGGAAAAAGGGAAAAAATCCGTCGGCCTTCTTTCCTCTAAACGTTTTTGGCTATGAGGCGTTTGGCCTCTTGGAGCGATAACTAACGGCGCACAACCGCTCTCTTTTGCCGCTCGTCGGTCTGCCTTGTGCCTTTCTTTCCTGATATTCCCAGTACTCATTTCTTTCTCCTCTCCCTAAGCGTGGTATTGATAAAAAGAACTTATTATGTTTTTTATTTCCGCCTCTAATCGGGTATCTACCTTTAAACTATTTAATTGGCTAAATTTACTGTCAACAACCGCCCTTAATAATTTAATCCCATTATCAGAGATCGTTAAAGCCTCATTCCCCTTTTTGTCCAAACATTCCTTGCCTATCAAACCGCCTTGGCTTAAGTCAAATAAATTTTCCCCTGGAGTAATTTTGTTATTGCAAATAACGCAATTATATAACTCCGGCCTGTAGCCCAATTGCGCCATCAACTTTAAAGTAAAAAAGGCAGACCACAAGTCGCTATTAACTTTTAATTCACGGCCGTCCAAATTTTCCAAAAAATCTTTTAGTAAAGAAAAAACTTCTTTATCCGCTTCTTCCGCCTTTACCAGTTTATTAAAAAGACTAACCGCCTTCCCGGCTGCCGCCAGTTTATCCAAATCCCCCTTTAGGCGAGGAAAGCAATTTTGGCTGGCCGCAGCGCCGATATAATCAAATTTCCGGCCTCGCACTACCATAATTTCGGCTAAATTAAACGGCTCAAGATGGGCCGCCAGTTTTGATTTTATTTTCTTTACGCCACGGGCCACTAAGTCAAGCTTACCTCTCTCCAGACTGTAAACCATTGTCCGGCTGTCGTGCTCCCGAAAATCCTTTCGGCCTAAAATTATTGTTTTCGTGCAGTATGTTTCTTCCATAATTAGAGCCGGTCTAAATAATTTTGTAAAATCAGCATGGCCGCCATTTCATCCCGGCCGGCTTTTTCTTTTTTGTTCCCAAGCAAAGCGTCAGCCGCTTTAGAGGACAAGCGCTCATCAATCGTTTCTATCGGAATATCTAATTTTTTCTTTAACAAATCTAAAAAGTTTAAAAATTTATCCGACATCTGATATCTGATATCCGACATCTTCAGGGGCTTTCCAACAACAACCATATTAATCTTTTCCTCTTTTATAACCTTAAGTATTTCTTTAATATCGCCAACGGTTTTATGCGGCGTAGCCAGTTTAGTTTCACTATCACCCAGCGCCAAGCCAATTCTCTTTTCGCCCCAATCAATCCCTAAATATTTCTTCTCAACTTCTACCATAATTCTTAAATCTTAAATCATAATTCTTAGATTTATAACTCGGTAATCACCAAATGCCCCTCATCCGTTACCGCCACCGTATGCTCAAAATGGGCAGAAAGGCTTTCGTCAGCAGTAAGAATCGTAAAATCATCAGAGCCGGTTTTTACTTTCCAGCCGCCCCGGTTAACCATGGGCTCAACCGCAATTACCATGCCGGGCTTTAAAATTGCATTCTCCAAGCTCTTTTCCGAAATCTCATAATTAGGCACCCGCGGATCTTCATGAACATCATAGCCGACCCCGTGCCCGACCAATTCCCGCACCACGGCAAACCCTTTACTCTCGGCAAATTGCTGAACCGTTCGGCCAATATCATTTATGGTATTGCCCGGCTTTATCTTCTTAATGGCCAATTCCAGAGATTCTTTTGTTACGGCAATTAACTCGGCCGCTTCTTTATCTATTTTACCAACGCCCAAAGTAATGGCCATGTCCGTATAATAGCCATTTTTATTTTTTTTATAGGGGTACTCCATGCCTAAATCAAGCCCGATAATATCCCCGTCTTCTAAAATTCTTGCCGGCAGGGCCGGAGCATGGACAACCTCATCATTAATGGAAGCGCAAAAAGCGGTCGGGAATGGTTTATCGTCCAGGAGAGATTGATAGCCTTTAAAAGAAGGCCGGCCGCCGGCCGCCTTAATTAAATCGCAAGCCATCTTCTCTAAATCAGCCGTCGTAATTCCGGGTTTTACCTCTTCGGCTATTTTATAAAGGATGCTTGCCAATATTTTTCCGCCTTCCCGCAATACTTTTATTTCCTGCTTATTCTTAATTGTTATCATAAATTTATTAAAACCCACCTTAATCCTTATAATTTAATTTGAATGCCAAATTTGTAGTCCCCGCTAAGCGGGATAGTTAAAACCCCGGCCTGATGCCGACGCTTGGTCCGGGAGAAGGCGGAGGAGAAGCCGGAGCGGGGTTATTAGATCTTTGGCTGGCAAAACCAGAAGAACCTCCTCCTAAGCCAAAGCGCTTAGGGGCTCCCCCTGCTTCTTCGCCAGCCTGGCCAAAAGCCACCCTTGAACTGGTTTCAATTTCCTGGCCGCCGCCGTAGCTAACCTGGCTGGAAGCATATCCGGTTTTTTTCCCCATCCTTCCCAGCTCCTCGCTCTTCTTTGAGGCTGCAATATTTCTTTTTATCTGCTCCTTGTCAGGACCTTCCTTTTTACCTTCACCCTTAAATCCTCTCATTATATCCCTCCTTTTGTCCCACTTATAACCCATTTCCTTCCGTAAATAATCATCCGTCTCTTTAACGCCAAGACTACGGCTGCTGCGAGCCCTAGCAATGTTAGCTATTTCTTCTCTTTTATCCGCCCCTCCTTTCCCAAAAAGGCTTCTTTTAGCTTTCATTATTGAGCTTACTCCAATACGATTACTCATATTTTTATAATAAATATTTACTGTTTTATTATATCATAAACCCCCATAAAACCAAAAACCCCCAAGGGGGGTAATTTATTATTAATTATTCATTATTAATTATTATTTTTTACATTCCTTCGTATTCCCTCATGGTTAGCTGCGCCTCAATCTGCTTAACGGTTTCAATTACTACTGCAACCACAATCAAAAGGCTGGTGCCGCCAATAGCCAAAGACTGCATGCCGGTAAAATAACGCATAATCAGAGGCAGAATGGCGATAAGGCCCAAAAATAAAGCTCCGACAAAAATAATTTTGTGCGTGGTGTTGGCTAAGTACTGGCTGGTATGGCTGCCCGGCCTGATGCCAGGGATAAAACCGCCCTGTTTCTGCAGATTTTCCGCGATCTGCGTGGGATGGAAAATAACTTCCGTATAAAAATAAGTAAAGCCAAAAACCAGAATAAAATAAAGAATCGCGTAGAATAACTGGTTATTAAAAATGCCTATAACCCATTCGGCGGAACTGGCGATCCAGGCCGTCCTGGCATGGATGAAAAATTGGGCGACCATAGACGGAAATAGAACTAAAGAAATAGCAAAAATTATCGGGATAACGCCGGCCATATTGACGCGGAGAGGCAGATGAGTACTGGTCCCCCCGTACATTCTATTCCCTCTCACCTGGCGGGCGTATTGGACCGGAACATTCCTCTGGCCTTCATTAATTATAACCACGCCAATAACGGTAATCAGAGCGATTATGGAAAACCCTATTAGAATAAACATCTGGGAAGGGTCAAAAGTGACAATTGTTTGCTGGAGTATTCGGGGCAGATCAGCCACAATGCCGGCGAATATCAAAAGAGAGATGCCGTTGCCAATTTTCTTTTCCGTTATTAACTCGCCCAGCCACATTAAAAATATAGTGCCGGCCGTTATGGTAATTATCATGGCGGAGAGGTCAAAGGCGCTTACATCGCCCAAAATGCTGTAGGAAGACCGGCGCAGAATGGTAATCATGCCGTAAGACTGGGCGACGGCCAAAGGTATCGTTAACCAGCGCGTCCACATATTAATTTTCTGCCGTCCGGCTTCCTCTTTCTGCATTTCTTCCAAGGCCGGAACGATCATGGCCAAAAGCTGAAAAATAATGGAGGAAGTAATATAAGGAGCTACGCCCATCATGACGATAGAAAAATTCTGCATGCCGCCTCCGGAAAATATATTCATTAAACCCAAAATCTGATTGCCGGCGAAAACATCCTTGAGAGCAACAATATTTACTCCCGGAATCGGGATATGGGCGGCAAACCTAAAAATCACAAGCATAGCCAGAACAAAAAGTATCTTTGCCCGCAAGTCCCTTATTTTCCAAATTTGTATAAGTTTTTCAAACATTTGATAGTTGTTTTACTTGTCCACCGTAGCTTTAGCAGGGGTGGATTGTTTTCCCTGTCCCGCCTGCCCCGCTCCTGCGGTGGCCTTGGCGGTGATCGCCTTAAGCTCTTCCCTCACGCTTTCGCTAATCTTAACTCCTCCGAATTTAATATCTTTTATTCTTAATTCACCGCCGCCCAAAATTTTAACCGGCAATTTTATTGTACCAATTAATTTTTTAGCTAGCAATGATTTCGGGGTAATAACTGCTCCGTCTTTGAAATTATCATTTATCTCCCGCAGGCTTACCACCTGACTTTTCGGCTTTTCGGATTTAAAACCCCTTGATTTCGGAGTTTGAAGCAATTGTTTTTTCATCCCCAGGCGCTTTAAACCGCTTACGCCAGAACGCGATTTCTGCCCTTTCTGGCCCCGGGTACTATAAGTGCCATGGCCGGAAGCATTTCCTCTGCCGACTCTTTTCCTTTTTTTTGTCGCTCCTTTATTCGGACTGATAGTATGTAGTGATAATGCCATAAATATATGAAAAATGAAAAATTAAATATTTGAAAAATCTCCCCATCTTTACTTATTATCAATCTCTTCTCCCTCTTTTTTGTTTTCTCCCGCCGGCAATGCCTGCGTCTGCATGGCGGGCAGGTGTTTCTCAACTTTCTTTATTTTTTTTAAAGCCTCAATCGCGCATTGGGCATTGTTAATTTTATTATTTGTCCCTAAAACTTTAGCAGAAATGTTGTGGACTCCGGCCAGCTCCAAAATAGTTCTCACTACCCCGCCGGCAATTACTCCCCGCCCCCGGCGAGCCGGTTTAAACAAAATCTTAGCTGCGCCGGCTTTGCAGTAAATTTCATGGGGTATAGTTTCGTTAACTGTCGGGACATCAATAAGATTTTTCTTAGCTGTATTTACGGCTTTATTTACGGCCATAGTAACATCCGCGCCCTTGCCCAAGCCGACGCCAACCTTATTTTTCCTGTCGCCGATAGCCACACAAACGCGAAAGCTCATTCTCTTGCCGCCGGCCATAACGCGGGTGACCCTGGCTACATCCAAAACTCTTTGCTCAAATTCATCTCCTTTCTCATCCCTGTCCCTTTTCTTATTTTTCTTTATTTTCCCTCTCTGGTTGCCGCCCATTCTTCTTTCCGGGAATTTACTTCCCGAAACCAAATCGTTTTTCTTAACGTCTTCCGCTTTTTTCTCTGCCCCAATCTCAAGATTAGCCGGTTTCTTTTCTCCCGGATTGGCTATATTATTATTGGCTGTTGTATTTTTTTCCTCTGGCATGTCTGTTATTTTATTATTTTATTATTTTATTTTTAAAACTAAAACTCAAGACCGCCTTCCCTAGCTCCCTCGGCTAAAGCTTTTACTCGGCCATGGTATTTATATCCGCCTCGGTCAAAAACAACCTGTTTTATTTTTTTAAGCGCTGCTTTCTTCGCAATCAATCCCCCTAACTGAAAACTAATATCCTTTTTGTGGAAGCTATCGCCCTTGCCTGCCTTCGGTTCTCCCGCCGTTATCTCTTTGCTAAAAGCGCTGGCTAACGTCAACCCGGCCTCGTCATCTATAAGTTGCGCGTACATACTGCGGTTTGACCTGAAAATACTCAAACGCGGACATTTTTTTGTTCCCTTCACTTTTGCCCGCACTCTTTTATGTCTTATTGCGCGCCCGATATTTTTTCTTTTATTTTTGCTCATAAACTTTATTCTTTAGTAGCCGCTTTTCCGGCCTTCCTTCTTATTATTTCACCGCTGTACTTAACGCCTTTGGCTTTATAGGGGTCAGGAACCCTGAATCTTTTCACTTTCGCGGCGGTTTCTCCCACTAATTTTTTTTCTAAACCCTTCAAAGTAATAACGTTTTCTGCCACGCTTCCCGTTATCCCTTCTGGTAGATTATATTCAATCGGATGGGAAAAGCCCAGGTTAAGAATCAGCTTATTTCCGCTCATAGCCGCGCGATAACCGACGCCGCTTATTTCTAATTTCTTTTCGAAACCTTCATTCACGCCGATTACTAAATTATTAATCAGACTCCTATATAATCCCCATAAAGATTTCTCTTTTTTTTCTTCCGGATTTTCCACGCTGATGTTTATCTCTTTCTCCCCGATTTCCGCTTTAACCAGATTATTTAATTTCTCCCTTATCTCGCCCTTGGGCCCTTTAACAATAATAAAACCGTCCTCAATTCTAGCTTGAGTCCCGGTGGGTAATTTAATTGGTAATTTTCCTAATCTGGACATACTTTTATTCGTTTTAAATCTTTATATTCCTACGAATTACGAATTTGCTACGAATATACGAATTTTAGCAAAAAAAGTTCATTCGGTATTCGTAAATTCGTAAAGGATTTGTAATTCGTAGATTTAGTATATTTCACAAAGTACTTCTCCGCCAATACCTTTTTTCTTAGCTTCTTTATTGGTCATTATCCCCTGCGGTGTGGAAATTACGGCTATTCCTAAATTATTTAAAACTTTCGGCAACCGGTCTTTCTTAACATAAACCCGCAAGCCAGGTTTGCTTATCCGTTTTAGGCAGCTAATAGCCGGCCGGCCGCTCTTTTTATATTTTAAAACAATCCTTAATTGGTCAAAAATATAATTCTTCTCTTTTCCCTCCTTAGAAGAATTTCCTTTTATAACTTCTACCTTTCCTGCCCAGCCCTCTTTCTCCAAAATTTTGGCCACTTCGAATTTTATTTTACTCATAGGCAAAACCACCTCATTCTTCCCAACGGCTGAAGCATTTCTTATTCTTGTTATCATGTCAGCGATTGAATCCACCATAAAATAAATATAAAAATATAAAAATAAAATAATATAAAAAATTGAACGGGCTTATTTATATAACAGGACAGCCCAAGCCTTCGGAGTTATTTTATTATTTTTTTATTTTATTATTTAATTATTTAACAATTACCAAGAGGATTTTTTTATTCCCGGCAAATCACCATTGTCAGCTAACTCCCGAAAACAAATGCGGCATAAACCGAAATCGCGCATAAATCCATGGATACGACCGCAACGCCAGCAACGCCTTACTAGCCGGGTGGAAAACTTAGGTTTTCTTTTTGCTTTTGCAATTAATGCTTTTCTCGCCATATATTTCGTTTAATTTCTCTTATGTTCGTCCCCCTCGTGTTTAATGGGAAACCCGATAAACTTTAATAAATCTAAACTCTCTTCCTTATTCTTAGCGGTGGTGGCGACAATAACTTCTAAACCGTGGATATTTTCAATTGAATCGGGCGAAATCTCCGGAAAAGCTATATACTCCTTGAAGCCAATGGTTAAATTGCCGGTTTTATCAATTGATTTTTCCGTCAAACCGCGAAAATCCCTTACCCTGGGCAAGGTCACATTTATCAATTTTTCCACAAAATCATACATCCGGACGCCTCGCAAGGTTACTTTAGCTCCAATAATCATGCCTTCCCTGATTTTAAAAGCGGAAATCGCTTTTTTGGCTTTAGTTAAAACTGGCCTCTGGCCGGTGATATCGGCTAAATTTTTCTTAACATTATCAATATAGGCGCTGTCTTTGCTAAAACGGCCAAAACCGACGTTAACTACCACCTTGTCAAGCTTCGGCACCATAAAAATATTTTTATAGCCGAATTTTTCTTTCATTTTCAGCGCTATTTCTTTTTTGTATCTTTCTTTTAACCCCATAAATTTCCTTTTTTAATCTATTTCCTGCCGGCATTTTCCGCAGACTCTGATTTTTTTCCTTTTCTTTTCCCCGCCGACAGTTAATTCTAAATATTTAAAACCAACCCTGCTTGCTTTTCCGCATTTTGGGCAGACTAAAGCGACCTTAGATAAAGGCAACGGCGCCGGGAACTCAATCCTTTGGCCTTTTTCTCCCTGCTTTCTCGGCCGCATATGCTTTATTAATAAATTAAGGCCCTCCACGCTAACTTTATTATAGGCAGAAAAAATCTGCAACACTTTTCCAGTTTTGCCTTTATCCTTGCCTGATAATATTTTAACTTTGTCGCCTTTCTTAATTTTCATATCTATAAAAGTTAAATGTCAATTGTTAACAGTTAATTGTTATTACAACACTTCCGGGGCTAATGAAGCAATCTTGAAAAATCCCGCCCGTCTTACTTCTCTGGCTACCGGACCGAAAATTCTCGTTCCTTTCGGTTCTTTCTTGTCTTTATCAATAATAACACAAGCGTTATCGTCAAAGCGCAGGTAAGTTCCGTCCTTTCTCCTGATTTCCTTTTTGGTCCTGATAATAACCGCTTTTGCCACATCTCCCTTTTTAATGGCAGAATGCGGGGTGGCTTCTTTAACGGCAACGGTAATAATTTCGCCGACTCCGGCATAACGCTTTTTGTATCCGCCCAGAACTTTAATACACATGACTTTCTTAGCTCCGGAATTATCGGCTACTTTCAATTGTGTTTGCACTTGTATCATACAAATTATCCTAAAAATCTTAATTATCCTAAAAATCCCAAGAATCTTAATATATAACTCGCCATCTTTTATCTTTACTTATCGGCCGGCATTCAACAAAAACCACCTTGTCGCCTTCTTTATACTGATTTTTTTCATCATGAACTTTATACTTCTTACTGGCGATGTATCTTTTCCCGTATTTCTGGTTTTTCTTGGACCGGTCTATTCTCACGACAATTGTCTTGTCCATTTTATCACTAACAACCACGCCGCTGAATTTTCTCCTGATAACGGCTTTATCCTGGCTTAAGCTGCTTCCATTATCTGCTTTTTGATTTTTTTTCTCTTTTTCCACCCCGTTAGAAATTTTTTGAGTTTCTTTCTTCATAATGATACAATTTATCTTTCAAATATTTTTCCTTGCTAAATTTGTTACCCCCAGTTAGATTTCTAACGGGGTAAATATTTAAATAATAAGCTTAATTTATTTTACTTTGTTTTTCCCCCGGCTCTTAACCCATTAAGTAGCGTCAAAATCCGGGCAATCGTTTCTTTTGCCTTCCTTAATTCGCGGACATTCTTTAATTGCTTATTAGCGTCCTTAAAACGCAAATCTCTTAGTTTTTCCCGCGACTGGGCCAAAAGTTTCTGCAAATCTTTTTCTTCTTTACTTTTTAATTCTTTGAATTCCATATTCGTTTTCTTTATTTTTATTCATGCTTCTTGGCGAATCGGCATTTTATCGGCAGCTTATGGGAAGCAAAAATCATTGCCTCTTTCGCTTCTTTCTCGTTGACGCCCTCTATTTCAAACATAACCATGCCCGGCTTCACAACCGCCACGTAATGGTCTACCGCGCCCTTGCCTTTACCCATCGGGATCTCTCCGCCTTTTTGCGTAACGGACTTATCGGGGAAAATTCTTATCCACATTTTTCCGCCCTTTTTTATATATCTGGTTAAAACCTTTCTGGCCGATTCAATCTGCCGGGAAGTAAGCCAATGGGCTTCCATAGCTTTTAAGCCAAAGCTGCCAAAACTAACATAAGTCATCTGGCTGGCTTTGCCTCCGCGCCTTCTCTTATGGCTCTTCCTATATTTGGTTTTTTTCGGCATCAACATACTATCTTTATTATCTTGTTATTTTATCTTATATTATTCTTTATTTAATCTTCGACTCTTTTTTGCCAATTATTTCGCCTTTACCCGGATCCTTTTCTTTCTCAAAAACTTCCCCTTTATAAATCCAAAATTTCACACCGATGCTTCCGTAAGTAGTGTGGGCTGTTCCCCGGGCATAATCTATATCGGCCCGCAGGGTGTGTAAAGGAACTTTGCCGGAAACTAATTTCTCGGTCCGGGCAATTTCCGCTCCGTTTAAACGACCGGCGATTACGACCTTCACCCCTAAAGCCCCGGCCCGTTCAACCCGGCTTATAGCCTGTTTCATGACCCGGCGGAAGGGCATTCTTTTTTCTATATCTATAATCATCGACTGTAAAACGATCTGGGCGCTTAAATTCGGCCTGTCCACCTCAGAAATATTAAGATTAATATCTCCCAGGCGAATCCCGGCTGGGCGGGACAAAAACATTTCGTGAATTTTTTTCTTTAAATCCTCAGCGCCGCTTCCGCCCCGGCCGATAATCACCCCGGGTTTGGCGGTATGGATATTTATATTAATTTTATTGGCGCTCCGTTCAATTTCCACCCTATCTACCCCCGCTTCCCTTAAATCTTTTAACAAAAACTTTCTTATCCGGACATCCTGCTTAATATTCTTAATATAATCTTCGCCACTGCTAAACCAAGTTGACGGCCAGGTCTTTGTTATACCCATTCTAAATATTTTTGGATTAACCTTTTTCCCCATACAATTCTAATTCGTAAACTTGTCCCGCCACTTTATTATATTTATTGCGGGCGGGATCCCGCTGAGGCGGTGATAAATTTGATAATTTATAAATTTGAATGTTATCCGCTTTTTCTCCTAAAAACTTTTTTCATAAAACCGTGGCTGCCTCCCCCTTCAATCTTAACATGCTTGCCGCTTCCTTCCGATCTTATATCTATTATTTCTTTACCTTTTTCTTCTTTTAAAACGGTGGGGACATTTTGCCGCTTTTCCTTTTTTTCTCCCGTCTTTAAACCTTCCGCCTCTTTAGCTGCCGAATCTAACCTTATCGGAGCTTCCAGTTTTTCTTTTTTTGCTTTTTTCTTACCGCTTGCCTTTATCTCTCCTAAAATCAAATTTATATGGCTCATCCTCTTCCTGATCGGAGTAGCGCGTCCGTGCGCTTTCGGCGCCCAGCGCTTTAAAACCGGCCCTTCATCGATCCGTATTTCTTTTATATACAAATTATCCTTATCAAGCTCATAATTATTAACGGCGTTGGCTATTCCTGAATTTAACAATTTACCTATCGGCAAAGCGGCTTTTTTATTTATAAATTTCAGCTGTTCTAAAGCTCTGCCCACTACCGCTCCACGGACAACATCAGCTACCAGACGAAGTTTTCTGGACGACATTTTTATATATTTTGCTTTGGCTTTTACTTCCATATTTTTATTGACTCAAATTAAAGGGATTTATTTGCTCTCTTTATCTTTTTTTACCGCCCCCGCTTCTGCTTCATCTTTAGCCTGGCCCTTAGCCATCTTACCGCCGTGGCCTACGAATCTTTTGGTGGGAGAAAACTCTCCCAGTCTATGGCCAACCATATTTTCTACAATAAAAACCGGAATATGCTGCTTGCCATTATGAACTCCGATGGTAAACCCCACCATCTCCGGAGTTATAACGCAAGCCCTATCCCAAACTTTTATCACGGTTTTATCACCCTGTCTCAAGGCCTTTATCTTTTTTAATATTCTTGGATTTACGTATGGACCCTTTTTTAAACTTCTTGACATAATATTAATAATTAACTCCTTCCCCTTCCTCTTCTTTTTATAATAAATTTATTTGAATATCTGTTTTTTCTCGTCTTAACGCCCAAAGCCGGCTTGCCCCAAGGAGTCTTCGGATGCTTTAAGCCAATCGGCTGGTTGCCTTCGCCGCCGCCATGAGGATGATCAACCGGGTTCATGGCTTTACCGCGGACAGTCGGCCTTATGCCTAAATGCCGGCTGCGGCCGGCACTGCCTAATTTAATATGGCGCTTATCCGGATTGCTTACCTGGCCGATGGTGCAAAGGCATTCTTTGCTCACTAACCTGACTTCCCCGGAAGGCATTTTAATTTGGGCATATTTTCCCTCCACGCCCATAACCGAAACTGAATTTCCCGCTCCCCGGGCTACTCTTGCCCCTTGACCCGCCTCCAGTTCTAAGTTGTAAACCGCTACGCCGGCCGGAATATGTTTTACGGGCATAGCATTTCCTCTTTTTATTTCAATCTGATTTTTCGAAGATAAAACTTCCTCGCCGACAACTAAATCAATCGGAGCTATAATATATCTCTTAGCCCCGTCTCGGTAATTAAGCAGGGCAATCCGTGCTCCCCGATTCGGATCATATTCAATTGAAGCGACTTTGGCCGGTATGTCAAATTTATCTCTCTTAAAGTCAACCTGGCGGATATATCTCTTGGCCCCGCCGCCTCTGTGCCGTATTGTAATTTTACCTTGAGCGTTGCGGCCGCCTTGCCTTTTTTTAATTATTATTAAACTTTTCTCCGGCTCGCTTCTGGTAATATCAAAAAAATCATCAAAAGTAGCTTGACGTCTTCCGGCTGTAGTTGGTTTTACTGTCTTAATTCCCATAGTTCAACACGATTAGATTGATTACTTAGTTAAGATGAACCTTTAATGCGAATTCTTCTCTGCCTATCTTCACGAATGTTTTTATAATGCGAATGCTGCGAATTATTATTTGCGGCATTCGCATTACAGCAGGAAAGTTTAAGTCCGTATGCAGGATTCGCATTAAGGGATTGGTAATGGTTTAGAGCCGCAAAAAGCCAATTCTACTACACGCCTTCGTAAACTTTTATTGTTTTGCCGGCGGGCAAAGCGACAATCGCTTTCTTCCAATCTTTCCTTCTCCCGAAAGTCCGGCCGCTGCGGACAGTTTTCCCTTCGGCTCTCATTATATTGACCCCGACTGGTTTTACGCCATAAACCGCTTCAATCGCCTGGGCTATTTCTATCTTATTGGCTTTTGGGGAAACCGCAAAAACGTATTTATTTAAAACGCCCAGATTAGTCGCTTTTTCCGTTACCATAGGCTTGAGTAATATTCTGTATGCCCGGGAAAATTTGCTTTTTTTCTCTACTTCTTCAGCTTTCCCGCCTTTTTTAGAAGAAACTGGAACAACCGAACTTTCTTCATAAAGCTCTTTCATACTCTTCTTTTCCTCTTCTTTTTTGTCAGCCTTAAGCGCAACGGTTTTGGCCGCCGGCTTCTCTTCTTTCTTATCTTCTTTTTTTCTCCCGAATAAACTCATAAATATAGTCTAAAAATTTTATTTGTATATTTCTTCCAATTTTTTAACGCCCGCAACAGTTAAGATCAAATCCTTATATTTAAGCAAGTCAACAATATTTATATTTTCCAGATTAATAATTTCCGTTCCGACTAAATTTCTCCCGGAATACTTTATTTTTTCGTCTTTTTTATCATTAATTATTAAAACGTTTCTTTTCACTTGTTTGTTTTTCCCTTCCTTAATTTTTTCTCCAGATTTCTTGGAATCTGATTTCGGCTTAGAGTTTTTATTTAAAACTTTTTCCAAACCTCCCAACATCTTATTAAAAACCTTAGTTTTATAAGCATCCATCTCTAATTTATCCAGGATCAGCAGATTGCCGCCGGCTACCTTATCGGACAAAGCCATAAGGACCGCTTTCTTTCTCATTTTCTTGTTAATCTTTTTAGAAAAATTCCTGTCCTTGAGCGGACCAAAGGTAACTCCGCCGCCTTTCCAAATCGGAGACCGGCTTGAACCGGCTCTCGCTCGGCCCGTGCCTTTCTGCCGCCATGGCTTTTTACCTCCGCCCCTTACTTCGCTTCTGTCTTTGGTGTGAGCCAGAACCTGGCGATTGTTAGCCATTTGCGCCACAACCACCTGATGGACTAAATTCTTATTTGCCG
>JBAZPX010000007.1:0-46629 GCA_041645555.1 Patescibacteria group bacterium
TATAGGAGGGTAGAGAAGATGGGAGTTAGTTAAATAGTTAATTAGTTTGTTAGTTAATTAGTTTTTGGACAGGAACCTATTTAACTAATTAACTAAGCACCTAAGTCATGTATAAATATTTTAAGGGTAGAATTTCCCAGGGGTTTGTTTCCCTTTATTCCGGCCGGATGGTTTTATGGATTTCGGACGGACTCTTAGGTTTATTTTTGCCTATTTTTTTATACAAATTATTTGACTTTGATTTGAACAAAGTTATTTATTATTATTTAATCGGGAATTTGTTGTATGGAATTGCCGTGGCCTGGGGAGCTAAATATTTAGATAAAGTGGGATTGCGGCGGTCGCTTAGGATAAGCATAGTCTGGGGGGCGGCTTTTTACTTAATGTTTTATCTTCTTGACCGGGGAACAAATGCCTCGGAATGGCTATGGGATTATAAAGAAATAATTTTTTTTCTGGCCTTATCTGTATTTTTTCTTACTTTGAACCGCTTAATGTATTGGATACCGCTTCATACCGATTTGGCTCAATTCACAAGTAAAAGCAACCGGGCAAGGCAATTGGGCTTAATGGAAGCAACGGCCATTGCCATCGGCGCCGTAATGCCGCTCTTGGCCGGCTGGATTTTAACCCACTACAGCTATGATATTTTGTTTTTAATCGCGATTTTAACGTTTTTCATTTCCCTGATTCCTTTTGCCACTCTGCCGAAGACCAAAGAAGTTTTTTCCTGGAGTTATGGACAGACTTGGAAAGAATTTTTTTCCCGCCGGCGAAGAAGGGAGGTTCTGGCTTATTTCGGGGACGGAGCGGAAAGCGTAATCGGCGTTATCATCTGGCCAATTTTTATTTGGGAAATTTTAGCCGGAAATTATTTTAAAGTCGGAGCCTTGTCTTCTTTAATCGTCGTTATAACGATATTTTTGCAGTTGTCCATCGGCCGGTTTGCTGATAAAGGCAATAAAAGAAAAATGCTTAAATATGGCAGTGTTTTTTACGCTTTAGGCTGGATTATTAAAATTTTTATCGCCACCGCTTTCCAGATTTTTATCACTTCCGCCTACCATAGCTTAGCCAGGATTTTTACCCGCACGCCTTTTGACGCCTTAAATTATGAGAAAGCGGCTGACCAGGGGCATTACATTGACGAATATACCGTTATCCACGAGATGGCCGTTCAGTTTGGCAAGAGTTTTATGCTGATTTTTGTCCTGCTTCTCCTGCCGTTTTTTAATATCCAATGGATGTTCGTTTTAGCCGCCATCGCTTCGCTGTCTATGAATTTTTTGGCTGATGAAGAGGTGATAAAAAGAGAGAGTTTAATAGATTAATTTTGCCGTTCTGTCATTGCGAGTTCCGCCAGCAGGCGGGACGAAGCAATCTAACAAATAACCATAATAGTATAAAAGAAAAAATTAAGTTAATAAAAAAAGTTAATCCAAAGTAGTGGGGTTTAGACGAATATTTTTAGTTCGTGAGATTGCTTCGGCTCCCGCTTTAGCGGGATCCTCGCAATGACAAAGGTATGAATTTGCTAAAAACAACCAGACAACTCTGCAATCTGTACGGCATAAAGCCTGCCCGGTCGCGCGGGCAGAATTTTTTAATTGAAGAAGAAGTTTATGAAAAAATTTTAAAGGCCGCCGACTTGAAAGAGGGCGATATTGTTTTAGAAGTCGGTCCGGGATTGGGATTTTTAACTACGAGGCTGGCGAAAATTGTAAAAAAAGTGGTGGCGGTAGAACTTGACGATAAATTAGCGGAAATTTTGCGAACCGGCTTAATAGCGCAGAGAGTTTACCCCGTCAAATCCGGCGATGCCGGAATTTTGCCTTCGGCAAAATTATTTGACAGGGTAAAAAATGTGGAAGTCGTGAATGAAGATATTTTAAAAACCCCATTAGCCTTCCTTATAAAGGGGGAGTATAAAATTGTCGCAAACTTGCCATATAATATTACTTCTATCTTTTTAAGAAAATTTTTGTCCGTTGAGAATAAGCCGGAGATGATGGTCTTAATGCTGCAGAAAGAGGTGGCGGAAAGAATTGTAGCCGAACCTCCTAAAATGAGCCTGCTGGCTATTTCTGTCCAATTTTATGCTCGGGCGGAAATTATTGAGATTGTGCCGGCTAATTGTTTTTGGCCAAAGCCGGAAGTGGACAGCGCAATAATCAAATTAATTGTAGAGGCGCATAATTATGCGTCTTCGCGCGGCCGTGCGTCTGTACGAGACGAAGAGAAATTTTTTAGGTTGGTAAAGATTGGGTTTAGCGCTAAAAGAAAAATGCTAAAAAATAATTTAGCGGCTGGTTTTCATATTACCCCGGAAGAGGCGGAAAAGAGGGTAAAAAGGGCGGGTTTTAACCTAAAAATCAGGGCCCAAGAGCTATCCGTTGAAGATTGGGTTAAATTGCTTGGAGAATTTATTTGATTTGTGTTATAATAATAGCAAGGATAATCAAAATAAAAAATAAAAAGCCATAAATTCAAAAGTCAAAAAGTGGAGGAACCTCCGAAGGGAGTGATTTTCTGATTTTAAGATATTCTAATATAATTTTTTATTTTAATTTTATATTTATGGATGATTATAACGATGATAATTTGAGAGATGAGGAGGAGCTAGAACAAGGCCAAGGGACGAGGCAAGGCTTAGGGAAAAACCAGAAGATAGCGGTAGCGGTTTTGGGGGTTTTGGCCGTGGCCGTAATTATTACGTGGATGGTTCAGCTTAAAAATAGCATTAATAGCCCCTTTGTTTATAATCTGGAGAATACCGGCCAAATTAGTTCTTCTTCCGGCGCGGACGGGAATAGCGACGAAGCTTTAAAAACAAAGGATACGGACAAAGACGGTTTGACGGATTGGGACGAACTTAATGTTTATAGAACTTCTCCCTACTTAGAAGATAGCGATAGCGACGGCGTTTCTGATAAAGAAGAAATTGCGGCCGGAACCGACCCGAATTGCCCGGCCGGCAGGACCTGCTCAGCTTTAATTGATACCAGCGCCGAAACAAGCGCTGCCGGAGAAGGAACCGTTTCCGAACAAGCTATCCCGGATTTAAATATTGGTGAAACTGCCGGAGAGCCGGCCCCGGTCCAGGAAGAAGATTTGCAAAAAATGCTTGTGGGGGAAAGCGACGCTTCGGCTTTAAGAAAAATGCTTTTGGAATCAGGAATGGACCAAGAAGCGTTAAACGAAATTAGCGATGAAGATCTGATGGCTAGTTATGAGGAAGTGTTAAAAAGCCAGTAAAAAATTGTGATTATTAAGATTCTTAGGATTCTTACGATTTGATTTTAATTTTAAATAATATGATTTTTCGAAAGAAGAAAATAAATAAATATAATAAAAAGAGCCCCTTATTTATTATCGGTTTTTTTATTTTTTTGCTTTTATTCACTTCTTTCTCCTTTAAAATTGAACCGGTTTATGCGCAAATGGCTGTTGTCGCCCCGGCAACAGACACATTAATACAAACGCAAACGACGTTACAACAGCAGGCCGCGGCAAAGGCAGATGCGGAAAAAAGGGCAGCGCAGGCGAAATGGGATGCAATGTCTCGGTGGGAAAAGTTATGGGCTAAGACAAAAGAACTTACGATTAAGAGCGGATCTGGGATTTTGCAGGATTCCATAACCTCAACCTTAAATAAATTAGCTTATGACGCCGCTAACCGGCTGGCGACGGGCAATAAAGGCCAGGGCTCTTTGTTTATAAAGGAAAACTGGAATAAATATTTAAGTAATATGGAGGATAGGGCTAAGGGGGAATTTATAGAGCAAATAGGCCAAAAAAACGGTTTTGTTAAGTTCGATTTATGCGAACCTAAATTGGACGTAAAATTGAAAATTGGCTTGGGCATGGTAGAAATGAACAGGCCACATGAACCGGCTTGCACCTGGTCAAAAATGAAAAATAATTGGAAGAACGAATACGAAAGATTAGCCGCCATGAACCAGCCGGACTTTTTAAAAATTTTTCAGGAGTCATTTGACCCTAAAGGAAATGACCTGGGCGCTGCCTTGACTTTGCAAACGGGGATGATCACTAAGGCAAAAACTACCTTGAATGAAGAAGGGTTGAAATTGGAGGCAAAAGGCGGCTGGCTTGACCCGACCGATATCGCCGGCAACCTAAAGAGCGTGCCTGAGTGGACGAAGAACGCTTTAAATATGACCAGCAATAATCTTTATAGCAATATTGGCAGGTTTACGGGCAACGCTTTAATTGACGCTTCTAAAATATTTATAAATCAACTGGCAATTTCCGCTTTTAACGCCAAGATGCTGAAGCTGGGAGAAAAAGCCGGACCGACTTCTTCCCCTTACGACTATGATAAGCTGGCTGACTTTGAAGCCAGCCCCACTTCCGGCGCCAATGATTCTCTAAGGCAATTATTAGAGCCCAAATTTAATACCAGGGCGGATTATGATATTTTAGCTGAATTATCTACGTGTCCCGACCCGAACAAAGCCGGGCCGACTAATTGCGTTATTGATGAGGGTTTTAGGCAGGCCATAGAGGAGAGAAAGACGGTCGGAGAAGCGATAAGTTTAGGATATTTAAAAGACTGGCCTTTTGGCTTTAGGTCCAGCGGTTCCGGCGCGATGGAGCCGGTTTATAACCAGGGTTATCCTTACCGCTCCATGCTGATTTTAAGAAAATACAGGATTATTCCGGTTGGCTGGGAACTGGCGGCGGAATATATTAATTCTGACCAGGAAAAATTAGGGAATGCTACTTTGGCAAAAATGATAGCTTGCTTTGACCCAAGCGATTCTTATATCGGTTATAGCGAAGACTGGTGTCGGGGATTGGTTGACCCGAATTGGGTCTTGAAGGCGCCGCAGAATTTTTGCGCTAAAGAAGGTTATGGCCCGGAGATAATTTCTGACGAGATAGTTGACGGCAGCGGGGGGAGCAAAGAAAGATCAATTGCCCGCAATGATAATTATTGCGCGGACGAGCAAAGCTGCATTAAAGAAAGAAGCGACGGTTCCTGCGAGGCCTATGGCTACTGCGTAGAGGAGCGCCGGTCCTGGAATTTTGAAGCCGAATCCTGCGAACCGAAATATAATACCTGCCAGACTTTCCGCGGGAGCGGCGGCAAAACCGTTTCCTACTTAGAAAACACCTTGGATTATAGCGGCTGTTCGCTTGATAACGCCGGCTGCAAAGGATATGCGATATCATTTACCGGTTACGCTTCCAGCACTAATTCTGTTGATTGGATCGGCTCCAATTCAATTTATTTTAATGAAAAGATTGAAGCGTGCAATGAAGACAATGAAGGTTGCCACGAGTTTATCAGGACAAAATCCGGTTTAGGCACTAATTTAGTCGTTGATTCCGGATTTGAAGGCGACGAGGGAGAAGAAGAGTTTACAACGGTTGGCGCCAATAAGTTTAATAATTGGCCGCTATGGATATTTGATGATGCCGGTAGCCAAAAAATGATAGCTAAGATAGTTGGCGATGCTCCGGATGGAGACGGGAAAGTTTTATATATTAAAGTTGAAAATGGCAAAGGCGGTTTATACTCTTATGACGATTCTTCTACGTTCTGGAGCGATAAATCAGTAATGCCTAAGGGCTTTATTATGGAGCCGGGCACGGCCTATACTTTAAGCGCCGACATTTATTTAATGGCGGGCGATTATATAAAAATGGCTATCGGAAATAACGACACTAGGAGCGAGCAGACTACTTTAACGGATAAAAATGTTTGGAAAAGAATAGCCGTAACTGTGAATAACGACAGCGGTCTCGCCGCTAATGAATTTTATATTTACGGATATGGAACCGGAGTTGAATTTTATGTTGACAATATCCAATTTGAAATCGGGCCTAAAGCCACGGCTTATAAAGAATATGGGGCGGCTAATGTCATTTATGAAAAATTAGCTCCGGCCTACCTTAATTGCGATAAAGCTAAACCGCCAGCCCGCTGCAATAAGCTTGCGAGCAGCTGCCGGCCGGCTGACGTTGGCTGTGAATTATACACTTCGGTTTCCGACGGCTTTTCTATACCGGCCAAAACCACGACTAACGATTATTGTCCGGAGGAATGCGACGGTTTTGACACCTATATCCAGGCCGAAACCAACTTTGCTTCCAGTTCGGCAGAATATTTTATTCCTAAGAGAGCCGAAACCTGCAGCGCTGACGCCGCTGGCTGCGATGAATTTACTAATTTAGATGAAGTGGCCAAGGGCGGGGAAGGCCAAGAATATTATACTTACTTAAGGCAATGCATAAAACCGGATACTACCTGCGCTGAATTTTATACTTGGGAAGGAAGCGATGAAAGCGGTTATCAGTTAAAAGTTTTTAACCTGCAAAAAAATGGCAATGAACCCAAAGTAACTCTAGCTGACAGTTCGGAATGCAGTGAGATAATTTATAATCTGCCCGCTACTAATCCGGGCTATAATCCGGACTGCCGCCAATTCTATAATAAAGAAGGCGGAATTTCCTATCATTTATATACCAGGACAATTTCCTGCAGCGACAATTGCCATTCTTACCGCCGGACAGCTATAGATGAGTCAAAAGAAAATTGCGAGGCTCATGGCGGCGAGTGGGACGAAATCTCTTGCACCTATATGGCTATCCCGGGCGAAGGCAAAGCTTGTGGCGCTAACCAATCCGGCTGCCGGGAATACAGCGGCAACCGCGGCAGTAATATGCGGATTATTCTAGATAACGACTTCTCCGGCAATAAGCAGGGTTGGACGGGAGCGGCAGTAGATATTGTTAGTGAATCTTTAACAAGAAGCGGACAGTCATTGAAAATTAGCAACAGCCCTTATATGGCGAGTACAACTGTAGGCGTTTCTGTTCAGAAAGGAAGGTCTTATGTTTTAAGTTTTATTGCTAAAAATTCCGGCGCGGACGCTAAATTTAATTCAATCAAGCTTACTAGCGGCGGCAATAAAGAAGAGTTTATTACCGCTGCTTCTCCGGCCGCTGCTTTAACCAGCGAGTGGAAATTATATAAATTCAATTTAACTAAACTTGACCATAATGTTGATACCAGCGAAAGTTTAGTAATTACGGCGAACGGGGGTTTCTTTATTGATGATATAAGATTAACAGAAATAACAGACCGCTATTATCTGATTAAAGATTCCTGGAAAACCCCCGCGGTCTGCAACCAGGATATAAACAAAAATCCTTTCCCTCTCTATATGCTGGGTTGCAGCCAATATAAGGATAGGGCCAGGAATATCCATTATCTCCATAATTTCAGCGGGTTATGCCAGGAGTCGGCCGTGGGCTGCGAATTAATGATTGATACTAATAATTCAACCAACGCCGCCACTTCCACCTCAGAAACGAATCCGGCGGTAATTACCGGAGGAGATAATTTTGCTTACGTAGTTTACGACGCGGCTAAGAAATGCAATAAAGCCGATAAAGGCTGCAGCCGTTTCGGCTCGCCCTATAAATATGGGGAGGAAACGGTTTATGGCGATATTTATTTAAAAAATGACCCGGAAAAATACGCCGATATTTTATGCGACAAGGAAGGGGAGGGGTGCCAGGCATACGGCAATTCTATCTTTAAAGATCCGGGCGATATGATCTGCGAGTGGCGCCAAATTGCCGAAAGCGGCGAAACCGGCTGGGGCTGGTATAAGAAGAAAGTAAAAAGATGCAATGGCGCCGGCAAAGTCTGCTTGTCTGATAAGAATTGCGACGCCAAAAAGAATGAGACTTGCGTTTTGGAAGGAAGCGATACTCCCTGCCTGACCAGCGATAAAAAAACTTTTGGTTATGGTGGAGAAGGCCAGACTGTTTATCAGCCGGAAACCGATTGGGCCGGAACCTGCCCGGCGGCGCAAGCCGACTGCAGCGAGTATATTGACCCGATAAGCAAACCGGCTTCAGGCGTCAGTTATGAAGATGGCGCAGAACTTAGCCTTGAGCCGTCCACTCTTTATATATTGAAGGGGATAGGTACGGGGACCAATAAATTGAATTGTTCCGCCTCTACTTTGTATAAGTTAGGAGAAGATAATACTTTAGCTGCCCCCGTAAAGCTAATTAACATTTTGGTCGCTTCATCGACTATATTTTTCAATGATTCTTCCGGCCGAAATAATTGCACGAGCGTTGGTACAATAGAACTGAAAAAAGCCATGATTGAATATAGGTTAAAGCAAGAAATAGATAAAAAAACCTGCAATGGCTTGGTTGATTTTGAACAAGGCTGTATTTTATTAAATGAGCGCGCTCAAAACGGCGGGAGCGGTTTAACTAAACTGAACTTTGATGCGGATTTGACCGTTAACGACAAGACCGGCGTTCCACCGCAGTCAAGCCCGAGCAAAGAGAACAACGACGCCAATACTTTAACAAAAGTAACTCCTAACAGGATCTGCGCCGAGTGGCTGGCTTGCCGCAGCTATATTAAGGATAAAGACAACAATAATGTCTGTTTTGACATCGGGCTTTGCAATGGTTTTGATGACAATGGCAATTGCGGCAATTTTATTTCTTCGGCTGTTAAAAAGGAGCAGATATTTAAAGCCGGCGATGATCCCAACACTATTAGCAATTTAACCGGATATTCAAAGTTCGGTTATGAATTCGGGAAATTAGGCAACAATTATTATCCCTTAGGAGAAATGGAGCAGGTTGGCGATATAATCAGCTTGTCTAACGGCGGATTTGAAATGGCCGGAGGCAATGGCTATCCGGTTGGCTGGAGCAATACTCCCGGCGGCGGCGCCTGGGACGATAGTAAGTTTAAGGTAATTACCGATGCTAATGAAGCTAAAGCCGCCTTAGGGGCAAGCTCTCCGCCGGAAGGAAAAAATATCTTAAAGATGAGCCCCGGAACTTCGATTGACAGCGAAGATATTAATTTTGAGTTGCCGAAGGAGTATGTGGTAAGCGCCTATGTCAATACTATGAGTTTGATAGGCGGGGAGGTCGGCATAAGGTTGACAACTCCACCAGCGGTTACACCAGCGGATACAGTAGACTTATTAACTGTTGGCGCGGGCAATAAAGGATATGTTACTAAAAAATTCTCCCCGGATACTGCAAATTGGAAAATCACAGTTTTTTCAGATGCTACTGCAAGCGGGTTAGCTTATTTTGACGATATAAAAATAAAACCGGCGCTGGAAATAAAACAAAATACTTATTCTTCTCAATCCTGCCGGCTTTACCCTAAAGAAAATTCTTTATCCTGCGGTTATATAGATGATTCCGGGGTAACCCAGAAAGGTTTAACTGGCTATTGCTTGGAATATGACCGTCCTCCCGGTTCGACTGATTCCTGCCTGCTCTGGTATCCGGTTGACAAAGTCAAAGGCGAGGGCGTTGAAGAGGGCGCCGGTTATAAAGGAAAATTCCCCCTGTATTATTGTACTGAACCTACGGCAGGGACAAGATTAAGGGTCAAGGTTGTGGCTGATGATAACGTTACGCTTTATATATCGGATCCTTCTACTTATATACCGGATGACGATAATTCTACCCTCGAGGATCATCGGGTCGCAAATGGTACAAAAAATGGTGATTTAGACGAACAAGTAACTGATACGATATATTCAGCCGGCAAACATGCAGTCGTTTTGTTTGGTTATAATGGCGCAAAGACCGGTTATGTGGCGGCCAGCATAGAAGCCGTTAATTCGGCTTATATGGAAAAGGTGGTTACTTCTATTGATGAAAAATATGGCTGGCGTTGCGCTATTGAACCTACCGATTATGAAAAAATTCGCGCGGATCGCAAGGGCATATTTACGCTTGAATATGAATATAATGATGAATTAGCCTGGGTAAAACCGTCTAAGATTTTGGATGCAAACAGCATTCCCGGCGCTGACGGTATTTGGCCCAGTGATCAATATTTACAAAGTACAAGGGTTTTTTGCCGGACAATTATTGATATCGCGCCTGTTTGCAAAAAATTTGTCCAAACGGTTTCCGCGGCCGGCGATAATAAAGTTTATCAGACAAGGTTAAGCGGAGGAGAGAATAATGTTCTCGTTAGCACTTTTATCGGCGTTCCCGGCTATACGGATAGCAAGGCGCAGTATAACAGCGATGCTCCGCCCTTTGGCACAATTGTTTATCCGAACCCGGCGGCTAATCCTTATGAATGGGATACAAGCGCTAATGAAGGCATCCAGCCGCTTTCTTACAGCCAGGATAAAACGTTATCAAGAATGGGGCAATTGCATAACGATAATGATGGCAATGCAAATAATTATGAAGGTGAATTAAAAAGGCTTTTTGCCCAAAGCTATGGCGGTTATACATTAGTCCCGGAGCAAACCTGTGTGGGCGGCGGGAAGTGCCAATTGAGCACGATCTTGGATGCTGTCTATACTTGCGGAGTAAATTCGGTAAATTATACCCAGGAATGTACTTCGCCGGCAGTATGCACGGGCGTTAATTGCTCGCTTAATGAAGAACTGAATCAGTATACCTGCAACGGGGCATTAAACGGAAATCCTTGTTGCGTTCCCGAAAGTCGGTGCACAGACGCCGGTAAATGCGAGAATGCCAATCCCCAAGAACGAGCTTCCTGCGACATAAGAGGTATTGATACGATGGCGAATTGCCGGCCAACCGGAGAATATAAATGCGATTCATCCACAAGTAATCTTCCTAGCGCCGGCGTAAGCTGCTGCTATGGCGGTGTTTGCAGTAATGTCTGCAAAGAGGGAGTGAATGCGGGGAAAGCTTGCGAAAATTCTAATCCGGATTGCCCGATTATGACCTGCAGCAATGATAATGATATGACTTGCACTAGCCAGCAAGATCCGAATTGTAAGAAAGAGGAAAAGTGCATAGACGGGGATCATGATGAGGAAAGTTGTTGGGGTGATCCTACGCATTGCAATGGAGCTGATGGCACCTGTTCCAAGCGCAGATGCGACGGCGGGGATCATAATAACGAAGTTTGCGACGATCCTAGTAATCCTGTTAATTGTAGCGAAGGCGGCGGTACCTGCCCTGCCGGCAGATGCAGTGGAGGAGCTAACCCCAACGGTCTTTGCTATGGCGATGGCGATTGCCCAAGCCACGATGGCGTCTGCACCGCGTCTTATTATTCTTGCGGTATTTCTACTACTTACGGCGCTTGTGATACGCCCCAATGTGTCGGAGGGCCCAGAGACAGCGAAACTTGCGCTCTTGGCGGTAATAATCAGGGATGCGTAGACCCTAATTATCCCAATGATATTTGCGTAAAGGTCCAAAGAATATATGGCGGGGGGAATGACGGCAAAAGGTGCTGCGGCCCTGATACCGGGAGCGGGACGTGTGAAAAAAAGGATAGGACCAGATATGTTTGCGTTAAAGGGTCAAATGCCGGTGAGATATGTTCAGAATCGGAAGTGGCCCTTGGCGAGACGGCCCAAGCGAATGCCGGCCGGTACATTCCTGATAGTACTTATTCTACTTGGAGTTGGAAACCGAGTGGAGTTAAGGGAGTTTGCGGGAAGACAATAGGCGGAGAGACTATAAATTGCACGCTTCCGGTTATAAAAAATATAAAAGTAAATGGCGTCCCTGATGCCGCAACTACTGAAACCACAATTATCAAAAACGGTTTTGCCAATTTAACCTTTAATACAGAGGTAAACCCGAACCAATTGCCGTTGGTTAGATATGAGATTGACTGGAAAGACGAAGGAAACACGGTTGTTTCCGGAGTGGAAATGAACCATCGACCGGATGAAACAAACGAAAAAACTCCCCATTCGGTTTATCATTTATACAGCTATTGGGATTTAAAGAATAAGCACGACGGGGGTATGGTTGCCGGTATAGAATGCGGCGCAGATGGAGACACGGGTTATTGCACGGTTCAGCCGACTGTAAAAATAAAAGATAATTGGGATTTTTCTAAGAGTGAAACGTTTATCGGTATGATAAAAGTAAAGGAGAAGTAGGACCACTGAAAAACACTGAAACCACGTGAATATCACTGAATAATTTATGGATTATGTTGATAATAGATATTACAAATCAGATATCACCGCAAAAGTAATTCAATGTGCTTATAAAGTACATAATTTTTTAGGTACTGGATTCCAGGAGGTTATTTACCAAAGGGCGCTGGCGATTGAATTCGGTGAGTTAGGATTGAATTTTGAAAGAGAAAAAGAAATGCTGATATTTTATAAAGAATTAGAAATCGGCGAAAGAAGGGTAGATTTTTTGGTAGACGGCGATATTATGGTTGAACTGAAAGCTTTGACAAAATTAGAAGATGTTCATATAGCTCAATTAATGAATTATATTGAAGCTTATAAAGTGAGAATCGGTTTGCTTATGAATTTTGGAGCCAAGAAATTAGAAGTAAAAAGGTTTATTAAATAGTATCGCTGAAAGTCTGGACCACTGAAACCACGTGAATTTTTCTGAATTTTATTTTTCATGTGTAATCAGTGTATTCATGTGCGGATTCAGTGGTGCTGACAACTATGGCACAAACAGGCACAATTGATGATTTATTAGAGTTGAAGCCGGAAGAGGAAGCTCGGGCTGCCAAGGAGTTGGGGCAAGACAAAAGAATAAAGAAAATAGAGATAAAGAAAAAAATAACAATAGAAGTAGAAGAGAAATCCGGAGGAAATGGTAAAGAAAAAGGCAAACCCAAAGGAGCGGAGAAACCCGAAGGTGGAAAAAAAGATGCCCCTGGAGAAAACAGCAATGCCGGGACGCAAAATTTTGCATCCGACGATAAAGGAGAAAATAGACCCGGAGGAGGTAAGCCCGAGAAAGAAGGAGAAGGTGGAGGAGAGAACCAACCCGAAGGAGAAGACAAGCCTGAGGAAAAGGGTGAGGGAGAGGGGAAGCCTGAAAATAAATCTGGGGAGGAAGGCGGAGGAGAGAACAAATCCGGAGAAGAAGATAAACCCGAGGAAAAGGGTGAGGGAGGAGATAAGCCTGGAGATAAAGGCGAAGATAAACCAGGGCAGGCAGGAGAAGGCGGAGGAGAGAATAAGCCCGAAGGAGAAAATGAACCAGGAAAAGAAGGTGAAGAAAAAGAGAAACCTGGAGGAGAAGACAATCCTGGAGATAAAGGTGAAGATAAACCCGGTGAGGAAGAGGGAGGTGAAAAAGGAGAGAAGCCAAAGGGTGAAGGAGAAAGGACCGGGAAGGAAGGCGAAGGAGCGAGAAGGCAGCCGGGGAACGTAGGTGGTAGTGTAGATCCCCAATTATTATCTAGTCAATTAAGAGCAGAAAAAAACAAAGATAGGAAAGGAAAAGGGAAAGAAGGAGAGGAAGCCGGGAAAAACCCGGAGGATGAAGAAGGAAAAGAGGGCGGAGGTTTAGCGGGCAGGATAAGGCAGTTAAAAGAAAAAGCGAAGAAGAAGAAAAAGAGCGCGCAGGAAAAAATAAAGAAGAAAGTAATGGCTCCGATTAAGCAGGGGACGAATCAGTTGCTGAAAGCCGCCTGGACAAACCTTATTGATAGTTTTGGTTTGACTTTGATATATATAAACATGCATGTTTTTTTAAGGTGGGTGTTCCCTGATCTTTTTTGCAAATTAGGGGAGGAATGGATGCCGAAGATTGTTGCCGGCGAAAGCAGCGCCAAAAATGTGGGGGGCACGGCTTTCGGCCTGGTTGAGGTGGCAGGATTATTAATTTTAGATTTAATCGCTTTAATTATTATCGGCGGAGCTTTAGCTATATTGGTCACGATTGTTGATTTTATGGAAAAGGGTTTCTGGGGGAAAGTTGGGGCGGCTGTAAGCGGAATAATGACTTTGGGCTGGGGGATAGTAGAGGCTATATTTAAGTTATTTATTTAAAAATTTATAGATGAGAGAATTTTTAAGTAAAATTAAAAAGAGCAAAACGGCTATTTTTTGCATAGCTACCTTTTGTATTTTCTCTTTTTTAATCGGGAATTTTTCTTTTGCTGAAACCAATCCCGCCGCGGCGGCCGGGGGAGCGGTTTTGGATGGGGTGGGGTTGGCAGTGGCGACCCTGCTTAGCTGGATCGCTTGGGCTTTTACTATTGTGTTTGGGCTCTTATTAACTTTACTCGTACAGATTCTTGTTAATGTCGCCCAATTTAGCAATATTATTAATGTGGCAGCGGTAGAGAAGGGCTGGATTATTGTAAGGGATTTGTGCAATATGTCTTTTATCCTGATTTTGCTTATTATCGCTTTTGCCACGATTTTAAGGCAGGAAAATTACAGCGCCAAAAAAATATTGCCGAAGTTATTGTTAATGGCGGTTTTGATAAATTTTTCTAAAACTATTTTCGGGCTTTTAATAGATTTTTCCCAGGTTGTTATGCTTACTTTCGTTAACGGTTTTGCTCAAAACGGCCCCGGCAACTTTATAGCTATGTTTCAGACGGATAAGATTATGACAATGTGGGGAGGGAAAGGAGATGTTAGTTCCTGGTCAATAGTAGTGGCAATAATAACCGGCGTTATAGCTTTAATTATAACCAATATAGTAGTCTTGGTAATGCTGGCGATTTTGGTTATGAGAATAATTATGCTTTGGGTGTATACGATTCTTTCTCCCCTTGTTTTTCTGGGCTTTGCCTTTCCCCCGGTCCAGAACTATACAAAAGAAATTTGGGAAGATTTTAATAAGCAATTGGTGGTTGGCCCGGTTTTAGCTTTTTTCCTTTGGTTGGCGCTGGCAACGGCGAGCGACTCGTCAAATAAGTTGGGGTCAGGGGCGATGATTAGCGGAGCGGGAGGGACGGCGGTTGGAGGAGAGCAAGTATGCGCCGGCATAAGCAAATTATTCTGCGAGGGGGAATTTCAGACTTTTATAATTACTATCGGCCTCTTGATGGGCGGGCTGATGGTAGCGCAGAAAGCCGGCGGAGCGGCTGGGAGTATAGCCGGCAAAGGAATGAGTTTGGCGCAGTCAACTTTAAAGGCGGGCGGAATAATGGCCGCTTCTCCTTTGCTTGGAGCTAAAGCTTTGGCCGGTTTCACCGTTGACAAAATACACCAAGGAACCGGCGTTGATTTAAATTTGCCAAGGGCTTGGAAAGTTTTGCAAGAGAGGAGAGCGGATATTAAAAAACAGAGATACGCTTTGGGCCAGCAAAAGGCCGGGCAGGTTATGGCGGGAGGAAACAGCTTGCATGGGGCGTTAGCTATGACCGGTTCGCCCGGAGACGCCTGGGACCAAATTACTACCCTGAAAGGGATAAGGCAGAGGATAATGGGCGGAAAGTATATGGAGGGGAAAAGAGGAGAATATCAAACAAAAATAGAAGCACCGGGGAAAGAATTAAAAACCCTAGAGGAAGAGAGAGCGGGTGTGTTATCTTCGGCAGAATTTGAGGGGCAAAAAACATCGAGAGAAGTCAAGATAGAAGAAGCAGAGAATCAAATTATAAGCAAAACAGCTGAAGCAAAAACAGCACAGGATGCAGGAGATTTTACAAAGGCAAGAACCCTGAATAACGAAATAGACGGATTAAAGAAAGAACAAGAAGAAAAACGAGCGGAGATTGCAGATTTGGGGGGAAAGGTTGTTAGCGACGACAAAATTACTTCTCTGAATAGCCAAATAGCAAAAAAGACAGGGGAGGTAGAAGCAGCCAAGAAGGAATACCAGCCCAAGATTGATAAAAACATTCCGATGTATAATTTTGAAGCCAAGGGCGCCGAAGCCAAAGCCGTGGGGGAAGAAGCGTCCAAGATAAAAGATATTGACGACGCCTCGGAATTAGTAAGGATGTTAGAAGGAGCGATCGCGGCCAAGGAGAAATCAAGAATTAAGGCGATATCTAGGAAATTGACGGCCGATGCCAATGATAATGAAATTTTTGAGAAGCTCACTCCGACGGCCGGGAGCGGTTATGAAGGAATGCAGCAGTTTATACGCGCTATATCCGGAACTTTAAATGAAAAAGATTTGGCAGCAAACCCTAGTTTAAAAAATTTAAATGCTGGTTTTGACCCGCAGGAAGCAATGTCCTTAGGCGCTCAAATGGCGGAAATGAATAAAAAAACCAATCATTGGGAAGCGACCGCGGCTTATGAAATGAAAGACGGCCAATGGGAAGAAACTGATGCCGAAAGTCATGCTAAAATAGCTTCTACCGAGTTCGGAAAGAACGGGCCCAGGGCTAATGCTAAAAATTTCAATAGATTAGCCATGGGAAAACATATTGTTGACCCGGCGACAGGCGAAAAGAGTTATGAATTAGCAGACGTTGGCTTAATTGCTTTGCAGTCATGGGATAATCCAACCAGTATAGACAGGATGCTTGAAGATATGACAGAAAGCAATGCTAAATTTCTTGTGCCCTTTTTAAAAAAACTTGAGGATGAAAAATTTTTTAAGACTAGAGGGCCTAAAGAAATGATCCTTTCGGATGGGTCAAAAGGATATCCTAATCTTGCTGATATGATAAGACTTAAAGCTAATGAGGCAAAAGTGGACTTTAGCGAACAATTTGAAAACGTAACAAGAGTAAGGGAAAAAGTAAACAAAAAAGTCTAATTTTTAGAGTTTATCTCGGGTAATATTTATGGAAATTTCCAATAATACAACTAAAAACCAAACGATAAAAAATATTGGCATCGCTAATAGATTGTTTGATGATGATTATTTAGAATCTTTAAAAAAAGTTTTTGATATAATTGTTAGGAATAATGACGTTAAACATGCGCAGATATTGCTGAAAGTGCTGGTAGCAGCCATGGCCGTTAGAAAAAGCGAGTTGGAAGCGAATAAGGAAATTAATGATTTTTATAAAAAAATTGTTATTAAATTGAAATTTATCGCTTTGCCGTTGCTGGATGACGAAGATATCATAGACTTGGTAAAAAATTATTTCGTTTGGCAATTCCGCCTGCCCGATTATGATATTATGGAAAAATTATCAACCAAGCTCTTAAATATATTGGCTTTGGAAGACCGGGATAAACTTAAGGCCGGTTTAAAAAGGGAAATCCTTAATAATAGGGAAATGATTACCAGCCGGGCGGAAATTAGAACCGTCGCCGGCTGGCTTAAGAATTATATTTCAAAATTAGGCTTGGGCATAGCCGATAATTTAAAGAGAACCCAATATTTGGTTGATTTAACTAAGATAAAAGGCCTTGATGAACATTATATTAAACGGCTTAAAACCCTGTTTAATTTTTATGAATCCCTAAAATTTTCCTCCTTAACGCCTTTAGGGTTTGACGAGGAAACCCCTATTGTTATAGATGAAAAGCTTTATATATTCAGGCGCGGAGAGTTAGAACCGGTTGGCGAGGTAAAAATAAGGCAGACTACGGCCAGCGCGCCGGCTGCGAATAAAAATGAAGTTCAAGAATCAGAAGCGCTAAGACAAATGGTTTCCCAATATCCGGTCGGAAGCCTGGAGAGAAAGGCGGTGGAGGAAGAAATCGCTAAATTGAAAACTGGAGGCGGGAGTAAAAAGATTGGGAGGTAGGGCGAGGACTTGCTGTATGGGTAGTGCATTAGGGCTTGGGTACTTAGGGATTAGGCGGTTAGGATTGAAAGCTCCCATGCCCCATGCCCCATGCCCCAAGTACCTAATGCATATGATAAAATCATAGAACGTGATAAAAGAAAATAGATAATTCAAATAAAAAAAACGAGATATGAAGGGAGGGCTGGAAAATTTGGAAATTTATAAATTAGCGGAAAGATTAGAAATATTTATTCATAAAGTAACCGAAAAATTTCCCAAAGACGAAAAATATAGAAGCGTTGATCAGCTAAGAAGGTCATCTTCTTCAACTACGGATAATATTTCAGAAAGCTATAATAGATATTCTTACGGAGACAAAATTAACAGAATGTATATTGCCAGAGGCGAGGCTGGAGAAACTAAAGCTGGCGCGAGAAAAGCTTTTAAGAAAAAGTTTGTTAGTGAAAAAATTGCTAATTTTATTGATGATAAATATACAGAATTGCTCAAGGGGATAAACGGTTATATCGCTTATCTCAAACGGATGGAAAGAGAGAAAAAGGTTAATAGAAATAAAGAATTTAGGATAGAAAAAAAGTAAATTAGGGCTTAGGGCGCGGGGATTAGGCGCATATAAATAAGCGTTTTTTTACCCCATTCCCTAAGTACCTAAGTCCTAATTAATATTGTAAAATCACCAAACATGAAAAAGAAAAACGCTTGTAACACCATCCTCGTGTGCGGTTCCCTCGTCTACGATCGCATTATGGATTTCCCCGGAGAATTCAAGGACCATATTTTACCGGAGAAGATTCATATATTAAATGTAAGTTTTACTATAAATAAATTGCGAGAAAGTTTCGGCGGCACGGCCGGCAATATCGCTTATAATCTGTCCTTATTGGGGGAAAAACCGATAATTTTGGGAAGGGTTGGGACGGATTTTTTTAAATACGAAAAATGGCTGAAAAATCAGAAAATCGATACTGCCAGAATCGGAAAGTCTAAAAAAGAGCTTACGGCCAGCGCTTATATTATCACGGATAGGGCGGATAACCAGATTACGGGTTTTTATCCCGGCCCTTTGGATAAAAAATACTGCCGGGTTGCCAAAAAAATTAAAAATGTTAAAATAGCTATTGTTTCTCCGGATGCTAAGTTGAGAATGCTGGAGTACTTAAAAATCTATAAAAAGTCAAACGTTTCTTATATTTTTGACCCCGGCCAGCAGATTATTAATTTTTCGGAAAAAGAGTTAAGATGGGCTATAGCCGGCTCTAAGGTTTTAATCGGAAATGACTACGAAATTCAGCTGGTTCTGAAGAAATTGAATATAAATTTGGCTAAACTGGAAAAGATGACGGAAATATTGGTTATTACCAAAGGCGCTAAGGGTTCGGAAATTCATAACCGTGGTAAAATTATAAAGATTCCTTCGGCTAAACCGAAAAACACTTCTGACCCGACCGGCGCCGGAGACGCTTATCGGGCCGGGTTGATAAAAGGCCTGGTAGAGGGATGGCCCCTAGAAAAAACCGGGCGGCTGGCCGCCTTAGTGGCGGTTTATACGGTAGAGAAATACGGGACGCAAACACACAGATTTAGTTGGGCCGGTCTTAAGAAAAGGTATAGGGAAAATTTCGGAGATTGCCTACGAATTACGAATTAGTACGAATTTACGAATGATGTTATTAAAAAGTTATATATGCAAGGAGGGGTTAAGTTGGGGAAAATAGTTTATCCTGAATTAAGTTACGAAATTGTAAAAACATTATTTCAGGTCCACAATGGATTAGGCTATGGTTATCAGGAGAAATATTATCAGAAAGCCTTAGAGATTGCCTTTATAAAAAATAATATAGAGTTTAATTCTCAATGTCCCTATAGGATAAGATTTAAAGGAAAAATTGTCGGCAGATATTATATAGATTTTGTAATAGAAAATAAAATTGTGCTAGAAATTAAAAAAGGAAATTACTACGCCAAAAGTAATTTTGATCAAGTTTATGGTTATTTAAGGGCGACTGGGCTGAAATTAGGCATTCTGGCAAATTTTACAAGAGAAGGCGTTAAATATAAAAGAGTTTTAAATATTAAATAATTCAGAATAATTACAAATTTGTAAATTTGTATAAGATTCGTAATTTGTAGAGATTATGAAGTACGATATAAAAAATATAAAATTAGCTCCGGGCGGGAAGAAGCGGATTGAGTGGGCCGAACGGGATATGCCGGTCCTTAATCAGATAAAAGAGGAATTTGCGAAAAGAAAGCCGTTTGCCGGGAAAAAAATGTCGGCTTGCCTGCATGTGACGGCGGAAACGGCTAATCTGGCCAGAACCCTAAAAGCGGGCGGAGCCGATTTGCTTTTATGCGCTTCAAACCCGTTATCAACCCAAGACGACGTGGCGGCTTCTTTAGTAAAAGATTATGGCATTTCCGTTTTGGCGATAAAGGGAGAGGGAAGAGACAGCTATTATAAGCATCTTCGTTCAGGGTTAGACCACAAGCCGGAAATTACCATGGACGACGGAGCGGATTTAATTTCCCTTTTGCATTCGGACTACAAAAAGTGGGCGCCTAAGATTTTGGGCAGCATGGAAGAAACCACGACAGGAGTTATCCGTTTGAGAGCTTTAGAAAAAGCGGGAAAACTATTGCTTCCAGTGGTGGCTGTTAACGACGCTAAGACAAAGAATATGTTTGATAACCGCTACGGCACGGGCCAGTCCACGATTGACGGCATAATCAGGGCGACGGACATGCTGATCGCCGGAAAAAATATTGTTATCGCCGGCTATGGCTGGTGCGGCCGGGGTATGGCCATGCGGGCGCGGGGCATGGGCGCGAAAGTGATAATTACCGAGATAGACGAAATTAAAGCCCTGGAAGCGGCTATGGACGGCTTTAGCGTTATATCTATGGGGCAGGCGGCCAAAATTGGAGACCTTTTCTGCACCTTAACCGGGAATATTCATATTTTGCGGACGGAACATTTTAAGGTAATGAAAAGCGGCGCGGTGGTCTGCAATTCCGGCCATTTTGACGTAGAAATAGATTTGCCGGCTTTAAAAAAATTAGCGGTAAAAGTTAATAAAAATATTAGGAATTATGTGGATGAATACCTAATAAAAGTCAAAGGTCACCCGCCTACCGGCGAGGCAGGAAAGTCAAATGTTAAAAGCATTTATGTGCTGGCGGAAGGAAGATTGATAAATTTAGCCGCGGCCGAAGGGCACCCGGCCTCGGTCATGGATATGAGTTTTTCCACGCAGGCGCTTGCGAGCGAATATGCCGTTAAAAATTCAAAGCATCTGGAGAAAAAAGTTTACAAAGTTCCGGAGGAAATTGAAATTAAAGTTTCCAAGCTGAAATTAAAATCAATGGGTATAACGATTGACCAGCTTACCGCGGAACAGAAAAAATATTTGTCGAGCTGGGATATGGGAACGTAAAAATTTCTAATTTCTAATTCACCTAATTTCTAATAAAATATTTAATTCAAAAATATTTTTTATTTAAACTATTGGATTGGGCTGTTCGAAAAGCACCGTCATTCCTGCGCAGGCAGGAATCCAGAAAAAATGACGAATTTCCGAGTTATTAAATAGTTTAGAAATTTAATTTTACTTATAATTAATCGGCGCTGAATCTTGAATTTTATTTTTTACTGTTTTCGGGCTTAGGTGGCAAATAGTAATCTTGTCATTAAAGCTTTGCGAGAACTTTAAAGTTTTCGTCTCGTTAAAGCGGGTAGAACGGTAAAGGGTAAAATTAAGATTTCTTTTGTCGGAAAAAAAGTTATGAACGAAAAAAATATCAGGCTCGTGACTTCGGAGTCTGTCACGGAAGGCCATCCGGACAAAGTTTGCGACCAGATCAGCGACGGCATTTATGATGAAATGCTTAAGCAGGATCCGGCCAGCCGCTCGGCGGTGGAATCTTTTTGCACCACCGGCTTAGTGGTTGTCGGCGGAGAAGTTACGACTAAAGGCTATATAAATATTGATAAAGTGGTAAGAAAAGTTTTGCGGGATATCGGGTATGATAAACAGGAGTACGGTTTTTGCTGCGATGACGTGGGAATTCTATCCTCAATCCATGAACAAAGCCCGGATATAGCGCAGGGAGTTAATGAGGGAGCGGGCGACCATAAAGAGCAGGGAGCGGGCGACCAGGGGTTGATGATTGGCTATGCCATAAATGAAACAGAAGAATTAATGCCCTTGCCGATTGTTTTAGCCCATAAATTAGTCAGGCAACTGGCTAAAGTGAGAAAAGAAGGGACTTTACCGTATTTGCGTCCGGATGGCAAAAGCCAGGTGACAGTGCAATACGAAGACGGAAAAGCTACTAGAATTGAAACCGTGGTAATTGCCGCCCACCATAGCGATAAAGTTGAGATTGAAAAATTAAGAGCGGATATAAAAAAGGAAGTAATTGAGCCGATTTTGGGTAGTCTGATAGACGGCCAAACGAAATTTTTTATTAATTCAACCGGTAAATTTGTTTTTGGCGGGCCGCCGGCCGATACCGGATTGACCGGGAGAAAAATAATTGTGGATACTTACGGAGGAGCGGTCGCGCATGGCGGAGGGTGCTTCTCCGGGAAAGATGTTACTAAAGTTGACCGCAGCGGAGCCTATATGGCCCGGTATGTCGCTAAAAACGTAGTCGCGGCCGGGTTGGCGGATAAATGCCAATTGCAGGTGGCTTACGCTATCGGCGTAGCCGAACCGGTTGGGATTTATATTGACACTTTCGGCACTAATAAAATAGAAGAAGATAAAATTTTGGACCTGATAAAGAAGAATTTTGATTTTCATCCAAAGTCTATAATCAGCCATCTTGACTTAAGAAGGCCGATTTATAGAAAAACCGCCGCTTACGGGCATTTCGGCCGGGATGATAAGGATTTTACTTGGGAAAAAACCGATAAAGCGGAGACGTTGAAGAAAGAAGCGGGATTGTAGATGAATTTCTAATTCACCTAATTCCTAATTTCTAATAAAATGCCTAATTCAAAAATTTTTAATGTCAAAACTTTTTTAATTCAGAAATTGGACGTTTGAAATTTTATTAGAAATTAGGTGAATTAGGAATTAGAAATTGGAAAGACAGTTTATGGCTACGGGCAATTCTATAGTTAACAGTGGTTTATCCAGACATTCAAGAAGTATAAGAAAAGTTATGTGTTTCGGCACTTTTGATAATCTGCATCCTGGCCATCTGTCATACTTAAGCCAGGCCAGAGGGTATGGGGATTATTTAATTGTGGTTGTGGCTCGTGATGTGAATGCGGGAAAATTGAAAGGAAGACTTCCGCGCCAGAATGAAAAATTGCGCTTAGGGAAGGTAAAAAATTTAAGTTTTGTTGATAAAGCCGTTTTGGGCCAGTTGCACGATAAGTTCGGAATAATAAAGAAGCACAAGCCGTCGGTTATCTGCTTGGGTTATGACCAAATAGTTGATACTCGTGAACTGGAAAAAGTTTTTTCTGGTGAAATTATTAGATTAAAACCGTATAAGGAGCATGTCTATAAGTCATCAAAATTATCTAAAATAAAACCCCGCACCTTTTAAGCACTAAATATGTATTGGGTCTATATCATAAAAAGTAAAAAGAATAGTTCGCTGTATATTGGCAGCACCTCAAATTTAAAAAAGAGACTGGAAGAGCACAATGAAAGCAAATCTTTTTCCACTAAAAGATATATTCCCTGGGTTCCGGTTTATATTGAAGGCTATTTTTCAAAAGAAGAAGCTTTATTAAGAGAGAAAAACTTAAAGTATTTCGGGAAAGTCTATTCTCAACTTAAACGGAGAATAAGGAAAAGTCTTCAAAGTGCTTAAAAGGTGCGGGGTAAAAAGGGGGCAAAAGCGGGAAGTTTAATCTTCTCGCCTTTAGTTTTAGATTATTGAATAATTTAAAATCTCATCCTAACCATAACGAAAATTTCGTGTTTAAAGAATAAGAGATCCCTCGCTACGCTCGGGATGAGAGCGTTTCATAATTATTCAACGCTCTCAGTTTATGCGAAAGTTTTTTTCAGAGAAAAGAAGCATTATTGGCGCCGGCGCTATTATGCTGGCCGCTCTGCTTTGGAGTTTAGACGGAGTTTTTATCAGGCCAAAATTTTATAGTTTACCCCCGGCTTTGGTGGTTTTTTTGGAGCATTTTTTAGGGTTTATAGTTCTGGCTCCTTTTATTGTTTTGGGCTGGTCCAAAATAAAGCTGCTTGGTAAAAAAGAGTGGGGGGCGATTTTTTGGGTAAGTATTTTCGGCGGATTACTCGGGACCCTGATGATTACCAAGGCGTTTTTTGCGGCCGTCGGAGGAGAAGTCACTTTTGCTACCGTAGTAATCCTGCAAAAACTGCAGCCGGTTTTTGCTTTAATTATGGCGCGCCTGATTTTGGGGGAAAGACTGGGCCGCCGTTTTTATTTTTGGGCAGCCGTGTCTATCGCGGCCGCTTATTTTTTAGCTTTTGGCAAAACCGGCTTAAATTTTAAGGAGTTAAATTTTTCCCATCAGGCCGCCTGGTTCGCGATTCTCGCGGCCTTTGCTTTTGGCTCTTCAACGGTTTTTGGCAAAAGGATTGTTAACCACCTGGATTTTAAATCTACCACCGCCCTGCGCTTCGGCCTGACAAGCTTACTGGCTTTTTTTCTCATTTTTTTCAATGGAGACTTATTTAAAATAAACGAGATAGGCGTTTTATATTGGGAACTTTTAGCAATAATCGTTTTTACCAGCGGGGCCGGGGCTATGTTTATTTATTATTTCGGCTTAAAGAGAATAACCGCTTCAACCGCGACTATTTGCGAGCTGGCCTGGCCTTTATCCGCAGTTCTCTTGGATTACCTGTTGAACAAAAATATTTTAACCGGCGGACAAATTATTGCCAGCGTGGTTTTGCTTTTATCTTTCTTTATGGTGGTTAAAGAAGGGGGCAGAAAAGTTGAATTTGAGGCAAAAATCATAAAGGGAATGGGCCGGGGCGAGAAAATCGGATTGCCGACAATTAACCTTAACCAGGTTAATTTAGACATAGATTATGGGGTTTATTTGGTTGAAGCGGAAATTGGCGAGGCAGTCTATGAAGGATTGCTGCATTTCGGCCCAAAAGAGACTTTCGGCGAAGCTGCCTCTTTGGAGCTGTTTATAAGGGAGCATATTTTGAATATTATGCAAAAAAATGTTAAAATAAAGGTAGGTCGGAAAATAAGGGAAATAAGGAAATTCGGCAATGTTGAGGAGCTGAAAAGACAGATTAACAGGGATTTAGAGAAGTTATCACCGCCAAGGCGGGACGGGGAAGCCAAGAGTAATTCCTAATTTTTAATTCACCTAATTCCTAATAAAATTTCAAATGTCTAATTTCTAAATCAAAAGCGTTTTTAGTATTAGAAATTTTTTAATTAGGAATTTTATTAGAAATTATAAATTAGGTGAATTAGAAATTTTATATCTTTAATTATAGATTTAGAAGTGGAATAAAGAGATTTAGGACTTCTTACTTTTTACTTAAAAAAGTGTTTGATTATTTGCAAAAATTTAATAAGTTGCCAAAAAATTTGCGGGATAAAGTCTCGACGCCTTCTGTTATGGCGGCGATTAATGAATTAGAAAAAAAATACGGGATAAGCCTGGCGTCTACGGTTATGAAAGTTATGGCAAAGGAAATAAAATTTTCTAGTTTGGCTGATTATTTTCTGGAAGAAGAAAATTTAGATGCGGGCAGGGCAGGGGAGCTTACAAAAGCGATGGCGGAAAAAATTTTTGCCGGCGTTAAAGATTATCTCGGGGCCGAAGCCGGCGGGCAAGAGAAAAGGCAGGAAGCCCCCCGACAAGCTTCCTCCGCCTCCGTCCCCTTGGCGGATTTGGCGGACAAGCAGGGCGAGGGAGAAGAGCCCGTTAAAGTTGAAACCGAAAAAGAAGCGGCGCCGGTTGTTAAGGGGGCAAGCTTTTTCTTTTCCCCGGAAGATGAAGAGGAAATAAGAGAGTTGACAAAAAAGATAGACGGGGGAGCAAAGGTAGCGTTAACAGATGAGCAAATTGAAGAAAAGTTAAATAAAATTATTGCTTCGGCCCAGATAAATTTCGGCAGCCAAGAGCTTCTGGACCGTTTTAGAAGTATTTTAAAAACTTATCTGCGGGGCATAAGGGACAGGATTGAGATTAAGCAGACTTTAAAGAAAACTTTCGCTGACGGCGGTTTGGGTTTTGATAATGATTCGGTTGACGAAGTTTTAAAAATTACAGATAGCGTCGCGGGGGGAGAAAAGGTTTCTCTAAGGCTGCCGGAAGACGGTTCGGCCGGCAAAGAGGCGGAAGATAAAACCGCCGTTTTAAGAAATATCGGAGTGCGGGATGTTGATTATAGTTTTTCTTCTTTGGCGGCTCTTGAAGAAAAAAAGAAAAAGGAACCGATAAAATTAGATGTGAGCCACGAGATTGCTCCTCCGCCTCCGGCGATTGCGGAAAAACGGCCGGAGAAAGAGACGGAAAAAACGGCCGAACCAAGCCGGACAGAGACAAAAATTCCGGTAAATCCCGTTGGTATTATTCCAAAATCCAACGCCGTTGCTCTGCCGGCGCAAGAATTTAAGAGGCCGGTAGCCAAGGCGTCGCTAAGAACGCCCACCCTGCTTCAGAGCGCGGGAAAGAAAAAGATGGAAGACGTAAAATACGTCCCGCCCAAAGTGATGAATCCGATAGATGAGCTGCGGTATATGGATTTAGTAAACTTCCGGCGCCTTAGCCCGGAGGCTGGGAAACAGGTAGCGAAAATAAAAGAAAAAATTAATTTATTGGAGGAAGAAAATTATAGCCGGCGGCTTGAGGGGATAAAGGGCTGGCGGCAAAGCCTGATTAATAAATTATATCTTTCTATCGGCCAGCAAAGCATTAGTGAGAGCAAGCCGGTTGATGTTATAATAGAAGAAAGAAAGAATGCCGGGCAGGATTATTTAACCCTGGAAGAATTTAAAGCCATAATGGATTTAAATAAAGAATTAAGATTTTAACTTACTGAAATTAGTAAATTGGTAATTAGCAATTTGGGGGTGATGTTAAAATCGTCATAATAATATTCCAAATTACTAATTAACTAATTACTAATTACTAATTACTAACGAAGTGCAACAGTTTACTATTCCTCAATTTATTGATGTCGAAGATAAGATAATCGGTCCGATAACGACCCGGCAATTTATAATCCTCTTAGGCGGGTTTTTGCTGATGGGCATAAGTTATAAAATATTTGATTTTTCCTTATTTTTAACGGTCAGCGTTTTAACCCTGATAATAACCGGAACTTTTGCTTTCGCCAGGATAAACGGGCGGCCTTTTCATTTTTTTGTCTTAAATATAACCCAGACTTTAAAGCGGCCGAAGCTGCGGGTGTGGTATAACGAATTTTTCCCGCCGGAGATGGAGGGATACGAGATGAATGAGAAGGAAATAATAAAGCAGACCTCTTTGCCCGCTAAAAAAATTGAGCCCAGCCTTTCTCGCTTGGCCGAGTTGTCTTTAATGGTTGATACCCGGGGAGGGTATGGGGGAGAAGAAGACGGGGGAACAAAGATTACGGCCGTTAGATAATTTTTTAGAAAAAGTTATGGCTAAAAACAAGGGAGCTAAAAATAGATCCATCGTTTCTTCCCAGAAATATCTCGGCATTGCCGAAATAAGGGAGGATGCTGTGATTATGCGGGATAATACCTTGCGGGCGGTTTTATTGGTTTCCAGCGTTAATTTTGCCCTAAAAAGCGAAGATGAGCAGGGAGCGATAATTTCTTCTTATGTGAGTTTTTTAAATAATATTGATTTTCCCCTGCAGATTGTAATTCAGTCCCGGGAGCTTGATATTAACGGCTATCTTGAACAATTAAAGCAAAAAGAGAAGGAGCAGACAAATGAACTATTAAAAATACAGACGGCGGAATACGCCCAGTATATAGAAGAATTGGTTTCCATGGCGAAGATTATGAATAAGAGATTTTATGTGGTTATTCCCTATAATCCAATGTCGGACAAGAAAAAAAATTTTTTTTCTTCCCTTTGGGAGGTCTTAAAACCGGCGACTTTAATTAAAATGAGAGAAGATAATTTTTTAAGATATAAAACCGAATTGGGCCGGCGGGTAGATAATGTCGTAAATAATTTATCTTCAGCCGGCTTAAACGCCGTTCAGCTTGATACCCAAAGTTTGATTGAGTTGTATTACAGCACTTATAATCCAAAAACCGCCAAGAATCAGAGAATGGCTGATGTAAAAGATTTGCGGGTGGCCGAATAAGCTTTTTTAAAGATATGCTTAATTTTAATAAAGACAAGGGAATAGAGCAGGAAAAAGAAGCGGCCAGAGAGCCGGCTCTTGAAGCTAATCCGGAAGCGGCCAGAGAGATTATTGAGGAAGAAAAAACTTTCCGGCGCGGGATTTTATCGATAAATGATTTAATCGCTCCGGCCAGCATGGAAATTACTTCCGACTATTTGAAGCTGGGAGAGACATATATCCGCACTATCTTTGTTATAAATTACCCGCGGTATATCACGGTCGGCTGGTTCGCCCCGATTATTAATTTAAACTCCACTTTCGACGTGGCGATGTTTTTTTATCCGGTAAGCAGTTCTTTAATTTTGAAGCAGCTAAAAAATAAAGTCGGGGCGCTGGAAGCCCAGATTGTTTCTGATTCCGAGAAAGGAGCGGCCCGGGATCCTTTGCGGGAAACCGCTTTAAGGGATATTGAGGCTTTGCGCGACGCTTTAACGCAGGGCATAGAAAAATTTTTCCAGTTTTCTTTATACGTAACGATTTATGCTGACACCAAAGAGGAATTAAACCAATTATCAGATAAAATTGAAAATGTTTTCGGTTCCCGCCTGGTTTTTTCCAAAAAAGTTTTTTATCAGGCGGAGCAGGGGTTTAACTCAACCCTGCCCCTGGCCAACGACGAACTATACATTACTTTTAATATGAACTCTTCGCCGGTTGCTTCTTCTTTCCCTTTTATTTCTTCCGAATTAACGTCTGACAATGGCATTCTTTACGGCATAAACAGGCATAACAACAGTTTAATTTTATTTGACCGCTTTAGTCTGCAGAACGCCAACACTGTGGTTTTCGCCACTTCCGGGGCCGGTAAAAGTTACGCTATAAAGTTGGAGGTCCTGCGCTCCCTGATGCTGGGCACAGACGTGATAATTATTGACCCGGAACATGAATATAAGCATTTATCGGATGCGGTTGGCGGAACCTATATTAATATTTCTTTATCTTCTGAAAATAAAATTAACCCTTTTGACCTGCCCCGGGCTATCAGTGGCGATTCCAAGCCGGAAGATATAATCAGAAGCGCTGTAATCACGCTAAAAGGGCTGGTCCGGCTGATGCTTGGCAGCTTAAGCCATGAAGAGGATTCTATTATTGACCGGGCGCTCCTTGAAACTTACGCGAAAAAAGACATTACGCCGGAATCAGACCTGGCTAAGATAGAGCCGCCGATAATGCAGGATTTTCAGGAAATGCTGGACGGCATGGAAGGCGGGGCTGATTTGGCCCTGCGCCTGCGCAAATATACCGAAGGAACCTTTGCCGGGCTTCTTAATAACCTTACTAACGTGGAGATGGATAATCAGCTTGTTTGCTTTTCCGTCCGCGACCTGGAAGACGAATTAAGGCCGATGGCCATTTATACCATTGTAAATTATATCTGGAATATTGTCCGGTCAGAAACGAAAAAGAGGGTTTTAGTGATTGACGAAGCCTGGTGGCTGATGCAGCACGAAGACAGCGCCAAGTTCATTTTTGCTTTAGTTAAGCGCTGCCGCAAATATTATCTGGGCGTGACGACGATTACCCAGGATGTTAATGATTTTTTAACTTCGCCTTATGGCCAGGCGATTGTTACCAACTCCTCCCTGCAGCTTCTTTTAAAGCAATCGCCGGCGGCTATTGATTTAATCCAGAAAACTTTTGCTTTAACCGAAGGAGAAAAATATCTGCTCCTCGAGGGAGGAGTCGGGGAGGGAATATTCTTTGCCGGCCGGAAGCATGCGGCCATAAAAGTCGTGGCTTCTTACGCCGAAGACCAGCTTATCACCTCTGACCCCCGCCAGCTATTGGAAATTGAAGAAGCCAAAAAAGAATTTGAAGCCAGCCAGGATAAAGGAGGCGAGAGCGAAGAAGTAGCCAGTCCGGAAGAAGAAAAAGTCTAACCATAATCCTAGCTTGGTTTTAATAGTTTATTTATGGTAAAGAAATTTTTAAATTTAATAATTGCTATAATAGCTTTGGCGGCCTTAACCGGGATTGTCTATATTGTATTTTTTTATGATTTTACCGGGAAAAATATAGTTAGCGAAGAGAAGAAAATTTCTTCCCCGCCGGAAGAAACTGGAGGCGGAGGAGAAACAATGGTCCTATCCAGCGAAAATCAAAAAGGTTTATCAGCCGGCGGAAAAGAAATGAGCCAAAGCGAGATTGCGCAAGAAAATTTAAAAAGGATGGCGGCTTCTTTTGCGGAAAGATTTGGCAGTTATTCAAACCACTCAAATTACAGCAATATTTCCGATTTAAAAATTTTTATGACCGGTACCATGCAGGCCTGGGCGGATAGGTTTATGGAAGAAATAAAAGCTAAGCAAGGATCGGGCGATATTTATTACGGCGTTACCACCAAAGCGGTTTCAGCCGAGGTGAAAGTATTTGACGAGGGCGCGGGGCAGGCGGAAATTTTAGTAAAAACCCAGAAGCGGGAAGCGAATGAAACTATGGACAATGCCTCAGTGGCTTATCAGGATATTCTAATTACTTTTTCCAAAGAAAGTGGCTCCTGGAAAGTTGATAAGGCCGAGTGGCAGGAGCAATAAATCCCACACCTTTTTTAATAAAATATTGAACAATACCTAAAAATCTAATTTTTTGAAGCTTAGTCTTAAATGAAAATCCCTAAAAAGATGCGGGACAAGAAGTAATTTATGCCTTTTCGAAAAAAAGTTTACCCTGTTAGAAATAAACTCCTGGGCGGGGCTAACGGGGTGAAATTTCCCGTAAAACTATTTATAGTTGCTGCTTTAGGCAATTTTATTTTGCTGTTTTTCTTTTTTTCCAGCCTGAATTTTAGTTTGAATAGCTCTCAGGCCGGCAGCGATAGGGTGGCCGGAAGTTATCAGAGCGGTAGCGGAAACGGAGACCCCCTAATAACTAAAGTGCCGGGCCTGAAAGATATTCTGGACGGGCCGATTATAAACGGCCCTGATCCAAGTTTGGGGCCGGAGAAAGCGCCGGTTGTTATTACTTATTTTGCCGACTACGAATGCCGCTATTGCCAGAAGCAGGAAGCGGTGATAAAAAGCGTAATGGAGCAATATAAAGACAAGATACGCTTGGTTTGGAAAGATTATCCGGAAAAAAATGTTGCTTCAGGCTCTTTTTCCGCGGCCGTGGCTGGCCGTTGCGCCGAGGAGCAGGGGCAGTTCTGGCCCTTTCATGACTTGCTTTTCGCCAGTGGCGATAAATTAGGCAAAGATTTGTTTATTGCTTTAGTCGAGAAACTAAATTTGAGAAAAAGCCTGTTTTCTGAATGTTTGGAAGATGAAGAAGTCGGCCAGTCAGTAAGGAATAATATTTTAGAAGCCCAGGCCCTGGATATAAAAGGCGTGCCGTTTATATTTATCAATAAAGAGGAAATCATGGGAGAAGCGACGGCTGATGATTTAAAAAAGATAATTGACATTGAGTTAAATGAGTTATAATACGATTTACGCAGAAATATAATTTTGGTTGATTTTAATTTTTCTACGCATCACAAATTGAAATTAGTAATTTGTAATTAGTAATTTGGGGTAATGCTAAAATCATTATAATAATAGCCAAGTTACCAATTACAAATTTCAAATTACTATCATAGATTATTATGCCGGGAAAAACTCAAAATATTTACGTTTGTTCAAACTGCGACGCCCAATTTTCCAAATGGAGTGGGCGTTGTTTAGAGTGCGGAGGCTGGGGGACTTTAAAGATGGAAACCAGAAAGCAGGAAGAGGTTGATTACCGGCTGGGCGGGAAAGCTTCAGAAAAAAAGGTAAGTCAAGCCGAAATTATAAATTTAGAAAAGATAAAGGAAACCGGCTTAACAAGAATTAAAACAAATATTTCCGAGCTGGACCGGGTTTTAGGCGGAGGAATTGTGCCCGGCTCCCTAGTGCTTCTTTCCGGCGAACCGGGCATCGGCAAATCAACCATTGTCGCCCAATTGGCTGACGCGATCGGCAAAAGCCACGGCGACGTTATTTATCTTAGCGGCGAAGAGTCAGCCGGCCAGATTAAAGCGCGCCTGGAAAGATTAAAATGCAATCTTGAAAAAATTAAATTTATTAGCGAAACTAACGTGGAAAAGGCCATCGCCGCCATTTCTTCTCTAAAGCCGGTTTTAGTTGTTGTTGACTCAATCCAGGCGGTTTATTCCCATGATGTCTTGACCGAAGCCGGCGGTCTTAGCCAAATCAGGGCTTCGGCAGTTAAATTTTTGGAATTAGCCAAGGAAAATAATATTGCCGTTATTTTAGTCGGCCATATAACTAAAGACGGGCAAATTGCCGGGCCGAAATCTTTAGAGCATATCGTTGATACGGTTATTTATCTCGAAGCGGAAACTGCCAATAATTACCGGATACTCAGGGCGACAAAAAACCGTTTTGGCTCGGTTAATGAATTGGGAATTTTTGAAATGACCGGTTCGGGCTTTAAAGAAGTCGCTAATCCGGGAGCGGTTTTTATTGAAACCGGGGAGCAAAAAATAACCGGGTCGGTTATAAGCTGCCTGATGGAAGGCACCCGGCCGTTTTTGGTGGAGATTCAGGCCTTGGCGACTAAAACGGTCTTTGGCTATCCGCAGAGAAAGTCTTCCGGCTTTGATTTAAACCGCTTGCAGGTTCTGGCTTCGGTTTTAACTAAGAGAGCCAAAGTTAACCTCGTAAATCAAGATATAATTTTAAACGTTGTCGGCGGTTTTAGAGTTAATGACCCGGCCCTGGATTTAGCCGTTTGTCTGGCCATAACCTCAAGTCTCTTAAATCAGGTGATTGACCGGAAAACTTTAGTTCTGGGCGAGGTTGGCTTGGGCGGGGAAGTGCGCAATGTGTCAAAACTGGAGCAAAGATTGGCGGAAGCGGAAAAATTAGGGTTTGTCCAAGCAATGGTGCCGGATTATCCGGTCAAGGCCAAAAGATTAAAGCTGGTAAAAATAAAAAACTTAGAAGAAATGGTAAAAAATATATGATATTGCCTCAAAGTTTTTATAACAGAAATACTTTGCAAGTTGCCCAAGACCTCTTGGGCTGTTTTTTAGTTAAAAAGATTGGCAGAAAGACAATCAAAACAAAAATTGTGGAAACGGAAGCTTATAACGGCCCGGCCGATTTAGCTTCTCACGCCAGCCGGGGCCGGACGGAGAGAAATAAAGTGATGTTCGGTGGCCCGGGCGTAATTTATGTTTATTTTACTTATGGCATGCACTATATGCTGAATATCGTGACAGAAGAAAAAGAATATCCGGCCGCGGTTTTGATCAGGGCTGTTGAGTTGGAAAGTGGAAACGGGCCGGCTCGTTTAACCAAAGCTTTAAAAATTGACAAATTTTTTAACGGGTTGCCGATTTATGTAAAAAAATACGGCCTTTGGATTGAGAGCCGTGTTAAAGATGAAAAACCGCAAATAATTAAAACCAAAAGAGTTGGCGTTGATTATGCCGGAAAATATAAAGACAAAAAATGGCGGTTTTATATTAAAGATAATAAATTCGTTTCTAAAAAATAGAAGGGCCTTAGAATTCGCTACCGGTTGGTGAATTCTTCGGCCCTTTTGTTTGTCGGATTGAGCGGGGACACTTATATGGCTAATTCAGCCCCCGTTTTCAGCAGAGGATCTTCCGCCATTCCGACGATTCTGTCGGTTATGTCCAGTATTACAATCCAGGGCAAGCAACCCTCAGCAACCGGGTTTTTTACCCTTTTGACCCTGTAGGTGCCAGGCTCGACAGAAAAAGGTTTCGTCGGCTTGCTGCCATTTCCGCCTCCGACGAATTCGCAAAGTTGAGCAGGACGACGCAATGTCATTGTGCCTTCCTTTTCTAATTCCATACTCTCCTCGCCCTTCTTAAGCTCCTTCGGAGCTTTAATAAAGATTGATGTTTAGGCGAACAACGTTGCTCTTTCATTCATTTTCCTTCTTCCATGGACTCTTTTTCTTTTACCCCTCCTTTCCAAAGAGCCCTTTTGATTTTTTACTCACCCCCGTGAGATTATATAAAGGTCACTTATTTTCTTATTTAACAGTATAGGGTAAAAATGGATTTTTGTCAATGTGTTAATACGATGGTATAGGGTTTAAATGAATTACTCTGAATGAACTCTTTTTTCCCAATCTCCTAATTTTTCCGCTAATAAAGGATAATTTTTTAAATCCGGGTCTTTCCCTATAATTTTTATCGCTTCTTCCTGCGCCTCTTTCATTAATTTGTAATCAAATAAAGAGGCGATTTTTAATTCAGGAAAACCTTTTTGGGCCGTGCCGTAAATTTCGCCGGCGCCCCGGAATTTTAAATCCATTTTTGCTAAGGCAAAGCCGTCATGGCAATTGGTTAGCGCTTGCAGCCGTTTTAGGGTTTTGTCAGATGAATTTTCCGTAAAAAGGAAACAATAAGACTGGTGCTCTGCCCGCCCGACCCGGCCGCGGAACTGGTGAAGCTGGGCCAACCCAAAACGCTCTGCCCCTTCAATCATCATTGTCGTGGCGTTTGGCACATCCACCCCGACCTCAACGACTGAAGTGGCCACCAGGATTTTTATTTTATTATCAAGAAAATCTTGCATGACTTTTTCTTTGTCCGCGGGCTTAATTTGACCGTGCAAAATGCCGATTTTTAAATCAGGAAAAATTTGCTTGTCCAATTTTTCAAATTCCTGCTTTACGGATTTAACGCCTAATTTATCCGAGGGGTCAATTAGGGGGCAGATGACGAATACCTGTCTCCCCGCGTCTATCTGCTGTTTGATAAAGTTATAAGCCTCTATCCGTTTTTCTTCCGGCACGATTTTAGTTAAAATTTGCTTTCTCCCTTTCGGCATCTGGTTAATAATGGAAAGGTCTAAATCGCCGTATAAAGCTAGGGCTAAAGAGCGGGGGATAGGCGTAGCGGTCATGGATAGGAGATGGGGGCTCAATACGGACTTATGCGGACCAATACGGACTAATGCGGACTCACTTTGACTTGTTTTGTGTGTATTTATGAAGCGTTCTATGCGAACGTCGTCTCGGGCAAAATTAGCCAGGATGGCTAACTGGTATTTAGAGCCCTTTAAATAGTGCCATACCTGCTCTTTTTCAAATTTACCGATAAAGGGAAGTTTTTTTATTTCCAAAACAACTTTATCGTCTATTACAAAGTCAGGTCTATAGGTACCGATTTTTTTATTATCATATTTTATCTCAATGGATTTTTCTTTCTCAAAAGATAAGCCAATTTTTTCAAATTCTTTTTCCAGAGCCTTTTGATAAATTACTTCTTTATGTCCCAAATCCAGCTGTTTTTTAATATTAAAAATTGCTCCTCTGATTTTATAAGTAATTTCCTCATATAATAATTTATTTTCCTCTTTCGCTTCCTTCGAATTGGTCCGCATAGGTCCGCCGTTGTCCGCCGTTGTCCGCGAGATCAGCGCCGCGCGCTGATTGACGCCGAAGCGGTGTTGTTCGTCAATTATAGCTAAGGCCAAATTTTTAAACTCTACTTTTTCCTGGATTAGGGCGTGCGTGCCAATAATAATATCTGAATTATGAATAATGAATAATGAATTATGCTTTTCTGATTTCGCATTTTTTTCCTTATTTATAATTCCTAATTCATAATTCGCTCTTTTTTCGCTTCCAGTTATTAATCCAATCTTAATATTAAAATTACTTAATAGTTGGCAAATTGTACCATAATGCTGATGAGCTAAAATCTCCGTTGGCGCCATTAAGACCGCCTGAAAATTATTTAGGGCGGCGTTAAGCATGGCGATTAAGGCCACAACTGTTTTGCCGCTGCCAACGTCTCCGGATAGGAGGCGCGACATCGGTTTGTTTTTGGCAATGTCTTTTAATATTTCCCAGGCGGCTTTTCTTTGGGCGTTGGTTAATGGCCAGGGCAGGGAACTGACAAAATTTTTCGTTACCTCTTCTAAAAACGGGATTGGTTCGGCTTGGCTTGCCTCCAATTCCTTTTTTATTAGCTGGGACTGGAGCTGGATTAAAAAAAGTTCGTCAAAAGCCAGGCGCCTTCGGGCGGTTTCAATCTCGGTTTTGGTTTTGGGAAAATGGATTTTGGCTACGGCCTTTTTCAGATCTAGCAGGTGCAAATTTCTTTTTATCTCTTCCGGCAGCCAGTCTGGAATTTGTTTTGCCAGAATTATAATTTGGTTTATTAAAAACCTTAGCTGTTTTTGGGTAATGTTTGCGGTTAAATGGTAATTCGGTACAAAGCCCTGGGTGTGGATGGCGTTGCCCCCTTGCTTGCCCGCCAAAGCTTCAGCGTCGGCGGGATAAAGGCCCGTCTCGCCAAAGGCTCGCCGAGGCGGAGGGGTGGGGGGATTCTTCCACTCTTTCATAGACGGGGGATTTCATAACCATTTCTCCCGGTTCGCCTTCTATTTTTCCAGCCAGAGAAATAGTGTCTCCCACCTTTAAGTTGCGGGCGATAAATGGCTGATTAAACCAAATTACTTTTAAAGTGTCTGTGCTGTCGGCTATTAAAGCTTCAGTAATAGACATCCGCCGGTGGTAGCTTCTTCTACTTTGGATCATCTCAATTTTTCCAACAACATTGGCGCTGGTTTCCGGAATTAGCTTGTCGATAGGCGTTAAATGAGTAAAATCGTCATAACGGAAAGGGAAATAAAAAAGCAAATCGCGCACCGTGGTTATGCCCAAATTATTTAAGTATTTAGCCGTGGTTTTACCCACGCGGCTGATATTTATTATGTCCGTATCCAAGGTTAACATAAATATATTTTAGCATATTATAGCCCCAAAAAACAAAAAATACTTAGCAAAAGATAAAAGAAGTTATCATAAGCCATTTAAAATAAAAACGGCATCGATCGCAATGTCGATGCCGCCCCCAATTATCTTGGAAGAACAAACTAATAACTTGTGCCAACGATCATAACCCCGGCTAAACCGATGGCAATCGCCGCCCATTCTCTGGTTTTCATCTCTTTCTTTTCATGGAAATAATACAGGCCAATAAAGGCCATCAGAACTGCTTCAGAAACGAGAAATATGGGCTGATAAATGGAAATCCTAACATGATTGGCGATTAGATAACCCAGGACTAGGCTTACCCAGACAAAGAAGGCCACAGCCGGAAGTTTCTTTTTATCTTCTTCATCCAGCCAGAAACTGACTTTTTCCTTTTTGACGATTTTGCCAAAAAGGTGAATTAGTAAAGCTCCGATTGCCGAACCGCCGTACCAGCATACCAGAAAGTTGAAAATCGGCAGCCCCTCTAAATTGAAAAATCTTTGGGCCGCCCCCGCCACTCCCCAAATCACGGAATACTTCAAAACGTTCTTCGCCAGCCGCCGATTAGCCGAATTTTCTTCACCGGCTTTAAAGCCGATTAGAATAAAACCGGCAGCAAAGCACAAAGCAATTCCGGCCACAAGCTGAAAACCGAAGAATTTTTTTTCTCCCAGAAAAAAATAGCCGAGGGCTATGGCAATGGCGTCATCAAGTTGCGTACCTATGGCCGTTTTGCTCAAGTTGGTATCCATAGCTCGCCATTGGCAATAACAGGCGTAGGCGTTAAAGACACCGAGTATCGCCACCACTGCCCAAAGATAATTAAATTGCCAATCCAGTCTTCCGAAACCGGTAATTTTTGCAACGATTGCCAACGCTATTGAAAAAGAAAGACATAATAAAAATTGCCAGATAATCAAAACCACCTTTCTGGGCGTCGGCAGATTTTTGATTCTCTCCAGGGTCTTTTTCAGCGTTATTGGAAAAAGTATATACGCCGTCAGAACCCTTACTACAATCAGCATTCCCCACATAAGCTCTCCAATTGTTTAAGAACTACCCATATTCTTTAGATTATCTTGATAAGTATAAACTAATTTTTGGTAATTGTCAAGGTTTTTACTGCAGGGTTGGTTCTATTGGATAAAAAAACAATCCCGATGTCTCGGGACTATTTTTTGGTGCTCTCGGTAGGAATCGAACCTGCATTGCAAGATCTCCGCCTACTCCGCCAGCGGGCGGATTCGGCGGACAAGCGCAATCTTTAAGTCCTACCGCGCCCGCCTTTGAGGAGATGAGAGTAATAGTAAATTAATTATCGTTGGTGCACCCGATAGGAATCGAACCTATGTCACAGGATCCGCAATCCTGCGTTCTATCCATTGAACTACGGGTGCTTATATAAAAAGTAAGTTCTCGGCCCATTGTCAGCCAGGGGCCGATCCGCCTCTGGCGGAAACGACGAGAGCTTATTTAAGCAAACTAGACTTCGGAAAAAGTGGCTTGCCCATTTTGAGTTCCACCAAAGACGCGTAAGGAGGGCTTGCCCTTTGTAGTCCCGCGCTCGGGACGAAGGAGTGTGCCCTCAAGAGGATTTGCCCCGCCATCCGGCGGGGTTTCGTCGCTTCGCTCCTCAAAACCCATTATATTTATGTTTTGATGAAAACCCGCCTGCCAAAGCCTGTGCCCTCAAGAGGACTCGAACCTCTGATCTTCGGCTCCGGAAGCCGACGTTCTATCCATCTGAACTATGAGGGCATAGGCACTAGCGGGCAGGTATCCAATTGTCAGCCAAAGGCTGATCCGCCTCTGGCGGAAACTATGAGGACCCAACTACGCCCTGATGATTACATCGGAGCTTCGGAGGGAACTATGAGGGCGCTTATAATCTTTTAACATTTTTAGAAAAAAATAGCAATATAAATCCCGCAAATTTTGTTATTCCATAATTATGTATAGTAAAAATATAATTTGGTGATTTCGTGGATAAAGACTACCCCCGTGTTCTAAAGGTGCGGGATAAATAAAAACCCAAAAAGACATGATTGTTTCTCGGGCAATATTTTAATAAAAAATTTGAATTTATTCCACTTTCGGTGCTCCTCCTGCGCTGGTGGGCGGAGTTTCTTCTTTTTTGCCGCCGGCAAAAGCGCCGATAAAAGCGATAATGGCAAAAATGAGAGCGACTACCGCTGTCCAGGGCATGCTGGCTCCCCAATACAACCAAGCAGCGGCTGCCAGAAGGACAACCCCGATAACTAAGCGGACAGTTTTTCCTGTCATAGGTTTAGCTTTTTAATTTTTTAAACTATTATTTTTAAATTTTTCTAGGATTTTACAGCTTAAACAATTTGCCCAGCTCTTCAGAAAGCGGCCGGCCGGTCCTGTCTAAATCCTCCGGTAAATACCTTAATAAATTTTTTCTGATTAAGAGGGGATTCATTTTTCTTAAAGGAATAGATAATCTAAATTTCAAAGAGTTGTTAAATTCAAAATATAAATTTTTTATTTCCTGCTGGGGTTTGTAAATAATGGAAAAATTTTTAAATTCATCATAGTCGTGGAATTTTTTTCCCACTATTATCCCTTCTTCGGTTAAAGAAATTTTTACCAAATCCGGTTCCTGGCCGTCGCGCAGGACGATAACAATGGCCGCGATTATAACAATGACGGCAAAGAGAAAATTGCCGGAAAGGAAAGAATAGAGAATAAGCAAGAAAGCAATAAGGCTGTAAAAAATATACCAGCCTCCGCTCTTCTCATGCTTATCATATTCTGGCACCCGCCAGCTGATATTCTCCGGCTCTTTTTCCGGGGATTTTTCCTGATTTTTAGGCATATTTTAGGATTGACAACATTGGTTTTATCTTATATATTTATTATAGCACAAAACAAGAAAGCAAGAAAACAAAGTTATTCCTTGCTTTCTTAGTTTTAAAGAGGGAGAGGTGGCTGAGCGGCTGCCCAGTCATCCGACTGGGTAAAAAAGCAGCACTTGCCAGGTCGGATGACCGGGCCCTGCTAAGGTGTTGAGCCTTCACGGGCTCCCGGGGTTCGTCCGGTCATTCGACCGGACGCCCAGTCGGATGACTGGGCGAATCCTTAAATAATATGTACTATGCTTATATATTATTATTAAACGATAATACGCTTTATAAGGGAAGTTGTGGCGATTTAAAAGCTAGAATTATAGAACATAATTTGGGCAAGGTGGAGTCTACCAAATAAAAAAGACCGTTAAAATTAATTCATTATGAGTGTTATTTTTTGAAAAGTGATGCTCAAAGAAGAGAAAGGTATTTAAAAACAACCAAAGGAAGAAGGTTTTTGAGACAACAAATAAAAGATTTGTTAAAAAAATTAATAAAATAGCTATGGAGAGGTGGCTGAGCGGCTGAAAGCAGCACCCTGCTAAGGTGTTGAGCCTTCACGGGCTCCCAGGGTTCGAATCCCTGCCTCTCCGCCTTCGCTACGCCGAAGCTCGCCACGCGAGCGTAGGCGAGCTTCGCCTTAGCTACGGCGTGATGCAGTCCGCTTTAGCTTGCGAAGAGGATTAAATTTATGTATTACGTCTATAGTCTAAATTGTAAAGACGGATACTATATTGGATGTGCAGATAATCTTAAAGAAAGAATTGAACGGCATAAGAATGGATATGTCCCGGCAACATCAAATAGACTTCCTATTAAGTTGGATTTTTATTTTGCTATTGTAAATAAGTATAGGGCATTTAAATTTGAAAAGTATTTAAAATCTGGTTCCGGCAGGGCGTTTATAAACAAACACTTAAAAACAAAATATATTAGGAAGGGTGCCTGAGCGGTTGAAAGGGACAGTCTTGAAAACTGTTGAGCCTTAACGGGTTCCCAGGGTTCGAATCCCTGCCCTTCCGCACAAAATAAAAAAAGAACGCTTTAGATGCGCTCTTTTTTTGTATTTATTATGAAAACTATTCGTCCCACCTGCTTTTGTTTGATATGTTGGTGCCCATCCATGGGTAATTATGGGCATTCGTAATAAAATTGTTGATTGAATCAAAATATCCCCAAAATTCTGGCGGGTCATTTGGTTGAACATTTGTTAATAATTTATCATCATTCATTTCCCAATATTTAGAATCATTAGTGCCTTTCTTCTGACTAGCGAACTTCTTTTGGCTAGCGAACACTTGATCACCATGGACAAATTCTCCTTTTGCGTTGTGATCTTTTATTACCATATTTGTCTCAGTAGATAATTGTCTTACAATTTTATAGAAATCGTAGTATATTTTTTTGAATTCTAATTCAATCGCTTCACGTCTAAAGGTGAATTTTATTTGTTTGGAGTATGGAGTGCGAGAGGTTTTATTGTTAGTGCTAATTAACCCCGCCTCACCCGATGTATCTTCGGAAATAAATGTGACCGATTTAAGTATTCTTGATGAATGATTAACTATATTTGAAGAATGGATGTTTGTCAATCCATAATATTTAAAATCTTCTCCCAAATCGTCAAAACTTAATATTTGACACCTATAGTCCATTTGAATTGTTATCCATTTTTGGTTTTTATCTTCTAAAATTTTAAATTCACAAAGATTTGTAAATTTCAGCTTAGTATAATTATTAAGTTCTGCGAATTTTTTATACCATTCAGTGTTTGTGTTTGACGGAACTGTTTTATAGCAAGTCAACATGTCTGAAATAAAATTATCAATTTTAATTAAAACATGTTTTGAGTTCTGTTTAATCAATTCAATATCATCTTCCTGTATCGGGCGGAAATGGGCGATGCTATTTCTGACATTGGCAATTTCTTTTAATTTATATTCCATAATTTGCTTCTCCCCGGGAAAATAATTTATAAAGACGCCCCAGTTTTGAACAATTAAATAAATTAATTCACTTAACATTAAATGCATTATAGGGCATGAAATATTATATCCTATATATCCGAGCTTACTGTCTCTCGAATTTCTTTCTTCTGCTATGCTTTTAATAGTTTCTCCTTTATCATATACATTTTGGTTTATCCAATCATTTTTAAATTCTGACTTCAAAACCGAGTAAACAAAAATTCTCATAGCATTTTCTATTCTAAACAATATAACCAATGCCTCATAATAATGTATAAAAAGCCAATTATTTGGTATTGTATATGAATTATCACCAGACGATTTTGCCTTTTTCCAATTTAGCATAAGTGTGTGTTAGTAGGTTATTAATTACATTTTAGCCTATATTCTATATTTAGCAAGTTTTTACGTGGATTTCGACATTTCCAACATTGCCCTTCCGCCAATAAAAAAAAGAACGTATTTACTACGCTCTTTTTAAATAGAAAATTTATTCAAATAAAAATTTTAGCCCAAACATAATACCGAGGCCGAGAAGAATGGATAATAGCTGGCTTAAAGATTGCCAGAAGCGTGATTCTTTTTTAAGCTCCGGAATTAAGTCAGCCGTGGCAATATAGATAAATCCGCCGGCGGTAAAAGGGATAATAAAAGCGGAAAAATTTTCTGTTTGCGGACCGACCAGTAAAGCAATTAAAGCGCCGAAAACAGCTAAGAGAGCGGAGCAAAAATTAAAAAGCAAAGCTTTGGCCCTAGAGTAGCCGGCATGGATTAAGACGCCAAAATCGCCGATTTCCTGCGGGATTTCATGGGCGACAATTGCCAAAGTCGTCGCCAGACCAAGGGGCGGGTTAATTAAAAATGAGCCGGCAATAACCAGGCCGTCAATAAAATTATGCAGGCCGTCGCCGATTAGATTCATCGGGCCTAGATGATGAGGATGCTCGATTGAGGTCGGGATATGGCAATGCCGCCAGCAGACTATTTTTTCTAAGATGAAAAAAACAATAATACCGCCTAAAACCCAAAGCCAGACCGAGGGGCTATAATCTTTTTCTTTTACCATTTCGGGGAGAAGATGGATAAAACTGTCGCCCAGCAAGGTGCCGGCGGAAAGGCTTACAAAAAATATGGTAATCTTTTTTAATTTCTCCGGATTTAAAGCCAAAGACAGCGCTCCGATAAAAGAAAGAAGGGAAACGATTATAACGCTTAAAAATGTATAAAGATAGATTGTTGTCATAATTTACCCTTTAGCCGCGACTAAGCCCCAAACCTCGCTCGCTCCGGCTTGTTTTAATATTTTAGCACATTCCTCCAGGGTAGAGCCAGTAGTAACCACATCGTCCACTAAAATAACGTGCCTATTGATTAAATTATTTTCTTGCCAGGCAAAGCACTCTCTAATATTTTGCCTTCTTTTTTCTTCGCTTAATTTAGCTTGCGGCGGCCTATGTTTTAAGCGAATTAAGCCGGTTGATAGCTCTAGATTAAAATGGATGGCCACGGTAGAGGCAATGGCTTTGGTCTGATTAAAGCCGCGCCAGCGCTCTCTTTTCGGATGGAGAGGTACAGGAATTAACAGGCAGTTTTTAAAATCAAAAATAATTTCCGGCGTGTTTTTAATTTTTTCTATTTTCTCTTGGCTGATTTGTCCGCCCAAATCAGTTTGGCTGATTAAGCCCTTGTTTATTAAGTTGCGTAAAAAAAGAATTAGAAACTCTCCTAAAATTTCGGCTAAGTCTTTGGCAAAATGATATTTTAAATTTTTGATTAAAGAAGCGATTATTTTATTTTCATAATTACCGGCGATCCAAACGCCGTCTAAAGCATAAGCCGGCGCGCAGTTTTGGCAAAATTGGCCGAATTCATTAGGTTTTTTGCAATTTAAACAATATTGCTCGGATTGAAGCGGCAGTTGGCGGAAACATTTTTTACAAAGCCAAACGCCTTCTTGCCCGCAGCCCAAGCATTCAATCGGGAAAATTAAATCTAAAATAAAATCACGCGAAGATAAGACGTGATTTAAAAAACGTTTTTTATCCATAGCCCCAACTTTTTATTTGTCATTCCGACGACCAGCGGGAGGAGGAATCCCTTTAACGCGGTAATTAGTGCGTTCGTGCTATTTATAATCTTTAAGGGATTTCTCACTTCGCTACGCTCCGTTCGAGATGACAAAATTAAAAAAGTTCTTTATATAAATCATTCCAATGGGGGTTGATTGATTTAATCAAATCCTGCTTCTTTTCCCGCCTCCATTTTTTTATTTCTTTTTCTCTGCCAAGGGCGGCATGAACATCATTATAATGCTCGTAATAAACAAATTTATCGCAAGAATATTTTTCCGTAAATCCTTTTATTTTACCTTCTTTGTGCTCCAATACTCGCCTTAGTAAGTTGTTGGTTATTCCCATGTAAAGTGTTCCACTTCCGCTCGCCATTATATAAACATAAAAGTTGTATTCTCTTTTTGCCATTCTTGTTTTTATTTATAGTCCCTTCCGTTTTGTCATTCCGACGACCAGCGGGAGGAGGAATCCCTTAAACGTGGCGATACAATGTTTGTGCCATTTTAGAACTCTAAGGGATTTCTCACCCGTCGCTTGCGAGCGACGGATTCGAAATGACAAAGTGGGATTAAGCTGCTCTATTATTTTTCAAAAGTAAAAACACCAGTCCGGCTAAAACTAAGAGTCCCAGAATAACCAAAATAATAGTTTTCCACTTTTTTTCTTCCGGGGTCATAGTTCCCCAGCATTGCCGGTTTTCTTTCCACTTTTTTTTATTAACCAAACCGACTATGGTAAATACTAGGCCCATAATGGAAAGGGTGTAATTTTTTAAAGGAATTCCAAGGATGAGCCAAATTATGCCCATAATGAAAAAGGCGTAATAATCCGGTGGTCTTTTAATACCTTTTTTAAGCATTATCGCTAGAATCAGGAATAGGACTAAAAGAATAGCGACAGAAATTAAAAGCCAAGGCGTTGTTCCCATAGAGTTTATGTTAATTTATTATTTCGTCTAACGTAGCCGTATATTCGGTGTTGTGTGCTGTTGTACTTTTAAATTTTTGATTGACAATAAAGTACATCTTTGTTATGTTAATAGGTTCGATATAAAATTGGGATAGTAACCTATACACTAGGAGGGTCTAAACGATGGAGAAAAAAGTGGTGTTTTTCGGTTGTTCCATGAGAGGAGGTTATGGAGTAGTGAGCCAGGAGGATTTGGCCAAATTGCCTGATGTCATCGAAAAACTTGGTTATAAACTGGCTTCCAGGCATCAAACGCAGGTGGGAATTGTCGCGAAAGAAAACGAGCAAACACCGCCGTATATCCATGATCGGGATTATTGCTGGTTGAAAGGCGCTGATGTCGGAGTGTTTGAGATTAGCAACCCCAGTTTGGGCGCTGGCGCAGAGATCGCGGATATGATCCACGAAGGGAAGCCGGTATTATGCCTATTCAAGGGTGATGAGAAAGCTGTTTCCGCTTATATTCGAGGCATGCAAGGTTCGGAATTTGTGAAAACATCTTTCGAATGCCACGCATATGTCACCCTGGATGACGCAAAAACTATCATAGACCGATTCATGTCGGACAACATCGCCTACTTGAGGTAAAACTTGAGTAGGCTATTTTTTTAGAAGTAAAATTTAAAAGTGCAATTATACATAACGTACCGCGATATCCGACGTTTCAATAAAGTGAAACGAATTGAAATGTGGCTTTAGCCCTTGCGGATATCGCTTGTTAGCTGATGTGCCTGACAATTTTAGCCTTTTGAAGTCACCATTTTTCGATATTCCTCCGAACTCATGATTTTACGCATGTCAATTATTTTTTCAGTAAATTCAATGCCATTTAAATGATCATATTCATGCTGAATTACACGACCAAGCATGCCGCCCGCATTGAGTCTAAATTTGTTGCCGTTTTTATCGCATGCCTCGATAACTATTTTTTCAGGACGACGGACGGGGGCGAAAAGCTTAGCGTAGGCAACACTACCACAGCCTTCATAAATCACAACCTGCTTCTTGGATGACCATACGATTTCAGGGTTGATATATACACGAAGTTTATCTGTCGGTAAATTACGATATTTAGTTTTGCGAACCTCAGTTACAAATATTCTAAGCTTTTCGCCTATCTGTGAAGACGCCATGCCAATCAAATCGTGATGTCGCACTGAATCAACCAAATTGGTTATCACTCTTTGTGTTTCGATATCACCAATTCTGGCAACAAATTTAGACGGACGGTTTAATATCGGATTACCTATTTGTATTATATCTTCTATAATCATAGCATTTAAATTTATTGAAAAAAATTGTCAGGCATTTCAGCTAATGCGCGTCGGCTATGCGAAGTTTTCTGGAGGCAAATCCAAAAGGGTTTGCTGACAGAAAATTTAGCGAAGCGGCGCATAGCCGGCTGTTCCGCGAAGTCGCGAGCTTGCGAGCGACGAAGCGAACGGCCGGGGACCGACGCGCATTCCGCAAAAAAGAGCGAGCGAAGTCCCGAAGCGAAGCGGAGAGACAAGCGAGCGATTTTGCGGAACTCGTTATTATGCGAACTCGTTTGTCTTGCCCCATAAAAATTCAGGGGAGGCAAGAGCTTGGCTGCCTCCCCCGGGGTCTTTTTTAATCGCCGAAAGTGCCGGAATCATTACATACTGCATAGGGGCGGGGAACTGGGCAAATGGCGCAGGTATCATTCCCGGCATGGTTGCATGGGCCTGGGCTTTGTTCAGCCCGGTCTTCGTCTTTCATGGTTTCCTCCTGTCGTTTATTTTAAATTGATTTTATTGATTCTTTGTGTGGTTTTGTCAGTAAAATAAAGATTGCGGCCGTCCTCTGATATGATTAAGTCTGACATATTATAGTCGCCGTCAGGAATGGCAACTAATTTTTTTAAGCCGGTGGCCATGTCAATCTGGTACAAGCGGTCCGGAGTATTCTCCGCCAGTTCCGGGAAAAGGCCCGCGCCGGTTTCTAAGTCGCGGGGCACGGCGCAATAAAGGTCGGTATCAGAAGCGAAAGTGCATTTATCCGCCCAGGTTTCTAGGCCCAAGCTCTTTCTTCCGGCTCCGATATTATCTCCCTGGGCCCCGACCAGCCAAAGCATGGGCTTTAAGTCATTGTTGGAGGAATAAACGCTATAGAGGAGCTGGTCTCCCTTGGGCGACCATTGGGGCTGGAAACCGCGGCCTTCAACAATCGTAGATTTAAAATTTTCCTGGTTTAAGCCGACGAAGAAAACTTCCTGGCGGTCAAAATCATTTCCTTCCGTGTACATGGCGATAACCT
>JBAZPX010000008.1:0-46301 GCA_041645555.1 Patescibacteria group bacterium
TGGTAGGCCCTTTCTAGCTCAATATCGTTTTCCAGATCAATAATCATCCGGCCCGGTTCGCCGCTCGCACCGTGGCTGCCCCGATAAATTTCTTCACCCAGCCACCAAGCGCCGCCGATGCCCGTGCCGATAATTATCCCGTAAGCGTTTTTGTATTTTTTTCCTATCCCTGATTTAATTTCGGCGCGCAGGAAACAATTAGTGTCATTATCCAGTTCTATGGGCAGTTCGGTTTTATTTTTAAGCAGACTGGTGATTCTGGCTCCGTCCAGGATCGGGATATTTGGCGATTTTATTATTTTTTTCTCTCCTCGGTCTGAGAGGCCGGCTATACCTAAGCCGATTCCTTTGATTTTTACCTTATCGTCCTTGGCTTTTTTAAATAGCGGTTCAATCAAAGCGCAAAGCATTATGGAAAAATGGTTTAAGTTATCCTTAGGAGTAGCCAGGAGGTAATCAGCTACCGGTTTTTCCCCGTCAAAAAGCACGGCTTTCATATTAGTGCCGCCGATGTCAACGCCGATGGCGTAGTCGTGGCTGTTGTTTTTATTATTTTCCATAGTTATCTATGTTATTGGGATTCTTGGGATTGTTAAGATTCTTATGATTCTTGGGAGTTATAAATATCCCAAAGATCCTAAGAGTCCCCAAAATCGCAAGAATCCTAATTTATCAAAATAGCTTTCTGGCTTCCTCCCAAAGCGCCGGGTTATTATTGGTTTCTTTCTCCCAATACCACCATTCCGCTCCCCAGAGATAGAATTCCTTAAAGCCGGAGAGCCGGCCGAATTCTAAGATTCCCCTAAATTTTTCTAGGTTCATAGTTTTATCTCTTTCCTCTTTCGTCATTTTTTCATAAGGAACCGGGCCCCAGGGTTCGGCCTGAAGTTCTATCACAATCCAATCTTTAGGATGGGCAAAGAGCCGGACAATATTTTTTTTGAAATGGAAAAATCCCGGGTTAATCGGATAGTGGATATATCGGTCTAAAAATTTAGAATAAGTGTCGCGGTAAAGGGTAGTGCCGAAAATATCGGCCCGGCGGGCCGCCGGCACCCAAAGGGACAATTCGCCGGAATCAGTAATTATAATCGGCCGGGAATCAAGCTCTCTGACTAAAGCGATTTCGGCATCCAGGAATTTTTTATCAAGTTTCGGGCAATCGCCGAAATGGGAAAGGAAAGGCTCGTTTTCTACTTGCCAGGCGACAATTTTTTCATTGCCTTTGTACCTATTTACAACCTGATCTATATATCCTAATATTTTTTTATCTCTTTCGTCTGGAGTTAGATTTTCCGCCCAAGCCGGGAAATGGCATTCCGGCCAGCGAGGCAGGCGGCCGCCGACGGCAATAATAATCTCGGCGTCTCTCTTCACCGCCTCATTTACCATCCAATCCATTTCGTCCCACCAAAACTCGCTATCAGTGCCTTCAACTTCATTCCAGTAAGCCGGCAATCTTAATTTTTTTACGCCCAAGTCGTCCAAAATTGAGGTATAAACCTGGCGCCAGTCAAAGCCGAGACTAGCGGCCTGCTTTTTGGAGAAAGTCAGGCCGTATTCCAGCTCGTTTTTATCGTAATCGCGCCCCTGGCTTAAGATAAGCAGCAAGAATAAGAAGATTATTAAAATAAAAATAATTTTTTTTGTTTTTTTTATAATTTTTAGCATAGAGAAAAGTAGCTGCGAAAAACTAAACCAGGATTTTTAGTCGGTATTTGTTTTATTGCACATCCAGACTGATTCTCCTTCGCTAGTTATATCAAAGATGCAGTTGGTGAGATAGGAAGTAATGGCGTAGGAAGCCATAATTATGATGAGGCCAATTATCGCGGTTTTTATCTGGTCTAAAGCTTCCTTGACTTTTTCTTCATTGCCAGCGCTGGTCATATATTTAAAGCCGGCGAAAATAAGTAAGACCAGAAAAATCAGTCCTAAGAATCCCAAGAAAACTTTTACTACTAAAACGGTTATTTGCCTTACATCTCTTGGCTTTTCGTTTCCGAAAGCTTTACTGCCTATAATTTTTGCCCCGGTTTGGTTTTGCCATAAAGCGCTTTCTCCGGCTTGGGCCGGCGAAGGAGATGAGAACTGGATTAAAGCCATTTGTGATAAAAGAAAAAGGGATAACAAAAAAGCGGAAAGAAGATGTTTTTTGATTTTAGTAATTTTCATAGAGTTTATGTTATAATTTAAATAACTACGAATTACGAATTTATTACGAATTTACGAATTTTTGCAGAAACGTTTTATGTGGTATTGGTATATTTGTAGTAGATTTATAGATTTGTGGGAGTAAACTGCGGTATTTTCTCGCTGTTTGTCTGATTTTAAGGGTGAATTTTAAAATTTAATATTAGTTCTATATCTAGATTATACCTAAAAATGTTAAATAATTCAATTTATGAACCCCGTTAGAAATTCCTAGGGACAGGGAATTTAGGGCTGGGGTCTAAGATTTATGCAGGATTCTGCGAAAATTTCTAACGGGGTGAACTTGTCGTCTAGGGTTTTCTACAATACCATTGTTCAGATCGCCGGTAAAATCATTGCCACGGTTTTAGGTTTGGTGGCCGTGGCGATTATCACCCGTTATTTGGGTATAATCGGTTTTGGCGAATATACCACCATTATCACTTTTTTGTCCGTTTTTGGGATTTTGGCTGATTTGGGTTTAACTTTGGTCACGACGCAGATGATCAGCCAACCAGGAGCGGATGAAGGCAGAATTTTAAATAATCTTCTTACTCTGCGCCTGGTGTCAGCCGTATTTTTTCTGGCCCTGGCTCCGCTTACTATTATTTTTTTCCCCTATGGCCCGGAAGTAAAAATCGGAGTAGCCATAGCCTTATTTTCTTTCTTCTTTATCGCCTTAAACCAGATTTTTGTCGGCTTGTTCCAGAAAAAATTAAGGATGGATAAAGTTTCCCTGGCGGAAATTATCGGCCGGCTGGTTTTGGTTATTGGCGTGGTTCTGGCGGTTAAGTTAAACCTTGGCCTTTTGGGAGTAATTTTTGCCACCGTTTTCGCCTCGGCTGTTAACTTTTTATTTTTGTTCATATTTTCCTGGCGGTTTGTCCGCTTAAAAATCGAGTTTGACTGGCTAATCTGGAAAGAAATTATTAAAAAAACCTGGCCCTTAGCCATTACTATCGCTTTTAATCTAATTTATCTTAAAGCCGATACTTTGATTCTGTCTTTAATAAAAACGCCGGGCGAGGTTGGGATTTACGGCGCGGCTTATAAAGTGATTGACGTTTTAATTACTATTCCCTTTATGTTCGCCGGAATTATCTTGCCGGTTTTAACCGCGAATTGGGCCGGGGGGAACACCGGATCTTTTAAAAGAGTCTTGCAGAAGTCTTTTGATTTTATGATGATTTTAGCCGTGCCTTTAATAATCGGCACGCAGTTTTTGGCTAAAGATGTTATGGTTGTGGTGGCCGGGCAAGATTTTGCCGCGGCCGGTACCGTTCTTAAAATTTTAGTGCTGGCCGCCTGGGCCATATTCTTCGGCTGCATTTTTTCCCATGCCATCATCGCCCTGAACAAACAAAAAAAGATAATCGGCATTTATTTTTTTACGAGCGTCACGGCCCTGGCCGGTTATCTTATTTTTATTCCCCGCTTTTCTTATCTGGGCGCGGCTTGGGTGACGGTTTACAGCGAGCTATTTATCGCCTTAGCCACTTTTTGCCTTGTTTACAAATATGCCGATTTTCTTTTTAATATCAGGGTTTTGCTTAAATCAGTTTTGGCTTCGGCAATTATGGCCGTTTTCCTGTGGGTTTTGCCAAGCCAATTCTCCGGCAGTATCGGCGGCTTATTTCTGACCCTGGCCTTGGCATCTGTTGTCTACTTTGTTTTTCTTTATTTATTCAAAGGCATAACTCGGGAAGAAATTTCGGTTTTATTAAAACGGGAGTCAAACTAAACTGTCATTGCGAGCCCCGAAGCTTCGGGGCGCCCGCCTTGCCGGCGAGGCAGGAAGCAATCTCTGGTTAAATAAAAAATAATAGAAATATCATGGAGCGCAGGAACAAAAATATGGATAACAAATGCTTGATTTGCAATCGGATAGCAATGGTTAAGAAAGGAACTAATTCTTACTTTGTAAAAGAGTTGGAAACAGGATATGTAGTGATTGGCGATTTTCAATTCTATAAAGGTTATACCCTATTTCTTTGTAAAAGACATGTTGCTGAACTGCACGAATTACCTAAGGATTTTAGGAAGAGATTTTTGGGAGAAATGAGTCTGGTGGCAGAAGCGGTTTATAAAGCATTTCAACCAACCAAGCTTAATTATGAGTTATTGGGCAATACTGACCGACACTGCCATTGGCATATTTTTCCGAGATATAAAGATGACCCCGATCCTCTAAACCCAGTTTGGGTCATGGATAAAAATATAAGATGCGCGGAAAGTGCTAGGCCATCTAAAGAAAAGTTGAAAAATTTAAAGCTTACCTTGGGGAGAGAACTAGACAAAATTTGCGTTACCGTAAAAAAGATTTGAGCTTAGATTTGTAAAACCAGAGATTGCTTCGGCTCCGCCAGAGGGCAGAGCCTCGCAATGACATAAATTATTATGAGCCAAATTTTAATAGTCAATTCTTTGAAAGAAATGCCTTTGCCGCTGGCAGATCTTTTTAATGAACTTGAAAAAAGGGAATATTTTTTTTATTTCCTTTCCTCGCAGCCCGATTTTGGGGGAAAAAGAAATGGCGGCGGGAAAATTAAAAAAGCGTACTTTGGCCCGGCGGTCGGAGGTAGTTTCAGTTTCCCCCTTTTTCTTTTAACTTATCCATTTTTGTTTTTCTTCTATTTTTTCTTCTTGGCCTATTTTAAATATTATAAAGGCATAAAGGCGGTAATCTGTCTGGGCGGGAATGAAAAAATTATTTTTACGCCCCTGGCGGCTTTACTTAGAATAAAGGTTATCTGGCTGGAATTGCCGGAGAGTGATTATAAAAAAATGCCGGCCGGATTTTTATGGCTCTATCGCTTTTATTCCCGCTGGGCGGTTCTCGCTCCCTTCATCACCTTTACGGAAATTAAACTTAAAAATATAGGGATCCCGGCGAGCCGGATAAAAATTATTCCCCCCGGCCTTAAATTAAGCGAGCCCGGGCATCAGCAAAACATTTTTTTTAACCTGGCCAAAGCGGAAAAATCAAATTTTTCCCGCAAGTTTTTTACTTTAGGAGCAGTAACTGATTTTTCCCTGCCGCATCAGATTGAAAATTTATTCAGGGCGGTTAAAACCGGCTTAACCGTTATTCCCAATTTGCAAGTTATGGTTGTCGGCGAGGGCCGAAGGGGGGCGAAAGACGAGGGCGAAAAAAAACTGGCCTGGCTCGCTAAAAAATTAGGGATTGATAATTTAGTCTGGTTTGTAAGCGAGCAGGAAAATCTTAAAAAGTGGTCGGATAGCTTTGATATTTTTATTGCCACCGGCGAAACCCCGAAATTATCCTGCCTGGCTACGGTTTTAAAAATTATGTCAGCCGGCCTCCCCATAATCGGCTTTTCTAACCGCGGTTTTGAAGATTTAATTTTGGAAGACAAGGCCGGGATTTTGGTTGAAGCCAATAACAGTGAAATTTTAGCCCAAAAAATTATAGAATTATATAAAAATAAACGGCTTTGCTCTAATTTAGGCAAAAACGCTAAGGAACTGGCCGAGAATAATTTTACTCTTGCCAGAACGGCCTGGGCAATGGAGCAGATATTAAAATAAATCTCCTACGAATTACGAATATCTTACGAATTTACGAATAATATATAAAATGGTTGTTTCTGAAATTCGTTCATTCGTAATAACTTGTAATTCGTAATATAGTATATGAAAAAATTTAAAGTAAAAATTAAACAGATCGGGGAGCGGCTGGATAAATTTTTAACTGAAGAATTGCCCAATTCTTCCCGCAGCCAGATTCAGAAACTAATAAAACAAGGCGGGGTTACTGCAAATGGCAAAATTGTTTCTTCCCATTTTAGCCTAAGGAGGGGCGATGAAATAAAAATCAGCCAGCCCGATTCCGGCTTAGCCAAAAATAGTGTTCCAGAAAAGACAAGCAAAAAATCAGATTCTTCTTTTCCGGAAATTATTGCCGAAACCGATGAATATTTAGTGATAAATAAGCCGGCCGGTTTAGTTATGCACGGGGCTAGCTCTTTTAAGGAAGAAAGTTTGGCGGAAATTTTAGTAAAAAAATATCCGGGGATAAAAAAAATCGGCGAAGACCCGGAGCGCCCCGGCATCGTTCATCGCCTTGATAAGGAAGCAAGCGGCCTGGTCGTTATCGCCAAGACCCAAGATGCTTTTGATAATTTAAAAAGCCAGTTCCAGAAAAGGACGATGGAAAAAAAATACACGGCTTTGGTTTACGGCCAGATTAGCAAAGACGAGGATGAAATTTTATTTCCCTTAAGGCGTTCAAGCGACGGCTCGAAAATGGCGGCTATCCCCATAACCGACAGAGCGAAAAAAAATATTGATAAGCTCGGCGTGAGGCGGGCCATTACCGAATTTAAGGTAATAAAAAAATTTATCAATTATACTTTATTAAAAGTTAAAATAAAAACCGGCCGGACGCACCAGATAAGAGTTCATATGCTTTCTTACGGGCACCCGATTGTAGGCGATGATTTATACAGCACCAAGAGAACCAGGGAACAAAATAAAAAATTAAACTTAGGCCGGATTTTTTTAGTGGCGGATAAGTTGTCTTTTTTTGATTTATCCGGGGAGAAACAGACTTTTACGGTAGAGCTGCCGGGGGAGTTAGAAGAGGTTTTGAAAAAGGTTAAATAATTTTTGAACGATTTAAACAATTAGTATAAATATTAAGGTAGGTGTACCTTCTTAACAAGTAATAAGCGATAAAAATATGCAGGTTACATTAAATAGTACTGATTTAATAACTTTAATAGAAAAAACATCCTTACGAAAGAAGAGGTAAAGATGTTTTTCGGGTTTAAATCCAATTCAATAATTAAGAGAATTAGGAAGAAGACTTCATAGTCTGTTGATAAAATTCACGAATAGCTTCCAAATCAGCTTTTATTGCTGGATATGCTTTTCCAGTAGCATTTCTGCCTTGAAAATAGGCAACAATAATTTCTTTTAGATAAGGAGTCATAAGAAATTAAATTAGTAAATTAAACCAAGAAAAAACGCCAAATAGAAGCACTATTTTGACGTTTTTCCCCCACTTAGTGATGTTTTTTACATTCCCTGCAGAGACGATTATCGCCTTTGCCAGACTGTAAATTCTCCCTTTCGATATTGTTTCCAGTGTTACACTCCGTATCATTATGATATACGTCCTGTAATCTAGAATGCCAAGGGCTTCTTTTCGCCATAAATGTACAAATTAGTGAATAAATATGTCAATGAATAATTATTGTTATGATTGTAAATATGGTTTTCTTGATTTAGTAATACCAGATTGGGCTTGGGAAAAGGCTTCCCCTCGCCAATATTTGTTTATTCTTTTATTATACCGTATTATCATGTATTGTCAAGTAATTCAAGACAATAATTAGAAAATTTGTTCAGAATTAGCGAATTTATTGCCCGTTTTATGTTTTTGGTTGGTTGACACAATTTTAAATATAATTTAAAATATGGATAGGTATATTAATGGCCTGTGGATAAAAAAATGCTAAATCAAGACCAATTTAATAAATTTTTAGGTGAACAAATTGCCGAATTCCGGAAAAAAAAGGAATTAACCTTAGAAAAACTGATTGAAGACGCTGGCCTAGACATGTCTAAGGCAACTTTGTCAGCCATAGAAAACGGGAATCAAAAAATTACTGCTTTCCAATTATTTTATATTGGCAAGGCGTTGAATATGGGGGTAAATGATTTTTTTCAGGATACTGACTTTAGTGATACGGCGAAATTCATCCCTAACGATATAAAAAAAGTGGATAATATATAATATTAAATTTATGAAAAAGTCATTTAATTATCTTGCTGATGCCGAGCAAAAGGCGCAAGAGTTAATAAAAAAGTATAAATTTAATATTCCGATAGAATTAGATGATGTTGAAAAGAAACTGAATTTAAAAATCGAACCAATTGAGTTCGAAGATAGTATTTCTGGGCTAGTCAAAATGAACGGCAAGGACGGTAAGCCAGTCATTGCAGTAAATAGTCTGCATAACGAACATCGTCAAAGGTTCACAGTCGCGCACGAACTCGGTCATTTATTTTTGCATGCGGTATATTCATTGCATGTAGACCCCGAAAATATTTATTATCGAGATAAGGAATCTTCACAAGCAACCAAAATAAAAGAAATGCAAGCCAACAGTTTTGCTGCAGAATTGTTAATGCCAGCCGATAAAATCAAAGAGGATATCAAATCGTATCTCGGGGATCATAAATCTGGTCCGGAAAAAATTATTAAGGAAATGTCTAAGTTTTATAATGTCAGCACCGAGGCAATGACTATCCGTTTAGGCAAATACCTAAATGATTTTGAAGCTTCAGATCTATAATTATATAATAATTCATTGAATTATTATTTTTAAACACCCCGCCTTTTTGATCGGGGTGTTTAAAAATTAAAGGAATCCAGATTTATAATTACAAAAAAGAATTTCCTCCTTTAAAAATTGGTGACTATATAGTAATTATGAGTCTTCGCGCCTCACAGCAGTCTCCGTAGGGGCTGCTGCTAGGTGGAAGAGAGAGTTAAAAAAGAGAATTTATATAAATTTATTAAATAATGTATAAATTTATGATTAAAATAGACCCCAGATTAAAAATTCTACTAGTAGTAATTATAACCTATTTCGTTTCTCGGTGGGTTGACTTTACGGGCGGACAAAGCATCGTGTTATCAGTTTTTATGTTGATTATGTCTGTAGAGTTTTCAATTATATATAAAATTATTAATAAATTTATTAATAAATAAAAAATATGAAAAAAACCTTAAATTATATTTGGCAAGTAATAATTAATTTGGTAGTAATCATAGTAATTTTAAAAATTTTGTCTCTCGCCAGCGTTAATTTTGAAAGAGTGGTTTTGTGTAGTTTGGTTTTAATATATTTATCCATTAATGTATTTATGGGTATTTGGGGGTTTCAACAGATGAGTTTTACTGGACATTTTTACAAAGAGCTAAAAGATATAAAAAAGTTATTAAATGAAAAGCCAAACAAATATGAAGAAGAAGAATTTATTAAATTTGAAAAAGATAGAGATAAAACAGCTATCAAATTTTATATAAATTCATTTTTTAATGGAATAGCGATTTTAATAACTCTTATTTATTTATTTCAAGCGTTGTATTAAGGGTATGAAAAAAGCAGTTATATATACAAGGGTATCAAGCGAAGAGCAAGTTAAAGTAATAGTTTTTCGCGCCTCACAGCAGTCTCCGTTTTCGCTCGTTTAATATAAAGTTATACACAGAGAGCGTAATTGTGAAAATAAAGTGGCTAATATTAAATAAATTTTGGTATTTAAAGATTATCACATGTATAGTATAATTAGATTACAATAATATAAAATTAAACTAAGGCTTGACAGCAAAAGAAAAATCATATATTATTTATAATTACTTTGAATAAATCCTTGTCGCTGCTTCGGCGGTGATAAGCAACGAAAGGCCCGCAAGGGTCTTTTGTTTATTATTGAGAGTTGATTTTTTGTATGTTATAGTATAACTACGATAAAGATAACCCCATTTTAGATTATATGAGAGCGGCAGTTTTTATAGACAATAGCAATATTTTCAGATGTATAAATACGATGAGAGAAGCGGGCGAGAAACAATGGCCAAATTTCTATGACCCGCTTTTTCTTGCTCATAGATTGGCGGGAAACAGGGAGTTGGTTTATGTCGGCTTTTATTGTGTTTCCCCACCTTATTACTTAATGCAAGGTAATGAAAATGACCAGTATAGATATACAACCACTCAAAAATATTATACGGAAATTGCTAAGCAAGATTTAGTTGAAGTAAAATACGGTGACTTAAAATATAGTCAAGATTCCAAAAAGCGTGAGCCACATGAGAAAAACGTTGATACACAATTAGTTAGCGATTTATTAGGAAAAGCAGCCTTTAATGAATATGATGTTGCTATAATTGCGGCAAATGATGGTGATTATGTCAGCGGTATTGAATGGGCAAAAAAATTAGGCAGAAAAATAGAAGTAATGTTTTTTAAAGGATTTTTATCAGACAATTTAAGAAAGATAGCAATTACAAGACGTGCAAGGCCCTCATTTTTTAAAAGATTAAATTTTTAGTTTAACCCCAAGTTTTGTTTTAGAATTCTAAAAATAAATAATTTAATATGAAAAAACAGGAGGGCCTGCTTAAGGAAGCAGGAAAAGTTATTTTAATCTTGTTATTGGCCGTAGCAGGATTTTTTTATTTCAGGGAAAATTGCTGGGCGGTTGGCGTTGGTGATGTTGTAATAAACGAATTGATGTGGTCAGGGTCATCATTATCATCATCGGATGAATTTATTGAATTGAAAAATACGACTAACCGAGAAATTAACTTAGCCGGTTGGCAAATTACAAAACTTTCCAGCGGGGCAGAGACTCTAATACTATCCATCCCCGAGGACAAAAGTATTTCCCCTGGCAGTTATTTTTTAATATCTAATTATAATTTGGATAATATTAACTCTATTCTAAACATTGAACCTAGTTTAGTTGATACTGCCGTATCTTTAGTTAATACTAAATTACAAATTAGGCTTTATGATGGAGATAGGGAGAGTGGAGCAAATTTGATTGACGCAGCTGATGATGGTATTGGCAATCCCATTGCTGGCGATACGGGAGATATAAAAAAATCTATGGAAAGAAATAGTGTCCCGGGAGATGGAACATTAGTTGGAAATTGGCATACTTGTTTGCAGGCGGTTAATTTTGATCATGGAGCTAACGATTGCGGAACGCCAAAAGCTCCAAATAGTGAAAACCAAGGAGAACCCCAAGAACCGGAAACCTCACCCCCACCCTCTCCTTCGCAAGGAGAGGGGGAAGAAGAACGGGAAGAAGTTGTTGAACCCCAAGACCAAGACGTTGTTGTGATAAATAAATTGGGCGACGTGGTAATTAACGAATTTGTGTCTGATCCGGCTGATGAAGAAGTGGAATGGATTGAATTATATAATGCGACTAGTAAAGAAATAGATTTAGCTAGCTGGACCGTCGAAGAAGGCAGCGGGGCCAAAACAAATCTGGCTGGAATTTTAGCGGGAAGCGGAAAAGAAAAATTTTTTATTATAGCCAAACCAAAAGGCAATCTTAATAATAGCGGAGACATAATAATTTTACGAACTGGCAACGGAGTTTTAATTGACCAAATGGCTTACGGAAACTGGGATGATGGCGATTCAGCCAATAACGCCCCGGCCGCCTCCGACCCTAATTCTTTAGCCAGGAAATTTGACGGGCAGAACAGTTTTAATAATTTAAACGATTTTGCGGTTACCACTACCCAGACTAAGGGAGCAAGTAATATTATAACTGGCTTAGTGGATGAAGAAGAAAATAAGATAAGCGCGGCTGAAAAAATTTTGTATGATTTTAGCGATAGCATAATCATTTCCGAAATTCTTCCCAATCCGGTTGGCAGCGACAATGAAGTCGAGTTTATTGAGTTATATAATAAAGGAGATAAGGAGGTAAACCTACTTGGCTGGGGATTGGGAGACGATAGCAAAACAAAATTTAAATTTAAAGATAAGGTTTTTATAAAGGGAAGGGAATATTTAGCAATCTTGCGTTCGGAAAGTAAAATCGCTTTGAATAACGGGGGCGATAGCGTAAAATTATTTTTACCCTTAAAAGACGAGCCGTACAAAGAAGTAAAATATAAGGCAGCCGAAGAAGGCTGGGGTTATAATTATGCTACCAGCAGCGAGAGTTGGCTATGGAGCGAGATTATTACGCCGGGTGAAGCTAATATTATAAAAACCGTAAACCATCCGCCTGTCATTTCTTTTTCCTGCCCAAAAGAAATAGTAGTTGGCCAGCCGATTCTTTTTGACAGTTCGGACACGATTGACGAGGACGGGGATAAATTAAAATTTAGCTGGGATTTTGGCGATGGGATAAATTTAACCTTGGCTTCGCCCGAGCACACTTATTTAAAGGTCGGGGATTATGTAGTTAAGCTGGCTGTAAGCGACGGGGAAAATGAGGCTAGCAAAGAAGAAATTGTAAAAGTTTTTTCCTCGGCCGGAATTACTGGTGATATTAGCGGTCCGGCCTCGGTTATAATCAATGAAATTCTTCCCGATCCGGAAGGGGCAGACGCCGAGGGAGAATGGATAGAATTAAAAAATACAGGTTCAGGCAAAGTTAATTTACTAAATTGGCAATTAGACGATGGCGAAGCCGGTAGCAGCCCATACAAAATCAGCTCTGATTTGTGGCTTGAACCTGGTAATTTTTATTTAGCAGAAAGAAGCGAGAGTGGGTTGGCTTTAAATAATTCAAATGAGTCAGTCCGTTTATTTAATAATTCGGGGAAACTGGCTGATGAAATTTCTTATGAAAAATCTTATAGCGGCGAATCTTATGCTCAAGCAGAAACCGGAAAATGGTTTTGGACAACGGCCTTAACTCCTGGGCAGGAAAATATTATTTCTGTAGCGGGCAGTAAAAGCAATGCTTTAGAAAATGTTTTGGGGGTTAAAGTTAAATTTCCGGCGGCCGGTACGTATGTCCCCGTGACTTTAGAAAAAATTAGAGAATCAGAATCCGGAGATTTAGTAAGAGTAGAAGGAACCGTAGCGGTTCTGCCCGGAATTTTAGGCGCTCAGTATTTTTATATTGTCGGCTCCCCCGGGGTGCAGGTTTATAATTATAATAAAGATTTCCCTGGTTTAAAGGTTGGCGATTATATAGAGGTAAGCGGCGAAATATCAATTAGTAATGGTGAAAAGAGAATAAAAACCAACGGCAAAGAAGATATGAAAATAATAGAGAATCGGTCTGCCCCGATTCCCGAAGAATTGGCGGTTGAAAAAATTACTGATGATTATCTTGGTAATTTAGTGGCCGTAACCGGAGAAATTACGGATAAAAAGGGCTCAACTATTTATTTAGACGACGGCACGGAAGAAATAAAGGTTTATATAAAGGAAGCGACCGGGATAAAGACAGGAGAAATACAAGAAGGCGAGACTCTGGCGATTGCCGGATTGTTGAGCCGGACCGAATCGGGCTTAAGGATTATGCCGCGCTCCCCTGACGATATAATAAAGAAAGATTCGGAAAGCCAGGGCTCATCCGGCCAGGTTTTGGGCGAAGTGGCGGCAAGCGACGAATGGTCTATAGCTGCGAGGGACAAAAAACTTCAATTATTCAGGTATTTATTGGTTTTAGCCGGGGGAGCAATTGTGGTTTTGGGCGGGTTATTAGTAAAAAAATTGAGAGAAAATAAAAATAGATAAATCTATTTGACTTATTTTTTTTCTTTTGTTAAAATGAAATAACTAATAAAAGAGGAGGAAAATTTCCGCCAAAGGCGGATCAGCCTCTGGCTGAAATAAAATAATAAAAATATGAACATGAAAAAAATAGTTATCGTTTTAATTATTTTAGTGGCTTTGGGCGGCGCCGGCTACAAATTTTTTGGCGCTAAAACCGCTAACGCTATTTTATCTCCGGAAGAAGCCAAAGCTAAAGCGGGAGAATTTATAAATGCCAATCTGGTGCAGGCAGGCACAACAGTGGATATAAAGGGGATTACCGAAGAGGGGGGACTTTATAAAATTGTGGTCAATGTCGGCGGCCAGGATTTTGATTCTTATTTAACTAAGGACGGCACGAAATTTTTCCCGCAAGTTTTAGACATGAAAGCGGCAGCGGCTAAGACAGATACTTCTGATACGGCCGCGGCTGGCGGCGGAAGCGAAGTGGCGGCTAAATCCGATAAGCCGAACGTCGAACTTTTTGTCATGAGCCATTGCCCTTACGGCACTCAAATTGAAAAAGGCATTTTGCCGGCGGTTGAGGCTTTAGGCGATAAAATTGATTTTACTCTAAAGTTCTGCGATTACGCTATGCACGGCGAAAAGGAATTAAACGAAGAATTAAAACAATATTGTATCCAGAAAGAGCAGACGGATAAATTGAATGGCTATTTGAAATGTTTCCTTGAAGCCGGAGACGGCGACGGTTGTATAGCCAAAGCCGGATTAGACAAGGGGAAACTTGATGCTTGCGTTTCCGCGACTGACAAAGAATATAAAGTGACGGAAAAGTTTAATGATAAAAGCACCTGGTCTAACGGCCAATTCCCGGTTTTTGATATCTATAAGGCTGATAATGAAAAATACGGCGTAGGCGGCTCTCCGACTTTAGTGATAAACGGCGCCCAGGTAACTTCGGAACGCGACTCCGCCAGTTTACTGGCCACTATTTGTTCCGCTTTTAATACCGCGCCGGAAGAATGCAGCCAGAGTTTATCTTCAACCGCTCCTGCGGCTGGATTCGGCACCGGCGCAGCTCCTGCTTCTGCTTCTGGCGGCGGTGCGGCTTGTGCCACTAATTAAATAATATAAAATACAAAAATAAAATAACCCCGTCCCTCACGAAGGGCGGGGTTTTGTTTAATTCGAATATGCGCAATTCGTAGGATGCGCGTTTAATACCGATTTGACGGTTGGGGCATAAAAAGATAAAATTAAAGAAAGAATTATTAAAATTTTAAAGTTATGAAAAAATTAGTTCAAGTTTTAATCGGCATAATAATCGCGCCAGTTGTCGCTTATCTCGCCTCTTTAATTTCCGAGGCGCGTTTAGGCACTTTTGTTTCGACCAGAACCCTATTAATCATGGCGGCCGTTGCCATCGTCGTTGTGGTCATTTTACATTTCGTTATCCGGCTGCCTAAATTTTGGGCCGGAGCGATTGTGGTTGGGATTTTAATCTCGCCTTATTTCCAGTTTTTAACCGGAAAAATTAATATCTTTTTAACTGACCCGCCTAATTTGCGGGCTTCGGTAAGCGTACCGGAAATAAGGGTGGAAATGGGAGACTTAATTTTTACCAATAGTGAAGGCAAGGCGATTGTGGCTCTTCCGGGCGGAGATGTTAAAACTCTTTATCCCGGGAAAAATACGGTTAATCTTGGCCAATTGAATTTGCCAGCCGGAAGCTATAAGTCCGGCCAAATTAGCATAAAAAACGTGGAAGTTGATGTTAATGTTGATCTAGCCAAAGAAGTTGATTTGATTTACGCCCAACTGGCTGATGTTTTAAGCTCCATACCTTCCGACCTATCACCGGAAGCTCAAGCCCAGATTCCTTCGGAAGCTGATATGAGGCAAAAGATAAAAGAGGGAATGGAGGGAAGAATAAGCAAAGAGATGATTGCCCCATACTTGCCTTCATTTGTCCAGATTAAATCTTTCAATAAAACCGGCGATAGCATAATAATGATAATCCAGGCGCAGATTGCGACCATAGCGATACCGGCGGCTTTTCCTTATCCGACCGGAACCGGCGGGCCGGATGTGGTTTTAGACATTACTTTAAATGAAATTGGATTGCCTACCGGCATTATTCCGATTATAAAATTGCCGCCCGGATCTCCGGCCATAACTATTCCCGATTTAACTCCTGATTTTGGCAAGATGGGCATCCCGACAGATTTTGGCATGCCGGAAAGCGTCTTAGAGCAAATTAAATCAGAAATTAAAGCCGGGATTAGCCAGGGGGAAGCGATGAAAGCGGAAGCAAAATAATATAAAAATAAAATAATAAAATAATAAATAAAGAATTTGACATTTGGATTTTGTCATTTGTCATTTAAAGGATATGTCTTTAATTTTTGACATAGAAACAATCGGGGAAGATTGGGAAGATATTAACAGCCAAACCCAGGACAGCCTGACTCGCTGGATTAAGCGCGAGGCGGGCGAGGAAGAGGGGAAATATAATGTGATGCTAACTGATTTAAAAGAAGGGCTGGGATTTTCTCCTCTGACCGGCGAAATTGTGGCGATTGGAATTTATGATGATGAGAAGGACAAGGGGGTTGTATATTTTTCCGCCTCTTCGGTGGACAAGCAGCCGGACGAAGAGATGAAAGAATGGGTTGATGGAAAGTTTACCTTTAAGCCCAAAACTGAAAAAGAGATGCTGGCTGATTTTTGGCAGGGAGCGAAAAATTATGGCGAACTGGTGAGTTTTAACGGCCGTTCCTTTGACGTTCCGTTTTTATTAATAAGGTCGGCGGTCCATAAAATCAAACCGACAATAAATTTAATGTCTAACCGTTACTTAGGGAGCCAATATGGGGTAAGGCATATAGATTTGTTAGACCAGCTGTCTTTTTACGGCGCAGTCAGACGCAAAGGCAACCTGCACTTGTATTGCCGGGCTTTCAGCATTAAAAGCCCTAAGGCCGGAGGCATTACCGGCGATGACGTCGGGCGATTATTTAAAAATGGGGGATATAAAAAGATTGCCGAATATAATAGCTGGGATTTAATTGCCACGGCTGAATTATACAAAATTTGGAAAGAGTATATTCAATAAAAATTAATTGAAAATTGGTAATTGATAATTGAAAATTGATTATATGTATTATCGCCTAAAATACGGAAAATATTATCTGGTAAAAGTTGTTGTGTTAGTTTTGGCCGCGGTTTTAGGTGAATTAATCATCTGGTGGGCTTTGGTTAGGGAAGAAAGCGTGGAATGGATTACCGGGCAAATTGTTCATAACCCCTCGCCTTACGCCGTGACTTTATTAGAAGACGGCCGGACGATTGTTGGCAATGTGGTTAAGGGCTTTGAAATAACTTTGCCTCCCGGGTGGCAAGCGAAAGAATTAAGGTCCCCGAGTTTTTATCTTAATGAGAACGAAGCATTGGTTTGCGAAGTAAAAAGTAATATTAAAAAAACCGGCGCAGACGTGGATGTCGCTTCCCTGCTCAAAGAGCAGGAAGGTTTTACAAGAATTTTTGCCGGTTTGACCCCGGCTATGAAAAAGGAAGAGACGACTGAACAAGGAAATTTTATTTATGGACTAGAGATACCAATTGGCCAGGATATAATTAGTTATACTTTATCTGTTAGCGAAACCAATAAAAATAAATGCCGGCCATATTTTGAGCAAATTAGAAAAAGCTTTCTGTATTATTAACGCCCCCTTTCGAAAAGGGGGTTAGGGGGATTTCCGTCGTGGCCCAGGGGCTTGCAATTTTTAGAGCATAGTGTATAATAAAAAAACAAACTGAATAAACACCTTTAATAAAACCTTTGGTCCTGCCGGATGGCGGGAAGGTGGCCAAGGGGCTTCCCTTAAAAAATGGGAGGTTAAATAATCTTTTTTTATTTAAGGAAAGGTTATTAAATAGTATGGAAGAAGATAAAAAAATACTTAGTGAAGAAGACAAAAATTTCCAAAAATTATTGGATAAAGATGATCTGAAAATTCCTCAAGCCGGGGATACGGTTAAGGGGACCGTGGTTTCCGCTTCCCGGGCCGAAGTCAGATTGGATATTGGCGGCATTCTAGTCGGAGTAGTCCGCGGGCCGGAACTTTACGAAGAAGCGGAGGAATACGCTAATTTAAAGCCCGGCGATGAAATAGAAGCAACCGTTATTGAAGAGGAAAATGAAGAAGGCGAATTGGAATTGTCTTTCCGCCATGCCGGCCAGGAAAAAGCCTGGGAAACTTTAAGAAAGGCATCTAAAAATAAAGAAGCCGTTAAGGTAAAAATAATTGATGCCAATAAAGGCGGGCTTCTGGTCCGTTATTGCCAGATTCAGGGATTCTTGCCGGTTTCGCAATTAGCTCCGGAAAATTATCCGCGGGTGAGCGGCGGCGATAAAAGCAAGATTTTGGAAAAACTTAAATCTTTTGTCGGCCAGGAGTTTGAAGTGACCGTTATGACTTTAGACGAGAAAGAAGATAAAATAATTTTTAGCGAAAAAGATGTCTGGAGCGAAAAGCAGAAAGACACAATTGCTAAATATAAAGTCGGGACAATTGTGGAAGGAACTATTACCGCCGTTACTGACTTTGGCGTCTTTATCGGTTTTGGCGAAAACATGGAAGGCCTTATCCATATCTCAGAGCTGGCTTGGCAGCGGATTGATTCCCCGGCTGATTTATTTAAAGTCGGAGATAAGATTAAAGCTGAAGTCATAAGCGTGGCCGGGTCTAAAATATTTTTGTCCGCCCGGAGGCTTAAAAAAGATCCTTGGGAAGCAGCCAGCGCTAAGTACAAAGTCGGCCAGACAGTCACGGGGACAATTTTAAAAGTTAATCCTTTTGGTTTATTCGTGAAATTAGACGAAGAAATCCATGGCTTGGCTCATGCCAGCCAGCTTGGCCTGGGGCCAAACCAGAAGATTAGCGAATTATCCAAGGCAGGGGAGAAAGCTGATTTTGAAGTAATGTCTCTGGAGCCGAAAGAGCATCGCCTTGGATTAAAGCTATTAAAATGGGCCGGCGCTCCGAAAGAAGCGGTTAAAGAGAAAGATAAAAAAGAAAAAGAGACAAAAGAGGCAGCTAAGGGAGAAAAGAAGGAAACGAAAGAAAAAAAGCCAAAGGCGGAAACCAAAGCGGCCGAGGCCAAAGGCGAAAAGAAAGAAATTAAAACCAAAGAAAAAACTAAAAAGTCGGAGAAATAAAATAAATTAAGGCGAAGAGGCAATCTTCGCCTTAATTGTAAGTTCGTTTGCTAAAAAGAGTTTTATATTATATACTAAATTTAGTTAAACTAAAAATTTTCCAATAAATTATGAAAAATTTAGTTAAAAATTTTTTAATTTTTTTCTTAGTTTTTTTGATAATTGCCAGCCTCTTTTCTATTTTAAGCAACGGCGGCAATAAAGTGGAAACGGTCGGCCAGGAAATTTTAATAAGCCAGATTAACGCGGAAGAAGTTTCGCAAATAGAGGTAAGGGGCGCGGAAATGAAAATTACTTTGGCTGACGGCCGGCAGGAAATCGTTAAAAAAGAAAGCGGGGAAACTCTGTCGGAATTGCTTAAAAATTCTAATGTGGAAGCGGCCAAGGTTTCAAAAATTAAGATTGAGGTAAAAGAAAACGAAGGCCTGGATTTCTGGCTGTCGGCTATTCTGCCTTTTCTTATTCCTTTTCTCTTAATCGGCGTCTTTATTTATTTTATGATGAGGAGCGTGTCAGGAGCGAATTCAAAAGCTTTGATGTTCGGCCAGTCGCAGGCCAGAGAATTCGGGCAGGACCAGAAAAACAAAATTACTTTTGCCGACGTGGCCGGAGCGAAAGAAGCCAAAGAGGAATTAAAAGAAGTAGTTGAATTTTTAAAGCATCCCAAAAAATTCTATGAGCTGGGCGCCCGCATCCCGCGGGGAGTTTTGCTCTTGGGGAGCCCGGGTACGGGGAAAACCTTAATGGCGCGGGCGGTAGCGGGTGAAGCCGGCGTTCCCTTTTTCCATATTTCCGGCTCGGAATTCGTAGAGATGTTTGTCGGCGTTGGCGCTTCTCGGGTGCGCGATTTATTTAAACGGGCGAAAAAAAACGCTCCTTGTATCTTGTTTATTGATGAAATTGACGCCGTCGGCCGAAAGCGAGGGTCTGGTTTGGGAGGTTCCCATGACGAGCGGGAGCAGACTTTAAACCAAATTTTAGTGGAAATGGACGGTTTTGAAGTTCATACCAATGTGATAGTTATCGCGGCCACTAACCGGCCCGATGTCCTAGACCCGGCTTTGCTTCGCCCCGGGCGTTTTGACCGCCGGGTAGTAATTGACGAGCCGGACATGAGAGACCGGGAGGAAATTTTAAAAGTTCATGCCCGCCAAAAACCGCTGGCTAAGGAAGTGAGCCTGCGCCGGATTGCCGAACGCACGCCTGGTTTTTCCGGAGCGGATTTAGCTAATCTTTTGAATGAAGCGGCGATTTTGGCTGCCCGGCGGAATAAAAAAATGATTGAGATGGATGAACTATTTGAATCAATAGAAAAAGTTATGATGGGGCCGGAGAGAAGGAGCCGGGTGATTACGGAGAAAGAGAAAAAAATTACGGCTTACCATGAGGCCGGGCACGCGATTGTCGCCCATTTTCTCCCCCATACCGACCCGATACAAAAAATTTCTATCATTGCCCGGGGCCAGGCCGGCGGCTATACCCTTAAACTCCCGACCGAAGACAAACATATGCATACTAAATCGGAGTTTGTGGAAGAATTAGCCGTGTTACTTGCCGGGCATGCAACAGAAAAGGAAATTTTCGGCGAAGTGACGACCGGCGCCACTTCTGACTTGCGCCGGGCGACAGCGCTGGCCCGCCAGCTTATTACCGATTATGGCATGTCGGAAAATTTAGGTCCGCGCACTTATGGGGAAAAAGAAGAGATGATATTTTTAGGCCGGGAAATCCATGAGCAAAGAGATTACAGCGAAAAAATAGCTGAGCAGATTGATAAAGAAATTTCCCATTTTATCGAGCAGGCGGTCAAGCAGGCGAAAGAAATTATAAAATCAAGGGGGGAGCAATTAGAGAAAGTGGTGAAAGCTTTGCTGGAAAAGGAAACTTTAGAGAAAGAAGAGTTTGAAAAAATTGTCGGAGCCAAAGAGAGGAAAGAATAGAATAGAATAGAATAGAATGTTTCTGATTAGGGGTGTTCTAGATAGGGTTGACTAATGGGGGTTTTAGGTTATAATAGTAATATAAATAAAATAATAAAATAATAAAATAACAAAATAAGACTCTTTTTTATATTATTTTGTTTTTATGTTATTTTTATATTTAACTTATGCCAGTACCAGCTAAAAGAAGATCTCGCTCTAAAGCTAGGCGCAACCGGGCCCATTATGCTTTAGAGAAAACCGTTTTAAACAAATGTCCAAAATGCGGCAAGCCGGTTCGACCCCATAATGCCTGCTCTTTCTGCGGCACCTATCGGGGCCGAGAGATAGTGAAAATTAAAATAAAAACTAAAAAAGAAAACAAGAGATAATACTCAAATTTTCGTCATTTACATTTTTATATGTCTAATCGCCATTTAGCTCGTACTATCGCTATGCAGTCTTTGTTTATGTGGGATTTTAACGGCCGGCAAAGCAGCGATCTTGATAGCATAATCAAGGGCAATTTTTCTTATTTTGCCCCGAGTTTTAATGATAACGGCTTTGTGAAGATTTTGATAAAGGGGGTGCTTGCCAATTTGGGCGAGATAGATAAAATTATCGTAAAATATGCGACCGAGTGGCCTTTGGACCAAATTACCATTGTTGACCGGAATATCTTAAGGATAGGAGTTTATGAATTAGTTATGGCCGAAGATATACCGCCGAAAGTGGCCATCAATGAAGCCATAGAAATCGCTAAGACTTTTGGCGGCGAGTCATCGGGAAAATTCGTCAACGGAGTTTTGGGGGCGATTTATAAAAATTTGGGGGAGAAAAAAATGGGCGGGGCGGACTTGCCAAGCCTAACCGGACCGGCGAAACCAAAGGCGGAATAATAATTTTTAATGATTGTTAAATTACTACATTGTTAAATTGCGGGAATCGGGCAATTTAATGATTTAGCAATTGAGCAATATAATAAGATGAAGAATTTTTCTAAGCTTGAGGACAGACTCGGTTTTAAATTTAAAGATGAAAATTTGCTTAAACAGGCGGTGGTCCACCGTTCTTACTTAAATGAGCATCCGGCTTTCGGCCTTAACCATAATGAAAGGTTGGAATTTTTGGGCGATGCGGTTTTGGAGATTGTGGTGACAGAATATTTATTCTATCATTTCCCCGAGACGCCGGAAGGGGATCTCACCAACTGGCGGGCCAGTCTGGTAAATGCCAAAATGCTATCCGAGATTGCCAATGAAATCAGCCTGGAAGATTATCTTTACCTGTCCAAAGGAGAATCTAAAGACAAAAATTCAAAAGCCCGGCAATATATTTTAGCCAATGCCGTCGAAGCTTTAATCGGGGCTATTTATCTCGACCGGGGAATAAAATTCGTAAAAAAGTTTATTAAGGAAAATATAATCTCAAAGCTGGATAATATTTTGGAAAATAAATTATATCTTGATCCGAAATCAAAATTCCAGGAAAAGGCCCAGGAAATCCATGGGGTTACTCCTTATTATAAAGTTTTATCTGAAGCCGGGCCGGACCATTCTAAAATTTTCGAAGTTGGCCTTTATTTAAATGAAGAGCTTATTGCCCGAGGCAAGGGGTCTTCTAAGCAGGAAGCGCAGGTTAAAGCCGCGGCGGCTGGCTTAAAGAAAAAGGATTGGTAATTTAACTAATAAAATAATAAACTAATAAAATAATAAAATAATTTTGAATGTTCAGGCAGTTGCTTTGTTAGAATAGATAAATTTTATATTTTTATATTATTTTATTTTTAAACATATGAATATCAAGGAGCTTTTTAAAATGGCCGTAGATGAAAAGGCCTCCGACCTTCATTTGGTTGTTAGCTTGCCGCCGATGCTGCGCATAGACGGAGAATTGGTGCCGATAAAAGGAGAAAAAGAATTGGGCCAGAAAGAACTGGAGCAGATGGCGTTTTCCCTGATTGATGAGAGCCAGAAAAAGAAGTTTGTAGAAGAAAAAGATTTGGATTTTGGATTTTCTTTAGATGTTAAATCAAGGTTTAGGGTAAATCTTCGCTATGAGAGAGGAAACGTTAGTCTGGCTGCCAGGGTAATTAATGAAAAATTGTCCACCATGGAAGAGATCGGTATGCCTAAGATTATCAGCAATTTATTAGACCTTGACCAGGGCCTTATTTTAGTTACTGGCCCGACCGGCTGCGGCAAATCCGTGACTTTAGCCGCTATGGTGAATTATATAAATAAAAACCGCCAATGCAATATTATTACTTTGGAAGATCCGATCGAGTTTGTGTTTAAGTCAGAAAAAAGCATTATCACGCAGAGGCAATTAGGCAGCGACATGGTAACTTTTGCCAGCGGCCTAAAGCATGTCCTGCGCCAGGATCCGGACGTGGTTATGGTCGGAGAAATGCGCGATTTGGAAACTATCGGAACGACTATTACTTTAGCGGAAACCGGCCATTTGGTTTTAGCCACCCTTCATACTTACAGCGCCGCCCAGACCGTTGACCGCATTATTGATATTTTTCCTCCCCATCAGCAGAACCAGGTAAGGATGCAATTATCCATGGTGCTGGCGGCGGTTATCTCTCAAAGGTTGCTTCCTAAAATAAGCGGGGGGCGGGTGGCGGCCAGGGAAATAATGTTTAATACCCCGGCGGTGGCTAACTTAATCAGGGAGAATAAGATTGCCCAATTAAGGACGGTTATTGAAACCAGTTCAAAAGAAGGCATGATAAGTTTAGACCAGCATTTAAAGAAATTGTATGAAGAAAAGATAATTACCAAAGAAGTCGCCCAGGCCCAGATGAACAATCCGGAAATGCTTGATAAATTCAGGATATTATAGGGAAATGGCTCTGGCGTCTTTTACCCAATAGTTTTTTATGCTATAATAAAAACAATGTAAATTAATCCCAAGTTGCTTTGGGTAAAAATCAGTATGAAGAAGATAAACCAATTTAAACGGCTGGATAATTTCTCTAAATGGCTGGGGGGGGGTAGAATATATAGAAAACCATTAGATGTTTTTATTTTGTTAAAAATAAATAGATTATTTTTATTAAAACTAATTCCAAGTACTTGGGGTTAGTTTTTTATTGATGGAAAAAATATGTTTAAAAACAAGCTAGTTAAAAAAATAGCTAATCTCCTAAGTCTAAAAGAATTAGGTAAAAGAGCCCTGACAGTTATTATTTTAACCCTAACCGCTATTATCACGGTTTGGGTTTATGCCGCTTTTACCGAACCTTTGGCCGGGCCCAATGATTCTGACCAGGATTTCCTGCAAAATATATTAGGCGCTAATAACGCGGATAATGATTTTACCTCAACTAGTGTCGTTTCTGACGCTGATGGCAGTGTTATTGAAAGACAAGAATATATTCAGACAGGAATCGGCACCAACACGAGCGCGACCACGACACCCTCCGCAGCTTTCTCTCTTTGGGGCGGGCTGAAGTATATAGAAGGCAATATGGTTAAAGATGCTCACGATTGTTCTGACAGTGATGCGGTTGGCACTATTTGTAGCGGTGGAATGAAGTTTGCTATTGGATTAGTAGCGATGCCTAGCGGATGCATTACCACTAATATTAATCCGGTTTGCAACGGCGTGACAGATTCAGTAACAAAAACTTGGTCGGCGGTAGCCGGGTCTGATGAACCGGCTGACAGCACTACGGATGGCTGGTCCAATACCGGTAAATTAGTCTATGACGTTTTACAAACAAATGCTGCCGCCCAATATTGTTATGAAATGGTTTATCAGGGATATGACGACTGGTATTTGCCGGCTAAAGATGAATTAAATACACTTTATGGACAAAAAACAGCGGTAGGCGGTTTCTTCGATAACGTCTATTGGTCGTCTACGGGGGGGCCATACTAGCAACGGCTGGAGCCAGTATTTCAACAGTGGCGGCCAGGGCAGCAACTGTAAGGCTGGCGCGAACTATGTTCGCTGTATCAGGAGATATTAGTTATTTAGTTATTTAATTATTTTTTTATTTTCCATGGCGCGATATCTGCACTTGCCGATATATAAAAAGTCGTACGATCTTTTTCAAGAAATTTTTTTGGCGGTCAAGGAATTTCCCCGTGAATACAAATACACCTTGGGCGAAAAGTTGCAAAAAGAAACAATTGAGATGGTGGTGTTGATATATAGGGCCAATAGCCATGAAGACAAATGCCCGTCCATTGAAAGTATTCTTGAAAGAATTCAAATAATAGAATTAATTCTGCGTCTTTGCCGAGATATGCGAGTTTTGTCCTTAAAAAGATATTCTCAAATAATTCTTATTGCCGAAGAAATTGCCTGTCAGGCCGAAGGCTGGAAAAAATTTAATAAATCCCGTTAGAAATTTCCGCAGGGAGCATTATTTTTAATCTCGTTAAAAATAAATTTTAAGCGGGGCTAACGGGATAAAGGCCGGAATGGGCAGGGCTCTAGCGGCGCTGTCCAGCGCGCCAGGTAATCTCGGATTAGCGCGGTTCTTTTTTTGAAAAATTTGAACCAAAGAATGTATATCCATTTAGAGAAATCCGGATGGATATCTATGAGTCGCTAATCAATACGGTAGGCGGTTTCATCGATAACAACTATTGGTCGTCTACGGAGAACAATACTAACAACGGCTGGAACCAGAATTTCAACAATGGCAACCAGAACAACAACAATAAGACTAACGCGAACTATGTTCGCTGTATCAGGAGATTACTATTTAAAAGGCGCTTCAATAAGGCGCCTTTTGAAAAAAATATGAACCCCGTTAGAAATCTAACTGGAAAAAATAACAAAATTTTAACCCCGTTAGAAATATTGCTAGAAATAACGGGAAAATACAAAATATTAAAAAATCAAATAGTATATTATTATGGAGAAAGAAGGTAAAAAAATTTCTAACGGGGTGAATGATTTTACCTTAGAAGATCTTTTTAAAGCTTATTATGATTGCCGAAAAAATAAAAGGAACACGATAAACGCGCTAAAATTTGAAGCCAATTTGGAGCGAAATATGGTTCAGCTTTATCATGAATTGAAAAACGGCGTTTACCAAGTCGGAAGAAGTATTTGTTTTGTGATAAAACATCCAAAAATAAGGGAAATTTGGGCGGCGGATTTTCGCGACAGGATTGTTCATCATCTTGTCTGCAATTTTATCAGGGAAAAGTTTGAAAAAAGTTTTATTTTTGATACTTATAGCTGTATAAAAAATAAGGGAACATTGGCCGCCTGTCGCCGGTTGGAAAAATTTACCAGAAGCATTACGGATAATTATCAACGGCCAGCTTACTTTTTAAAAGCCGATGTTCAAAGTTTTTTTGTCAGCCTGGATAAAAATATTTTATGGCAGATTATTTTAAAAAAAGTGCGCGAAAAATGGATAATAAATTTGTTGAAAAAAATTATTTTTAATGATCCAAGGGAAAATTATATTCTCAAATGTGGCCAGGCTGAACTGGACAGCGTGCCAAAACATAAGAGTTTATGGTATACCCCAAAAAACAAAGGCTTGCCGATTGGAAATTTAACCAGCCAATTTTTTAGCAATATCTATTTAAATGAGCTGGATCATTTTATAAAGCGCCAATTAAAATGCCGTTATTATGTCCGTTATGTGGATGACATTGTAATTTTAGATAAAGATCCGAAAAGATTGAATTATTTGTTTGATAAAATAAACGAGTTTTTGCGCGTAGAGTTGTCTTTGAACCTTCATTCTGATAAAAAAGAAATCAATTTGACAGCCAGGGGGATAAATTTTGTCGGTTTTATAATAAAACCATATCGGACATACATCAGAAACTCAACTGTGGCCAGAATTAAGCAAGTTATTAGATCTATGCCATCAGCTGAATGTCTAAATTCTAAATTGAAAAAATATTGCGCTAGTTTAAATAGTTATTTTGGCATGTTCAGGCATATCAGCGGTTATAAATTAAGGCAAACGATTGGTCAAAAGATAAAAAATAAGACCATTTTTCCGGTTAATGATTTTAGGAAGTTTAGATTGGTCGATAACACTGTAGTAAAAACAACTGTTTTTGACGTACTGAAATAGAACCCTCGAAAACCTTGATTTTCTGGGGTTTTTTCATCCCTATTCCTTATGCGCTCTTGACCTCTTGACACTATTTTATAATAATGTATAATGTTATATATAATAAATTTCTTAATTTTATGAGAATATCTAACTCTTTACTTAAACTCGCAAGCGGTTAAAAGATGGCTTTTTTGGGAGCGTCTTCGAAACCGCCTGAAGGCGGTTTTTTAGTTCCATAAAAATAGAGATGTTAAATTTTTGAATGTTAATTCCTAGTGTGGAAATTAGCAAGCAGAAAATTAACATTTAACGAACCTTAACAATTGAATATAAATAACAAATCGAGTCGAACATAAAACCCCGCATCTTAAAAAGGTGCGGGACAAGAAACAAAAAAATATAATCACACTTTTTAAAAACGAAAGTGTGGGAAAATTTCATTAAGAGTATATGGTGGATGCCTCGACATAAGAAGACGATGAAGGACGTAGCAGCCTGCGATAAGCCTCGGCGAGGTGGCAAGCAACCTTTGACCCGTGGATTTCCGAATGGGGAAACCTATCCTGATGAAGTCAGGATGCCCCGCTCAGCTTTTTGGATTAGAAAATTAAAATTTTTTGAGTCTTGAAAAATAAACAAACTTTTTAAGATGGTTAGAAAATTATTGGAATCCAAAAACTTGAGCGGGGGGATTACCCGGTGAACTGAAACATCTTAGTAGCCGGAGGAAAAGATAAAAACAATGTTAGTTAATTAGTGATTAGTTGATTAGTAATTGGGGCAAACCTGATTAACCGGTTAACTAGTTAACTAATTAACTAATTCTATTCCCTAAGTAGTGGCGAGCGAAAAGGGAAAAGCCTAAACTCAAAAAACTGCGACCAGTTGCCTTCGGGCAACAGGTTTGAAGGTTCTGGGACCATATGTTTTTTGGGTGTTGCAAGGTAGTAACGTTTACTCCCTAGAAGAGTAAGGTAGAGTTTAAAAAACATAACTTCCCTAGTTGAAACAAGCTGGAAAGCTTTGCCAAAGAAGGTGAAAGCCCTGTAAGTGAAAGGGGTTATTACTCTACGGTTATCATTCTTAAGTACTGCGGGACTCGAGAAATCCCGTAGGAAACCGGGTCGACTATGACCCAAGGCTAAATACTTCTTATGATCAATAGTGAACTAGTACCGTGAGGGAAAGGTGAAAAGCATCCCGGTGAGGGAGGTGAAATAGTACCTGAAACCATATACTTACAAGGAGTCGGAGCTGTGCCTCACTATCGTTCGGCACAAAATTTAAAATTAAAAAATCAAAAATAAAAATTATTGTATTCGCTTCGCTCATAGATTTATTTAATAAATCTGTCGCGATAGCGACACATAAATTTTACATTTTGATTTTTACATTTTTCATTTGAGTGGCGAGCGGCAGCGAGGCACGGTGACGGCGTGCCTATTGAAGAATGAGCCAACGAGTTTGTTGTATGCGGCTAACATAAATTCCTTTCGGAAGATATGTGTAGTGAAAGCGAGGGTTAACCGCCCGTTATACGCTTTTTTAACAGATCGCAATCTGTGGTCTGTTAAAATTGTGTATTTGTCGCATGCACAAGACCCGAAGCCGGGTGATCTAACCATAGCCAGGTTGAATCCCGTGGAAACGCGGGAAGAGGACCGAACCCACTAGCCGTGCAACACTAGGGGATGAGCGGTGGTTAGGGGAGAAATTCCAATCGAACTCGGCAATAGCTGGTTCTCCTCGAAATAGCTTTTGGGCTAGCCTCGGATGCTGACTGCGGGGGGTAGAGCACTGAATGAAGGCGGGTCGCAAGATACCGTCTTTAACCAAACTCCGAATACCCGTAGGTGTAATCCGGGAGTTAGACTATGGGCGCTAAGGTTCATCAGTCAAAAGGGAAACAGCCCTAATCGTCATCTAAGGTCCCTAAATATATGCTAAGTGTAAAAGGTGGTGTCGCGACTGCGACAACTAGGAGGTTGGCTTAGAAGCAGCCATCCTTTAAAGATAGCGTAATAGCTCACTAGTCAAGTTGTCTCGCGCCGAAAATTTATCGGGGCTAAGCATATTACCGAAGATACGGGCCCGCTCAGATTTTTAATTTTTATTTATTAAATTTAGGCAAGGGCGCTTTAAGCGCATTACCGAAGATGGGTAAATAAAAAATATAGAATAGAAATTAAAAACTTGAGCGGGCGGTAGAGGAGCATTCTGTTTTCGCTGAATCTGCTTCGTGAGGAGTAGTGGAGAAAACAGAAGCGAAAATGTTGGCATGAGTAGCAAAAAGGCAGGTAAAAACCCTGCCCACCGAAAACCTAAGGGTTCCTGGGCAACGCAAATCGACCCAGGGTTAGTCGGTCCTAAGACGAGGCCCGTGTAGTGCGGGCGTAGCCGATGGATGAGCTGGTTAATATTCCAGCACTGCTATAATTTTTGATGGGGGGACACAGTTTTTAAGTTTAAGCGCGTTTATGGTATGCGCGTTAACTGCTTCGAGAAATGATCCAGGCAAATCCGGATCGCCAATTTCAAAGAGTCGTTAAAAGATGAAGCCGCAAGGCAGAATCGATTTAAGCGGAAGGACTGTCTAGAAAAGCCTCTAAAATTAGAATTATAGTAACCGTACCGTAAACCGACACAGGTAGGTAAGGCGAGAAGCCTAAGGTGTACGAGAGAACCTTCGTTAAGGAACTCGGCAAAACAGCGGCCGTAATTTAGAGATAAGGCCTGCCCTGAGCAATCAGGGCCGCAGCTAAAGAGCCCAAGGGACTGTTTATCAAAAACACAGCTCCCTGCTAACTCGAAAGAGGATGTATAGGGGGTGACGCTTGGCCAGTGTCCGAACGTTAAGAGGAGAGGTGAAATTCTGCCGCAAGGCAGAACGTAGCTTTGAATCAAAGCGCGGATGAACGCCGGCGATAACTATAATCGTCCTAAGGTAGCGAAATTCCTTGTCGGGTAAGTTCCGACCTGCACGAATAGCGTAACCACTTGGGTGCTGTCTCAACGAAGGACTCGGTGAAATTGCAAGACGAGTAAAGATGCTCGTTAATCATAGCTGGACGAAAAGACCCCGTGAAGCTTTACTACAACTTGATATTGGATTAGGAATATGCATGTTCAGAATAGGTGGGAGTCCCGCAGCAATGCGGGGCAACAGTGAGATACCACCCTTGTATGTTTTTAATTCTCATCCCGCGCAAGCGGGAGACAGTGTCTGGTGGGTAGTTTGTCTGGGGCGGATGCCTCCCAAAAGGTAACGGAGGCGTTTACTAAGGTTGGCTATCTCGGAATGGAAACCCGAGAGATAGTGTAAAGGCTTAAGCCAGCTTTACTGCAAGACTTACTAGTCGAGCAGTCGCGAAAGCGGAACTTAGTGATCCGACCGTTCGAGATAGGACGGCGGAAGCTCATCGGATAAAAGTTACTCCGGGGATAACAGGCTAGTCACGCCCAAGCGTCCACAGCGACGGCGTGGTTCGGCACCTCGATGTCGGCCCGTCGCATCCTGGGGGTGGAGAAGCTCCCAAGGGTTGGGCTGTTCGCCCATTAAAGCGGCACGCGAGCTGGGTTCAGACCGTCAAGTAATTGAATTATATATTCGATTTTTTGGCAGTCTGAATCCGAGGTAAAGACATCATATACGGCGGCATTTAGCAGCAATGTTAAATGTGAAGCTAACTTATATCGGTAAAATCCTACTAAGGACAATACCGAGGGAATTCTTTTCCGCCAGTCGGCGGATGAAGAAGCCCGTAGAGACTAAACGTTAGCCTCCCGAGCAATCGGGATGAAATTATAGTCCATGCATTTAGTAATAGGTGACAACATGCGTAAGACAGGTCGGTCTCCTATCCACTATGATCGCGGAAACTTGAGAGGGCCCTTCCCTAGTACGAGAGGACCGGGAAGGACGAAGCTCTAGTGTACCAACTGTTCCACCAGGGGCATTGCTGGGTAGCTACCTTCGGTTAAGATAAGCGCTGAAAGCATCTAAGCGCGAAGCTGTCCTCAAGATTAGGTTTCATAGGTTGGCGAGAGATTATCGCCTTGATAGGCTCTAAGTGTAAGCCCTGTAAGGGGTTTAGCTGAGGAGTACTAATAAACCATTTAATTTTCCCACATTCTTGTTTTTAAAATACTCGATTTAACAAATAAAAAAACACCATTGTTCTGGTGGTACTAGCGAAGGGGTTACATCCCAGTTGCAATATTATTGCAACGGGACAAGCCTGATCCCATCTTTCACCCCGTTAATTAAAATATGGAATATGGAGTCTCGGTATTTTTAGCGGCAGGGTCACACCTGATCCCATACCGAACTCAGAAGTTAAGCCTGCTAGCGCCGATGGTACTTGGGCATGAGCCCTGGGAGAGTAGGCAAATGCCGGGACCTTGTATTTCATAAAATAATTAACGGGGCAAGCTCAGAAGTTAAGCCCTTCAGCACTGATGGTACTTGGGCATGAGCCCTGGGAGAGTAAGCCGCCGCCCGCCTCGCCAAGCTGAGCTTGGCTCAGCGAGGCGGGCCAGAACAATGGTGTTTTTTGTTTGAAAACTTTTTTAATCCCGAGTATCCGGGGCAAGGCTTTCAAAAAATATAATGTGTTCTGGAAAAACGATGAAGCGAACAAGGTTCTAAGGCCTCATTATTTTTCCAGAACTATTTTTTTAGTACAAAAAAAGCGCGGATCGTTATTGACTCACGCTTTTATCTTCTGTCATTCCCAGGCCGTTGGCAGATTTTTTTCTGTTACGTAATCCGGGACTTGGCAAGTTCTTTGCCGCCTGGTGCGAGCGATAATCTTTCCCCCGCCCCACGGGTCAAAGAGCATAATAGGGAAAGCCAGAAATTCGGTAAGAATTTTTCTTATAGTATCTTTATTAAACTTGAAGCCAGACCAAGCGCCGATTATTTTTCGGCATTTGGTTCTACGTGTCCTTTGGAGAAATTTCATTCTCGGCTTCATGAACCAGATAACTATGGCATCGAACTCCGTTTCCTTCGGGATAAAACCAAGGGCCTTTAGAAGAGTGGCCAGTAAATCCACGTCTTCCATTGTATCTCTGGGCGGGAAAAAATTCTGCCTGCCCAAAGAAAACTGGGTATGGAGCTTTTCTTCCGGCACGCCGAGCTCAATCAGCCGTTCCCGTATAACTTCGGCGATAGTAGGGCGCCACTTATAATTACTGAAATACCAGCCGCAAGACAAGATAATAATGTCATATTGGCTGTGAATTTTTGCTACCGTCTGGCAGACAGTAGCATTAAGCTCCCCGATCTGGCAGACAGTTTCATCAGGCTCTCCGACATGATCCTTCCAGAATTCATAGCCGTGGACGATAAGAATTTTTTTCTTTTCCAATTTATTCTCTCCTGTTCTTATAAAGGGCCAATCAAATGTTTGATGTTCTAGGTTAGCTTAAAATTAGGGGCTTGTCAAGGCGTTTGACAAAAAGGATTTAATAAATTAAAGTAGAAACAACAAATAGAAAAATAACCGTTCTTTTCATAAAACTCTTAAGGGGGAATCATGCCTTTAATAATAACCCATGCCGCTGTTGGCGGAGTTGTAAGCTCGCTAGGCCCTAAGGGCGGTCCCAGCAAGTGGTGGAAAATTCTGCTCCTTGTTATTATTCTTGCCAATCTGCCCGACATTGATTTTCTGCTTGGCTTATTGTTCGCGAGAAACGCTTACGCCTATCATTATGGGTTTACTCACAGTCCGCTTTTTGCCCTGCTGGCGGCGTTTTTTATTTCACGAGCCGGGAAGATTTCCCGGCTGTACAAAGTGAATTTTTTGTTTTGTTTTTTGCTGATTCTGTCCCATGATTTGGCAGACTTTTTTGCCTCCGGCAGATTAGTCATATTTTTTCATCCCCTGGGGGATAGCCTGCCTGCCAGATTTATTGGTTTTTTAGGCGTTACGAAGCTGTCTCTTAAATACACTCTTCAGGAGGGGGCGATTATCGCCGGTTGCGGGGCAGCTTACGCTCTTATTAAAGCGGCAAAATTATATGCCCCCAATTTATTTTTTCTGCTAAACAGCCGGAGGCGTTTGGGCGAGACAGCGGAAAGAGAAGAATGATTGTCATTAGCGCAAAAGGAATCCATTTGGGTTCCTTTTTTATATCAAAAGCCGTTCCGCAAGCTTGCGGTATTTTAACTGTGGATAACTTAAATACTGTAAATTTTATTTATGACAGATTTATATTAAATAATTAGCTAATATTAAATAAAAATATTAATTTATTTATAAATTGTAGAAAAATAGTTGACAATATTTCTATTAGAGAATATACTGAATTTATAATTTATTTTTTAAAATATTTATGGCGGAAAATAATGGAATAAAAACCATTACCTGTACTATTTGCACAAAATTTTGCCAGAACGGAGATGAAAAAAAATTGAATAAATTAATAGAAGAAATAAAAGATGAAGGATTTGAAAAAGTAATTTTTTCCTGTGATTTTTTAAAAAATTATCATATAAACCCCGTTAGAAATTTATCTCTGAACCGGGGCAAGGAACAGCGGGGCGTTATTTCTAACGGGGTAAAATAACAATCTCTATGGATATAACAATTCTTAAAAAAATAGGGTTGTCTGACAAAGAAATAGAGGTTTATCTGGCGCTTTTGGAAAACGGCGCTTGTTCCGTGCGGGATTTGGCCGGTTTGGCCGGTTTAAACCGAGGCACGGTTTATGATATTTTAAAAAGTTTGCAGGAAAAGGGCCTAGTTAGCTATTATCACCAGGAAACTAAGCAAAAGTTTGTGGCGGAAGACGCGGATAGATTAACGAAGCTGGTAAATAGCGAAGAAGAAAAAATAAAAAAGGTGAAAGAGAAATTGCGCGGCCTGATTCCGGAACTGGAATCGCTTCAGGCCAAAGGCGGTAGCCGGCCGGCCACAAAATTTTATGAGGGCAAGAAAGGCATAAGATTTATTCTGGAGGACGTTTTAAATTCCGTTAGGGAAGAAAAAGAGAAAGAGTATTTTATTTACTCGGCCACTAAAGCCAGCGAAGATATTAATGATGCTTATTCGGATTTTACTAAAGATAGGATAAAGAAGAAAATCAGAGTGAAGGCGATTTCCTTGGCAACAGGAGGAAAAACTTACGGCCTGGACGAGCGGCGTTGGCTAGGCACTAATGACGAATCCGCGACTTTCGTTTTAATTTATGCCGGCAAATGCGCTTTTATCTCCCGCGATGCCCGCGGCTTGCCGGTTGGAGTAATTATTGAGAATGAGATGATTTATGAGACGCAGAAGATAATTTTTTTGCGGCTTTGGGACTTGATAAAATAATATAAAAATAAAATAATAAAATAATAAAACGAGAAGTAAGTCAGTTTTTATATTATTTTTTTATTTTATTATTTTTCTATGTGCGGAATAATAGGTTATATCGGGCCGAGGGACATTTCAACCGTACTTCTAGGCGGCTTAAAAAGATTGGAGTATCGGGGCTATGATTCGGCCGGGATGACAATTAAAGACTCGGAAGGTTTAGCTACTTTTAAAGCCGTGGGCAGAATAACGGAATTAGAAAAAAAAGTCAGCGGGAAAAATTTAAAAGGGAATTTAGGCATAGCCCACACCCGTTGGGCAACTCACGGCGAGCCGAATGAAATTAACGCCCATCCCCATCTTGACGCCAAAGGCGAAGTAGCGATAGTCCATAATGGCATTATTGAGAATTACTGCGCCTTAAAAGATTTCTTGATTAAAGATGGTTTTAAAATAGTTTCTGACACTGATTCGGAAATTATCGCCCATCTTATCCAGAAATTCCATAACGGCGATTTTTCCGAATCGGTGGTAAAAGCCCTGGAATTGATTGAAGGCACTTTCGGTTTGGCCATTGTTCAAAAAGGAGAAAATAAGATAATCGCGGCGAGACGCGGTTCGCCTCTGGTTTTGGGTTTAGGCGAGGGAGAAATGTTTATCGCTTCCGACGTTTCAGCGGTTTTAGATTATACAAAAAGGATTGTTTATCTAAACGACGATGAATTAGCGGTGGTTGAGAAAGATAGTTATTCGGTTAAGAATCTAAAGGGCGAGAAGGTTAACAAAAAAGTCCATGAGATAAAATGGACCTTGGACCAGATTGAGAAAAAAGGCTTTAAGCATTTCATGCTCAAAGAAATTTTTGAGCAGCCGGAAGCGATTATTAATACTTTGCGGGGCCGGATCAAAGAGGGAAAAATTAAATTAAGTCTTGATTTGGATTTAAGTTCTTTAAGAAGAATTATAATCGTCGCCTGCGGCACTAGCTGGCATTCGGCTTTAATCGGGAAATATCTTTTAGAAAAAATTATAAATATTCCCGTGGAAGTGGATTATGCTTCGGAATTCCGTTATCGGGACCCGCTTATCGGCGCCAATGATTTGGTGATAGTAATTTCCCAGTCAGGAGAAACGGCTGATACTTTAGCGGCTTTAAAAGAGGCCAAGACCAAAGGCGCTAAGACTCTCGGGGTTATCAATATTGTCGGCTCAACTATCGCCCGGGAAGTTGACACCGGAATTTATCTTCATGCCGGGCCGGAAATCGGGGTGGCGAGCACCAAAGCTTTTACGGTTCAGGTGGTGGATTTATTGCTTCTGGCATTATTTTTGCGGCAGCAACAAGGGTTGGATTTAGAAGAAAACATTATTTGTGATTTAGAGGCTTTGCCGGAAAAAATTAGAGAAGTTTTGGGGCAGTCAGATAATATCAGAAAACTGGCAGAAAAATTTGTCAATTGCAAGAATATTTTATATCTTGGCCGCGGCCTTAATTTTCCGGTCGCTTTAGAAGGGGCCTTAAAACTAAAAGAGATTTCTTATATCCATGCCGAGGGCTATCCGGCGGCGGAAATGAAGCATGGGCCGATTGCCTTGATTGATAAGGATATGCCGGCTCTGTTTATTGCCACTAAAGATAATACTTATGAAAAAATATTATCTAATATGGAAGAAATAAGGGCCCGGGGCGGAGAAATTATAGCAATTGTGAATGAGGAGGATGAAAGAATTTCCCGGCTGGCCGGCAATATTATAAAAGTGCCTTCGGTTTCCTACGAACTTATGCCCATAATTAACGCTATCCCCATGCAGCTTTTTGCCTATCACGTGGCGGATTTAAAAGGCATAGATGTGGATAAGCCGCGCAATTTAGCTAAATCAGTAACCGTAGAGTAGGAGAGAGTTTGTATGGGTCTAAGCCATTTGGCAATCCTTTAATGCGAATACTTCCTGCGGGTCTAAAGCTTCCCGCTGTAATGCGAATGCCGCAAATACTAATTATGTGAATAATTTATACCCGCAATTTGCGGCATTAGCATTAATTCAACGTTCGCGAAGACAAGCAAAGCAGAATTCGCATTAATGGTTCATCTAAACAAAGTAACCAATCTAATCATGTTGAATATATGGAAAAAATAAAATATACAATTCGCGAATTTAGAGAAGAAGACTTAAATCCAGATAAGGGATTTTTAGAAACTTTATCTAATTTAAGCAAGACCGCACGTTTGTCCCAGCGGAAAATAAAAGAGGTTTTTAGGGAAATACGGCAAAAAGAAAATAGTTATATTTTTGTGGCCGTGGGGAAAAATAAACAGATAATCGGCACGATTAAGCTAATGATTGAACGGAAATTTTATCACGAGGGCGCGAAAGCCGGGCATATAGAGGATGTGGTGGTGAGAAAAGGGTTTGAAAAGATGGGCATTGCCAGTAGCTTAATCAGGAAAGCCGTAGCCAAAGCCAAAGAGCTGGAATGTTATAAAGTAATCCTTGATTGCCGGGATGAATTAATTCCTTTTTACAAAAAATTTAATTTTTATAAATTTGAAAATTGTCTAAGGATTGATTTTAAAAAATAATGTTTATGGACACGACTAAAATTGTAATCTTAGCCGCGGGCAAAGGCGCGAGAATGAATTCTTCTTTGCCTAAAGTTTTAGTGCCGCTGGCTGGCCGGCCGATAATAGAATATTTATTGCGTTCAATTATAGAAGCAAAAGTTGACGGCCGGCCGATAATTGTGGTTTCGCCGGATAATAAAGAAATAATGGCAGAAACTTTAGCTAAATATAATTGCGATTTTGCTATTCAGGAAGAGCAATTAGGCACCGGCCATGCTTTCGCCTCTGCCCGCTCCCTGTTCGGGCCGGAAGCAAAAAATGTTATAAGTTTTTACGGCGACCATCCTTTTGTTTTGCCTGAGGCCGTTAAAAAATTAGCGGACAGCCACCAGGGCGTTATTACCATGGTCACGGTAAAGTTAGATGACTTTAATGATTATAAGAAAAATTTTTACCAGTGGGGACGGATTGTAAGGGGCGAGGACGGAGAAGTCAAAAAAATCGTGGAATTCAAAGACGCGACCGAAGAAGAGAAGGAGATAAAAGAAGTTAACCCGGGTTTTTATTGCTTTGACAAAAATTGGGTTTGTGATAATATAGACAAATTAAAAAACGACAATAAACAGAAAGAATATTATTTGACCGATTTAGTTGGTCTGGCTTTTACCCAGAACCATAAAATAAATACTATCACCATTGATCCGCGCCAGGCCGTAGGTATCAACAGTCCGGAAGAGCTGGCCATTGCGGAGAAATTAATAAAGGAAGAATAAAAGATGGATATAATAAAAACCAGCCTCTAAGTATTGGGGCTGGCTTTTTTAAATAAGGCTTTCGTCAAAGACGGTGGCAGGGCTAAACCGTAATTACCATATAAAAGGTCTATGATGGAAAACGAGACCTTCGGAGTAATCTTGAGTATATTTTTTCGCAAATTCGTAAGATGCCTTATGCAGAACACTCTTGGATTTAGAGAGTATTAGATAATCTTTAATGGTCTGAATAGGTTTTTTAACCCCAAAAATATAATAAAGAGAGATTTTCTTTCTTTCGGTGCTATCGGAGAGAAGGAATAATTGTCCATTTATATATCCATCAATATAGGCTACATCATCATACTGCTTCATTTTTAATTTATCTTTGCGAATTTGTTTATAACTCCATATGATATTCATCAGTTTGTTTTCGTCGGAATATTCTCCCGTATTTTTTCTAGCCATAATTCTCTCAAGGGCGTGCAGCAATCCGTCTTGGTAGCAAGCAGAGAAAATTATTTCTGGATTTTTTTTGCAACTCAAAACAGAATAAAGTTTATCATGTTCCGAGAGAACAAGTTCGTAGATTAATGGAATTTTATCAAATATTTCATCAGAGAGCATCTCTCCTTCGGATATGAGATGTTTTTTTAGAATCTTAATAAAATATACAGCGTCTGTTATTATGGTCGTTAGATTTATCTTATCAAATTTTTCCTTAGCTTCTTTGTCTGTAGTTATAAGGTAGGCATTGGGAATAAGATTTTTCATTTCTGATCCTAATACACTATAAATTTTATTGAAATCTTCATCTCCAAATGAATAACCAATAAATAATATTTTTTTTGTAGCTAATATGGTTTTAAGATAACTTCCAATTAAGCCATCACGTAATTTTTTATAACATTTTTTGTAATCCTCTTCTGTAATTATGATTGTTCCATAATGATTTATAGAGCCATGTACTTTTAGGACTTTTCTTCCTGGATTATTCCAAAAGACAAAATCTTCAGGAGATACTATGGGTACAGCGCCGCATTCCTTTTCGAATAAATCGTCCCAGTTAGTAGTCACTATTTCCTTAATTTGAGGTATAGTTGATAATTGTTTGTGAAATCGTGAAGCATTCCTGTAGAGTTCGGGAAATGAAATAATGTAATCAAATCTTTCTTTTATTTTATTCAACAATTTACGTCGGCCATCTCTCTGCGTGCAAAACCTACTCATTAGTTTAGAAAAACTAATTTTTTGGTTAGGTCTTATTCTGAGTTCGTCTTTTATCTCCTCGTATAAAGAATTTTTAAAAACAGATGGTGCTTCTGTACTAACACCAGCTCCAGCAAAAATTACTAATTCTTCTTTCTTTGCAGCTTCAATTATTTCATCCGGCATTTTAAAAATGTGTTTATGTTCACAAACAGCACATTCGGCTTTTTGGCTCTTTTTACTTTTTACCATATTTATATAAATCGTCTTATTATTTATTTTAATAATAACAAGTTATATTCAAACCCTTTCTTTTTTATTTAAATAAGTTAAAATTAGGTTGCTAATTTTGGCTTGGGGGGCTACTATATTATATAAAGAGTTATCGGGGTTGGCAAGGCGCGTTTTTTTTAATCCCCCTCGCCCCCTTTTCGAAAGGGGGCAAAAAGGCAAGTCCCCTTATTATAATTTTAGAAATATGGAGATAGTAATTTATATCATAGTTTTATATTTTATCCTTGTTTTCGGTTTATCCCGCTTTTTTATTCCTCATCTTTCTTTCGGTTCTGACCCTTTGCCTGAAAAAATTCCGGGGGATATGGAAAGAAAAATTGAAGAATTGAAGAATAAATCTAATTATCCAAAAGAATTTTTAGAATTGGCTTATAACTTCCTAGGGACAAAATATCATTCCGAGCGGCTGGCTACGGTTTTGAAATTTCACTTTATGTTTAAGAGCTTGGAGGATATCTGGATAAGGACCGGTTTTATTCCCTGCAACCAGAGTAATTTTTTAATGCGGATTTTTTTAATAAAAAGCGGATGGTTTAAAGATGAAGAAATCCGGCGGCGACAAGTTTTTCTTAATTTTGTCCCTCATCAGTATTTGCAGGTTAAAGTTGATGGTGAATGGCTTGATGTTGATGTTGGAGAAAAATATAGAGGCATGCCGATTGGCAGGCATTTAAAATATTTCGGGTAACTCCTACGAATTACGAATATTTTACGAATTTACGAATACTAAACAAAACGTTATTTCTGGAATTCGTAAATTCGTACTGATTTGTAATTTGTAATATCTTTATGCGGCAGATTTTAGACTTACACATCCATTCTAAATATTCCCGGGCTTGTTCGTCGCAGCTTAATTTATCTAATATTGATGCCACTTGCCGGACTAAGGGAATAGATATTATCGCCACCGGAGATTTTACTTATCCGGAATGGTTTTTAAGTATTAAAAATGAGCTAGAGGAAACCGGCAATTCGGGTTTATATAAATTAAAAAAGGCGGAAGACAGTAAAATAAAATTTTTCCTTTCCACGGAACTGGCCTTAATCTATAAAGACGGGGGAAAGGCAAGGCGGATCCATTTAGTCGTGCAGGCGCCGAATATAAAAGCCGTGGAAGAATTAAATAATTATTTGGACAAAAAATATAATATCCGCTCTGACGGCCGGCCGATTTTAGGCATGAAAGCGCCGGAATTAGTAAAACTTTGTCTATCGATTCACCCTAAATTTTTAATCTACCCGGCCCATATTTGGACGCCCTGGTTCGCGGTTTTCGGTTCAAAATCCGGTTTTGACAGCTTGGAAGAGTGCTTTCATGACCAAACAGAGAATATTTATGCTTTAGAAACAGGGCTGTCTAGCGACCCGGCCATGAACTGGCGCTTGTCCGTTTTGGACAGTTTATCTATTATTTCAAATTCTGATGCCCATAGCCTGCCCAATCTTGGACGGGAAGCTAATGTTATGGATTTGGATGATATTACCTATGAAGAAATATATCGGGTGATAAAAGAAAAAGATTTAAAAAGATTGAAATACACGATTGAATTTTATCCGGAAGAGGGCATGTATCATTTTGACGGCCACCGGGATTGTAAAATAAGATTTTCGCCCGAGGAAACGAAAAAACATAAAGGTATCTGCCCGGTTTGCAAAAAACCTTTAACCATTGGCGTAATGAACCGGGTGGCAGAATTAGCTGACAAGCCGGAAGGTTTCGAGCCGAAGGGGGTCGTTCCGTTTAAAAAATTGGTAGAACTTGATAAAATTATTGCCGAGGCCTTGGATATAAAAAGCCGCCAGTCCCAAAAGGTGCAGGCGGAATATAATAGCTTAATAAAGAAAGGCAAAACCGAAATGAATATTTTGATAGATGAACCTTTGGAGAATATAAGCGAGATGACTTTGCCGATAATTGTGGAGGGTATAAAGCGGGTGCGGGAAGGAAAATTAATAGTGGAGCCGGGTTTTGACGGCCAATATGGAACAATTAAAATTTTTTCAAAGAAAGAGAAGGAAGATAAACAGCGTAAGTTATTTTAATTTATTGAGATTAGATACAAACAAAAAACGCCTTGAAATTTATTCTGGGCGTTTTTTGTTCCTCCTCGTTCGCCAAATAATTAAGCCTAAGTTTTATAGCTTACTTGTCTGGCGGAGAGGAGCAATTTTTGTTTTTTTATCTTCTTCTCTTTTTAGCCGGTTTTCTTTTCGCGGCTTTTCTTTTTTTAGCGACTTTAGTCTTTTTAGCCGGTTTTCTTTTCGCGGCCTTTCTTTTTTTAGTTGCCATGTTAATCACCCCCTTTCTATAGGCACAAATTATTTTGCGCGGATGAAATAATATTTATTTTTTAGAATTTCTTCTTCTCTTTATATTATACAAGATATTTTCTAAATTAACAACAGCGGGCGCGAAGCAATGCCTTGCCTCCACTTGATTTCATAATTGTCCCGTGGTATCTTATAGGCAGATTTAAATAATATTTTTTAAAGATAATTTTACCCCATTAGAAATGCCCCGCTGGAATTATTCTAAAATTAAGCCCATATTCATCCCGTTAGATAGCTTTACATCTAACGGGACAAGGAGCGACGGGACATTATTTCTAACGGGGTGAACAAGAATATGTCAAATGAAGAAAAAAGCAAGGAGGCAGGTGAAAAAGATAAACGCCAGGAAGCGGCCATGACGGCCGTCGACCAGATAAAAGAAAGGTTTGGCGAAGGGGCGATTATGAAATTCGGGGAGGCAAGAAAATCCGACGTGGATGTTGTCCCGACCGGTTGTTTGTCTTTAGATATTGCTTTAGGAATCGGCGGAGTGCCGCGGGGACGGGTTATAGAAATTTTCGGTCCTGAGGCCTCGGGAAAGACAACTCTGGCTCAGCATATTATAGCGGAAGTGCAAAAGCTTGGCGGAATCGCCGCCTTTATTGACGCCGAACACGCCCTTGATCCTGATTATGCGGTTAAAATCGGGGTTAATATAAAAGATATGCTTATTTCCCAGCCGGATACCGGGGAGCAGGCTCTGGAAATCGTGGAAACTTTAGCCCGGTCTAATGCGGTTGATGTTATCGTGATTGACAGCGTGGCCGCTTTGGTGCCGCAGAAAGAAATTGAAGGGGAAATGGGCGATAGCCATATGGGTTTGCAGGCCCGTTTGATGTCCCAGGCCCTGCGGAAATTAACCGGCGTTGTCGCTAAGTCAAAAACCGTGGTAATTTTTATAAATCAGATCAGATTTAAAATCGGCGTTTTTTTCGGCAACCCGGAAACAACCACCGGCGGCAATGCCTTAAAGTTTTATTCTTCGGTCCGGATTGAAGTGAGGCGCGCCGCCCAGATTAAGCAAGGAGATAAGATTATCGGCAATCGGGTTAAAGCCAAGGTGGTAAAAAATAAAGTCGCGGCTCCTTTCCGCACCTGCGAGTTTGATATTATGTATAATGAGGGCATTTCTGTGGCCGGAGATTTATTGGATACCGGCGTGTTTTATGGAGCGGTAAGTAAATCCGGCAATTCTTACTCTTTTGGCGAGATTAAACTTGGGGTAGGCCGGGAGAATGCTAAAAAGTTTTTGCGGGCGGATAAGAAATTAATGAAAGAAATCAGGCGGAAAATAATGTCCGAAGTAAAGGCGCGGGAGATGGAAGAATAATAGAATTTTAGGTTTCAGATTTTCGATTGACGATTTACGATTAATTTTAGATTTATTATCATGGAAAAAGATACCTATATTATTTCTTTGGGCGGGTCTTTAGTGGTTACGCCAGAAGGGATTGACTGGAAACTTTTAAAGGGATTTCGGAGTTTGATTTTGAAAGAAATAAGGAAAGGTAAAAAATTTTTTATAATCGTGGGGGGAGGAGCTACTTGCCGGAAATATAATGAAGCCGCGCAGAAAGCCGCTAAAGTAAGCCAGACTAATTTAGACTGGCTGGGAATTTATTCCAACCGGCTTAATGCCCGTTTATTAAAAACTGTTTTTGGGCCGATAGCTTATCCGGAAATTATTACGAACCCAATTGCCCCCCTGTTTACTAAAAGTAAAATAATTGTCGGTGGTGGTTGGAAACCGGGGTGGTCAACGGATTATGTGGCGACCGTTATGGCTCGGGAGCATAAAGTTAAGACCGTGATTAATTTATCAAATATTGATTACGTTTATACTTGCGACCCGAAAAAGTATAAAATTGCCAAGCCGATAAAAAAAATGGATTGGAAGGATTTTAGAAAAATAATCGGGAATAAATGGAACCCGGGCCTGCATGCTCCGTTTGATCCGGTGGCTTCGCGTTTAGCCGAAAAGCTGGGATTGGAAGTGATAATTATGAACGGAAAGAAATTGGATAATTTAGGAAATTATTTAGGCGGTAAAAAGTTTAAGGGCACGATGATAGAAAATTAGATAAAAGATAAAAAAATATGCTTTTTAACGGCGTATTTTTTTATTTTAGTTTTTGGTCAGTAGTTAGTTTTTATGGTATAATATTATTATTAAGATTCTCAAGATTTTTGGGATATTTTTGGGATATTTATGATTTTTGAGAAACTCTGAATCTTGAAATTTTAATAATCTTAAATAACAAAACCATGCTTATCCGTAAATTCTCCCTAATTTTAATATTTTCTATTATCCTAACTCTGGGTCTATCTATTTCTTTGGGCTCTCTTTTGGCCGCTTGGACCGCTCCGGCTTCGGCCCCTCCGGAAGGCAATATCGCCGCTCCGATTAATACCAGTGATACTGGCCAGTCCAAGCAGGGCGGTTTAATTCTCAATACCGGCGACAGCGTTAATGGCTTAATTGTCCAATTCGGCAATGTTGGTATTGGCACAACCAGCCCGCAAGCTAAATTAGAGATTAATGGTCCGCTAAGAGTCGGTAATTATACGACGGCTGCTCGGCCAATCTGTAATGTTAATTTGTTAGGTTCTTTTATTTTTGATCTAACTGAAAATAAACTCTATGTTTGCACGTCTGGGGGAATCTGGAGTCCCATGTCTGCCTAAATATTTATTTTATATAGCGAAGAGCTAATAATTAATACATATGCTTCCTAAAAAATTCTCTTTATTATTAATATTTTCCATAATTCTGACCCTGGGTCTGTCTATTTCTTTGGGCTCTCTTTTGGCCGCTTGGACCGCTCCGGCTTCTGCCCCGCCGGAAGGCAATATCGCCGCTCCGATTAATGCCAGTGATACTGGCCAGTCCAAGCAGGGCGGTTTAATTCTAAACACCGGCGACAGCGTTAATGGCTTAATTGTCCAATTTGGCAACGTCGGCATTGGCACAACCAGCCCGCAAGCTAAATTAGATGTAGTTGGGCCGGTAAAAATTGGCAGTTACCTAACCATTGCCAGGCCGGCTTGCAATGCTAATTTATTGGGTGCTTTTATTTTTGATCTAACCGAAAATAAACCTTATGTCTGCGCTTCCGGAGGAATTTGGAAATCCTTAAATAGTGATTGCGCCCCAGTTCAAAAAGAAAACGGAGAAACCTGTTCTTCTGAGGGAGGATGTATTTCCGGCAACTGCTATGTTGATACTGACGGGGATCGTTATGCTATTATTTCTGGCACTAAAAAATGCCAAGCTAATCCCCAGCTTGGCACAGACTGTAATGACAGCAATGCCGCGCTCTATCAGCTTTTACCTTGTTACAACGATGGAGACGGTGATGGACATGGCGCAAATCCGGCTTTAAGCACTTGCACCGGAGCAACCTGCAGTGTCGCGGGTAAAGTAAGCAGTAATGACGATTGCAATGACGGCAATGCGGCCGTCTGGCAGTTATTAACTTGTTATACTGATGCTGACGGAGATGGTTATGGCGTCGGCTCTCCTCTGCAAAGCGTTTGCGCTACCTCTTGCGGAACCGGGAAATCAACCAACAATGCCGATTGTTTAGATACGGACGCGCAAGTAAGTCCGGCGGCAAGTTTTCATACCACCACGCATGCCACCAGGGGCTGGGACTGGGATTGTGATGGCAGTATGACAAGATATAGTTCTGTGAGTCCTATATATAATTGTGTTACTTGCTCTGTTAGCGGTTCGAGCAGTTTATGTCCGGCTTGTCCTTATTCTTATATTAATGTTTCATGTACGCAGATGGATTTCAATTGCGGACAATATAAGAGTTATAACATTTGTAGGGCCTGGAGATGTCCTTGGGCTTATCAGGGGTATTGTGGAGAAGATGGAATTCCACTCATTTCTGGAGGTAGCGGTGTGTATAAAAGCGCTGAATTCCTGTCGGCTGGTTATACGGAAGGTTGCAAATAAATCCCGCACCCTGCTCTTAAGCAGGGTATTCAAGATGCGTGATAAAGGCTTGTTAGTTTTGAAATATTTTGTACTTTATAACGCAGGAGCGTGGATTACGATTGACTATAACACGGCGGGATCCTCGGATGACAATAATAAAAAATTAAAAAGTTTAAATTTTAAAACTATGTTCACCCGCAGATTTTCTCTAATTTTAATCTTCTCCATTATCCTAACTTTAGGATTGTCTATATCCCTAGGCTCTCTTTTGGCGGCCTGGACTGCCCCGGCTTCTGCCCCGCCGGAAGGTAATATCGCCGCTCCGATTAATACCAGTGATACTGGCCAGTCCAAACAAGGCGGTTTAATCTTGAACACCAGCGATAGCGCCAATGGTCTAATAGTCCAATATGGCAACGTTGGTATTGGTACGACCAGCCCACAAGCCAAATTAGAAGTGGTGGGCAATATTATTGCCAATGTCCCTACGGCCAGTAACCAGGTAGCTACTAAAGGATATGTGGATGCAAGTGCTGGCGGAGGAAATCTAAAAGTATATAAGGCCGACGGCACAACTTTACTCGGAACCTATGGCGGATTTTATGGAGCCAATCCTCCTTCGGCTTGTTCTGGTTGGGGATTTTGGACACCAGCGGGAGCGCTGCATATAATGGGGGGAACGGATTGCAACAATCCGCCATCCAATGTCACGTTGTACTTTACGGGCACGGGTTGTACCGGCAACTATCAAGCTAATTCCGGCAACGGTATCGCGAAAAACTGTAATCAGTATTTTAATATTACCGGCGGAGACGGCTATTGTAACAACTTTCAAAGTTACCGCGATCCCGACTGCACCTGCCACAACATTCCGCAGCAATGCATGAGTATGTATGACTACATAGCAGAGACTAGCGATCCTGTCCCGGGATACCTTTGTGGAGGGGGGAACTGTATAGTAAAATAATATTAAATAAGAGAGTGTTATTATAAAGTTCGTCTTTTGCTAGTAGTTAATTTTTGGTATAAATCATTAAAATTATTAGACAATGGATAAGAAAATATTAAAAACCCAACTCAAACAGCAGGCTAAAAATCTGGCTTGGCGGGCGATTACCACGGTTATTTTAACTTTAACCGCGGTGATTACGGTTTGGGTTTATGCCGCTTTTACCGAACCATTAGCCGGGCCGAACGACTCTGACCAGGATTTTGCCCAAAATATTTTAGGCAATAATGACGCTAACAACGACTTTAGTTCTTCTAATGTTGCTTCGAACGC
>JBAZPX010000009.1:0-45349 GCA_041645555.1 Patescibacteria group bacterium
ATAAAGCGAGTTGGCTACCAGATTGAAAGATTTGATAAAAACGGTAAATGCGCCAAATGCGGAGGGAATTTAAATATTATAGAATAAAAAAACGGACGCTACAAGTGTAACGTCCGTCCATTGCGGCCAGTTAGTTTTTAACTGACTCTTCTTCCAGCTTTTTCCTCCCAAAGAAAGCAGAAAAGATACCAGAGTTGGGGAGAGAATTTTGTATCTTCAGCAAAACACTTCATAAAAATACTGCCCGGGTGAAATTGAAGTTTTCCAGGATCGCTTAAACAATCTTTCGCCGACCGCAGGACTTCGCCGCCATCCTCGCTGCCGTCACTCCACATTTCTTCCGCCAAATAAGGCAGCATTTCGACAAAGACGGCTTCGATAATTCTGTTTACGACTTTCGCTGCCTCGAATTTCCCCAAATAGATCGCGAAAGCTTTGGCCAGATTGCCCAAAAATTCTTTTTCCACTTCTGCCGGTTCTCTGCTCGATTCTTCCGCGACCTGTCTTATTTCAAGGCCGAAGTAAGGAAAGCGACAAGGGAATTCACCATTAAAAAAAAGGCAATTGACCAGCTCCTTGAAAAACGCATCAATTCTTTTCAAATCGCTGGGGCCGCCGGACTGATTTTCCTCACGGCTCATCCACTCCATTAAATCGAAAAGGAGGGGATGATTACAGTCAACATGGAACGCACGGTCGTGCAGAAACATCGCGGATATTGAAGGGACAACTTTTTGAATAATAACACTGTGGGCTTTATTTGCAACATCCCCAATACCTGCTTTATTTGCCTTAGCGTCGAATCTCGTAAGAACATTAAGGCTGCCCATTTTCATTAAGAACCGGGCCGCTTCCCATTCGGGCGCTTTTCTCCAATCTTCTCCGATGTTGATTTCATGAATGTGCGTCCCCACTAACTCGGTGGGAAACATAGGTGTTATCCTATTCCCCAAACGATAAATCAGAGATTCAATCTCTCTGATGGGACTCTTAGCTTCCATTGCTCTTATCAATCTCGCCTGCAAAACCTCTACCTGACATTCTGCCACACATTGGCCTGCGGCAACGTTTTGAAAGAACTTCTCGATTGTTGCTGTGTCAGTAGCGTTCATGGCGCTACCTCCTCTTGTTTGGTTGTTAGTATTTCGCCCCCCTCTTTGAGGATGGCTTAGTGCTTATTTATTAGCATTTTAAATAAAATCTGTCAATCATCACTTGACACAAATTTTTTTCTATATTATATTAAAATTAGCACTCCAAAGAAGAGAGTGCTAAAAAGTCTTATACTTTTTTATATTATTTTATTATTTTATTTTTAAATATATGTTCAATAAATTCACGAATAAATCTCAAGAAGCGATTATTAACGCGCAAATTATCGCCCAGGATAACGGCCAGCAGCATATTGAAGCCTTGCATGTCCTCGCTTCCCTTTTGGACCAGTCGGAAAGCTTAGTCCGGCCGGTTTTTGAAAAAATGAAAATTGACGCCGATATGGTGGAAAAGCGTACTCTAGAAGGGATTGAAAATCTTCCCAAGGTAAGAACTTTTCCTTCTGATAACGTCGGCATGGTTCAGGGCACGGGCGAAGTAGCTATGCTTTTAGAAAGAGCCAAGAAAGAAGCAGACAAAATGGGAGACGAGTATGTTTCAACCGAACATATCTTGCTCGCTTTAGTCGGGATAAAATCAAAAGCCCAGGAACTTTTAATAAATTTCGGGGTTGAGTACGCCGAGGTTTTAAAAATCCTGTCGCAATTGCGCGGCTCGCAAACCATTACTGACCCGGAACCGGAATCAAAATTCCGCGTCCTGGAAAGATACACGGTTAACTTAACCGATCTGGCCCGCAAAGAAAAATTAGATCCGGTTATCGGCCGGGACGAAGAAATCCGCCGAATTATGCAGGTGTTATTGCGCCGAACAAAAAATAACCCGGTTTTAATCGGAGAAGCCGGAACCGGCAAAACCGCGATCGTGGAAGGACTGGCGCAAAGGATTATTTCGGGCGACGTTCCGGATAATTTAAAGAATAAGGAAATCGTCAGCTTGGACCTTGGTTCCTTGGTCGCCGGTTCAAAATTCCGGGGCGAATTTGAAGACCGCTTAAAAGCAGTCTTAAAAGAAATAAAATCCCAAGGCGGAAAAATTATCCTTTTTATTGACGAACTCCATACTCTTGTCGGCACCGGCGCTTCTGAAGGCGCCATGGACGCTTCTAATATGCTAAAACCGGCTTTAGCCCGGGGGGAACTCCGCACCGTCGGCGCCACTACCACTAAAGAATACCAAAAATATATTGAAAAAGACGCGGCTTTAGAACGAAGATTTCAGCCGATTTACGTAGCGGAGCCAAGCATTGAAGATACTATCTCAATCCTGCGCGGCATAAAGGAAAAATACGAAGTCCATCACGGCGTCCGCATTACGGACGACGCTTTAATCGCGGCCGCCAAACTTTCCGCCCGCTATATTACGGACCGGTTTCTGCCGGACAAAGCCGTGGATTTAATGGACGAAGCCACTTCTTCTTTGCGCATGGAAATTGATTCTATGCCGGAAGAGCTGGACGGCTTAAAAAGAGAAATAAAGCGCCTGGAAATCGCCAAGGCCGGATTAAAAACCAACAGAGAAGGCGCTCCGGAATCAGGTAAATTAAAAACTATAAATAAAGAACTGGCCCAGCTTAAAGAAAAAGCCAACCAGCTGGAACTGCATTGGCGAAATGAGAAAGCCATAATTTCCAAAATCCGGGAATCAAAAAGAAAAATTGACGAATTAAAATCCCAGGCCGAAATTATTGAGCGCAAAGGCGACGACTTAACCCGCGTGGCGGAAATCCGCTATAGCTTAATCCCCGACCTGGAAAAAGAAGTAAAAAATCAGGAAGAAGAACTGGGAAGAATCCAAAAAAAGGGCCAGCATATTTTAAAAGAAGAAGTTGATGAGGAGGACATTGCCAAGGTTGTTTCCCGCTGGACCGGCGTTCCGGTTTCAAAAATGCTGGAAAGCGAAATAAAAAAATTAGGCCAGGCCGAGGAAGAGCTTAAAAAATCCGTGGTCGGGCAGGACCAGGCGATTAAATCCGTGGCTAACGCTATCCGCCGTTCCCGCGCCGGAATCAGCGAAGAAAAAAAGCCGATCGGCTCGTTCCTTTTTGTCGGTCCGACTGGCGTCGGTAAAACCGAACTGGCTAAATCTCTGGCTAAGTTTATGTTTAATGATGAAAACTCTTTGTTGCGCCTGGATATGAGCGAATTTATGGAAAAGCACAGTGTGGCCAAAATTATTGGCTCCCCTCCCGGCTATGTCGGCTATGAAGAAGGCGGGCAATTGACGGAAAGAATCCGACACCGCCCTTATAGCGTAATTCTTTTTGATGAAATAGAAAAAGCCCATCCGGAAATGTTTAATATCCTCTTGCAGATTTTAGATGACGGCCGCCTGACTGACTCAAAAGGCCGGGTCGTTAATTTTAAGAATACCATTATTATCATGACCTCTAATTTGGGCAATGAAGTAATCAAGCAATACTCCATCGGCTTCCATGACAACGGCAATGAAAAAGAAACCCGGGATACCCGCGCCGAGGAAATGAAAGAAAAAATAGATAAAATCCTTAAAGAAAATTTTAAACTGGAATTCCTAAACCGAATTGATGAAATCGTGGTCTTTAAGAGCCTGGATAAAGAAGCTCTAGAAAAAATCGTTGATTTAGAACTGGACAGAGTTGAGAAAAGATTAAAAAACAAAGAAATCAGCTTAAAGATAAGCCCGAAAGTAAAAAAGATGCTGGCGGAAAAGGGTTATGACATAACTTTTGGCGCCCGGCCATTAAAACGCATAATCCAAAATATGATTTTGGACGAGCTGGCTTTAGAAATTATTGAAGGAAAAATTAAGGGCGGAGATGATGTCTTAATTGATTTGGGAATAAAGGACAAGGTGATGATGAAAGTTAATTAAAATAATATAAAAATAAAATAACAAAATAATAAAAAATTGCCCCATATAATTACGGAACAATTTTTTATTTATAGCAAGATTGACAAAAATGAATAAATAGTTTATGATAATCCAACGATCTTTCAACTATGCCACTACGTCTCTAACGCTTTATACTTAGGGGAGGAACAAGAAATGAGACAGATTATTATCGTAGATGATGAAGAAGATGTGAGAAAAATACTCACCAGAATGATTCTCAAAACACTACTGGTGGCAGAAAGCGATACCCTTTCTTTCGAAAGATTTGAGAGATCGGACGAGGCCTGGGACCGTATCTCCAAACTGCCGGAGAAGCCGGATATCGTGTTTTCCAGCGTTGATATGGATGGACAAAGCATAATGAACGGCCTGGATCTTTTGGCGGCAACAAAAGGAAAATTCCCTGACGTTATTTTCGTCAGCACGTCAGGAACCCCTTCTTACCGGGGAGAAGCGATCGAAAAAGGAGCGGATCATTTCCTGGCCAAGCCGTTATCCCAAGCGGACATCGAAAAAATATTCGCGTGAAACATCGCAGAGTAATAAAAATGAGAGGCCCCGAGCTGGAAGCAGTCCGGGGCTTTTTTCTTTTCTGCAATTCAATCTGAATGCCATATTTGTAGTATTTGTAGCTGTAATTTGTCTTAAACCCAAACGTATATTATAATATAGTTACAAGTTATAAATTTCTTACGAATAATCTAAAAAATCATGAAAAATAATAAGATTAGGCTATTTTTTGTTTTGTCTTTTATCCTTTGCCTTTTGCTTACTGCCAAAGTTTCTTTAGCCGAAGATAATTTCAATCCTAATTATATAATCGGCGACTCGGAAATCCTTGATTATACGGCTATGGACCTTGAGGATATAAAACAATTCTTAAGGGACAGGGGCGGATATCTGGCTAATTACTCCTGCGCCAACCCGGACGGAAAGACTATGACAGCCGCGGAAATAATTTACGACCGGGCCGTAACTAATTTAGTCAACCCAAAATTTTTATTAGTCCTCCTGCAGAAAGAGCAGAGTCTAATTGAAGACACCTCGCCGAAGCAAAGCCAGCTAGACTGGGCAGCTGGGTATGGCTGCCCGGACGGAGGCGGCTGCAATTCGCGCTGGCAGGGATTCTGGAAGCAGGTCAATAGCGCTTCTCTCCAATTCCGCGATTATATGGATAACCCCCGTCTTTACACTTTTAAAGCCGGGGAAACTTACACTTTTACCAATCCCTATTCCACGACTTCAACCGGCACCACAATCGTTACCCCGTACAATAAAGCTACAGCTGCCCTTTATAATTACACGCCTCATGTCTATAATGGCAATTTCAATTTTTACAATATCTGGCAAAGGTATTTTACGCGTGAATATTACGACGGCGCTCTATTGCAGGCCGAAGGCGAATCCGGCGTTTGGTTGATCCAGAACGGCAAAAAACGGCCGTTTCTGACTAAAGCCGCTTTGACCTCAAGGTTTGACCCAAATAAAGTAATTGTCGTCAATAAATCCGATCTGGACAAATACCCGACCGGCGCCTCAATTAAATTTCAAAATTATTCTTTAGTCCGCTCTCCGCGCGGAACTGTCTTCTTACTGGTAGACGATAAACGGCACGGTTTTGCCTCCACCGAAGCTTTCCGAAAAATCGGTTATAATCCGGAAGAAATTATGGATGCCGGCTGGGAGGATATAAATTCCTACCTTGAAGGAAAACCCCTCACCGCCACTTCCACCTACCCGGCCGGAGCCCTGCTGCAGGATAAAAAAACCGGCGGAATTTACTGGGTCTATGAAGGCACGAAAGCGCCTGTCTGGGACGCAACTTTCTTAAAAACTAAATTTAAGGGCAAAAAAATAATCCCGGTGACGGGAAAAGAGCTGGCTGATTATGCAACAATCAACCCGGTTTTATTCGGCGACGGAGAATTGGTAAAATCAACGAACTCACAAGCAGTTTATTTAATCGCCGACGGCCAAAAAAGGTCTTTTGCTTCCGGGAAAGCTTTTGAAGACCTCGGATACAAATGGACCAATATTATAACCATTTCTCCAAAAATACTTTACTTCTACCCCGAAGGAGCGCCCATAACCGAAGCGACTAATAAAGAATAAGCTTAGAAGATTATTTTTTATCTTTTATTTTTTATTTAAATGTATGTCTCTCGTCTTTTCCGCCATCACTCCCCATCCGCCGATTCTTATACCGGCTATCGGCAAAGACAACTTAAATGAATTGAAAAATACCAGCCAAGCCTACAAAGAGCTGGAAGAAAGTCTTTACGCCCGCGAAGTGGAGACAATAATCATTATCTCTCCCCATGGCCTTATTTCGCCCAGCTCTTTTACTATGAATTTAAGCCCGGAATTTACCATCAGTTTTGAAGACTTCGGCGATTTAGTTACGAAAATGAAACTGCCGGGCGATGTCGGCCTGGCTTATAAAATCAGAGAAAGTTTAGAAACTAAAGCCCCCCTACAGCTAATAAGCGAACCGAATCTCGACCATGGCAGCGGCGTTCCTCTTTATCTCTTAGCCCAGAATTTAAGAAGCGCTAATTTTCAAAGAAAGCAGACGAAAATCATTCCTCTCTATTACTGCGGCCTCGACTTAAAAGCCCATTTCCAATTCGGGCAGCTTCTTAAAAAAGAGCTGGTCGCCAGCAAGAACCGGGTCGGAGTAATCGCTTCTGGGGACCTTTCGCATCGCTTGACAAAAGACGCTCCAGCCGGCTATTCCCGCCAAGGCGCTAAATTTGACAAAAAACTTATTGAATACCTGAAAAATAAAAAAACATCGGAAATTTTCAAAATGGATGAAAAATTAATTTCCGATGCCGGCGAATGCGGCCTTAAATCAATCGCTATCCTTTTGGGAATTCTGGAAGGGATAAAATACGAACCACAAATTTTATCTTACGAAGGGCCTTTCGGGGTCGGCTATCTAACCGCCGAATTTATTTTTGATTAAATTTTATTTCTGGCTAATTAGCTTAAAAAAATATTTCCATTTCTGCCCGCTGCGGCAAAGTTCTTTCGTCTCATTTAAGCATCCCTCAATATAAGATTTCGGATTTTCTTTGCAAACCTTAAAAACCGCGCTCCGCTTAAAATTTGGAACTCCCAATTCGTTTATTATCCGCAAAGCAAAATCTTGCCACTCATAAGCCGGTGGCTTTATTTTTGGGGAGGCATTCTTCTTTTTAAAAATTTCCCCTAATTGTTCAAACCCTTTGTCTTCTGGCATGTCCTTATTATACCAATTTTATCTGCCAATGAAAAACGGCTTCAGTGAAAAATCGCTGAAGCCGTTATTTTTCCCGGTTCAGGAAAACATTAAAACTTTATCTTTCGGAATATACAGCACCAACGGAAACTCAGAAGCGACGGGATGCCGATTCCGGGCGGAAAAAATTCCTGGCACAATCCCGCTGTTGGGTGTTTCTATTTCCCAGCGGTAAAGATTCTTTTCGGGATATCTTTCGTTAAAGGGTATTTTTCCTTCCCGTCTTAATCTTTCCGCGGAATTAGTGGAAAAATAAATTCCGTTCCTGCTAAAAATCCTGAACCCTTCAACCACAACGGAAATTTGCGACCATTCCCTGTCCTCTGAAACGAGCTCAATTATTTTACCAACTACAAACTCTGATTTACCTGGCCTCCCCATCAGTCTGGAAATAAATCCGGATTCAATAAAAGCCGTCCTAACTTCAGGCCCGCACATTCTTTCAGTTATAATTCTTTCACCCAAATGCGTTTTAACCATCGCATCTGTATAAAAAATTACAAGCCCGGCTTTATTTCTTTTATTCTCACTTTCTTGAAGCCTGGCTAAAGCTTCTTCGATATCCAAAGCAATTCCCAAATTCACCATTACTCTGGCTTGTTCCCTTCTCGCTTCAAATTCCGCTACGGTTATTTTTGGCATGATCCACCCCCTCTCTTTCGCGGAAATATTGCCATTCTTCTTCAAATGAGCTAATATAAAATTAAAGCATAAATTTTTATTTGAGTCAACTATGGCTAAAATACTACCAATCATAAAAAATCCCAGTCCCCTCTTAAGGGAAAAATCAAAAGAGATTAGTCTGAAAAAAATAAAGACCAATGAATTAAAAGAGCTTTGCGCCGATATGATAAAAACTATGAAAGAAAAAGACGGAGTCGGCCTGGCTGCTCCGCAGATTGGAAAAAATATCCGCTTGATTACTATAAATACGAAGGACGGACCGAAAGTTATGATAAACCCCAAAATCACGGGAAAATCCTGGGCCAAGGAATGGAATGAAGAGGGCTGTCTTTCCGTCCCCGGAGTTTACGGAAAAGTCAGAAGAAATAAAAAGATAAACTGCGTTTATTTTGATAAAAAGGGGCAAAAAACAAAAATACAGGCCCTGGGCCTGCTCGCTTTCGTTATCCAGCATGAGACTGACCACTTGGACGGAATTTTATTTATTGATAAAGCCAAGGAGATTAAAAAAATTAAAGCGATTTAGACGCTATACGGAAATTAAGAATTAGGAATTAAGAATTAGGGGGTTCGCCGTTCTTTCTTTTTTTTATAAAAATTATTATTACCGCTAATAAGCCCAAGGCGACAAAAAACCAGGAGATTTCTTTATAGTATCTGGCCAGCAATTCTTGGTTAGAGCCGAAGGCGTAACCCAAGATAGCTAAAATAGTGACCCAGACGGCAGAACCTAAAGTCGTATAAAAACAAAAATTCTTAAAATTCATTCCGGCAAAACCGGCCGGCAGCGATATCAATTGCCTTACCACTGGAACTAGACGGCCGACAAGCGTAGAAACATTTCCATAGCGCAGAAAAAAATCTTCGGATTTTTTTATTTTCGCCGAATTAATCATCAGAAAACGGCTGAAACGATGGTCAGCTATTTTATAAATCAAAATCCGTCCCAAATAAAAGGCCAGCCAATAATTTATAACCGCTCCAATTAGACTGCCGATGACGCCGGCCAAAATAACGAAAAAGATATTCATTTCTCCTTGCGAAGCCAAATAAGCTGCCGGCGGGATAACAACCTCTGAAGGAAAAGGAATGAACGAGCTTTCCACCGCCATTAACAAAACTACGCCGCCGTAGCCCATGTCTTGGCTGATAGAGAGAAAAAAATTTATGAACTCAGTCATCAAATCAAATAAATATTCAAATTTACTAATTTACAAAACAATTTTTTAATTTGTAAATTTGTAAATTGTTTCGAAAATTTGAATATTTGAAAATTATTAAATTCTTTATACAGATAATATAACAATAATCTCTTAATATGTCTAACCAGTCGCCAATAAAAATAATCTTCGCCGGCACGCCTGACTTCGCTGTTCCGGGCTTTAAAGCAATGCTAGCTGATAAAGATTTTAAAATATTGGCCGTAATTACCCAGCCGGATAAGCCGGTCGGCCGGAAGCAAATTCTTACTCCATCAACCGTAAAAACCGAAGCGCAAAAAAATAATATCCCTGTTTGGCAGCCGGATAAAATAGCCGAAATAAAAGGAGAAATAAAAAAATCAAATCCCGATTTAGCAGTCCTCGCAGCTTATGGCCAAATAATCCCGCAAGAGATTTTAGATATCCCTTGCTTTGGCTGGATTAATGTCCACGGTTCGCTTTTGCCCCGTTGGCGCGGCGCTGCCTGTGTCCAGGCCCCGATTTTAGCTAGCGATAAAAAAACCGGAATTACTATCATGAAAATAGAAAAAGGCCTTGACACCGGCCCGATTTTAAAGCAAACTGAAATAAAAATAGACCCGGAAGAAACTGCGGAAACCTTGCACGATAAATTAGCAAGACTTGGAGCAAAAATTTTGCCTGGCACTATTAAAGAATATATAGATGGAAAAATAAAACCGAAACCGCAGGATAACCAGAAAGCCAGCTACGCCCCGACTTTAAAAAAGGAAGACGGGAAAATTAACTGGCAAAAAAAAGCGGAAGAAATTGAAAGAATGGTCAGGGCTCTTACTCCCTGGCCGAGAACATGGACAAACTGGCAAAATAAAATTATAAAAATAGTTTCCATCTCCCCTACCCCCTTAAAAATCAACAACCATAAAATCGGGCAAATTTTTCTGTATAACAGCCAATTAGCTGTCCAGTGCGGAAAGAACGCTTTAATTATAAAAAAACTCCAACTGGAAGGAAAAAAAGAAACAACCGCCGAAGAATTTTTACGAGGATATAAGGATATTATCGGGCAAATATTAAATTGAAAATTAAAAATTATATTCGGCCCTATCGTCTAGTGGCTAGGACGCATGGTTCTCATCCATGTAACGAGAGTTCGATTCTCTCTAGGGCTACAGCAATGTCGTTTCGCGAGCGTCTGAGCGAGCGACCCCGCTTTAGCGAAGCTAAAATGCGGGGCTCATCCTGGTAATCGGGGTTCGATTCCCTGCCTCGCCGAAGTCCCGAAGCTCGGGACAAAGGCGGACCCGTGGCGGTACAAATAAAAATCGGCCTTGCGCCGGTTTTTTGTTAATAAAAAAAGCGGCTGGTAAAATTCTGCCAACCGCCACGAGATTAGTTCCTTGTTCTTAAGGAATCATAAGAACCCCAACAAAGAAAGCGGAAAGTCCGCCGAGAATCGCACCGCTGGCAATTCTCGACAAAATTCCCAGATCGTCGCTACCGGAAACTGAAAAAATCGCCACTGCCACGACCAGGAAAGTAAAGAGGAAAAGAACTTTCTTCCCCGCCATAAAGATCTTGAATACCTTAGCGGGAAATTCAAACGTGACCGAAATAAATAATGCGGCTAAACAGACGGAAACCACGCCGAGGATTACTTCTCCCTGAAGAGTCAGAGCGCCGTCCCAGAATAAAAACACATAAAAGAGAAGCGTTAACACCGCGAAAAAGATACCCCAAGCTTTTTTTGCCATCGCTACACCCCCCTGTTATAGTTTTATTCCCTCCGTTATTCTTTTGTAAAAAAGCCAATTATATATTAGGTTATTCCCAAAAAAATGTCAAAATTAAAACACCGTTTTGCAAACAAACAAAACGGCGTTTTTTAACTAGGAACTGCCTCCTTGTTAGCAGAAACAGAAGGACAAATTATTTTCCAAAGGCAATCAATCTTAGAACATTCTTCCTCGCCAGTGTTAAAACATTGGGAATTTTTTTCAGCCTCCTGCTTTCTGCGGATTGCTGCGGTAACATCTTTTGGATTTTTCCTGAAAATAAGCAAAAGAGTGCAGGCATGACACAAATCTGAAGTTGAATCAAAAATTATCCCTCCAAATTCATCTTCCCATTCTTTCCCTTCAGCGGGTAACTTTTTCTCCCAAGGCTGCTTGCATTTGGAGCAAGTTGCTCCCACTTTTTTCATTTTCCCCCTCCTTTCGCGATTTGTGAAAGAAGAACATTATTCTTTTTACGTTATCCACATTATAGCAAATAAATAAATAAACTAAAAATTCCAATAACCCCTTGTCAAAAATAAAAAATTTTGTTATTATCAAATTAGCGAAAACAATCCTGCTTTGGGCAGTTTTATTTTTGTTATAGCTAAGAAAATTTTTTAAAAATTATAACTACAAAAGTAGGGCGCCGTTAGCTCAGTTGGTAGAGCAACAGCCTTTTAAGCTGATGGTCACTGGTTCGAATCCAGTACGGCGCACAAATAAACAAATAAAATTAGTAGAGCAACAGTCCCGCTAAGCGGGATCACTGGTTCGGCAGGTCATTCGACCTGCCACCCCGTCGAATGACGGGGCGAATCCAGTACGGCGCACAAAGCCACCCTAGCTCAGTTGGTAGAGCAACAGTTTTGTAAACTGTGGGTCGTCGGTCCGAGTCCGACGGGTGGCTCAAAATAAAGGCTAAATTGGCCTTTTTTTGTTATTTAAAAAAGTGGAAAAATAGTGGACAAAACGCTCTTGCGGAAAAAAAGCTGATAAGATAAGATAGACCCATGAGTAACCAAGAAAAAAATCCGCCCGCGGGCGGAATGGAAAAAATGCCGCCGCAGAATATTGAGGCCGAGCAATCGCTTCTTTCCTGCCTTTTGATTGATAAAGACGCGATTATTAAAGTGGCGGACATCATCGCGGAAAACGACTTTTATAAAGACGCCCACCGGATTATTTTTTCTACTATCAAAGAGCTCTATAATCATCATGAACCGATTGATATTCTTAGTTTAGCTAACCGCTTGGATGAAAAAAAGCAGCTGGCTGATATCGGCGGCCGGACTTATCTCGCTAATCTTTCCTCTTTTTCCGCCACTTCTTCCAACATTGTCCATTACGCCAATATTATCCAGCGCAAAGCTACTTTGCGCCGCTTGCAGACGGCGGCTTCGGAAATTATGGACCTAAGCTACCAGGAAGAGGAAGAAATAGACAAAGTCTTAGACCAAACCGAACAAAAAATTTTTTCCGTTTCGCAAAAATATTTAAAAAACACCTTCCTGCCGATTGATAATCTTTTAACCGAAGCTTTTGAAAGAATTGACGAATTGCATAAGCACGGCGGGAAACTGCGCGGATTGCCGACCGGCTTTCCTGACTTGGATAATATTTTAGCCGGCCTGCAAAAAAGCGATTTAGTAATTCTGGCCGCCCGGCCGAGCGTCGGAAAAACTTCTCTGGCTTTGGATATTGCCCGCCAGGCCGCGATTAAGAGCAAAGAAGGAGTCGGGCTCTTTTCTTTAGAAATGAGCAAAGAACAATTGGTGGACCGGCTGCTTTGCTCCCAATCCCGCGTTAATCTTTGGAAAATGCGCACGGGAAAACTTTCTGACCGCGAAGAAGATAATGATTTTACCCGCATCGGCGAAGCTATGGGCCAGCTTTCCGAAGCCCCGATTTATATTGACGACTCCCCCATTTCTTCCATTATGGAAATAAGGACAAAATCCCGACGGCTGCAGATGGAAAAAGGTCTGGGTTTAATCGTTATTGATTATTTGCAGCTGATGGAAGGACGGGGCAGATACGGCGACAACCGCGTGCAGGAAGTGGCGGAAATCAGCCGCGGCTTAAAAGCCATTGCCCGCGAATTAAATATTCCGGTCCTGGCCTTATCCCAGCTTTCCCGCGCCGTTGAACAAACCGGCGGCCCGGCGATTCCGAAACTGGCCCATCTGCGCGAATCCGGTTCAATTGAGCAGGACGCGGACGTGGTTATGTTTCTTTACCGCAAAGCGGCTGACCGGCATTATAACCGCGAGGAGCTGCCCGAAGCGGAAAAAAATCTCGCCCAAGTTTTTATCGCTAAGCACCGAAACGGCCCGACCGGGAAAATTGAATTGTTCTTCAACGAAGAAACCGCCAGCTTTTCCAGCGTGGAAAAATCCGGCCTGGAAGAACCGCCTGAATTTTAAAATAATATAAAAATAAAATAATAAAATAATATAAAAAAATAAAAATTTATGTTTGCCAAACTAAAATACATGAAAGACCTCCGCTCGCAGGCCAAAACTATGCAAAATGCTTTGGCCCAGGAGTCAGTTACGGTTGAAAAAGGCGGAGTGAAAATAACAATGAACGGGAATATGGAAATTATTTCCTTGTCTATAAATGAAGGACTAGGTAAAGAATCCCTGGAAGGCATGCTCACCGATTGCTTTAACGAGGCTATAAAAAAAACCCAGCGTCTGATGGCGCAAAAAATGCAGGAAATGGGCGGTTTGCCCGGCTTGAGATAAAATAAAATGAAATTTCCTTTGGCTATCCAAAATCTAATAGAACATTTCTCTCATTTTCCTTCCGTTGGCCCGAAAACCGCCCAGCGGTATGTTTTTTATTTATTAAAACAGCCAACCGAAGAATTGCAAAAACTGGCGCAGTTCATTGCCGAGCTTAAAGAAAAAACGATTACCTGCTCCCGCTGCTTGAGCTTAGCCGAATCTAACCCCTGCCCGATCTGCGCCGATAAAAAACGCCGGCAGGATATAATTTGTATCGTGGCTAGCACGCAGGATATGCTTACTCTTGAAGCCACCAGCCAATATAATGGCCTATACCATATCCTAGGCGGTCTTATAAATACTATCGAAGAAATTAAACCGGAGCAACTTAATATAAAGCAGCTTATAGAAAAGATAGAAAAAGACGGGATTAAGGAAATAATTTTAGCTTTAAATCCGACTTTAGAGGGCGAAACCACGGTTCTGTATTTAGTTAAACTCTTAAAGCCCTATAAAATAAAAATAACCCGTTTGGCCAAAGGCCTGCCGACGGGCGCGGATCTGGAATACGCGGACGAGATAACTCTGGCTAACGCCCTGAAGTACAGGAACGAATTATAGATTAAACATACCATTAATACATTGACCTAAAATCTTTCTGCAAGGAGGGCAATAATGAAAACAAAGAAAGCGTCCTCGGGGTTGCTGTATTGGCTGAAAGTAGCTTTTGTGATGGCTCTTTGGCATCTGTATGCAGGTTTCTATAAATTAAGAGGGAAAGAAATCCCCTGATACCAAAAGGAAATAAAAAAAGAGACCAGTTCGATGAAGACGGTCTCTTTTTTCTGTATAAAAATTTTAAGCGATACTTGTAATTTCTACTTTTGTAAACGGCTGCCTGTGCCCGACATTTTTTTGATAGCGGGTTTTATTTTTGTATTTTACAACGGCAATTTTCTTGGCTCTCCCCTGCTCTAAAATTTTCCCTTCCACCTTTTCGCCCAAACCCGGCCTGCCCAAGTCCATTTCCTTGCCGTCAGCCGTGGCCGTAAGCAAAGTTTCAAACTTTACCGGCTTACCGGCTTCCGCGTCCAGTTTCTCTATTTTTAAAACCTGGCCCGGTTTAACTTTATATTGTTTCCCGCCGGTTTTTATAACCGCAATTCTATCCATATGTCATTGCGAGCGAAGCGAAGCAATCCCACGGATAACAACGCCCGCTTTAAAAATAATTAATAATTTAATAAAATTCCGCTGACTTAATGTCCGCGGCATTCCAATCCCGCCACTTACAAAAACTTTTTTAAATTTCTAAAAATTTTTAAAGAAGAAGCGGCTTCGCCTCCCTTCTGATTATTTCAAAATTTTATTCGCCGAAGCAGCGGGATATACCGATCCGCCCGCTCCTTGCGAAGAGCGGGGGCTTCCGGTATAAAAAATGCCCTTTCTTGAGGAGCTTTTTATATTATAGCTGAAAACTAGAATTTGTCAAATTCTGTCCCATAACACACAAAATATAACTTATCGACCATTAGAAGCGCATAGTATTTAGGTGAAGGTCCTAAGGTAATTTCATCTTTAACGCCGCTGACATATATGGACTCAAACTTTGGCAAAGCCCCTTAAATATTTGCTGATCATTTTGTGTTTCCGCTTTTTCTTTTATTTTGCTTCTCAGCCCCCATGACTTTTCATTTTCTAATCCGGCCATGCTTGTCCCAACTGCAAAAGGGTATTTATCAAGATATCTTTCTCTTAAATCCCAGGCTTCGGAACTATCATTTCCGAAATAGCTAAGTATTACACCATCAATATGCCCATTCTTTAAAAATTCTCTTCTCCATTCATTCGCCTTGTCATTATCCAGCCCAATAAGACTGGCTACGACTTCCCTGGGATGTTCATTTTTATATTTTTCTCTCAAATCCCAGGCTCTTTTACTATCTAAGCCATTTAATCCTTCTAAAACGTTTAACAAACAGACATTCTCCAGTTTGTCCCTAAGTTTCCATGATCTATCGTCATCTAAAAATGCCACACTTTCAGCTAGGCCATTGGCTACTCCTTCCTTGCCAATTAATTCTAAAAGTTTATCTCTCATTTCCCAAGCTTTTTCGTCGTCTAGGCCAGTTAAACTGCGGGCAACACTATGAGGGTATATATCGATTAATGATTCTCTTATTTCCCAAGCTTTCTCACTGGTGATCCCGGCTAGACCTTGAACAACGCCATCTGGATTTCTTTCTATTAGCTCATCTCTTATTCTCCAAGCCTCTCCGTCATCATAACCGGCTATGTTTGCGGCAGGATAAAAAGGAATTTTATCCTTAATGTCATTAATTAATTTATATACTTTTTGTCTATGATTTTCCGGAGATTTAATGCGCTCTACACTCATAAAAATAAAATTATTTGATTAAACTTATCCAATAAACAGAGTCTTACTTCTTTATTTTCCACAATCTCCTATACTGCCCAACCAAAAAAGGCTCAAAAAGCAAAGCGAAAATAAACATCGCTAATATTCGCAGAATAATCACTATTTTACTCAAAAAACCTTGTAAATGCCAATATTTTAGAAAAATTATATGATGGTTTAAAAAAGACCATTTTTTTACCTGTTCGCTCTTGGCTCTCCTACCCCTAAAGAAGGCCATAAAACCCTTTTTAGCACTTGAAAATGGCCGATCATGGTAAATCATAGCTTCCGGCGCCAATTTGGCCTTAAAACCGGCTAAATAGAGCCGATAGGCCAAATCGCAGTCTTCCTTATACATAAACATTAATTCGTCAAAATACTGCCCGCTACTCCCCCTTGATAAAAGCCCGTCTCGCCAAGGGCTTGCCGAGGCGGAGGGTTGGAGGGATTTTATTTTCTCCAAAGCACTCATTCGGTAAATTCCGGCTGCGCCAGACGGGCCTAAAATTAAAGAATTATTATGTTGCCCTTTATCTTTCTCCCCTTGGCCGACATCAACAAATCTCAAACCTGATTTTAACCTGACCCCGCAAGTATCAATCATGGCCGTCTTCTTATTATTTCCAAAATCCCATTTTAAAACTTTGGGGCTGGCGCTTCCAAAACTTTTGTCCTTATCTATAGCTTCAACCAGTTTCTTTATCGCTTCCGGTTCTAAAATCGTATCCGGGTTAATAACTAAAAAATATTCGGCGCCTGATTCTTTGGCTTCATTTATCATTCTATTATAAGCCGCCGCAAAACCGATGTTCTTACCGGATTTTGTAATTTTAATCCGGGGATAAGTATTGGCTATAAATTCAATATTATTTTTGTTGCTTTCGCTGTTATCCCAGCAAAGAATATTATAATCCCCCAGACCCGCCAAAGCCTTAAACAAAGACGGCAAAAAATACGGCAAATACTTTGCCGTATGCTCTCCATAAGTTATAAAGCCGATGGCTAATTTCATTTTAGGTTCCACTCTTTAAAAAATTGTTTCAAATATTTCTCTAAAAATTTATGGCGTTCCCCGGCTAATTTTTTCCCGGTTTTAGTATTCATCAAATTTTTTAAAAGCAATAACTTATCATAGAAATGGTGAATAGCGGAATAGCTGTCTCTTTTTCTAAAATCTTCCACTCTTTTTTCAATCTTAATTTCCGGGTTAAAAATCGGCCGGCCAAAAAAACTTCCCGTGGCAAAAGTTCTGGCAATCCCGATAGCGCCTAAAGCGTCAAGCCGGTCAGCGTCCTGCACAATTTTACCTTCTTTAGTTTTCATTCTTGATTTTGCTCTTGCGCCCGTGAGGGAAAAAGACATATTTTCTATAACTTCGCAGACATTTTTTATAATCTCCCCGTCAACTTTTAATTTTCCAAGCAAATCTTTAATTAACTTTGACCCTAAATATTTTTTGCCTTTATTAAATTTCCAATCAGCAATATCATGCAGCAAAGCCGCTAACTCTATAGTCAACAAATCCCCGCCTTCTTTTTTAGCGATATATCTAGCCATCTGCCAAACCCTAAAAGCATGCCACCAATCATGGCCCGTCGTTTCTTTCCCTAACCTGCTCCGCACATATTCTTTTGTCTTATTTATAACTTCTTTCCGAGATGGCATAAGCAATTGCTAATTATTATATTATCATCTTCCCCTGCATCTTTTCCTTAGCAAAATTCTGCGCCTTTAGCAGGCTGTCAAAAGTGCCGGCGTCAATCCATTCGCCTTTTACTATAGCCACTTCCAATTCGCCTTTTTTCAAATACCAATTATGCAAATCCACAATTTCGGTTTCCCCGCGAGGGCTTGGTTTTAAATTTTTCGCTACTTCCACCACGCTCTTGTCGTAAATATAAAGGCCGGTTACGCAATAATTGCTTTTTGGTTTTTTTGGTTTTTCTTCAATAGAAATCGCCTTCCTGTCCTTATTAAACTCCACAATACCGAATCTTTCCGGGTCCGGAACTTCTTTGGCAAAAATTTTACCTCCGCCTTTGAAGTTTTTAATTTCCCGGCTTAAATCGTCTTCAAAAATATTATCCCCCAAAATCATACAAACGTCTTCCTGGTCAATAAAATTCTCGCCGATAACAAAAGCTTCGGGTAACCCCGTCGGTTTGTCCTGAATTTCATAGGTAAACTTGCAGCCGAATTCCCGGCCGCTGCCCAAGAGATTTAGGTAATCTCCGGCCCGCTCCGGCGCTACGATTATTAAAATTTCCTTAATCCCGGCTTTTAACAGAGTGTTTAGGGGATAATAAATCATTGGCCGGTTATAGATCGGCAAAAGCTGCTTTGAAGTGACTTTTGTGCAGGGGCGAAGTCGCGTGGCCGAACCCCCTGATAAAATAATTCCGCGCATATGTTTCACTTGACATTTTTAAAATTATTATTTATAATATTTTCTGTAAATAAAACGCTCTTTTCACGGATATCTTGATTAGTTGCCGTTTTTATTAACCGGCTATTGCTTGCAGAAAACCCGAGCAGGAAAAGCCTGTCTGGACGTCCTCCGTCCAAAAATTCTGCTTATAGGCCCACAAAATAAAACCTCTGATCCTCTCTATTCTGGACACGGATAGGATAACAGGAGAAGAGGCTGCATTTTCCGCCTGTAAACGAGCAAAAATATATTGACCTAATCAAGATATGGAATGCAGTTGTGTCTACCCCCTGCCTTCGAGGAACCGGTACATCCTCAGGGCAGGGTGTTTTATTTTTCCAAATATTCTCTTAAAGCTTCTTCCCAGCCCCTCTGCATATCAAACTTGGTATTTATTAAAACTGAATAAGCCGGACGTTTGGCCGGCCTGGGAAATTTATCGCCAGAAACCGGATTTATTTTAATCTTTTTATCTAAAATTTTAAATAATTCCACGGCCGCTTCGTACCAAGTGGCCCGGCCGATGTTGGTAATATGGTAAACCCCATAACCTTTTTCGCTTTCCAAAAGTTTTTTGGTAGCCCGGGCTAAATCCGGCGTATAAGTAAAACTGCTCACTTCTTCGTTAACCACGTCTAATTCTTTTTTCTTTTTAGCTAAATCAAGCATCAGGTCAAAAAAACTCGGTTTGGCTCCCTCGTTTTCGGCCTTAGGCCCGAATAATTTTGAAGTCCGGATTAAATAATATTTTAAGCCCTGACCGCTTTTTTTTATTAACTCCTCTTCCCCGGCCAATTTTGTCTCGCCATATTTATTTATCGGCTTCGGCTCGTCATCTTCTTTATAGCCCTCTTTCTTATCTCCGGCAAAAACATAATCGGAAGAATAATGGACTAAAACCGCGCTTGTTTCCAGGCAAGCTTCAACTAAGTAACCGACCGCCTCAACGTTTATTTTTTCCGCCAGCTCAAATTCTTTTTCCTCCTCGCATTTATCAACCGCATTATAAGCCGCCGCATTAATAACAATATCCGGCTTTAATTCCTTCATTTTCTTAAAAACCAGCTCTTTGTCCGTTATGTCTATTTCTTCCCTGTCCCAGGCAATAACTTTATAATCCTTGTCCGCAGAAAAAATTTTTACCAACTGGGAACCTAAATTTCCCTTTGACCCCAAAATTAATACTTCCATAATTAAACAAAATAACTTAATATTTCTGCTTTTACCTTAACATAACCAATGGATAAAATAAAGGGGTAAACTGCTCTGCCATTGCGAGTCCCGACGTTTCGGGACGAAGCAATCTCTGGTTAAGCGCTACACATATCTATTTTATTACCCCAATTTTAGTTATTCTTACCAGAGATTGCTTCGTCAGTCGTCCCGTCCCGCTAGGGTGGGACGGGACTTCTTCCTCGCAATGACAATCGGTGATATAATTTATTTATGATATCAACTTGGAAAAAAATAAAAGAAGAGCCTTATAAGACCGGCTTCCGCAAATTAGTAAAAAGGACATTTCGAATACCCGACGATAGAATCGTTGATTTTGATATAAAACAGGAAGGACCGGTAGTTTGTGTTCTGGCTCTGACAAAAAATAATAATATAATTTTAGCTAAACAATTTAGGCCTGGACCGGAAAGAGTTTTGTTGGAACTGCCCGGAGGAGGTGTTGATGCCGGAGAAACTCCGGAAGAAGCGGTTAAAAGAGAATTTTCAGAAGAAACCGGTTATACCGGCGATTTTCAATTTGTCGGCGCCAGCCTGGGGAGCGCTTACTCAACTTTAGTTAGATATAATTTTGTCGCCACGAATTGCTATAAAAAACAAGAACAAAATTTAGAAGCCAACGAATTTATTGAAGTCGTAGAGATGCCATTAGCGGAATTTAGAGACCATCTTCGCGGCGGACAGCTTACGGACATTACCACCGGTTATTTAGGATTAGACTATTTGAAATTATTATGAAAAAATTTAAATTAACAATTATCGGTTCGGGGACTATGATGCCAACAAAAAAACGGCATCCGTCATGCTATCTTCTGGAAGTCGGGCAAAAGAAAATCCTTCTGGATATCGGGCACACTTCAATCTCCCGTTTGGTTGAGATGGGCATAAATCTTAATTCAATTGATATTTTATTTATTTCCCATTTTCATACTGACCATTTTGCCGACGCCTTGCCTCTTGTCCATTCCCGATGGATAGATGACATAAGCCAACCAGGAAGAAAACACAAACCGCTTACCATAATCGGGCCGAAATCGATAAAAGAGCGCTGGAAAAAATTAAGGGAAATTTTCTGGGTTGAACCAAAGGAGCATTATCCGCTTAAATTTATTGAAGGAGTACAAAAAATTTCAATTGCCGGGGCTAAAATTGAACTTTTTGAAGTTACCCATGTTCCATGGTATCAATCAATCGGTATAAAGGTTAGCTTCCAAAATAAAATATTTGTTTACACCGGCGATATTGGCGGCCATCATAGCGCGAAAAAATTAAAGCAGACAGCAAAGAATGCAAATTTACTATTAATTGAGGCCTGCCACGTCAACCCCACGCCGAACCATTTTACAATTAACCAAGTCGCTCAAATTGTTAAGGAAGCCGGGGTAAAAAAAGCAATTGCCACACATTTATGGGATGCCAAGGTACCAGTTTTAAAAGAAAAAATCAAGGGCCAAAATAAGATTATTTTAGCTAAGGATTTAATAAAAATATCAATATAAAAATATTTTTTCTTAAATAAAATAAATGAAGATAAAAAATATTTTGCTATTACCTTTGCGGCTGTTTTTTGATAAAATATTTCTCCCGGTTTATAAAAAAAGACTGGCTAAGGCCATAGCTTCTCTGTGCGAAGACAATTCCTATATTCTTGATTTCGGTTGCGATGACGGGTCAACGGCGGAAATGATTATGAAATTTAACCCTTCTTTAAAAATAGCGGGGATAGACGTCCAGAATAACCGCCCGGCTAAGATTCCTAAAAAAACTTATGACGGAAAAAAAATACCTTATGCCGATAACACCTTTGATATTGTCTTATCTTTAGAGGTGCTTCATCATACCAAAGACATAACCGGCCTTATCGAAGAGATGAAAAGAGTTTCTAAAAAATATATTATCATAAAAGACCATACGATTTATAGCATTTTTTCCCGATGGCTGATCTGCTTTACGGATTTCACATCAAACCTGCCTTATGGAATAAAATGCGCCTTTAATTTTTTAACTCAAAAACAATGGGATGAAATATTTAAGGGGCTGGATTTAAAAATAGTAGAAAAACCAAAAAAACTTAATTTCGGATTCGGAATAAACGAAAGATACAACCCGATATTTAAACTGCAAAAATAGGAATCTAAAATAAACAAAAAACTGCGGAAATTCTCTGCAGTTTTTTTATTCCTAATTAGTTAATCGTCAATAGTTAACTGTTAACTGTCATTCCTCCATTCCTCTTCCTGCCTAACCAATAATTCTTTAGCGCGCAAAGGTTCAGCCATAATTTCTTTAACGATTTTCTCCATGCGCATGCCCTGCGAACCTTTCACTAATATTAAATCCCCGTGTTCAATTCTTTGCTGGATAAAACGGCCGGCCTCGGCCACGTCGGTATATTCAAAAATATCATCGCGCGACATTCCAGCTTCCTCAGCGCTCCTAGCTATATCCCGGGACCTTTCCCCGACCGCAATCAGTTTATTTATACCGGATTTGGCCGCATAACGGCCGACTTCCTTGTGGCCTTCCTCGCTGTATCTTCCCAGCTCCAGCATATCGCCCAAGACCGCAAATCTTTTGGCGCCCTTGGCAATAGGAATCTTAATAACAATATCCAGGGCGGACATAACTGACGTCGGCGAAGAATTATAAGTATCATCAATAACCAAGGTATGCTTTATGCCGTCAATTAAATTCATCCGGCCGTTCGGAGAATCAAATTCGCGCATCGCTTTAGAAATCTCCACTAAATTCATTCCCATAGTAATGCCGACCGCGGCCGCGGCTAAAGCGGCGTAAATAGAATTATAGCCAATTACCTGCGGCAATAATACCGGCACGAATGAGCCGTTATAATTCAATTTAAAGCTTATGCCCAATAGGTTATCAACTTCTTTGGTTTTTTCAAAACTAAAAACTAATTCCTGCGCCCGGACCGTCGCCCCTTCTTTAAAACCATAAGACAGCACTTTAACTTTGCTTTTTTCAGCCAGCTGTCTTGCAAGCTCGTCGTCAAAATTGAGAATCGCCCAGCCGCCCGGCTTTAAATTTTCAACCAGCAGGCCCTTTTCTTTTTGGATTTCTTTTACATCCTCAAAAAATTCCTCGTGCGAATGGCTGATTAAAGTCACTATCCCAATATCACATTTAGCGATACTAGTTAGATATTTCATATCGCCCGGCCGGTCCACGCCCATTTCCAAAACCAAAATTTTCGGATAATTTTTATCTCTAAATAAAATTAAACCCAAGGCCTTGAAAAAAACTCCGATCCAGCCAAAAACAGACTTTCCCGGCGAGTCTGAGCCGATAATTGTCAAAGGCAGGCCGATTTCATTGTTATAATTCTTTATATTGCGCCGGACATTGAATTTAGTTTTTAGCACGGTAAAAACCGCTTCCTTCGTGCTGGTTTTCCCCACACTGCCGGTAATGCCAATAATTTTCGGCTTGTATTTAGCTAAAATCATTTTAGCCAAAATCTTTAATTTTAATCGGACTAGTTTGCGCATATTTTAAAAAATTTTTAATTTTATAATTTTATAATTTTTAAACAATCTCTACTAAGTTCTTAATCGCGAGAATCTCAATAATCCTAAGAATCCCATTTAATCTCTAGCCTTGGGTACCTGATAATATTGTAGCAGAAATTCAGCAATTTCGCCAAATAAAGGCGCGGCCGAAGACTCGGCCCAGGAAACGTCGCGCGGATGGTCAATGCGCACCAGCATAACAAATTGCGGGTCATCAGCCGGGGCAAAGCCGGCAAAAGAACCGATATTGACGCCGGACTGATAGCCCGGGCCATCTTTTCTGGGAACTTGGGCGGTCCCGGTTTTGCCAGCGACATAATAACCCTTAACTCCGGCTTTTTTACCATGGCCTTCTTCCACGACATTCACCAACATGCCGCCCAATAAAGTCGCGGCTTTCTCAGAAATTACTCTCCTTAATTCCTTTGGTTGGGTTATTTCCTTTGTCCCGTCCGGATGGTCAATTTCTTTTACGATATAAGGTTTCATTAAAATTCCGCCGTTGGCAATAGCGGCGTAAGCGCTTACCAGCTGAATGGGAGTGACGCTTATGCCCTGGCCGAAAGAAGCTACGGCCGAATCAATCGGTTTTATTTTAGCCGCGGTTAAATTCCTAATATCCCCCGAACCTTCCCCTAATAGCTCTATGCCGGTATTTTCTCCAAAACCGAAATTCTTTACATAACCGGCAAAAGTTTCAGCGCCGGCCTGCTGCATGGCGAAAATGGCTCCCGTGTTCAAGGAATTTTCTAAAACTGAAGTCATATTAACTTCGCCATGCCCGCCGAAAGTATCAAAATCAGAATTTTTTATCGGCTTGGGCCAGCCCGCAATCATAATCTGGCCCTCATCTTTATAAGTAGTTTCGGGAGTAACTTTACCCTGGTCTAAGGCCGCCGCCATGGTTATGGGCTTAAAGACCGAGCCGGGCTCATATTGCGCGAAAACTGCGGGGTTATTAAAAACCTTTATATCTTCAACCTGGTCATAATTATTGGGATCAAAATCCGGAGAGGAACACATGGCTATTACGGCTCCGGTTTTCGGGTTCATAACAATAATACTGCCTCCGTCCGCCCTGTGCCGAAGAACGGCTTCGTTTAATTTTTGGCAGACTCTAAACTGGACTGAACGGTTAATAGTTAAAATTAAATCACTGCCGGCTATGGGTTTTTTATATTCTCTGTCATTAACAATAATTACGTCTTTTCCCGCCCCCCGTTCCGCTTTGATTGAGCCGTACTGGCCGAAAAGCTCTTCGTTAAAAAAACCTTCCAGGCCGTACTCGCCCTTCGGCTCCTCTTTCGCGTAGCTGGTGAATCCCAGGATATGGGACCCGATATTGCCTTCAGGATAAAAACGGTAAGCATTCATCGTATAAGACAGGCCGGGAAATTTCGCTTCCCTCGGCTTGCCGTTTTCATCTTTATCCGCATTATTAAGGATAATCCCGTTTTTTATTTCCAAATCCGGCGCTTCGGTTTTCTTCTCCTCGGTGCTTAAAATAAGGGAGTAAAGTTTTTTCAAGGTTTCTTCATCAACTTTTTTCTCAATCGGCTCATAGGGATCATTTTTCTTCGCCAAAACGGCCAAATAATCCCCTACTGCCTTTTCTTTTCTTAATTTTATCTCCGCCTCTCTTCTTATAGCTGAAATTTCCTGATATTTTTTATCAGACCTTAACGCTTCCAGACTCGCTTTTACTTCTCCCTCTTTTTTAATTCTTTCTTCTTCCGGAAGATTAAGGCTGGCGACATATTTTAGTTCGCTGTCAAGTTTTTCTTCCTCTTCTTTTTTTAATAATTCATCCACTTCCTTCTCCACCTTCTCCTGATTAAAAATAATATATAATTTTTCCGCTAAAATCTCCGGCTCTTTAACTTCCTTGGGTATGGCATAAACCAAGGCGAAATCTTTATTAGTGGCGAAGGGATATAATTCTTCTTGACTCGAGCCCTGCTTGCGGTCGCTTATAAAAATTTTCCCCCGCTCTGGCTTTAATTCGCTGTAAGTTTGGTGCTGGCCGTCGGCCAAAGCGGTATATAAATCATATTCCCTCACCTGCAAACCGTATAATTTATATAAAATTGAGCCTCCTAATAAAAAAACAATCGCGATTATTAAATTAAGGCGATTATTTTGGGCAATACTAACTTTTTGTTTTGGCTTTCTCCACAACCTCATAAGAATTGGGGTTAACTATTTTTTGGCGACAATGCCGCTTTGGACCGTTATATAATCAATTTCTCCGGCGACCACCATTTTTAATTCCTTGGCCCGTTCGCTTAAATTATTATAAGACTCTAAACCGGTTACCTTTAACCCCAAAACGGCGTTTTCTTCCGCGAGGAGGTTGATTTTATTTTTCTCTTCCTGCAGTTTAAAGCCCTTGACGGTCAAATCGTTAATCCCGGTCAGATAATAGACGCCGGCGGCCACAATAACAACAAACAAAAATTTATTTAGGTTTTTAAAATTAAATACTATTTTTCTGCATCTTTCTCCAATTGATTTTTCACAGAATTCTTTTTTTGTGTTTGTGTTTGTCATTTTATTTTTTATAAATTACAAAATTCGTTTAAATTTTTTCCGCTACCCTTAAGCAGGCGCTTCTTGACCTGGGATTTCCGGCAATCTCCTTTTCGCCCGGCTTTATAACTTTTTTCGTCAGTATTTTCAGGCTGGCTTTATGCCCGCATTGGCAAATTGGAAAATTGGGCGGGCAAAGGCAATCTTTGGCTTCCTGCCTGAAAAAATTCTTTACAATCCTGTCTTCTAAGCTATGGAAAGAAACGATTACCAGCCGGCCGCCGCTGGCCAGTAAGTTAACGGCTGTTGGCAGAACCTCCCTCAAATTATTTAATTCATCGTTAGTGGCGATCCGCAAAGCCTGGAAAGTCCTGGTGGCCGGATGGATTCTGGCGTTTTGATATTTTCTAGGTACGGCTCCGGCGATAATTTCCGTTAATTCGCCCGTCGTTTTAATTTTTGTTTCTCTTCTTCTTATCGCTATAGCCCGGGCAATATTTTTAGCGAATTTCTCTTCGCCATATTCCCGGATAATTTTTTCTAAATCCGCTTCCGGCCAATTATTTATTATTTCGTCAGTCTTGTTTCCCGCCGAAGAACCGAAAGCCATATTCAGCGGGGCATCCAGCTTGAAAGAAAATCCCCTATTCCCGTCTTCGAGTTGAGCTGATGATAAACCCAAATCAAATACAATCCCGCTAAACTGATTCGTTTGGCCTTCTTTCTCGAAATATTTCTTGATAATTTTTGGCAAGTCTTTGAAATTCTCATTTGCTAAAATTATATTATTTAATTTTAGGCCGGAAATTAAACGCCGAGCGTTGGCTATCGCCATCTCATCAAGGTCGATCGCCAGTACCCTGCCCGCCTCTCCCACCTTCTTGGCAATTTCAATTGTGTACCCCGCTCCGCCTAAAGTGCAATCAATAAAAAATTGTCCTGTCCTCGGACGCAAATATTCTATAACCTCCTTTAACATTACTGGCGTGTGTTTATATTCCATCGCTTTCTTTGTGTGGTCTATAAAACCAATGCTCGGGCCCGAGAAAAAATTATTCTTCGTAGCTGCCGGCTATCAACCAAGGGCGCCCGGATAATTTTTATTTTAATATTGCCACCGGCATTTCCTAGGCCTTGGCACTCTATTTTTTTTGTCATATTTTTGTTTTTATTTTTGTGTTAATTGTCAATTGTTAATACTAAACACCAAGTTCGCCCAAAGTTTCCGCAATGTCGCTGCTCTGCTTTTCCGTCCCGCTCTTATATTTATTCCAAATCGCTTCGTCCCAGATTTCTAAACGGTCATAGAGCCCGGCAATAATTGATTTTCTTTTTAGGCCGGCGAATTTCCTTAAATAACTCGGCAAAGTAATTCTTCCCTGGTTATCAAATTCAACGTCCATAGCGCCAGCGAGCATCAAACGGGAAAAAGCTCTGGCCCTGGCCTGGCTTATGGGCAGGTTAGCTAATTTAGCCGCCAAGACTTCCCACTCTTTTTTCGGATACAAAAAAAGGCAGTTGTCTAATCCCTTAGTTACAACCGCTCCGCCTTTAAGCAAAATTCTAAATTTAGCCGGGACAGCCAGTCTCCCCTTGCCGTCCAGGCTATGTTGGTATTCCCCTATGAACATTTCAAGAACGAATAATTAATTAGGGATAAGGAGAAGTCTGATAATCTCCCAACAAGGTTAAGATTTATCAGACCCCTTCTTTGCCTTAATTTAATAAAGATTGCCTCGATGGGCCCGAGGCGAGGCCATCCCCATGCCCTGGCTAAGCCAGGAATTTACGGTTGGCGCTTAGTATCTTGGCCAACCAATTTAGTTTTTTGTTTTTATTTTTAAAAAACTTATGGATTTGATTTAATTCGCATGTGCCGCATTTGTAGTGCGGCTTTTTCCCGAATGGAAAAATAACATCATTCACCTCTATTCCCCACTTTTCACCTTTATACTTTAATTATACTCCACTTTTTGCCTAAAGTCAATGATAGGAAAAACCAAATTTTTTTACTAATATAAGTAAAATAATTAAACAAAAAACCCGCCTTGTTAACAAGTGGGTTTCTTATCTTATATCTTATAAAGCTAAATAAATGCTTTGCCTATCAACTTTTCAACAGTTAATGCACAGTCTGAGATTTTTGCTCAGTAATATTGGGATTTTTATTATAAATCGGTTCAATAACATCAAATTGAGAGAACCTTTTGCTTCTAGTCTTTTTACCCAACCCCCTAACCGGAACCCCCAGGCCGTAGCCTAAAGCGTTGGCAATAACCACCCCGATGCGCAAAGCCGTAAAGCCGGTCTCGGCGCCGCTTTTGTTCGCTATAACAATCTCGGAAATGGCGGACAGCTTAATTTTCTTTTCAGCCAGCATCTTTTTAATTTCAGGAAGTAATTTTTCCGCCTGGGAATACTTTGCCTCAAATTCTTTTTGTACTAAAATCATATTCCCTTCTCTTAAAGCGATTTCTATTTTATTCCCTTTGGTTGTATCAAGATATAAAATCATAATATAAGAATAACCCCAAAAATAATTTTTGTAAATAAAGAAGCCCGCACTGTACAAGTACGGGCCCCGTGAATCAAAGAAGCAAACTGCGATCCCTCTTCATTTCAGAAGGATCATTTTTTTTGTCTCCTGGAAAATTCCGCTTGTTACCGTATAGAAATAAACTCCGGCGGAAAAGTGAGAAGCGTCCCAGACGACTGAATGATCCCCGGCCGACTGATATCCGTCAACCAAAGTAACGACCTTCTGACCGGAGAGATTAAAGATCTCAACTGCCACATTGCCGGCATGAGGGATACTGAAGTTGACGGTCGTAACCGGGTTGAAGGGATTGGGATAATTCTGGGAAAGAGAGAAACGAAGAGGCGCTCCTTCGTTCTCAGCCACAATAGTGGCTTCCTCTTTCACAGTAAACTTCGTATTCGTCAAAAATTCCCATCCTCCTCCCTCTTTTTCCAGATAAGTCATGAATTCCCATTTGCCCGAGCGAATATTTTCCTGGCGGGGACTAAAATAAGAATAGTCCCAGCCAAAACCAACTTCTTTCCAGTCGGTCTCATACTCTCCCCAGTACTGGTCATTCCGAAATTCCACCACCCCGAACCGATGCTTGATATAGACATTTTTCAGTTCCACCAGAACGTAGACAGTATCACCGACCGTAAAAACTGAATCAGCTCCGACCGGAATTTTACTGAATTTTTCCGGACCGTCAGCAATGCTGCGGCAAGCAACGGCGCCGGTAAATTCATAGGGCGGATCGGTTCTGGAAACCTTGAAGTTCACTACAGCTATTTCCTCGAAGACACCATACCTGTCCCCGAAATAAATAGCGAACGTCCATCGGCCTGGCCTGGCCTCAAGCTGGGAAGGAATGAAATATGAATACTCCCAGACCCATTTCTCTTCCGGATTTTTCCAGTCCGTGGTGTATTCGCCATAGCTGACGCCATTTAGAAATTTCTTCACGTGAAACTTGTGTTTGCCCACGACGTTTTTCAGTTCCACCAGAACGTAAACGTCATCACCTTGTGTGAATGTTGTGTCAGGCTCAACCGGCGCCTTGCTGTACTGGACTCCGCCGTCCGCCACGCCCAGACAGGGAGTAGCAAAGGAAAAAACGTAAAGCGGGGTTGCACTGGCGAAAACATTGGCTGACAAAATCAGCCCGATCACGAAGAAAAAAGCGATCTTTTTCATGGCTCTGCCTCCATTTCCTTGTTCAATTTTGAAGGATCAACTTCCTCCTTAGGAACTACCTACTTTATAATAAAACTAGTCTGATAATTTAATTTTGAATCCTGGCCATTAGCGGAAATAAGTACCACGCCGCTTTTTTCCGGAACCTTTATGGTTACTTCCGCGGCGCCATAATTATTAACCTTAACCGCTTGCTCTATATTTCCTAATTTCACCCCTACCGTTTCATTGGGCCAGAAACCGAATATTTTTATATTTAAATTCTCCCCGGACAAAGCCCAATACTTTCCTAAAACTATCTTTAAACCTTTCTCTTCCGGCTCGTCTGGCAAAGGTTTGTAAATATATTGGTCCAGCAAATTCAATTTACTATCTAAAAGCAAAATTGAAGATTTATTTAAAATCGCCGTTCGCCCGTCCTCGCTTATGGCTGCGCCCGCGGCCCAGGAATCATGGCCATAAAGGTTAGTGGGAGCGGAAAAGAAAAATTTCTCTTTTTTTAAATTCTCGCCTAATTCAGTCAAGCCAAAACCATTGGTATAAAAAACTTTGTCTCCCGAAACGTTGGCGCTATAACTATAATTAAGGCCCGGCTTAACCGAATTATAATACTCGCTCGCAACCTTATAATTTACGCCTATCTTTACTAAGCTATTATCCGAAGGGAAATAAACATTGCCGGCTGAATCAACGGCCGGCCGCCTCTGGATATTTTCTTTATTGCTTAGTTTATATTCGCCCATCAAGACGCCGCTGGCTATATTAAAAATTAATCCTTTATCATAAAAACCCTTATCCTTGATAATAACCGCTAAAATATTTCCTTTGGCTGCTAAGCCGTAGCTCGGCTCCATGGTGTAAATTTTATTATCAATAACCGCCAAAGTGTCTCTGTCAAAAGTTCTCACTCCCCCATTGCCGGCCGTGAAAAGATATTGGCTGCTGCCGGCCAAAGATTTCATATAGCCGATTTTATATTTGCCTTTGCCGCGCCACTGGTAAAAATCGCGCTTAACCTCTATCCGGGGCGCAAGCGGATTGCTTACATTATATTTAATTAAATATTGCCCGGTTAAAACCGCTAAAAGTGTTTTAGCGCCCTCCTGCCACGAAAATAAATCATTTACGCTTTCCAGGCCGTAAATTCCATTAACTTTGGTTAATTTACCGCCCGGGGTGATTTCTAAAATCTCAACCGAAGCCCCGTTGCTGGCCGCCAGATAATTCTTATTGCCAGCACTAAACATCTCCCCTCGCCTGTATTCTTTATTTATTTGAGCAAGACTCTCCGGGATGAATAATCCGCTCGTGGCAAAGATAACCAAAACTGACAAAATTATAAGAAATGACTTGTTTTTCACCCCGTTAGAAATTTTGTTATTCTTTTTCTCCATGATAATATACTGATTGATTTTTTAATATTTTATTTTTTACCCGTTTATTTCTAGTAAGATTTCTAACGGGGTTCATAAAGTTATTTAAGATATTCTATATTAACAAAAAAGACAGAATAAGTCAAGGGGGTTATTGACAAATAAAGAATGCCGTGCTAATCTTCAATATCAAACCGTTCTTTATATAAGGATATCAGGCAAAGGTAAAAACTGGCAAACCTTTTCAGATACAGACAAGCAATACAACGCACACCACCAAAAAAGGAGTAGCTTCATGAAAAGCTTCAAACTCAATTTCGTCGCCATGTTTCTGATCATGGCCGCCATGTTCGTTTCGGCCTGTAGCGGACCGGCCGTTGTCAAGAGAGTCAACCAGGACAATCAGGCCGCCGCCCAGACTGAAAGATCGGTGCCGAAAACAGCGGTGAAAACCGAGCAAACCCCGGTAGCGACTACGGTAAGCAAGGGAGCCATCGCCAACAACCGGCCCATCGACTATGTAAGAATGGGAGACCCCAACAAACCAGCGCCGTCCTATGCCGGCAAATTGGCTTTTGACGGCTACAACTGGCGCCGGCAAATTGTGTTGTACAACGGCGCTACCGAAGACATAGTAACCGAAGAAATGAAAAACTATGTCTCAAGGCTAGTGCCCAACCGGGAGCCAAGCGGAAAATGGGATAGTTTCGGCTACTGGCTTATGGACGGGGAAGGCCATCCTCTTACAGAACCAGCGGAAATAACGGCTGCCACGGAGATTGTTTATGCGCCGCCCCCTCCGGTTGTTAAAACCGCCCCTCCGGACGCAAAAGTCCAAATGGACAGGTTAATAAAATATGTAAAAGACGAACGGCCGAAAACCGAAACGGCTCCCAAACCCTATCCCAAGGACTGGGAGGCGAAACTAAACCGACTGGGCTACTATTGCTACCAGGCGGTCTGGGACTTTCAGAGAGATGCCCGGGATGACGGGATAAAATTTTACGGCCAGAAAGTCATGGTTGACGGCGAGTTGGGGCCGCAGACCAAGAAAGCGATCGATATATACCTTTTCTTGCTGGAAAACCCCAACTGCCCAAAAGACTATAAAGTCATTCAGCGCGCTTTAGCCGCCGCGGCTAAAGCCAAGAAGTGATCAGCTCGATCATTTGAAGTATAATAAAACCGGAGAAGGATTTCCTATGCCCTCTCCGGTCTTTTTTTATTCTAAATTGTTTTTACCTTTTCGCTCCGGAATAAGTTATGGCCTGCATAATATTCCAATCCTCGGTCGTCTGGGGCAGACGGCCAAAAATATCTTTAAAACTTTTAATCCCCTGTTTCTCACTCCCTAAATTCCTATTCTCCGCCCTTTGCCGCAAACCATAAGCCATAATCATTATCGCCGCTTCATCATTTTTGCTGCCCATATTCGGCTCGCGCTTATATATATTTTTAAAATTATCTTTTGCTTGGGTTTTCGCTGCCTCGCTTTTTTGCGCCGGCCAGCGGCCATTGGCTATTTTTATAATATCGGCGAGGTCTTCGCTCGTTTCCGGATTGCGGGAAAAAGCCATCTTAAAAGAATAAACGACGGCTCTCCTCTCCCCTTCCCCCAGGCGGCGGGAGTTATCATCAACGCCGTTTTTTATAAAATTATTTATTTCTTCGCTCAATTCTTCGGTGTCTTCGGCGCCAAGAAGAAAATCTTTTACAAATTTTCCATAAGGAGTTAAATCCACCCAGTTGCTTTCAAACATTCTCGGGTCCCAGGGATTATGCCAGCACCAAGCGGTAAAATTCAGACCCTCGTTAATTAAATATTTTTTAAAAGGCGTCCCGTAATCTTCCAGTTTGGCATAATGCCTTTTATTCGGGTCAGCGCTAAACCCCCATTCCGTGACAAAAACCGGATAATATTTATTTAAATTGCCTAAAGCCTGCGACCATTTTAAATATTGGCCGGAAAAAGGATAATTATGCCAGGCATAACCGATATTTTTTCCGGGCAGAGGATTATCTTTTATTCCTCTTAAATCATAAGTCCAATACACGCCCGGAGCGATAATTATATTGTCCGCGCCCTGGCTCCTGATTAGGCTATAAAGGCGCTCCAGATATGGCTTAATATCTTCCCAGTCCCTGATTTTTTTATCCGCCGGTTCGTTCCATAATTCGAAAATAACCCCCTGGTCATCGCGATACTCTACGGCTATAGATTTCCAAAAATCCATGGCCGTCTTAAAGTTGCTGTCGTAAGAATAGCCATCCCTTTCTCCCTCGGGCATAGGCTTATACCAGCCATTAGGAAAACCAATTACATGATAGTCGATAATAACAAATAAATTATTTTCTCGGGCGGCTTTTACTTCTTCCGAAAGGATTTTTTTAACTTTCTTTTCTTCTTTCTGGTAACTGGGATGAACTGACAGGCGGACGACATTGGCTTGCCAGTCTTTGCTTATCGTTTCGTAATCCCAGACCGTTCTTCTATAAACAGTTTGCCGCGAATAAGGATCGCCGACCGCCACGCCCCTTAAAGTTATCGGCTCGTTGGCAAAAAGCACCTGATTGCCCGCGACAACTAGCTTTTCCTTGGTTTTATAAAAAAAATCCAAAAGGCCGGCCCGGGTTTCTTTAGCAAAAGAAACTACGCCTAAAAATAATACTGATACAAATAGCAAAATTAATATTTTTCTTTTCATATCTATTTACTAATTTTGCCTCCTTAGCTCTGGAAATTACTTAAATAATGGTATTGCCGATAACAATCGCCGCGCCGATAATAACCGAAGCGATAACAATTGCCACTCCGACATTGCCTTTTTTTATTTCTTCCCATTCCTCAATCGGCGTCAGCCAGTTAAATACCTTCAGCATAATGGCTAAAGCCACCGCCATAGACAAAGAGCCGACTAAAGCCCAGCCAAAAGTAAAAAGATACTCTTTTAAAATAATCATAGGTTTTCTAGGAGCCAGCCACGCTTCCGGAGAAGAAAGCGGGTCAGCTTTTATTTTTTATTATTTAAAATCTTATTAGCGTCTGAAATCTCTTTTCCCCATCTTCCTCTGTCTTTTTCCAAGAAAATTTTTATTTTATCTTTAATCTGGTTTTCATTTTTTAAAGCGAGATGTATTTTTTCTTTTAACTCCCTTGGGTCGGATTTAGTAAATAAAGCTACCTCGCTAAAATAATGCCTTAAAACTTCGGAATCGGTCGTAATAAAAGGCTTGCCTAAAGCCATAATTTCCCGGATTGACCAAAGGACCGTATCCTTTCTTAAAGTAAAAGCGAGGATTATTCGGCAACGCCACATTAGTTTCATAAATTCTTTATGAGGCAAATAACCGGTAAGACAAACGTTCCTCGGCATATTTCTTTTTAGCGTTTCTTTTAAAGAAGCGGGGAGATTGCCGGTAATAAAAAAAGTGGTTTCCGGCAATAAAGCCGCCGCGGCCAAAACCGTCAGCCAGTCATCATCACAAGCAAAACGGTTAACCATCATAATCGGCAATCGGGATTTCTTTAATAATTCTGAAATTTTTTCGTCTTTAAGCTCTGGCTTAAGTTCTTCCTCTTTATAAACCGGGTTATAAAACTGAATTACCATCGCCGGCTCGATCCCCCACTCTTTAAGGACAGATAAATTTTTAAAATTATGGCAGGTGTTTAAATCCGCTTTTTTTGCGATAAACTTAAAAAGCCAATGGAAAAAAATCCACTTTCTGTCCAGGAAAGCCGCGGTATGCGAATCTATTGCTAATTTCGCTCCGGCTATAGTACAATAAAAATAGCAGGTCAAAGCGCAAAAAATCGGCGGGTTCTGGACAATCACCGCTTCCGGCTTCCGAGCGAGCAGAATAAATAACGTTTTTATACTCTGGGCAATATAACGGATAAAAACCGGCAGTTTAACTTTCCCCCATTTTTCTATATAAACCTGCTTAAGCTCGGCGCCTAAACCTTTAGCCAGCCAGCGGCTAAGTTCTGCTTCCCGGCCCCAGATAATAAATATTTTTTTCACCCCGTTAGAAATTTGGTTATTTTTTTCGCTCATAATAATATTTCAACCTGTTTTCAAATATCTTTTTACCCATTAGAAATAAATTTCTAATGGGGCCCATAAACTTTTTAAAATTAGACCTTATGAAAAAGGCAACAAAAATATTTTTCTTCATTTTACTCCTGCTGTCTATATTTTTTTTACTTTTGGCTCTCCCCAGCCTGGAATGGCAAAACGATTCGTTTTTTCTTCTGGCCTTTTTATTTTCCGCCGTCTTGCTAGTCGTCGGCTTCTTCAGCCTGGAAAAATTAATTTTACTCCTGATTATAACTTTACCGGCGATTTTAAAATTCAATGACTTTAAGCTGGACGCAGGAAAATATTTCCCTTCTTTAAAATACTATGACTTGCCCCTGAATCTTACGGCGATCGTCTGCTCTTTTCTGATACTCTTAGGGATAATGACTATCTTTTGGCAATGGCCGAAACTTAAAACCCTGCCTTTAAAATTTATCCTCTTATTATACTCAATCTACCTTATTATTTCAATGGCCTGGTCGCTTAACTTAAGCGCTTCCCTTTCCGGCCTGGTTTACTTCTTGGCCCCCCCGGCTATCTATATTATAGCCTATTGTTATTTTTCTAACTATCAGGGCTTAACAAAGGTGATTTTTGCCGGCTTCGCTTCCGCCTTGATGCCGCTCGCTCTCGCTTTTTGGCAGATAGCCAATGGCGAGTATTTTTTTGAGCCGGATTCGAGTTTAGGCAGAATCGCCGGACCTTTTGTCCATCCTAATTTATTCGGCTTGTACTTATTCGTTATCCTTGGCCTGACCCTTTCTTACCTTTTGGCCAAAAGAAATAAAAGCTTAAAAAACAATTTTTTTCTTTTCCTCTTTGCCGCCGCCATAATCGTCATTCTTATTTTAACCTACTCCCGCGTTTCCTGGGCTTGTCTCGCTTTATTTCTTCTTATTTTTGCGGTTTTGGCCCGTTATCTTTTAATTTTTCTGGCGGTTTTGGCGCCTCTGGCCTTTTTTATCTTAGCGATTTTTGAAAGCGTAAGGTCACGGGTCGCGGAAACATTCGCCAGCTCCTTTTTTAATTCATGGATAGCCAGAAAAAATATCTGGCAGGTTTCCTGGGAAGAGATTATAAAAAAACCGGTTTTCGGCCATGGCGTCGGGACTTCGGAAATAGTGATTGAAGGGGCGAAAAACTGGCGCGGCGGCACTTCCCTGCCCCACAGCGATTTTTTTCTTTATGGTTTAGAGCTTGGCCTCGTCGGCGCCGTTTTATTTTTAAGCTATACGATAGGCGCTATCTACTATGCCGGAAAAACTTACCTTCGCCTACCTAACGAGAATACGGAAATAAATATTCTCGGGCGAAAAATAGAAATAAATTTTAAAATCCTGGCTTTCGGCGTCTTGACTATGCTTTTAGCTTTAATTTTAGCGAGCTTCTTTGAATCCGTTTCCCGGGGAATCGCCACGCAAGTTATAATCTGGGCGGTTCTGGGCAGCCTCTTCAGTTTAAAAAAATAACCCCGCCTTTCGCAAAGGGCGGGATCACTTTTTATTTAATTTATTGTTTCACTATTTCCAGGCGGTCAATAATTTTCGGCTGTTCGCCGCTTCTCGCCACCAGACTTTTTACAAAATTTTGCATCAGGAACCGGAAAGCCGGTTTTCTGCCTTTTAATTCCAGATATTTTGTTTTAGAAACGTAATCCTGGAAAGAATAAAGGACCGCTATTAAGAACCCATGCCGGCCGTCTAAAAACCCGAACCGGAATAAATACATATAGACAAAGCGCAAAACCGGAGTCAGGGGCAAAAAATACCAGTAATCTTTTATGACTGATTTGGTGTAAATATAATAGGTAAAAAATTTTTTCCATTCTATTTCATTCTTCCTCTCCGCGAACTTCATCATATAGTTGGCCTGATAAGTGGTATAGCGGTTAAATTTAGAAAAAAAATGGCTTAAAGTCGGATCGCTGTAATGGAGAATATCGCCTTTTAAATTTTTCACTCTGTTCTTAGGTAAAATTATGTGGGCATGGACATCACGGTCTTCGTAGCGGCAAGTTTTCCTGAATAACCTGATATTATAAAGAGGATAACGCCCGCCCCAGCGCAGCCATTGGCCTAAAAAATAATGAGGCCGGGGAATCCCAAAACCATCATAGTTATCTAAATCTTTCGATTCCAAAAGTTTTTTTATCTCTTCCCGCAGTTTAATCGTTATAACTTCGTCGCTATCCAATAATAAAACCCATTCATTTTTCGCCCGGGGAATAGCCCAGTTTTTTTGTTTGGCGCTGTAAATATATTCATGACGGATTACCCTCGCTCCCAATTCGTGAGCGATAGAGGCGGTCTTATCCCGGCTGAAAGAATCTACCACCAAAATCTCATCCGCCCAATCGGCTGATTTAAGACAGCGCCTTATAATCTTGGCAACGTTAAAAGTCGGCACCAAAACAGTTATTTTGTTTTTTTTAACCATACCTTTACAATAAATTATTCATATCGCCGGTAAAAGAATCCATATCTTTCTCTTCCCCTTCAACCAGCCGTCCTTCCAGTTTCCTGCTGGCGGCGATAATTTTTACCTCTTTTAAGTCTTCTTCCTGCCTTAATAATAAATCTTCCGGCCTCAACCGGGCATTTTCCCTTAACTTAGGCTCGTGACCAATTTTCACTCTTTCTCCGGTTTGATAATTTTCTTGGCCAAAAGACACCTTGAGAAATTCTAGTTGGCTCGTTTCCCTTCGCCCCGCTCTAAATTCTTTCTCCGGATATAAATAAATAAGGCAAAAACCAACAAACAAACCCAAAATAATCCCTAAAGACGCATTTAAAATAACATTCGGCTTAACCGGCCAATTAGAAACAGCCGTCTTATCAATAACCTTCACGGAAACCTTGTCGCCTAAACCGTGGTAAAGGCTATGTTTTGTCTGCAGGATATAAGCGATAGCCTGGTTCATTTGGCCGGCCTGGTATTTATCTTTATTATAGGTGTTAATGACAATCATGCCGGTGTCGCCGATTGGTTTAGCCGAAACCAGCTGGCGCCATTTTTTCATATTCTTATTTTGGTCAGCGGAAAATATGGTCTGGTCGATATTATAACCGGCGGCCAGAGCCTGCTCAAAAAATGAGCTGGAATAAACCACTTCCGACAAAACAGAACTTAAAAACTGGTTAGAGCGGGAAAGGCTGTAAGCGTCTCCTAAATTATTGTTCTGCATTATCAATAATTTGGTGGTAGCCCGGTATTTTAACGGAGAGATAAAAGTAAGAGCCAGGGAGATTAATAAAAACAAAAAAACCGCAAATAAAATTATTTGTTTTCTTTTCCTTATTAAATCTAAAAATTCGTTAAATCCCATATTTTTAAAGCTTTTACTCTTAAAACTTTTAATAGAAAACAATACCATAGTCTTTATTGCTTGTCAACCCCATTCAATAATTATAACATCTATCTGCCATAAACCCCGCAACAATTAAAAAAGAAAAGAGACAAGCAAAATTCACTTGTCTCTTTATTCGTAACTCTGCCAGAGCCGTTATTTTTTGAATATCAGCTCATGGACTGGCGAACTGGAAATGACGAAGCCATCAAAATACAAAAATTGACTCTTTAGCGGGGCCCAGCTCTCGTCCGCTCCTCCGAAAAAAGTGGAGAAGTAAAACGAGTCAATGCCGAGCGTGGCAATATCCCGAAACCGGAAATCCTCCTCGTCCATCACCAGCCGGCCGTCAAGCCAGGACATAATAATCCCGTCGCTCTTGCCGGGAATATTCATCTTAATGTAAGTTTCAAGATGATGCCACTGGCCTTGGGTGGGAGAACAATCTTTTCCCTCCTCCTGCCAAGGCCGGCCGTCGCCGTAAAACGGATCTTTTTGCCCGGCGTGGTAGACGTATTGCCGGATATTAAAGTATTTCTGCCACATCGCCCGGGCGCTCCAACCATCCTGGCCATTCGGCTTTATGCCGCCGGTATTGGCCTGCCCGCCAGCCAGACCCGGAAGCTTGCCGCCCTTAATGGATTCAAAGCCGTAAGGAACCTTCATCCAGTAGGAACAATACAGTTCCTCATACGAAGCCCCCAATTTTAAAAGCCACTGGGCGCCGCTTTCCTTAGGGCCGAAAGCTCCTTCCGGATAAAGGATGCGCAGGACCTTCCCGCGGTTCTTATCTTCGTCTTGAACGATCATTACCCGGCCTTCGTTCACGCCTTCCTTTATATAGAGGCTGTCTCCCCAGTCGTAAAAAATCCGCCACTTTTCATAATAATCAAGCGGCGCTCTCTCAAAATCAATATACAAAAGGACGGCATCAGACTTCACGAAGTTCTCCGGAATTTTTTTCGACAATGGCGCTCCAATAACTCCAGCGCCGCCCGCCAAAACCAAGGGAAGTAAAAATATCAGGACGATTTTGCCCTGTTTAAAACTTATCTTCACGGTGTCCTCCTTATTCTAGGTGCCGCCAGTAAAATACCTTAGCATACCACCGGTCTTTGTCTCCAGCCAACTGCTCCTGGTAATTTACCGAAAAACGGAAAAGATTCCGATCGCGGTAAAAGGAAAGGCTTGGCCCGGCTTTGTAAAAATTCTTCTGCGGGTCGCTTTCCTGGCCGTAACCTCCTCCGATCCCCGGCGTTATTCTCCAGCCGCCGCTGCGAAAATCAAAGATCTCCTGCAGGAGCGAAACTTCCCACCTCCTATTATCATAAACGAGGGAAGGAAGCGGATTATCACCATAATTTCTTTTTGAAGACTGGTTAAAAGGAATCCGGAGGGAAAGGTTAAGGGCAGTCTTGGGCAGGAATGTATTTCCGTCCAAACGCCGACTGTCAAGACCGATATAAGCAGAAGCTAAAAAATTATCTTCTTTCTGCTCGCTTTCGTACAGATCTTTATCAACCTTTGCCCAAAGCAACCGCCCCCCTCCCACATCCAAATCGGCGATCCAACCTGGCCTCTTTAAGAAAAAATTAAGGCCGCCGCTAACCTGCAGATTCTTGTAGTCGGCTCCATTAGAGGAACCGAAAGGATATTCTCCCTGGGCAAAAAAACCGAAACCTATTTCGGTTTCCTGCCCAACAAGCCAGAAAGGCCGGTACTTGCCTTCAAGCCAGGGGTAATAACCGCTGGCTTCGTTAGCTTTTCCCGTTTCCTCGTTATAATTTACCCCACCCATGAGGTCAAAGACCTCAAGGTTAAGCTCGGTTTGAGTTTGGCCATAGCCAGCGGAAACGAGCGAGGACAAGACCGCCATCACGAATATAGCAAAGCTTTTCATCTTCTTAATCCCCCACTTAGATGGTTGTATTCAATTTAAAAAGGACAAAATAATTTTGATATAAAACTTTAACAAATTTTTTAATAAATGTCAACAACGAGCCGAAAAGACTGGCCCCTATAAAAATTTAAAATCCCCCCAACCCCCTTTTCGAAAGGGGGTTTTCCAAAAAAAAGAAGCCGGGTTGTGGATAAAACACACAACACACGGCTTCGATATTCAATATTCGAAATGAACGATTACTCCTTCGGGACAGGTATGATTACCTTCCCGGTTTTCTTGATGAAGCCGAATTCGCACCCGGGTTCATCACTGTTGTCTTTGCGGAAAGCCATATCGGTTTCCGCTACTTCCAATATCTGGCCGGAGTTAAACTCCCGGCCCTCGACCCGGATCGCGAAGAATTCATATTTCGAGTCGGCTGGCAGGGAAACTATTCCGCGCAGGTGCAGAGGGTCACCATCGACCCGGCTGGTTTCGATCACGTAGTTCTCCTGTTCCACTGCTGCCCAGGTACTGTCGGTATCATAATAAGCATAGGCCGCATAGAGCGAGAACTGAGAACCTTCATTGTACCTTTCCGTGAAAAGCAGGGGAAAAAGAATGTTGATTTTCATCCCCTCCGCTTTCTCGATCGCGAAAGTGGGAAGAACGGCGGAAACCGCCGTTTTGACCGTATCAACTTTCGCCGGCACGGCTGCCGTGTTGGCGGGCGCTACCCTCTTGACAATGGGCGTCGCGCAACCGATAAAGGCGATGGCCATGATGGTGAGAAGCAAACTGAAACTTTTCATTGCTTTAACCTCTCGTAAAGAGTGAGATGCTATAGGCGATCACATACAATCTATGTTTCGGTAATTTACTGCAAAAACCAAACTGCTTTCTTAGACTATTCATTTTGCAAGCTAATTCATTATCCTTCGTCTTTGAGCGCACTAGCGGTTTATTAGCTCTAGCTAATAAACAAGATTCCTCTAGGAATCCTTCTCCAACGAAAAACTTGAATTAGATTGTAGAAACAAAATTGTCTAAGCGATAGTTCGAGAATTCAAGTTAATGATTGCTTGAATCCCCCTAAAACTAAATCGGCATCTCCGCCGGCCAGACAGGGACTGGAGTTGTCGGGAAGTTTATTTCTTCTTCCCCTCCTCCAGACTGCTGGTCGCCTGCGTCATAAGCGTTTACCGACGGGCAGGGAGAGGGGGGCGGGCAAGTCGAGGGCGTCGAGATCGGAAAGATATATTCGTATTCGCCCTGGAGATGCTCCGTATCCGCGCCTTCGAACTTAGCCCCTGCGACCTTGGTGTCAGTCGGCTGAGCATCGGCATCTTTTGGCATTTCCGCATACTCGGTGACGGTGATTTTGCCATCGTCATTTTTCCCGAGCGCGTATAGAACGCCAGCTCTTTTCACACCGATTTGTTTGCCGATTTTCCGATCAATATAACCGGTCGAGTCAGCTATCTGGTCGGCTTTGACGCCCTTCCATTTTTTCAGGGCAACGGGGTCTGACAAAGACCCGACATAGCCCCAGAAAACCGGACTAAGGATCACCTGCCTGGCGAGAGCGTGTTCCACGCCTTCGCCCTTGCCGATGACAGCCTTGGTCAGATCCTCAATCATTGGGTGGAAAACCGCGATCGTCCACTTCTCGGTGACCGTTGTGTCCTGGGCCACGAGAGTGAACTTTATGGCGCCATCCGAGAAATCAAGGGTATCGCCTTCATCGATATTCGGCACCATTTTCTGACAATCCACATACATTCCGCCGAATTTGATGGAATTCAGAAGAACGTCTGCCGCTACCTGGAGCCGGATGGTATGAGCAACCGAGTCGATTACTGCTTCCTGGTCATTCATAATGACTTTGGAAACCTTAATCGTCTTGCTCGGTTTGGCCACGACAACGGTTATCTTCCATTTTTTGGAGATTTTCCCGTCTTCGGAAGTGACCTTGTAGATAACCGGACCCTTGGAGAAATTCTGCGGTATCTCTTTGGCCGGCTCAAAGGTAGCGCCGGCAGACACGATGATGTCCGGAATCAAATTTTTTAAGTCTGTTCCAGGTTTAGCTTCAGCGACGGCAGTATCGCCGGTAATCTCGGCGTTATTACCTACCAAGCCATCGAACATGAACATCTCAATCTCGGCCTTGGTATTCGCCGCGGCTTTGGTCACCATCACGGTCCAGTCCTTGGTTGTTCCGTCTTCGGCCGTAACCTTGTATGTCTGCGGAGTGGAAAAACTCCGCTTCGTTCCCGAAACCGGATCAAGGGTCGCCTTGTCCGACACCGTAATCTCCGGCGCCAAACTGGCCAGGTCCGTGCTGTTCAGAACTTCAATCTTGACTGTGCCGGCGGCCGGGTCAATTTCTTCATCCTTGGTCTGACCTGCGACCTTGAATGAGGTAATATTGGCTACCGTGTTCTTCGCCTTGGTCACGATCACGTTATACTTCCTGATTTTTCCGTTCTCGGCCGTAACCGTATAAGCCTCGAACCCATCGGAGAAATCAACCGATTCTCCGCTTTTCGGGGAAACGGTTGCTTTCGGAGAGACCGTGACATTCACCGGCAGTTTTTTGTTCAGGTCTGTGGTAAAAAGCACCTCGACCTTGATCGAATCGTTACGGGCATTGGTCATATCCGCCTTGATGCCATCGACATTCAGCGAGGTGATTCCCGCATCCGAGCTTTTGCGGAGGAGGAAAAAGCCGCCGATGATGGCAGCGATCACTGCCACAACGATACCGATGATAATCAACTTCTTCATGCCATTGCTCCTTTCGGATTTTGAAGGGGCTGGCTTTTCCTTAGCCAAACCCCTCCTGGTTTTTGTTTATATGCGAAATTTCACGGATTTACGACTGAAGAAATCTTACTTGATTTCTTTGATCTTGCCCTCCTTCATTAAATTCGCCATTTGCAACGCGAAGTCGGATGTTGGATCTTCTATCGCTTGTTTTAAAGCACTCTTGTAATGCTTGGCTGTGGCATCTACAGTATTTCTATCTATCGCTCCTCTTGTTCCGGTTTTCTTCCCCGACGTCATGAACGGAGAAGTATAAAGTTTTTTACGGGGAGAATATTTTGTCAACACGTCAAAAACATTTTTTGCCCCGTTGGCTTCGACCTCAACGGTCAGCCATTCATTCTTATCCATACGTTTCCGAAGAAAAACCACGCCGCAGACCAAGACGAGGATGGAGGCGAAGGCGAAAATCAGACAAAAAATCTTCTTCACGCCGCCGCTAATCTGCCCGAGTTTTTCCTCGGTCTTGGCAGTGGAATCGTCAATCTTCTGGCCGAGGTTCTTCTCGACCTTCCGAAGGCTGTCTCCGAGCGTCTGGTTCAGATTTTTCTGGATTTCGGTTTTGGAGTCGTCGATCTTGCGACCGAGATTCTCTTCCACCTGGCCGATTTTTTTCTGCGTTTCGGCACCAGAAGCTTTCAGCCCCTGGACTTCCTGCTCGATCCGCTCAGCGGATTTTCCCATCTTCTCCACGTCTTTTTGTAAAGCCGCGAAGGTGGTGTCTTTTGCCGCTGCCGTTTCCTGAGAAAAACAGAACGGAGCCGAAAAAATCACGGCCACCACGGCGAGCACTGCGATTATTGTCCTTGACATTGCACTGTTCCTTTCTCAACTAGAGAATTTGTGGCTCTAGCCACGTTTTGGCCACCTTGGCCATATCATTTCAGTTGTCAAAGTACCGGCCCTTATTATTCTGCTCCGATTACGGGCAGTCCCGCTTTAGCGGAAAAATTTAGGCCTTCAAACTTAAATAATTTTTAATTACCCACGTTTGACTGCCCAAAACCGCAAAAATGCTTAAAAATATACTCAAATTACCATTATAATAATTAACCTAAGATAATAGCATATTTGTTATTTTATGTCAAGAACTAAGCACATCCCAATACTAACGTCGAAGATTTGTTTAAAAATTTAAGATTTTATGCTGCTCGTCTCGCCCCCGCGCCATCGCCAAAGCTATAGCGGCGTGCGATCGGAGTCCCGCACTCCGCCAGCTGGCGGAGTGGGACGAAGTGGGGTCAATAGCAACAAAAAACCGCTACTAAAATAGCGGAATTTATAAAAAATATTTAACACTAAATGGCTTAATCTTAAATTCCCGGGTCAAACTTTTTCGTTTTTGTGTTTTTGTGTTTTTGTGTCTCTAGCTTATTCCTATTTCATCAACGACTATTATTTTGCTTCCTTCTAAAATGCTATACAGGAAAACGTCCGTAATATCTTTGCGGTATTTAAACTCTTTCATATCCATCAGAGTAAAATTAATCGGCCGGCCCATTTCTTTTTCCAGCTCCTTTACCACTCTCGCCAACCTATCCTTATTTATCCGTCCGACAATAAGCATATCTGTCGGCGAATGGTGATTATTAATAAAAACGCCGGTTAAAATAAAAAGCTTCGGGCTGCCCAATTTATTAAGCTTCTTGATAAAATCTTTTTCATACAAAACCTGGGACTTGACTATTAAAGCTTTTATCTCTTCAAATAAAACAAAATTTTTATTGGCCTTATAATATTTTTTTTCTCCTCCGCTTAGGTTTATGGCTTCAACTTTCTTCGGAACGACGTTTACTATTTCGCCCCGCAACAGTTTCTCTAAATTCTTTTTTTCTTCCAGGGATTGCTGGACAATATTTTCCTCCCCTATTCCGGTATTAGAAATTAACAAACCGAACTCTCCCAGATTTTCCAGTTCTCTCCGGACGGAATTAACCTGCAGCTTTAAATCGCGGGCCAGCTGCCTTATATAATACTTTTCCTCCGGATGGAGCAGAAATAATTTTAAAATTTTTACCCTGGTGTTTGAACCGAATAATTTTCCTAACATATTATGTGGACTATATATAGTTTACTTAATTGCTGACTTTATAGTATAATATAAAGAGGTATAAGTCAATTACCCTGACGGGAATAGCCAATAACCAAAAAACAATAATCAAATAAATCTCAATATTCAATAACCAATAATCAAACGGTTTGGTTATTGGAATTTAGGGATTGGTTATTGTTTGGAATTTGTTTCTTGATTATTGATTATTTATGATTTTATGTATTATAAAATAATTTCTCTAATATTAAGCTCGGCCCAAAACCCTGATTCAACCAGCGAGGTTTTTAT
>JBAZPX010000010.1:0-41256 GCA_041645555.1 Patescibacteria group bacterium
TCTCCTAATTAGGAGGGGGGGGGGGAGTCCCGCCCCTTGCGAGGAGCGGGGTTTCGCGGGACGAGAAGAAGGGATATAGAATCTAAAATATTAAAATAAGCTTTTCTATGCTCGCTCGGGGCGTGCCTAATTATTGACAAGAACCTAACCATACCTTATATTTATATATCAATCTTTATATTCATGATCTTTTTAAAACGAGGAGAAAACCATGTGTTTGTTTGAGCAAATAGATAGTGAGGGGCTAAGCCTGTCTTCAGGACGTTTGGATGCCAGGGAACAAGAGATTTATGACCGGGCAAGAGAAATTTTTTTAAGCCGGCTTGACGCTTCTGCCACGGGCAAGGAAAGGGTAAAAAATATTTTTAATCTGGTTGACGAGTTAATGGCGGAATTTTTAGGAAGCAACCAGATTGCCTGCCATTGCGGCTGCTCTACCTGCTGCTATCAGCTGATCTGCTGCACGACGTTAGAAATGGAATTAATCGTTGATTATTTAGCCTCCCTTTCCCGGCAAGCCAGGCATAATATTATCCAGCGGGTTAATAAAGAATCGCGCTGGCTGGACAGGGTTGCCAGGAAATTTCATTCAGGTAGCTTGCCCAGCCGTTGGGAAGTGCTCGCCGCCGGACCTTTGCGCGAAATTTATTATGGCAAAAGGCCGTGCCCGTTCTTAAACTCGCTTGGTGAGTGCAGTATTTATCCGGCCAGGCCGATTGACTGCCGGATCGCCCGGAGCCAGGATCCTAATTGCGGAAGCAAAATGGAGATTGAGGGAGAAGGGCCCGAGGAAATAATATTTGAAGAGCCCGAAGCTGTAAGGTTATACCTTGACCAAGTCGCTTCGGACCTCGTAATGGAGGAAGAAGAAAAAGTAAAGGGCGCAATGCAGTTAGTGCCTCTCTCTGCCTGGACGCTTACTCCGGATTTCCGCAATTTCTTTGTGGACAGGCCGCAACAGCAGAAGCAAAAATCAAGCAAAAAGAAACACAAGAAAAGATAAACCCTGTATCGTATGGTGCAGGGCTTTTTTAATTACCCCCACCTCACCCCCGCCCCCTCTCCTAATTAGGAGAGGGGAGGAGTCTCGCTCCTCGCAAGGGGCGGGACGACGGGGTGAGGTAGCTTTGACTTTTAAGGCTAAAAGTGAGAAGATTGGGGTAAAGTTAAAGATAGATGATTGCCAAAGAATTTGGCCTGGCGGTAAGGGGAACTCGCACTTTCACAATTAATCAAAGAGGTGAGCCATGAAGAAGCTAGGATTGTTTGGGGTTTTTCTTTTTTTGGCCTTCGCGGCCGTCTTCGTTTTCGTTGGCTGCGGTAAATCTGACGAAGAGCAGGTTGAGCAGACGCTTGTTAAGGTAAGAGAGTTAGAAAAGGAGAATACTTCCGCGGGTTATTTACAAGCCCAGTATCTTCTTTTTACTTTGTCAAAGCAGAAACCCGCGTTTGCTGACAGAGAGGAAGCCTTGTATGAAATTCTCAAAGTTCATTGCCTTTACTTTAAATTGGTTTTTGTCAATGAAGATATACTTGAGAGAAGAACATTAGTCCAGATGGACTATGGTTTGATGATTTATGATCTCGCTAAAAAGTACATCGATCTTTATCCATCCGGCCGGCATTGTCCGCTAATGAAAAAAATAATTTCTTGCTGGAAAGAACCGCCCGTGCCATCGCCAGAAGAAATTGCGGGAGAGACATTTGATATCAGCAAATACAATGAGAAACGGTTTTTGCACGGGATAAGTAATCTCGGAGGAGAGGAAATTATAAATTTCTGTAAAACCTTTGATTGGGATAAATATGAAAGGGACGGAACCATTTAATATTTTGTCAGACAAGACAGATAAAATCGCCAAGCGCCTTGGCGATTTTTTTTAAACTTTACTTTCCTTTTAGCCCGGGTTTTTTCCGGATTTCCGCAATTTTTTTGTGGACCGGCCGCAACAGCCGAAGCAAAAGAAAGGAAAAAAGCATAAAGCCTCCCGTCGCTGAAACCGGAGGCTTTTTTTGACTAAAAAGGGGGTATATGAGAAAATTAAGATATAGAAGCCATTTATTGTCTTTGTAATAAAATATGGTCGTAAAAAAGAAAGTAATAGCAAACATAAAAGATAAGCCTTATTTTGTTAAGGATAATTTTGTTTTATATAAAAATAATTGTTTAAAGATATTGGGGCAGATTCCTGAAAATTCTATTGATATGATTTTTGCTGATCCGCCCTATCTTCTTTCAAATGGCGGTTTTTCTGTCCACGCCGGCCGCATGGTTAGCGTTAACAAGGGTGAATGGGATGTTAGCAATGGTTTAAAAAAAGACTTTGAATTTCAACTAGCTTGGGTTAAGGCCTGCTATAGAGTATTAAGGCCAGGCGGTACAATTTGGGTTAGCGGTACCTACCATTCAATTTATCAATGTGGGTTCGCCATTCAAGTAGCTAAATTTCACATTCTAAACGATATAGCATGGTTCAAGCCAAACGCATCACCAAATTTGAGCTGTCGGTTTTTTACAGCTAGCCATGAAACTTTAATATGGGCGAGAAAAGACTTGGTTAATTCTAAAACTGGCAAGAAAATTAATACCAAGCATAAATTTAATTATGATTTAATGAAGAACGGCAATTGGCCGGAAGATTTTTTAAAGAAACCTAATTTACAAATGCGTAGTGTTTGGTCTATGGGCACTCCAAAACCGGCTGAAAAGAAATTTGGCAAGCACCCGACGCAAAAGCCGATTGATTTATTGGTTCGTATTGTTATGGCCGGTACTAATAAGGGCGATCTAGTTCTAGACCCATTTGCCGGATCATCTACAACTGGGTTAGCTTGCGCTCTTAATGATAGAAAATTTATTGGTGTTGATTTAGAAAAAAAATATTTAGATTTATCTATCAAAAGATTCGAAGATTTAAAAAAATAAAATACTAAATTACTTTAATACTATTACTATGGCAAACAGCAAATCTTGGAAAAAAATCTTTGATGATTATAAAATTTTAGATCACGATTTTGATAAATCGCCGTTTCCACTCTCTGCAATGCAAATAAAGCGGGCCTGCCAAAAATTCAAAGAGACAGGCGAGAAAGAAGTCCGTATTTTATGCAAACAAGATAGCAGGGAAAATAGACCGGATATTTTCCAAAAACATCATTTGTTTTTGCTCCCCGTAAAAAATGGCTATTACAACATTATTAAAGGCGAGGGGTATATTGATATTCCGGAAATTAAAAAAGAGGTTGTGGTTTATTCTTCGAAACTTGATTTTCAATTAGACACAGCAAAAATCGGTAATTCAGAAATGCAACATCTTGATTTCGCTTACGCTGCAAGTTTAATCCGTACTTTTATGGAAGATCCTTCGCTTGTTCTCACAATACGAGGCAGGAAATATACTCCTGATTTTGAGTTTAAAGTTGGTAAGCAAGTTATTAAGGTTTCAAGCGTGCAGACAGAAGTTGACGCTGGTTATGAAGGTAAAAATCAAGTTGTGCTTATTGAGGCAAAAAACTTTAGTGCGACAAATGTTATCATCCGTCAGCTTTTCTATCCATTTAGACAATGGCAAGAGCAGACAAAGAAAAAAGTTATTACACTATTTTTTGATAAAGCGAGTGGTAAGGATATTTATTCAATTTGGCAATTTGAATTTAGCGACCCCGATAATTATAATAGTATTAAACTGGTAAAATCCGGGAAGTTCAGAATTAAATATTAATTCTATGGAAAATAGAATAAAAAAATCAATCACCGAGGAATTTGTAGAACGGGCAATTATAAAATATTTGTCGCAGAATGAATGGGGCACGAATTTGCAATTTGGCGGTTTAAGAGAAAAGGGCGTGGATATTAAAGTCCGGCATAATAGGTATTCAAGATATTTTTTAATAGAATGCAAGGGTGAGGGCAAAAGTGTGAATATAGAATCAAATAATTCGCATAAAGAAGTAGCTTTTATTTACTCTTTGGGACAGATTATTACTAGAATGAAAATCGGTGGAAGCACAAGATATTATTTTGGTCTTGGTTTGCCGGAAAGTTCGGCTAAAATCGCTTTGCGCCGATTACCCTGGCAAGTGGCAAAAAAATTATTGCTTTATATTTTTTCTGTTGATAAAAGCGGAAAAGTTAAACAATACTCTTGGCAAGATTTAAAGAAAAACCAAAAATAAACTATGGAAAACGAAAATAATTAAAATATATGTTTGAATATATAAATAGCATTATAACGTTGAGCAACTTAGTAGGATTATCTGCATTTGTTGCTTTATTTTTAGTTTTTTTGAATTATAAAAACGATAAATTTAATAGATATAATCAAGTCTTAATTTCCTTAAAGCATCAATTAAGTATTTCTGGTTCTTGGGCTAGTGCTGATAATGAGGGGTATGTTGGTCATCCTGATGATACAAGAAAACTTGAGTTTACAAACCCTTCGCGCATTATTTTTGATATTGAAAATTCATCTCTTAAAGACGTTATGGTACAGCTTGGGGTAATTGATTTTAGCGATAAATTTCATGAGGCGTTAGCTAACTATAACCAGGGGATAAGAACACTCAACAGCCTAGAAAGTTTTAGAAGAGATTTGTGTTCTAGTAATATAGAAATTTCGAGAATCGTTCAACTAAAAATTCAATTAGAGTTCAGTCAAGTTCATCATGATTATAATAGATTTATTGGGAGTTTTAATTTAAGCAACCCAGACGAAAAAAGTGCTTTATATCTAGCTAATAATATATATAATTATAATGAGAATATTCATTATAAAGTTATTGGCTCACGAAATAGTAAAGGATTAAAAACTTTTTATCATATTATACAAGAAGAAATAGAAAAACAAGAAAAAAAAATAAAAAATGAAAAAATAACCTTTAGTATAATTTTTTTCTTTCTTTGTCTTCTTTCTTTATTGGCTTTATTTTCTTTCTTGGCCTTTAGCTTCACTAATTTTGAACAAATATTTATTTTATTTTTACTATCGTTTTTAATTGTTGTGTTGTCTCAATTATTTACCTAACCAAAAAATAACTCCCATGCCAAACGAAAACATAGAAAACCCCACCCCAGAAATTTCACCAGCAGAGCCTGTTGAAAATCCTTCCGACCCCCTTTCGCAAGGGGGAGGAACTTCGCCAATCCCAGAGCCTATTAACCTCCCCGCCGAGACTACGGCGGGCAAGCCAGAACCAACCCCGGAGCCAATAAATCCCTCCGACCCACTTCAGCCCACCGACGCAAATGCTTTGGCGGGCCCGCCTGTCGGCGAGGCAGGCAAGCCCGACCCCCTTCAACAGGGAGGAGGAACTTCGCCAATCCCAGAGCCCTTCTCCACTCCGTCAGCCGAAAATCCCCCAACCCTCTTTGCCGAAAGGGGGCAAATTTCTCAAGGTAATCCCCCCTTACCCTCCGCCTCGGCGAGCCTTCAGCGAGACGGGCCTTTGCCGAAAGGGGGAGAGATAATGTTGTCGCCGATTAAAAATCTTCTTTTGAAAGCCAAAGAGATGATTCAGTTTCGGAAACGGAAAAAATTGGAGAAGATTTTGGAACTGGCGCGAGGCAAGGGAAAAATTACTAATAATGAGCCAATGGCTAAAATCCCCCTAACCCCCTTTGATAAAAGGGGGAATAACGATATTAACCCATGCCAAACACCAAAAACCGCAAATTAAACAGGTTAAAGGATTATAATTACGCGCAGGACGGCTGGTATTTCGTAACCATCTGCGCGAAAAACAGGGAATATTTTTTCGGTAAAATTATAAACGGCGAAATGCGGTTGTCAAAAATCGGTAAAACGGCGGAAAAATTTTGGCAGGAAATTGTAATACATTTTCCGGACGTGAAATTGGATGAATTTATTATAATGCCCAATCATATCCACGGAATAATTATTATTGAAAATCCCGTTGCCGTAGGGAACAAAAACGTAGGGAACAAAAATTTTTGTTCCCTACCGAATCGGAACAATAATTATTGTTCCCCACGTTGGCAGACGAGATGGGCGCGTTCATTGTCATCCGTTATCCGGGGGTTTAAAATCGGCGTAAAAAAATGGTGCGGCGAAAACGATTATGAACATTTCGCCTGGCAGAAATCATTTTATGATCATATAATCCGCCACGAAAAATCATTAAATAAAATTAGGGAATATATTATTAACAATCCGTTAAAATGGGAATTGGACCGGAACAATCCGGAAAATTTATTGATGTAAAATGCGCCGGCAAATTCTTTTTGACTTTACCTTAATCCCCCCAGCCCCCTTTATCAAGGGGGAAGGGAAGCTGTGGATAACTTTTTTAGGGAAATTAATTTTTTTGCTAATTATACAGGAAAATCTGGAATATTTGATTTATTTTAATTATTTTGCTTATTAACTTGACAAGTTTTTTCAGAGCTGTTAATATAAGAGAAAATAACTAACTAATATAAAGTAATTAAGATACGTTACAAAAACGGAAATATTTGCGTCTCTGTTTGCGCTTGTTTGGCCGTTTTTTTTGTTTCCCGCCCGCCTCGCCTTACGGCCCCGCCTGCCTTGCTTACGCAAGTATAGCGGGCAGGTCGCATGGCGGGCAGGTACTTCCCCATTTTTTTCCTTTGCCAAATTATAAATCCCCATGCTTTTTAAATTTATAAACTCTCTTCTCAAGGTGATTTATTCTTTCCTTTCTAACTCAATTAAATAACTTTTTCTAACTCAAGCCAAAAGGCCTTGAGATTTTTTGTTGTCCGAAATTATTACCTATAGATTATATATTTATATGTCTAATACTAAGGCGCAAAACATTAAAGTCGATAAGATCACGGCCAGTCTCCAGGAAATAATGCCCATGCCGGACCTGATTGAAATTCAGAAGGATTCTTATGATTGGTTCCTGGCCGAGGGCCTCGCTGAACTTTTTGACGAAATTTCTCCGGTCACGGATTTTATCGGCCGGGATTTAGAATTGTATTTTGAAGATTATTATCTGGACGAGCCTAAGTTTAACGAAACGGAAAGCAAAGCGAAGAACACAACCTTTGAAGCCTCGCTCAGGGTTAAGACCCGCCTCTCCAATAAAAGAACAGGGGAGACCAATACCCAGGAAGTCTTTTTGGGCGATTTTCCTTTAATGACGAAAAGAGGAACTTTTATCGTTAACGGAATTGAAAGAGTCGTCGTTTCCCAGCTTATCCGGAGCGCCGGCGTTATCTTCACTTCTGATTTTATAAAGGGAAAGAAATGCTACGGAGCGAAAATTATTCCTAACCGCGGGGCCTGGCTGGAAATTGAAACCGATATTAACAAAGTCATCTGGGTTAGGATTGACCGGAAAAGAAAAGTGGCCATCACTTCTTTATTGCGGTCTTTTGGCTTTGACAGCGATGAAAAGATAAAACAATTATTTTCCGATAAAGAAGGGTTTGTTATTCCGGGCAAGGATGAATCCAATAAAAAAGTTACGAACGAAGAAGTAATGAGCTATGTGGACGCGACCATTTCTAAGGACGCGGCTAAAAACGAAGCCGAGGGCTTGCAGGAAGTCTATAAAAGAATCAGGCCGGGAGATTTAGCCGCGACCGACAACGCCCGGCAATTGATCTATTCCATGTTTTTCCGGTTTGACCGGTATGATTTCGGTAGGGTCGGCCGCTACAAATTAAACAGGAAGTTCAGCCTTGACGTCCCGAACAAAAAAGAAAACCGGATTTTAAGAAAAGAGGATTTAGTGGCGGTCATAAAAGAAGTGATCAGGTTAAATATAACGGGAGAGCAGGAAGACGATATTGACCATCTGGGCAACCGGCGCGTCCGGGCCATCGGCGAATTAATCCAGAACCGGTTCCGCGTGGGCTTGGCCAGAATGGAAAGAATTATCAAGGACAGGATGAGCACGGCTGATATTACGAGCTTAACCCCGAATAAATTGATTAACGCCCGGCCGGTCATAAGCGTAGTCAAGGAATTTTTTATGTCTTCCCAGCTGTCCCAGTTCATGGACCAGACCAATCCTTTGGCCGAGCTTGAGCATAAGCGCCGGTTATCCGCCATGGGTCCGGGAGGACTGACAAGAGAACGGGCCGGTTTTGACGTGCGCGACGTGCACACAACCCATTACGGCCGCATCTGCCCGATTGCGACTCCCGAAGGCCCGAACATCGGTTTAGTCGGGCACTTAGCCAGTTACGCCAAACTCAACAAGTATGGATTTTTGGAAGCGCCTTACCGCCGGGTCCTTCATGACGTGAAAAATGACCCGAAAATTACCGCTGGCCAGATTGCCCGGGGCGATATTGCTGAGGTGAAGGAATTAACTTCAGAAGATTTGGGCGGGGAAAAAGAAATTTTTTATGCCAAAGTCGGAGAAAATAAAAAGGGCGCGGTGATTGTCAGAGACGGGGAAGAAATAAGTAAAATCCAGGCGGAAGAGATAGCTAAGAAAGTTGACCGCCGGGTTCTTATTCCGGTTAAGCCAAAAGTGACGGACGAAATCGTTTATTTAGATTCTTTTCAGGAAGAAAAATATATTACCACCGCCGCCACCACCCCGGTTGACTCCGAGGGGCATTTTCTGGTTGAGAAATGCGAAGTGAGAAGATTCGGGCAGCCGGCGACCGATGAAGTCGAAAAGATTGATTTCTTCGGCGTGGCCGCCAACCAGATTATTTCCATCGCCACTTCCTTGATTCCTTTTATGGAACATAACGACGGGCAAAGGGCTTTGATGGGAACGAATATGCAGCGCCAGGCCGTGCCTTTAATAGAAAATGAAGCGCCGATTGTCGGCACGGGGATTGAGGGCCGGGCGGCCCGCGACTCCGGGCATGTGATTATCGCGGAGGAAGACGGGGAAATAGTAAGAGCCGACTCGGCCACGATTGAAATAAAAAACAAGAAAGATAAAATAACAAGATACGAATTAACGAAATTTTTGCGGTCTAATTCTTCTACCTGCATAAACCAGAGGCCGATTGTTGATGTGGGCGACAAGGTAAAGAAGGACCAGATTATATCGGACGGGCCGGCGATTGCCGAAGGCGAATTGTCTTTGGGAAAAAATGTTTTGATAGCTTTTATGACCTGGGAAGGATTTAATTACGAGGACGCGATTATTATTTCCGACCGCCTGGTTAAGAATGACGTTTATTCTTCAATTCATATAGAGAATTACACGATTGACGTCCGGGATACGAAACTCGGGCCGGAAGTGATAACTAATGATATTCCCAATATCTCTGAGGAGAAATTAAAAAATCTTAGCGAGGAAGGCATTATCCGCATCGGCGCCGAAGTTTCTTCCGGCGATATTTTAGCCGGTAAAATTACGCCCAAAGGCGAAACGGAATTGTCCGCCGAAGAAAAACTGCTCAGGGCGATTTTCGGCGAGAAAGCCAAAGACGTGCGCGACTCTTCCCTTTACCTTGAGCATGGCGAACACGGCAAGGTGGTTGACATAAAGATTTTTTCCCGCGAAGAAGGCGACAAGCTTTCGGCCGGGGTTTTAAAATCAATTCAGGTCTCGGTGGCTAATTTAAGAAAAATCCAGGTGGGCGACAAGATGGCCGGCCGCCACGGCAATAAAGGCGTAATTTCCAAGATTGTTCCGATTGAAGATATGCCTTACATGGAAGACGGAACGCCGATTGATATAATTTTGTCTCCTTTGGGAATTATTTCCCGTATGAACCTGGGTCAGCTCTTAGAAACCCATATGGGTTTTGCCGCCAAAAAACTCGGCTATCGGACAATAACTCCGCCTTTAAACGGCATCGGCGAAGCTAAAATAAAAGAAGAGCTTATCCGCGCCGGCCTGCCCGAGGATGGCAAAGTGGGTTTGTATGACGGAAAAACCGGCGCGCCGTATGATCATAAAATCGCGGTTGGCATAATGTATATATTGAAACTTAACCATATGGTTGAGGATAAAATCCACCAGCGGTCGATCGGCCCTTATTCTTTAATCACCCAGCAGCCTTTAGGCGGTAAAGCCCAGTTCGGCGGCCAGCGCTTCGGAGAAATGGAAGTCTGGGCGTTAGAGGGCTATGGCGCCGCCCATATTTTGCAGGAAATTTTAACCATTAAATCGGACGACGTGCCGGGCCGGAGCAAAGCTTATGAGGCTATTATTAAGGGTGAAGTTATAAATAAACTGAATGTCCCGGAATCTTTTAACGTTTTAGTCAGGGAATTAAAAGGCTTGTGCCTGGATGTGGAGTTATTGGGCGGAGACAAGAGAAATGAAAATGATATTAATGGCGGCGGCGACAACAGGGAAAGGCACGAAAGAAGCGACAAGAACATATACAAGAAATAAAAATCCAAATGACAAAATCCAAATGACAAATAAAATCCAAAATCCCAATGTCAAAAATATTTTTGACATTTGAAATTGATTTGACATTTGAGCTTTGAACTTTTGGTTATTAGGTAAATTAGAAATTTATTAAATACTATGCTAAATCCCATAAGGACAACTGATTTTGACGCCATCAAACTGAAACTGGCTTCGCCGGAAATTATTTTGGCGTGGTCTTTTGGCGAAGTTATCCGGCCGGAAACGATAAATTACCGCACGCAAAAGCCGGAAAAAGAAGGGCTATTCTGCGAAAAGATTTTCGGTCCGGCCAAAGACTGGGAATGTTCCTGCGGCAAATACAAAAAAATCCGCTATAAAGGCATTATCTGCGATAAATGCGGAGTGGAAGTGACGCGCTCGATTGTCCGGCGGGAAAGGATGGGCCATATTAATTTGCTCTCCCCCTGCTCCCATATCTGGTTCCTGCGGGGCATTTCTTCAAAGATCGGCTTGATTTTGAATTTAAGCATCCAGGCTTTGGAAAGGGTGATTTATTTTGCGAGTTTTATCGTGACGGACGTGGACGATAGCTTAAAGACGGCTACCTTAGAGCAGATAAAGATGGAATACAAGCAGAAAAAGAAATCAATTGAGAGTGATTTTAATAAGCAGGTTTCCGAGATAAAGAACCGGAAGGGGAAATTACTCCAGGCCGGGCGGAAAGAAGGAGAGGTTGATGAGGAAATTTCTTCCGAGGTGGAAGCCCTGGTGTCTGTTAAAGGGGAGAAGATGGCTAAACTGGATAATGCTTTTGGCCAGGCCGGAAAAGAATTAAAGGAATTAAAACCGCTTTTGATTATTTCCGAGGATACTTACCAAAATTTAAGCTTAAAGTACGGCCATATTTTTGAAGCCGGCATTGGCGCGGAAGCGGTGAGAAAGCTTTTGTCCAGAATTGATTTGGCTAAAAGCATAAAAGAGCTGGACGAAAATTTAAAAACTTCTATTGATTCGAAAAAGGATAAAATAATAAAGCGTTTGAAATTATTAAAGAGCCTGGCGGCCAACAACATCCGGCCGGAATGGATGATTTTAACAACCGTGCCGGTTATTCCGCCCGACCTAAGGCCGATGGTGGCTTTGGACGGAGGCCGTTTTGCCGCTTCCGATTTAAATGATTTATACCGCCGCGTGATTAACCGCAATAACCGGCTTAAGCAGTTAGTCGGTTTGAACGCGCCGGAAGTAATCTGCCGCAACGAGAAAAGAATGCTTCAGGAAGCGGTTGACGCTTTAATTGATAATTCCGCCCGGCACTCAAAAACTGTGGTGGCTTCTACGGGGCAAAAACGGCAGCTTAAATCTTTAGCCGATTCTTTAAAAGGAAAGCAGGGCCGTTTCCGCCAGAACTTATTGGGCAAAAGAATTGATTATTCCGGCCGGAGCGTTATTGTCGTTAATCCTAAATTAAATCTTGACCAGTGCGGTTTGCCGAAAATCATGGCTTTGGAATTATTTAAGCCTTTCATTATCAGCAAGCTTATAAAGAGAGAAGTTGTCCATAATGTCAGAAGCGCTTCCAGATATATAGAAGCCGGTTATGACGAAGTTTGGGATATCTTGGAAGAAGTTGTTAAAAAATCTTATGTGCTCTTGAACCGGGCGCCGACTTTGCACCGCTTGGGCATCCAGGCCTTTAAGCCGATTTTGATAGAAGGCAAAGCGATTCAGATTCATCCTTTGGTCTGCAGCGCTTTTAACGCCGACTTTGACGGAGACCAGATGGCGGTCCACCTGCCTTTAACCGTGGAAGCTTTGGCCGAGGCCAGAGATATTATGCTTTCGTCCCATAATTTATTAAAGCCCGCTACCGGGGACCCGGTCGTGACCCCTAACCAGGATATTGTCTGGGGCGCTTATTATATGACCGGAGAAAAAAATCCGGAAAAGCCGGAAGAAAAGCTAAAGAATTTTACCGATGAGATGGAGGCGCAGATGGCTTATGAAACCGGGCATATTCTTCTTAACGAGTCGATTAGAGTAAGGCTTAGTAAAGACGAGAAGCTTACCAGAACGACCATCGGCCGGGTAATTTTTAACAGCCTCTTGCCGGAGAAATTGCGTTTTATGAATAAAATTATCGGGAAAGGGGAACTGAAGAATCTTATCAAAGACTGCCTGCGCTTATACGGAGAGGAAACGACCGTCAAAGTTATTGATGAATTAAAAAATAAGAGTTTGGAGTTTATTACCAAGAGCGGCCTTTCCTGGGGCATGGGTGATTTGCCCGACCTACCTAAGAAGGATGAATTAATTGAAAAAGCCAATAAGCAGGTGGAAATTATCCAGGAGCAATTTGAGGAAGGGCTCCTTACCGAAAGCGAGCGCTATAGCAAAATTATTGAATTATGGACCGGCGTTAAAGAGCAAATTGCCGTCATTTGCAAAGAAGGTTTGCCTAAGGACGGGCCGGTCTATTCTATGATTGAATCCGGCGCCCGCGGTTCCTGGGCCCAGCCGGTCCAAATTTTGGGCATGAAAGGCTTGGTGACTTCCCCTTCCGGCGATATTATTGAATTGCCGGTTAAAGGAAATTTTAAACAGGGTTTCGGCGTCTTGGAATATTTTATTTCCACTCATGGCGTCCGCAAAGGTTTATCGGATACCGCTTTAAGAACGGCCAACGCCGGTTATCTGACCCGCCGCCTCGTTGACGTGGCTCAGGATGTTATTATTGCCGAAGAAGATTGCGGGGACACGGAAGGCACGATTATTACCAAAAAAGAGAGCGAAGAAGGAATGGGCGAAGATTTTTTCAAAAGAATTATCGGCCGTTTCCTGGCTAAAGATATTAAAACTAAAACCGGAAAAGTTTTGGTTAAAGCCGGCGAGCTCTTGTCCGAAGACGTAGTGGAGAAATTAAAAAAGGAGAAGATAGAGGAGCTTTATGCAAGGTCGGTTTTATCCTGCCGGATGGCTAAAGGCGTCTGCGCTAAATGCTATGGCTATGATTTGGGCTATAACAAGCCGGTGGTCTTAGGCACGGCGGTCGGCATTATTGCCGCCCAGTCAATCGGCGAGCCTGGCACCCAGCTGACTATGAGAACCTTCCATACCGGAGGCGTGGCCGGGCACGAAGATATTACCCAAGGTCTGCCCAGAGTCGAAGAAATTTTTGAAGCCCGTCCGCCAAAAAGAAAAGCGATTATGGCTGACGTTTCCGGAAAAGTAAAAATAGAAGCGGCCCAGAAAGCGATTAGAGACGAAAATGGGAAAGAGGTACTGGTTGCCAATCCCCAGGTTAAAATTTTAAATATTCATTATAAGGGCGCGGAAGCGGAAAAATATTATTACTCCGAAGCGGGCAGCGAGGCCGGCCAAGAAGACGGCAAGGCTAAAGACAAGAAGACTAAGCCGAAGATTTTAGTTAAAGACGGGGATGAGGTTAAGAAAGGGGACGATTTATTCTCAGCCGGCGGGAAGAAAGTTAAAGCTAAGGCTGCTGGAAAAATAAAAATTGAATCTAAATACATAAAGGTCTTTACCGAAGTTGATAAGGTGCGGGAGTTTATAATCCCTAAAGGGACGATGATCTGGATAAAGGACGGCGATGAAGTTAAAAAAGGCGACCAATTGACCGAGGGCAGCCTGGATCTGCACCAGCTCTATAAGCTGCGCGGCCGTTTAGACACGCAGAAATATATTATTAAAGAAATCCAATACGTTTATTCTTCTCAAGGGCAGCCCTTGAACGATAAGCACGTGGAAATAATCGCCCGGCAGATGTTCTCCCGCCACCTCATAAAAGAGTCAGGCGACGCCAGCCTTCTTTCCGGAGAAATAGTGGAAGAAAAAGTGCTGCGCCGGGCCAATGAAAAAGTGAAAAATCCGGCCAAAACCGACCGGTTGCTCTTGGGCATTACTAAAGCTTCTCTTACTACCGATAGCTTCCTGTCCGCCGCTTCCTTTCAGGAAACCCCGCGCGTCTTAATCGAAGCCGCGGTTAACGGCAAGATTGATTATTTGGAAGGCCTTAAGGAAAATGTTATTATCGGCTGCTTAATTCCGGCCGGAACCGGTTTTAAGGGGAGAAAGAAAAGAGTTGAATACCCAAAATAGAAAAAACGAAATAACATAAAAAAACGCCTCGGGTAATCCGGGGCGTTTTTGTTTTTTAATCTTTTTAGAAAAAGATTCTAATAAAATCACCGACAAAATGAGTTATAAAAATTACCAAAATCGCAATGGAAAGATGCTCAAAAATTACCTTATGGGGTTTTACTTTTTGTTCTCTGGCCATAAAGAAACTGAAAGCCGTTATGAGAATTAGGCCCCAGATTATACTTGTGATTATAGCCGTGGGCAGAGCCAGAAGAGAAACTGGAATAATAAAAGTTAAAGCGAAAAAGAATTTAGCCAGAAAAGTGCAGATTGTGGTTGTCCAGATTTCTTTGGCGGTGTGGCTATTTTCCGCCTCTTCGGAAATATGGATGCCTAAAGCGTCGGACATAGCGTCGGCAATGGCAATAGTCAAGATCCCGCCGATAACGACTAAGGAAGAGCCGGTAGCGGAATCTAAGCCGACAATCAAACCCAAAGTGGTAATAACCCCGGAGGTTAAACCGAAACTAAAACCCTTTTTTATGGATTGGTTCATAAATTATTTTAATAATTTATTTATTTTTTAAAATCATTTTTTTGTATAGGCCGTAGCTGGAAATAACCTCCCTTAAAATAAGGGTGGCGGCCATAGAAATTAAGACGGCCAAGAGATTATTAAAAAACATCAAAAAATAAAAAAGCGTTGCTCCCCAGAAAGCGCTCATCACGTAATTAGATCCGCTTTTAAAAGCAAACGGCGTGTCGCCCATAATCGCGTCCCTTAAGATGCCGCCGCCGACGCCGGTAAGCATGCCTAAAAATATACAACTTAGGGCGGAGATAAGATCGGGAGAATTTAAACCGGTGAAAAGGTGATTATAACAAACAGAAACTCCGATAATGACAAAAGTCGCGAGCCCGATTGAATCAATAAAACGAAAAATAGAATATCTTTTTTTAAAGAAAGCGGGCAAAAGGTAGGCCGCCAGGCCGGCGACAAGGCAGAGAGCAAGATAATTGGGGTCGCGCAAATAAAAAAGCGGAGTGCGGCCGATAATTAAATCCCGGACGGTTCCTCCGCCCACGGCCGTAATCGCGCCCAAAAAGATTACCCCGAAAATATTTAATTTTCCCGCTCTGGCTTTGTAAGCGCCGCCGATGGCGAAAGCCAGAGTGCCGAGTAAGTCCAGGAAATACATAAATTAGGTGTTAGTTGTTAGGGATTAGGTATTTAAGTTTTTTAACAATACCCTTACCGGCATCCACCTCTACAATATCCCCGTCTTTAAAAATCTGGGTAGCTATTTTGGTACCGACAATGCAAGGCTTTTTCATTTCACGAGCAATTATTGATGCATGGCAGGTCATACCGCCTTCGTCCGTCACAATAGCAGCCGCCTTTTTTATCGCTGGTAAAAAATTAGGCATAGTCATGGAAGATACCAATATCTCTCCTTTTTTAAATTTTGGTAATTTCTTATCAAATAAGCATATTTTTACCCTGCCTTTTATTTTCTTGCCCGGATAGGCTACCTGCCCCTTTACCGCTTCCTCTGCACCTTCTAACTTCGGGAGTTGGATACCTTTTTGCTTCACAAATTCTTCCAAGGATTGATAGTAAATTTTATTTTTGAAATATATAAAAGGATTTTCTCTCTCTAATAAATTTTTAGGAATTTTAGAATCTAAAATTTCTTTAATAGTTAAATGATAATATTCATTTTTAAACTTCCTGCCAAATAATTTTTTGATACCATTTCGAAAAGCTTCATTAAAACAAAAAATTATATTATTATTTGATAAGCGCATTTTTTCTGCCCTTTGGAATATTACTTTGGATATTTTAGAACTAGGAAAATACGAAGCCCAATACGCAACCGTATAATGCGCCCACCACTCACAGCTGATATCAACAAACTTTTTAAATTCCTGCTTACCGCTGATAACTGCCTTTCCATAAAGATATGGATCTAAAAATTCTGAATGTTTCCAAAACTTATTTTCCACATGATTAAAATATGCTCTATTCTTTTCTATCCTTTTGAGAATATAGGCAATAATATCATCAACTACTGCCATGTTAATATAATCCCTTACATATCCCTTACTATAAACAAAAAACTGATATCCACTTTTTGGTATCCTAAAACCGCTTTTTTGCTCAAACATGTCGCCCTCGCCATGATTCCAAATCTCCAAAGAGGGAACAATGCACTTGCGACTAAAAGTTAACTCATATTTGGAATGTTTCATTTTTAACTGCGTTTCAAGCTTTATTAATTAAGCCCAATTTATTTAAATCGTTCCTCTCCTTATCTAAGGAAGGGCTAGGGGTGGTTTATAAAATAATTACTCCTATTATTCTATAGTATATTCCCAGCCGGGCTGCCAGGATTTAGTATTTCGCCAATCTTCTTTAATCGCTTCTTCCCAGGTTTTTCCCCTAACCAGGACTTCTAAAGCGAGCTGAGGCGCTTTATGGGCCATAATGGCGATATGCTTATTATTATAGTCTTTTTTCAGAAAATTTAAAAAATTTTTTATTCTTTCCTCCACATTCTTTAAGCTTTCGCCGTTAGGGAAAGGCGTATCAATATATTTTTTATAATCTATATTTTCCTCGGCTAGGCCGTTAAAATCTCCATAATTACATTCCCTTAATCTTTTATCAAGAATAATTTTATATTTGTCCGCAAAACCAAGTTGGGCCGAGGTAGAAGCCCGTTTTAAATCAGAACAAAAAAAGGCGTCAAATTTTTCCTTCACTAAATTGCCAAGCTCTTTGGCCTGCTTAATCCCAAGCTCTGATAACTCTCCCGGCCGCCAGCCGGTGGAAAGGCCTTTCTCGTTATCCGTGGTTGTGCCGTGGACAAAATAAGTTATTTTTATGGACATAATCTATTTTTGAGTTCTGTTAATTTATCACGTAATTATACTCATCATTTTTTGTGCCGGGGCTGGTGGCTAGGACCAAGAGAATTGAATTATCTTTCTGGGCGGTCACCTTATGCGCTATTCTTTTAGGGATAAAAACAATCGGATATTTATTTGATTGGATAGAAATACTCTTTCTTTTGTTCGTTTTTATGTCTTTTAGATCAATTGTAAATTTACCGGCAATAGGGACAAAGAGTTCCTGCTTTTTCCTGTGATAATGGTTCCCCGCGATATTACCCGATTTGAAAAAATGGACGCAGTAAGAATAACGAACTATGAAGTTTTTAATAAAAGGGAATCGTTTGTCATAATTTACCGCTAAAATTCTTCCGGGTTTTTCGGAATTTTTTCTCGGTCTCATATAAAAAATTCGGCCGATTTTGTAATCTACGATTTTAATAGGTTTAGAATAAATATCCATTGGGTCCGTCATAGGAAAATAAAAATTAAAAATGGCAATTCAAAGTTCGAAATTATTAATCTTTAATATTTTTTATTTATTTTTTTGTCTCAGTCCCCAGGAGAGACTGCGACGAGGCTAGAAATAATTTTTTCTTCGCGATTGTTAGGGTCATGGCAAAATGATGCTCTAAATTTCCACCAAATTTTTTATCAATCAGTTTTTCAATTTCTTTTAAAAATCCCGCTCGTTTTTTCGGCTCCATTGCCAGGGTGGGCGAAAAAGTATTTAGTAATTGGGAGTATTTTTTGGAGGAATATTGGATCACGAGCGGAAATGCCCGGAAGAAAACGGGAGTAAAAAATTTTTTATCAACTTCGTGCGCTTTCAGTTTTATTGCCGGACTTAAACGGAAATTATCATCATATTCTCCGCCCGCCCGGTATTTTTTATAAATGGCTTCCGAAGCGAAAAAAAATTTATCGCCTTTTTCGTCCGAAACGTGGTTAGTGCCGATGATGGCCAGATGCCCGCCTTTTTTCAAAAGCCGGTGGGGCTTCGCGAATTTAGCTTTCGGCTTTAGCCAATGATAAGAAGTGGCGGCGTAAACTAAATCAAAAGAATTAGCGGGAAGCTTGGTATTTTCAAGGGCCTTGGTAATTATTTTTACATTTTTAAACTTGGCCAGATTTTTCTTGGCGATTTTCGCGAGCGCCGGACTAATTTCAACCGCGGTTATTTTGTATCCGCGCTTAGCGAATGGCTCGGTGGCCTGGCCGGTTCCCGGCCCAATTTCTAAAAGTTTGGCCGTACCCCGGAGTTTAGCAATTTTAACAACGGAATAAAAAAGCTCCTCCGGATAATGGGGCCTGGCTAAATCGTACAATTTTGCTACCTTATTGAAGGTTGTGCGTAAATTTATGTCTTGGCTCATTGGTTATTTTTATAAGTTATGGTAGGGTCAGACCCTTTATATTATCCGATATCTTTTATTTAATTTTTAATCTTCTCCGTTCCACGTAAGCCCTAAATCCGTATTTACTCCAAGCGGCTTTGCTGATTTCATTTTTAATATGGACCTGCAATTCTACATTTTTTATTTTTTTTGTTTTAAACCATTGAAATATTCTTTTTATAAATTGATTTGTTATTCCCAGGCGCCGATAAGCCGTGATTATATAGGCATCACTAATATTTCCTATTTTACGAAGTTTATAAACAGGCGGTCTTTTTTCAATTGACGCCAGAGCGTAGCCTATAATTTTGCCTTTTTCTTCCGCAATTAACAGTAAACTCTTAGGAGAATAAATAGCTGCTCTAAAAAGTTTTTTATAAATTTCTTCTATGCCTTTTGCCGACGAAAAATATTTATCAAATTTTTCATGATGTTTTAGGAGAGCGGCTCCTAATTTTGCTATCTTATGCGCATCTTTCACCTTGGCTTTTCTGATTGTAAACATAGTTTTAATTTTATCTGAAATAAGGTAAAATAGACTATAGATGAGTTGTTTGTTATGCTTGAATTATATAAATAATCAGGGGTTTTAGCAAGGATACCTCATCCCACCTCACCCCTGTCGTCCCGCCAGCTGGCGGGACTCCTTCCCCTCTCCTAATTAGGAGAGGGGGTTAGGGGGTGAGGTCTTAGTTTATGAAAAGAATAAGCGGGATAGTAAAATTAAGGGTATTTTTATGGTTGGTTTTGGCTCTGGCCGTGGCCTTCTTTTTGTATTTGGCGATCGTGCCAGGCGGGAAAATTACTTATATTTATGACTTTAAAAACAATAATTATCAGCTGGCCGGAACCAATAAGTTTATCGGCCAATTAACGCCGGAGGAAAGGGTGGAACCGGTTAGCGGGGGCGAGCAAAAAATAATCGGAGACCCGGTTTATTTTTCTTTACGCGCGCCAAGAAAATTCAATAAAGCCAAACTTACTTTAGAATATAAAAACGAAAGCGAAAGGCCATTAATTGAAGCCGGAGTCTTGATGGATAAAATTATCTGGCGGTATCAACTCCAGCCCATAGAAAATAGTGTTATTGATAAATTAGTTTTAGTCTGGAACTTAACAGAGAAAGACGGAGTAATGCTTTTGCAAAGAGAAAAAAAATATGACACGATTGAAAATTTTTTAGCTAATCCGCCTTTGCCCGAAGAAATCGCTTTGTATAATTATGATTTAGAAAGAGAGTATTTAATTAAAGATTATGAAGCCAGTAAAGTTAAACAGGAAATTAATTATTCTTTGCGCGGGCCGTACCAATTTTATACCTATATTAAAAATGAAGATTTGGACTTTACTTTTATCTTGCTTGATTTAAATAAAAATAAAGACAGCGACCCGGTTGATCTAAATTTGTATTATAATGATAAGTTAATCGCCAGCCGGCATTTGGATGATGATGGCATAAAAACCGATAATGGCGAGACGGGTGAAGCGAGAGAGCTTAATTTTAAAGAAAACAATCTGCCGGAAGGAGTTTATAAAATAGAACTGCGCGCCAATGACGATATTATCACTAAAAAAATAGCTACCAGCCAAAGCAAGGTTTCTTTCTTAAATAGAATCTGGCTAGCCAATGAAAACGATAAAGATATTTCTCTTTTTACTGACAGCCAATTAATTAACGCCCAGACGATTAACCCGGGTAGTTTACAGACGATAAAAGCGGGCGATAAAGAGTTAAAAATCAGCTCTACTTACCGGCAATTCAGCCGGATGATGGAAAATAAAGTTAGCGAAATAAAAATTGCTAAGGGCGATATAATTCTTTCCGGCAGCGGAGTTTTTAGCTTTAATTCAGAAAATTTACTGGATCCGAATTTTAAAAAAGTGGACGAAAGCTTTTCCGCCAACCCAGTCGGCATAAATTATATTTTAGCTAAATATAAAATTCCGGAAGAAAAAGACGGCTGGAAGGTGGGAGAAGCCGAGTTTGATTTAAATAACGCTTACCGAGAATGGAATAAAAATAGTTTTATTATTTCTATCCCGGGCTTGAAAGCGGATGATGAAATAAAAGATAATATTATAATAAAGAATATAGAAATAGAATTGGAAGGAAAAACTTTAAGAGAGAAGCTGAAAGAGATTTTTAAGTAAAAGAAAAGGCTGGTTTTAGAGGCCAGCCTTCGCGTATCAGATAGAGTTATTCTATTCTGGTTATATTACGTGGGATCCAAATCAACGAGCATCCATCAACCAGGCACTGAAAATGGGTTTCACTCTTACCGACTACATTCAGTTCTGTACCGGCTTTAAGCGTGATTCCCTTGCCTGGGACAGTAAAATTTTCCGAAAGAACTACCCTCTGTTTGATTATGATATGGTCACCTGCCATTTTTTCCCCTTTGTTTTGAGTAAAAATTCATTTAGTATAAATTGAAATTATCAAGAAATTCTTTATTTGTCAATATTATTTTTCTCTGTTTTCGGAAGAAGGAGTTTAAAACTCCTTGGGGGTATATTAAATATGAAAAATATTAATTTAATTTTTAAAGAACTGTTTTACGCCCTAACCGGCGCTTTGGTAATTTTTGTTATCTTGGAGTTGGTTTGGCCGAACATAGTTCTGGCTTATCTTAATTTAAACTGGGTTTTGCTTAGCTGGCTCTTTACTGGTATAATTATATTAATTATAGGCAAAGAAAATTTTAAAAAATAAGATTTTAAAGATATGACCCTAAAATCATTTTTAGCGCCCAAGTCAATCGCTTTAATCGGCGCTTCCAATAATAAAAAGAAACTGGGCTGGCAGATTCTTTCTAATTTAAAGGCGGGCGGATTTAGAGGAAAAATTTATCCGGTGAACCTGAAAGAAAAAAATATCGCCGGCCTTAGAGCTTATTCAAGCATCAAAGACATAAAGACGCGAGTGGACTTAGCGGTTATTGTTATTCCGGCTGCGTTTGTTATAAGCGAGGTGAAAAATTGCGCGGCCAGAAGAATAAAAAATATTATTATAATCAGTTCGGGTTTTGCCGAAGTGGGAGCGGAAGGAAAAATTAGGGAAGAGGAGTTAAAAGGGTTGATTGCCAAATATAAACTCAATCTTTTAGGGCCGAATTGCTTAGGCTTAATAAGCAGCGCTTCCCGGCTTAACCTTACTTTTGCCCGGGCAAAGGTCAAATCCGGGGGGCTGGCTTTTATTTCCCAGTCCGGCGCTATTGGCAGCGCCGCTTTAGACTGGCTTTATAATAAAAATATCGGCTTTTCTTATTTTATAAGCCTGGGCAATAAAGTCGGGCTTAAAGAAAATGATTTTTTTGAATTTTTAGCTAAAGACAAAAATACCCGGTTTATCGTAGCATATCTGGAAGAAATTGAAGAGGGCGGGCGGCTCATGGAAATAGTTTCCCGCTTAGCTAAACGCAAGCCTGTGGCGATTTTAAAAGCCGGTAAAACCAAAACCGGAGCCCAGGCCGCTTTATCCCATACCGGCTCTTTGGCCGGGTCTTACGGGGCCGTAGCCACCGGATTAGAACGGGCCGGGGCCATGAATATTTCTAATTTAGAGGAGATGTTTAGCTTAATAAAAATTTGGCAGGAGCAGACAAAATCGGAAAATGGGGATTTATATATAGTTTCCAATGCCGGCGGCCCCTTGGTTATGACTGCAGATTTATTAGAAGAGAATAATTTGGCTTTAGGAAAATTTTCTCCCGAGTTGACTGGAAAAATAAAAAGAGGTTTGCCGGAAGTACCTAATCCGGTTAATCCTTTAGATATTCTAGGCGATGCCGGAGCCGAGCGGTATGAGAAAGCTTTAAAGATTATTTTGGGAGAAAAAAATGCCTATAATCTCTTGGTTCTTCTTACCCCGCAGACATCGACTGAAGCCGAAGCGACCGCCAAAGTAATCGGCCGGTTAGGCAAAAAATATCCTGATAAATTAATCTGCACGAGTTTTATCGGCGGCGAGTCTCTGGCGAAAGCGAGGAAAATATTAAGGCAGGACAATATCGTTAATTTTTCTTATCCGGAGCAGGCCGTGAAAATTTTAGGGAAGTTTCTTAATTACCAAATAAAAATCAAAAATTTAAAACCTTATACACAAAAACACAAAAACACCCTTCTCCGCCAGGGCTTCGAGGGGCAAGCAAAAACACAAAAACGATTTCTAAAAGATGAGCAAATGGATTATTTAAAATCTTTCCGCCTGCTTAAAAAATATAAAATACCGGCGGCAAAGACAATAGTTATAGAGAATAAGAATAATTTAAAAAAATTGAAATATCCAATCGTCCTGAAAATGGTCGGTCCGGAAATAATTCATAAGACTGACAAGAATGATTTAGTTTTAAATATAGTTAACGCCAAACAGGCGGAAAAAGCTTTTAAGTCTTTTAAAGCTAAGGGCGAAAATTATTGCGTCGCCCAGGAAATGGTAAAAGACGGCTTAGAAATAATTCTTGGCTTTAAGCGGGATAAATATTTTGGCCCGATTATAATGGTTGGCACCGGTGGAATTTATACGGAAGTCTGGCAGGACATTGCTTTAGAAGTTGATGATGTTGATTATGCCCGCGCTTTAGAGATGATTAAGAAATTAAAAATTTACCCGATTTTAAGAGGAGCGCGCGGCCAGGCCGGATATGATATAAAAAATTTGGCTAAAGCGATTGTTAAAGTCGCCAGCCTGGCGCGGGAGAATCCGGAGATAAAAGAAGTGGATATTAATCCTTTGTTTATAAAGAGAGAAGGGGCGGTAGCGGCTGACGCGAGAATTATCGTTTAGTTATTATGATAAGACGTTTATTTAACGGACAAATTAATAATATTGCTGCCGCGGCTGGCTTAGTGGGGGTTTCATCTCTAGTCAGCCGTCTTTTAGGAGTTTTTCGGGATAGAATTTTGGCCGGAGAATTTGGAGCGGGCGATACTTTAGACGTTTATTACGCCGCTTTCCGGATTCCGGATTCAATTTTTAATTTACTGGTTCTCGGGGCTTTGTCCGCCGGCTTTATCCCTATTTTTGTCGGGTTGCTTAAAAATCCGCTGGAAAAAATTACCGGTTTTTTTTCCGGCGACGAAAACAAAAAGGCCTGGGAGCTGGCAAGCAATGTTTTAAATATTTTAGTTTTGGGGCTTTTAGCCCTTTGCGGCTTAGGGATTATTTTTGCCCCTGGTCTGACTAAGTTGATCACCCCCGGGTTTTCTCCGGAAAAGCAGGCCCTGACCGTCGCTTTAACCCAGATAATGTTTCTTTCGCCTCTCTTTTTGGGAATTTCCGCGGTCTTGGGCGGAGTGTTGCAGTCTTTCAAAAGATTTTTTGTCTATTCCTTGGCGCCGATAATGTATAATATCGGGATTATTATCGGCGCTTTGTATTTTGTGCCGCTCCTGGGGGTTTACGGCCTGGCCTGGGGCGTGGTTTTGGGGGCTCTCCTTCATATGCTGATCCAGCTGCCGACGACAATTGCTTTAGGTTTCAGGCACAGCTTGAGAATTGATTTTAAAAATTCCGATTTAAGAAAAATCGGAGCCATGATGATCCCGCGGACCATGAGCCTGGCGATTTCCCAGATAAATTTAGTGGTAATTACGATTATCGCTTCTACTCTGGCGGTCGGCTCTCTGGCGGTTTTTAATTTAGCCAATAATCTCCAGTCTTTCCCGGTCGGCATTTTCGGAATTTCCTTTGCCATTGCCGCTTTTCCCGCTTTTTCCGCCGTGGCTTTTTCTAAGAAAGATTTGATTGCCAGTTTTTCCTCCACTTTGCGGCAGATTTTATTTTTCATTGTTCCGTCCACGGTTTTGCTTATAACTTTGCGCGCCCAGATTATCCGCGTTATTTTTGGAACCGGAAATTTTGACTGGGAAGATACGATTTTAACTATGAACGCTTTGGCTTTCTTCTCCTTATCCCTTTTTGCCCAGGCCTGCCTCCCTCTTCTCGTACGGGCATTTTACGCCCGGCATGATTCAAAAACTCCTTTCTTTATCGGCTTGTTTTCCGCTGTCGTCAATGTGATTCTTTCTTTGTGGCTGGCCAACCGATTAGGAGTGGAAGGTTTGGCTTTAGCTTTTTCCCTGGCTTCCATTCTTAATTTTATTCTTCTCTGGCTGGCCCTGCGTTTTTCCCTTGGCAATATGGACGAAATAAAAATTTTGGTTTCAGTAATAAAGTTTTCCGCTGCCGGCCTGGCCTGCGGGATTACGGTCCAGGGCATGAAAGTAATAATCTGGCCTTTTGTTGATATGACTAAATTCTGGGGAGTTTTAACTCAAGGGTTAGCCGCTGGAATAGCCGGCCTGTTTATTTACGCGGCTGTTTGTTCGCTCCTTAAGAGCGAAGAGTTTATTTCCGTCTGGACCCCGATTAAGGGCAAGATTTTCCGCCTTCCCTGGAAAAAAGTTACGACCGATGACCAGGGAGAAGCGCGCGGGATTTAAGATTTAAGAATTATAATGGAGTATGAAATTAGGATTTTCTACCGGGTGTTTTTATAAGTTTATGTCTCCTTTATCAAAGGAAGCGATTGCGGCTTGCCGCGATTTTGGTTTTAACGCGATTGAGTTAGGCGTTAATTCAATTGCTGAGGTTAATTTACTGACGAAAATAAAAAAAATTGATTTGGCGGATTTTAAATACATATCTATCCACGGGCCGGGGCATGATGTTATGAGGGCGGTGGACGCGAAAGAGCATAAGAGAATATTAGATGTTTTTCAGAAAGTTTATAAAAAAATAAATTTTGATTGTCTGGTTCTGCATCCGGGGGAATGGATAGCGGATTGGGAGATTTTTAAAAATTATTCTTTGCCCATCGCTTTTGAAAATATGGATTGGCGCCATAAAATCGCTTCTGATGTAAAGAGCTTAAAAGAGATATTTTCGGGCAAAAATTTTAAAATGGTTTTAGACCTTAACCATTGCTATACGCATGACCCGACGATGAAATTAGCCGCGGATATTTATAAAGAATTTAAGGGAATTATAAAGCATTATCATTTAAGCGGCGTTGGCGAATCTGACCATGACCCTCTTTACCGCTCGCAAGGGAGAAAAATTATAGACGCTATCCCTGATTTGAATCTGCCGATTATTATTGAGTGCAAACTAAAAGATATGGAGGACGCGCGGAAAGAAGCGGAATATATAAAGAGAGAATTAAGAATTAAGGAGTGAGATTCTTGGGATTCTCTGGATAAGGGGCGGACAGAAATGTTCGCTCTGTTTTGTTCCGCAAAAGTCCGCCCAAAGTCCGCGTTAGTCCGCGTTTAGTTATTTACTTTTTTGGTTAAATGTTGTAGAGTATTGGGGTAAATTATACTGGATAAGAGTAGAAAAACGGATAAGGAGATTGACGAGAAAGTTTATGAGTTGTACGGGTTGACAGAGGAGGAAATTAAAATCGTTTAAAATAATTAAAGTCAAGGTTGGCGAGGGGGATAAAAAGATAAATAAGGAATTTTATAAATAATATTAGTAATGTTCAAGATAAAAAAATGAAAGATTATCAAAATTTTTATGAATTAAGAAAGACGATTCGGTTTATTCTTGAACCCAAGGAAATTAAGAGGCCTTATCAGCCGATAGTCAATAATGATGATTTGGGAAAGCGAATAGATAATTTTATAAATAAATATGGCCATGCCATACAAATTTTTAGGGAATTAATTTATGCCGCGCCCAGAGATTCTGAAGAGAAAAAATTAAGTAAAAATATCTCCGTTAAGCATTCTTGGCTGAGGAATTACACCAAAAATGACTTTTTTAATGTGAAGGAAAAAATTATTCAATATGATAAAGACAATAAAAAACGAGGTAACAAAATTGCTATTGATAATACCAATATAAAATTTTTAAATGATTATTTTGAAAATTGGCTTGAAGAAAATAAAGAATGTATCGCTAATTTAAAAATATGTTTAAATCAGCCGGAAGAAAACCAAAAAAAAATTTCCGAGTTTGCGTATTGGATTAGAAAAATAACCAAGCGAAGTAATTTTGAATTCATTTTTGAGTTATTCAACGGAAGTATTGACCATAAAAATAGCAATGAAAAAATTGATGCTGCAAAAAAAGAATTGGACGAATGTAAGCCATTGCTTGCATTATTGGAAAAAGCGGTCTTGCCAAGCCAGTCGTTGGGAGTTGAAATTGAATGTGCAAGTTTAAACTATTATATCGTTAATAAAAAACCGAAAGATTATCCACAAGAAATACAAAATAAAAAGAATGAATTGCAGCAGGGTCATTCTTTTTCTAGAAATGAGCAAAATGTATTAAACCAGGTCGGTTTTATAGACATAAAATTACCTATTACTGATTTGAAGGAAGCGATGAAAAAATTTAAGGCGGAACAGAAAAAAATATTTTATGAATTTGTTAATAAGGGAGAGATGTATCAAGAATTAAAAAATAAGGTGGATTTAAAATTATTGAATGATATTAGCGAAAATAATTTTAATAAATTTGAAAAAGAAACAGATGATCAGAAAAGAGGCAAACATTTTCAATTTTCTTTTCAAAAATATAAAAATTTTTGCAATATTTATAAAAATGTTGCCGTAAAGTTCGGCAGAATAAAAGCGAATATTAAATCTTTAGAAAGAGAAAAAGTTGATGCTGAGAAATTACAATCTTGGGCGGTGATTTTGGAAAAAGACAACCAAAAATATATTTTAACCATTTCAAGAGACGCGAAAAATAATCTTCAAAATGCCAAAAAATATATTGACGATTTGCAAAACGAGAATGGCGGGCAATGGAATTTGTACGCTCTCGAATCGCTTACTTTGCGTGCATTGGACAAGCTTTGCTTTGGATCGGATAAAAATACTTTTATGCCGGCAATTAAAAATGAACTTCTGCAAAATGATAATTCTTTTTTTATAAATGGTGATTTAAAAAGAAAAGATCAATTTTCAGAAGACGGGAAAGAGCTGATAAAGTTTTACCAGACGGTATTAAGTTTAGGCTCAACCAAGGAAATGCTGGCGATTGATAATTTTAAAAATTTTGATGAGCTTGCGATTAAAGAATATGGAGAATTGGCTGACTTTGAGAGATTATTTAAAAAAATTTGTTATTACAAAAAATCAATAGCTATTTCTGAAGATACAAAAAAGAAAATTGTTGATGATTATCAAGGAAATTTGTATAAAATAACCAGCTATGATTTGGAAAAAGATGACGCAGAAATTTTGGCGTCTTTACAAAATAAAAATCATCTTGGCAGAAGCCACCCCGAATTTCATACAAAAATCTGGCTTGATTTTTGGACAGACGGAAATGAGGAAAAGAATTACGAAGTTCGTTTGAATCCAGAATTTAAAATAAATTTTGTTGAAAAACATCCCGACGAATTAAAAGATAGGGATTTGGGCAAATTGAAAAAAAATAGGCGGTTAAACGAACAATTTATGCTTTCAACTACTATAACTTTGAATGCTCACGGAAAAAATACCAATTTATCATACAAAACGACCGATGATATTAAAAAATATATTGAGAAATATAATGACGAGTTTAACAAAAAAATAAAACCATTTGATATTTATTATTATGGATTAGACAGGGGAAAGGATGAGCTTTTAACTCTCGGCTTATTTAAATTTTCAGAAAATGAAAAGATAAAATTTATTAAACAAGATGGAACGCCGGGAGAATATAACAAGCCGGAATTTATTGATCTGGAAATATATCAGCTTAAGAAAGAAAAATATTTAGCAAAAGATAGCAGAAACAGGGTCGCTTATAAAAGCATTGATCTATTTCTGGACAACATCGGAATCATTGAAAGGATTTCAGTAGAATCGTGTATTGATTTATCTTGCGCTAAAATAGTGAAAGGAAAAATAATTTTAAATGGAGATATAGCTACTTATTTGGAGTTAAAACGAGTAAGTGCTTTGAGAAAAATCTTGGAAGGTGCAGCTAAAAATAAATTCAGATCAGATAAAATTTGTTATAATGCGGATAAAGGAAGTTTATTTTTAAATATTGAAAACCGCGGGAAATTAGAAAATGATGATTTATATTTTTGTGATGATCGGTTTGATAATATTTTATCTTTGGACGCCATTCAAAAAGAATTGCAGGATTATTACGACGGAATTAAAAACAATAGCGGTAATGCTGAAATGATCCCGATAGAAAAAATCAACCATCTAAAAAATGCCTTGTGCGCTAACGCTGTCGGGGTTATAAATTATTTGCAGCAAAAATATTTTGGCATAGTGGCTTTTGAAAATTTAGATATGGCTAACAAGAATCAACGAATTAGTGAATTTTCGGGTTATTTGGGCAGTATGATTGAATTAAAATTATTGCAAAAATTTCAAACGCTTTCCCTTGTCCCGCCCGGTTTGAAGCAAGTTATGAGCTTGCAAAATTTTAAGGAGATAAATCAGATTGGAGCGGTATTTTATATTGAAACATGCGGAACAAGCAATAAATGTCCGCGTTGTGGAACAGAAAATTCCGATAAATCGCAGAAATGGAATGCCCATGCTTATAAATGTAAAAATAATAATTGCAATTTTGGCACTACAGAGGACAAAACTAGGAATGATTTAATTGCGTTGGATAACTCTGACAAGGTCGCTTCATATAATATTGCTAAAAAAAGCTTAGCAGAATTGCATTCCAAGTGTTCTTTGAAAAATGAGTAATAAAAGTGGTAAAATTGGTAGAAGTTGTCGTATATTTATTAGAGAGAAACCCTAGCCTATGTATTTGGCATTTTAGCTATAATTAGCAAAAAATCTTTAGCTGGATTTATTCACAATTTTATTTTTTTGTGGCTAATTATAGCTAAATATACTGTCTAATAGCTATATCCAATTTCTACTTTTGTAGATTTCCCCTTGGGGGTTAGTTAATATAAGTCTAATAGCTATATCCAATTTCTACTTTTGTAGATTTAAGAGCCTTTAGGCACTCTTTTGAGTCTAATAACTGTATCCAATTTCTACTTTTGTAGATTTATTAGATAGGTTAGTTAAGTTTTTGTCTAATAACTATATCCAATTTCTACTTTTGTAGATATACATTTATTATCCAAAGGATAGGGTCTAATAGCTATATCCAATTTCTACTTTTGTAGATGTTTAAGGTTTTGGACATATTAGTCTAATAACATCCAACCTTTCCTTTTGTAGGCTCCCCTAAGGGGGTAGTTAATTAAAAGTTTAATAAAAACACCCCGAGAAGGTGTTTTTGTTTTTTTAGAGTTAGTTAGTTGACCAAAAGGCCGAAAAAAGATAAGATGAAATTAGTGGAAAGTAGAAAGTTATAAAGTTATAAAGCAAGAAAAATTGCTTTTGTTTTTTATGAATAATATACGAAACTTCTGTATTATCGCCCATATTGACCACGGCAAGTCAACCTTGGCTGACCGGATGCTGGAAATTACAGGCACGATTGAGAAAAGAAAAATGAAAGAGCAATTTTTGGACAGGATGGATATAGAAAGGGAAAGAGGAATAACTATAAAATTGCAGCCCGTGACGATGGAGTATACTCCTAAATTTTCAATTCTCAATTTTCAATTTTCAAATAAATCCGAAATCCGAAATCCGAAATCCGAAAATGAGAAGTTTATTTTGAATTTAATAGACACGCCCGGCCATGTTGATTTCTCTTATGAAGTTTCCCGCTCTTTAGCCGCGGTGGAAGGAGCGGTTTTATTAGTGGACGCAACGCAAGGGATCCAGGCCCAGACTTTGGCTAATCTCTTTTTGGCCATAGAGCAAAATTTAATAATTATTCCGGTGATTAATAAAATAGATTTGCCGGCCGCGGATATAGAAAAAACTAAAGAGGAAATTATAAAATTAATCGGCTGCCCGGAAGAGGAAATAATTTTATCTTCTGGTAAAACCGGCCAGGGGGTAGCCGAAATTTTAGAAGCGGTGGTTAGCCGTGTGCCAGAACCTCAGGCGCGTAACGATATGCCCCTGCGGGCCTTGATTTTTGATTCCAATTACGATGAATACCGGGGGGTGGTCGCGCATGTCCGGGTTATGGACGGGGAAATAAAAAAAGGCGATAAAATTTTTTTGATGGCCACGAAAGCTAAAAGCGAAGCTTTGGATATCGGCATCTTTAAACCCGAGTATAAATCCACGGGGGACTTGAAAGCCGGGGAAATCGGTTATATTGTTACCGGTTTTAAAGATGTTAGCGAATGCCGAGTCGGCGACACGGTTTCCAATCTTAAATCGGTTGATTCCGGCTTAGAGCCCTTGCATGGCTATAAAGAAGTGAAGCCGATGGTATACGCCGGAGTTTTTCCTCATGAAGGCAGCGACTTCCAGGATTTAAGGGAAGCCATGGAGAAATTAAAATTAAATGACGCCGCTTTGACTTATGAGCCGGAAAGTTCCGAGGCTTTGGGTTTTGGTTTCCGGTGCGGATTCTTAGGGCTTCTTCACTTAGAAATTTTTCAGGAAAGATTGCGGCGGGAATACAACCTGGCTTTAATCGTAACTTTACCAAGCGTAGCTTATAAGGTCTATAAAACCAACGGCGAGGAAATAATTATCCGCACCCCGCAGAAATTACCGGACCAGGCGGGAATAAAGAAGGTGGAAGAGCCGTGGGTGTCTTTGGACGTGGTCACCCCGAAAGATTATATGGGCGCGGTGATGGAGCTGGCCCGGGACAAGAGAGGAGCTTATAAAAATATGGAATATTTGGAAAAAGACACGGTTATCCTTCATTATGAAATACCGATGGCCGCGATTTTAACCGATTTTTATGATAAGATAAAAAGTATCAGCTCCGGCTACGCTTCTATCAATTATGATTATTTGGATTACCGTCCGGCGGACGTGGTCAAGCTTGATATTATAGTAGCGGAAGACATAGTTGAAGCCTTGTCTATGATTACTTATCGCGATGAAGCTTTTCGGGAAGGCAAGAAAATCGTGGAAGCTTTGAAAGAAACTTTGCCGAAACAAATGTTTGTTCTGAAACTGCAGGCGGCGATTGGCGGAAAAATTATTGCCGCCGAAAGATTATCGGCTATGCGCAAGGACGTGACGGCCAAGCTTTACGGCGGGGACGTGAGCCGGAAGAGAAAATTATTGGAAAAGCAGAAGAAAGGCAAAAAGAAAATGATGGCGGCCGGTAAGGGGAGCGTAGAAATTCCGCCGGAAGCGTTTGTGAGAATATTAAAACGATAATAATATATGAAACAAAGAAAAGTGATCAAAATTGCCTGGACGATAATATCGGTTTTAATGATTCTGTCTATGGTTATCTGGACGATTGGTCTGTCGCTCATGTAATTTTTAGAAAATATGGAAAAGGTTTGGCAGGTAAAGCCGAAAATTAGTAATGATTTTATTAATAAAAATCCGGAGTTTAGCCGGGTTGTTTTGCAATTGCTTTTTAACCGGGGCCTTAAAGATAAAAAAGAAATTGAACAATTTTTAAATTCTTCTGCCAGTGATTTTTTTGACCCGTTTTTGTTCAACCAAATGGCGTCAGGGGTTGATTTAATAATTAAGCATATTAAAGCCGGGAATAAAATTGTCGTTTACGGGGATTATGACGCTGACGGCGTAACTTCGACCGCGATTTTAGCCCAGGTTTTAACAATTCTTAAAGCCAAAATTGAAATTTATATCCCGGATCGGGCGAGCGAAGGCTATGGTTTAAACAGAAAAGCGATTGATGAGTTTATAAAAAATGACCTAAAATTAATAATTACCGTTGACGGCGGCATCCGGGATAAAGAAGAGGTTCTTTATTCTAAGAGTAAGGGCTTAGACGTTATTATTACCGATCACCATATCGCGCCGGAGAAAAAAGATTTGCCGGACTGCCTTATAATTAATCCGAACGTAGAGAAAGAAAATTATCCCTTTAAAAATTTAGCCGGCGCCGGCGTGGCGGCAAAACTGGCCGAAGCCATAATAAGCCGGGCAAAGCTGCCGGAAGAAATAAAGAAAAAATTAAGGGAGCAAACTCTTGATTTGGCTGCGATTGGCACCATCGCCGACTGCGTAAGCTTATTGGGCGAAAATAGAATTTTAGTGAAAGAAGGGCTAAAAGTTGTCAATAAAAATAGAAGAATAGGTTTAGTTGAATTAATAAAAGTGGCTCAAGCCAACGGCAAGATTGAAGAATGGAATATTGGTTTTCAGATTGCCCCGCGGCTTAATGCCGCCGGTAGAATGGAGCATGCCAATACCGCTTTTGAATTGCTAACAACTAAAAATAAAGAAGAAGCCGAAACTTTATCCAGGAGGCTGAATAACCGGAACATAGACCGCCAGAGAATTACCGAAGAAATTATGGCGGAAATAGAGAAAAAGATTGCCACCGGGGAAATGGATAAAATAATTATCGGGGTTTGCCCTTTGCGGGAGGAAGAGGAGCGAGAAGTTTGGAATGAAGGGGTAATCGGCTTGGTGGCGGGCAAACTTAGTGATAAATATTATCGGCCGGTTTTGGTAATAACCAAAGGCCATGAAGGCTATAAGGGTTCTGGCCGGAGCATTCCCGAATTTAATATCATTACCGCCCTGGAAGAAAGCAAGGAATTTTTGGAAAGATATGGCGGCCATCCGGCGGCCTGCGGCTTTTCTTTAAAAGAAGGAAATCTAAAAAAATTCACTTCCAAAATGAAAGAAATTGCCGATATAAAGTTAGCTGGAACCGACCTTAGGCCGAAACTGGAAATAGAAGCCGAACTGGGCCTGGAAGAAATTGATGAAGATTTAGTAAAAGATATAGAAAAATTTTCTCCTTTTGGCCAGGATAATCCAAAGCCGAAATTTATTAGCCGCGGAGCGCAAATAAAAGATATAGTAAATATGGGAATTGACGGGCAGCACGTAAAATTCCGGTTTAACGGCTTATGGGCTCTTGCTTTTGGGCGGAGCGAAGAGTGGAAAAATTTTAAAATCGGCGATATGGTTGACCTGGTTTATTATATAGAAAGAAATAATTTTAACGGGAGAAGCGAAGTGCAGTTGAAGTTGGTGGACGTAAAGCTGTGCGATTCTTAGGATTCTTGGGATTTTTGGGATTTTTGAGAATATTTTTTTAAGAACTTATGCAGTATGGAAAATCCTTCAGGCAATTAATAGTTTGGCAAAAGGGAAAAGAATTAACTTTGTTCGTCTATCAATTAACAAAAGATTTTCCTCCAGAAGAAAGATTTGCTATAGTTTCGCAAATGAGGAGAGCGGCATATTCATTTTTATCAAACATCGCAGAAGGCAATGCTAAAAAGACCCATAAAGATAGATGTAATTTCTTTAATATTGCTCAGGGTTCTTTAATAGAATTAGATTGTTTCGCGGAAATTAGTTGTGAGTTAAAATATATAAATGAGCAGGATTATTTGACATTACTAGAGTTAATTAATAAGTGTGGATATTTATTAAAACATTTTATAGATTCCCAGTCCTAAGAATCCTAAGAATCGTAAATATCCCAAGAATCTTACTTTATGGAGAAGCTAATAATCTACACTGACGGCGGGGCGCGCGGAAATCCTGGACCGGGCGGGATTGGCGCGGTTATTTATGACGAGAATAGAAAAAAAATAGCGGAGATTTCCGAGCATATCGGCCACTCCACCAATAACCAAGCCGAATATAAAGCCGTGATTGCGGCCATGAAAAAAGCCAAAGAATTAGGGGGAGAGGAGCTGGAATTTTATTTGGATAGCGAGTTGGTAGTTAAACAATTAAAAAGAGAGTATAAAGTAAAAAACGGGGATTTAGCGCCTTTATTTTTGCAGATTTATAATTTGGAAATTGGGTTTAAGAAAATAAGTTTTCATCATATCCCGCGGGAAAGGAATGAAGAAGCGGACGCTTTAGCGAATAAGGCCATGGACCGGGGAAAGTAGGGATGAGATTCTTGGGATGCTTATCCCGAGGGCTCGGGATTGAGATTTTTAGGGTTAATTTTTAAAAAAATTCCTAAGAATCCTAAAGTTCCCAAGAATCTTATGCCAAAATATATGCCAACAGTAAGGAGTGAAAAAATTTATTAATCTTTTAAACGTATGGGTATTAAAGTAGAATTTAATCCAGATCTCGCATTACGAAATATTTCAGAATTTAAAAATGGAAATAGAAAAGCGGAAGAATGTGTTCCGGAAAATTTAGAAGCCGGGAAGGTTTATCCTTTTCTTAAAAAAGAGCAGAGGAATTATTGGTTATCCGGAGAAATTCCTTTAATTGAGACTAAGGGCAATGAAAAATTATCCCGGCCGAAAGCCAGTATCATAATTTTAGAAGCTACGCATTTTGTTGATAACAATGAAATCTGGACAAAAGGTAAATATAAAGTGGTTGCAGTATTTAACGATGAAGATATCCATTTTGAAGGTTTTAACAAAGTCAGGAGGTAGAGACGAATAATTATGCGTCTGCAAATATGGTTTGGACGGCTAGCTCAGTTGGTTAGAGCGCCGCGTTCACATCGCGGAGGTCACAGGTTCGAGTCCTGTGCCGTCCACACATCCGTAAGGCTTGCCCCGCAGAAGCGAAGCTTTGTGCGGAGGTCATCCCCGTTCCCTTGTTTCGGCGCCGAGGATGGCACCGAGGAGTTTTGAGCCCCCTTAAGTCCACATAAAATATTAAGCTTATTTTTCCTTGTTTTTCGGTTAAAAGGGTGATAGGATTAAAATATAAAGACTTATTAATTTATTTTAAAAATATGGCAGGAAAAGAACAAAAACCAGGAGGAGGGGAAAAAATTGTACCCGGCGGAGCCATAACCAATGAATCGGGAAAATCGGCTGGACAAATAGAGCAACCGAGCGCGGCTGACCTAAAGAGAGACATGAAAGAGCTAGAAGCGAAAGTAGAGGCTGCCAGGCTTTTAAAGGAAAAGAATATTAAAGAGAAGGTTTCTGAGCGGGAATCGTTGATTGCGGAAGCAGAAAGCAATGAGGGACTTCTTAAAACAGCGCAAGAAACGTTGGAATATTTTATTTCAATCCAGGATTCTGGGTTGCTTGACGAAGCTGACGCAGAAAAACTTAAGGATTTGCAAGCGCTTGTGTTAAAACTGGAAAATCAGCGGACAGAAATTAAAAAGAGGTTTGATGAGATTTCCAGCAAGCCGGAAATTTTAGAAAAATTGCAGGATGCCGCGGGGAGAGAAGATGTTGAGAGAACCGTTAAAAACTTAACTGAGCAAAAATTGGGGGAACTTAATCCGCAAATAGACGCTTTGGCCGAAGAAATAAAAAATTTGGCCCATCGAAAAGATATATCAGCGGGGGTGCTTAAACTTCAGGAGCAGGCAGTTTCCGGCGCCTGGGAGAAAGTCAAAGGTGTTGTGAAAGAGGCTAAAGCCAAGCTGGGCAATAAATCTCAATTTGGTGATGTACTGGATGAAATTTTGGAAGGCAGCCCGACGCCGGAGGAGTTATATAGGGGGCTCGCCAGCGCCAGAAAGAAACTCGGCTTGTTTCAGGGCAAGGAAAAATCCGCCATTGATTTAATTTTTTCGCATGAGGGACTTTTTAATAAATATTATTCAGAGAAGCAGAAACTTAAGTTATTTAAACAACAAGACGAGCAAGAGAGCCGGGAAGTGGACGGAATAGCTGAGCGATATGAGGCGGTGATGCTGGATTCATGGGATACGCAGAATAGGATAAATGAATTGCAGAATTATCCAAATGGCGGAGATTTTCCACGGACTCTTAATTCTCGTTTGCACCAAAAAATAAAAAATTTTGCTGAAGGGAGGGAAGGAAATAAAATGGTTGGCGGAATATGGGATAAAGTTGAGAAAAGGGCCGGAGAGTTTTTATCATGGAAAAACCCCCGAGAAGTAGAGAAAAAGAGATAGAACTCTATAATTTTTTCCTCCAGAAACGAAGTTTAGTTTTTAAAGAGTAGAAATTTTATTTTAGATATACCCACAAAAAAACACGCCTGATGACAAGCGTGTTTTTTATTTCTTGCCTGCCGAAGAGGCAGGTATATTCTATCTTTATTTTAATCCGTATTTAGTAATATTTTGGTCAGCTAGTTTTTGAATATATTCAATTTGCTCTTTGCCTTTTTCATCTCTGAATAAATGTTTGAATCTGCCCTGGAGCTTTAAATATTCTTCTACTTTTGGTTGTGGCTCTATGATTTTGGAAACGTTTGTAAGCTGGCCGTTTTCATATTCTAAAAGGGGATAAAGCCCGGTTTGAGCCGCCAGTTTTCCCATTTTTATGGTTTGGCTGGGGTCAATATTCCAACCCGGGACGCAGGGGGTTAAAATCTGGATATAGCTTGGGCCTTCGATAGTCAGGGCTTTTTTTATTTTGCGGGTAATATCTTCGGTAAATCCGGAAGTGGATTGGGCCACATATTTTAAACCGTGCGCCAAAGCAATGGCAATCATATCTTTTTTCCTTTGGTGCGAGCCAATCGCGTCAATCGTCGGTCCCGTCCCGGCCGGAGTGGTCGTGGTGCTCGCCGCCCAGGGAGTCGCGCCCGAAGCCTGGATGCCGGTATTGGAATAAGCTTCGGTGTCATAGCAGACATATAAAATATTTTCGCCCCTTTCCCACATGCCGGAAATTAAGCCGATGCCAATATCAAAAGTGCCGCCGTCGCCGGCTTGAGCGACTACCTTGGTTTTTGTGTCGCCTTTTTGCTTTAAGGCGGCCAGAATTCCGGAAGCAACGGCCGGGGCGTTTTCAAAAAGGGAATGAATCCAGGGCATGCCCCAGGCGCTTTCCGGGTAAGGTGTGGTCGTAACTTCAAGGCAGCCGGTCGCGTTGGCGATAATAACGTCAGGTCCTAAGCTTTCAGCTACGGTTCGGGCCGCAATCATCTGCCCGCAGCCGGCGCAAGCCCGATGGCCTGGCGATAGCAACATTTTACTTTTCGGTTTTGCAATTGTTTTGTTAACCATAATGTAAGGTTTAATATTTGTGATTTTTACGATTCTTGGGATGAATTTTATTATTTATTCCTAATAATCCTAATCCCGAGTCCTCGGGACTAAGGATCCCAAGAATCTCATACCCTAACTTGTCGGAACTGTTTTCTCGATATTCTTTAAATCCCCAACTTTTATCTTATCAAGCTGTCCGACAAATTTAGAAGCGTCTAAAATTTCCACCAAAATCGGTTTGCCCGCCGAAGAGAAATGAATTATAAAATTGCCGAATTCCCGGGCGTGGTCGATTTTACCTCCCGTTATTTCCCAGCTTATTAAATTGGCTTCGTTATCGTATTGCATAGGATTTTTGCGATTCTTAGGATTCTTAGGATTCTTAGGATTGGTTTATATAATTGGTTCCCAAAAGTCCCAAGAATCCTAAAGATCCTAAGAATCTCACTATTTCACGGGGTAGAATGTTATAATTTTTATCAATTCACCCTCTTTTTTATAAATCACCTTAATTCCGTCCTTGGAAGCCGTTAAATATTTTCCTCTCTTGCCGATTTTGTCGGGAAGTTTTAGGGTTTCTTCTACTTGTTCTTTGGTAAAATAAACTTTATGCTTATTCAGGATATCAAATTTTTTTTCCGCGTATTTTGTGAAGTAGAGCATAGGATTAAAGACCGATGTGAATATTATTTCCTGTCGTGTGTTCGTATGTTTTTCCTTCGCAAGCAGTGTATTCATTAAGAACTTTAAGACCAAGACCTTTAGCAATATTAACAATATCATCTACATGTTTGCATGTTTCCTCTGGGGTGCCTGTAAATTTTAAAGCAACATCAACACAAGTGCCGTCTTTATGGCAGCTGCTGCTATGTTTAACGGTTGAGGGCCACGGTTCGTTAATTTGCATATTTCCACTGGAAGCCAGCTTACCGTACAGGGTATTTAATTTTGCATTTAAACTTTTATTAACCATACAAGGCGTTTCTTTGCATTGTATGGTTGCGTTTTCACAATCCCTGCATTCAATACAATAGTCTGGATATGGGGCAGTGGGTTTGCACATGCCAATTCCGCCCGCAGTAGCGCAACAACAAATAGGGTAGGTTGATACTGAAACTCCCATTGCTCCAGTAGCAGAGACTTGGGGTTTTTCGCCTGATGAACTGCAGGCGCTGTCCGCCGCTTTTATGTATCCCGCATCACAAGTTGGCTTATCAACTGAGCTCACTAACTTCCACTCACAACCGATTCCCTTTTTCATTTCGGTAATGACGTTTACTTGTAAAGGATTAAATTTAACCAAATCAGGGTTTATCTGGTATAAAATCATATAGGAAGTTAAAGCTAAAATTAAACCGGTCAAAGACGCGCCGATCCAGGCCTTGGCCTCTTTAACCTTTTCCGAGCTGCCGCCGGCCGTGAGCCAAATTACCCCGCCGAACATTAAAACCATGGCCGCCAGAATCCCGACAATGCCGATGGCGTAATTGTAAATTCCGGCAATATATTCTCCTATCCAGGGAACGCAAGTTTTTGTCTCCTCGCCCGGGCAGGCTTTTGGTTCGGAAAGCCTGTCCATTCCGGGTATTTTTACTTGAAAACTATCAGTCGGGTTTGTCCATATTGCCTGGGCTTTGGCTGGGGCATAGAACAAAATAAAAAAAACAAAAGCGCCTGTTTGCAAAACAATTAAAAGCAGGAAAATAATAGTAGAAATTTTTGAGAATTTTTTGGACATTTATTTTATTAAATAAACTTCATTAGAATGTGCAATATTTTCCATTGATCGGAGTCCCGGCTATACAGCTATCTGGCGTGGCGCTTTCATCGCAGCATGTGCCATTACAACACCAATTAAAGGTGCAGACTTGTCCTTCGTTGGCGCAAGTCCCGCATTCTCCTTTTATACAAACAGCATTTCTTCCGCCGTTAGATTGGCCCACGCCGCAAGTAGCGCCATCCGCCATTCCTCCGCAGGGGTTACAAATACAGCAAAAATAGTAATTCTTGTTAAGTGCATAGGAAAAAGAAGAAAATAAATAACCTTTTGGTTTGCATTTATCCATGCAATCTCTGCTTTCATTTTCCGGAAGAATTAATCCGCCTTTATCAGCGCATTTTTGTTTAATAACAGATACGCATTTGCTGTTTGCGCATGTATAACTTCCTTTATTCCAGCCGCTTTCGCATTTATCTTCAGTTGTTAAGGCGTTGCAAACTTTTTCGCTTTTCGTTTTTTCGCAGCATCCCATTTCGGAGATGGGGGTTACGGCTATATCCTTAAAACTAACCAAATTGGGGTTTATAGTATTCAGAATCATGTAAGAGCATAAAGCTAAAACTAGGCCGGTTAAAGACGCGCCGATCCAGGCCTTGGCCTCTGTAACCTTTTCCGAGCTGCCGCCGGCCGTTAGCCAAATTACCCCGCCGAACATTAAAACTATGGCCGCCAGAATCCCGACAATGCCGATGGCGTAATTATAGATGGCTTTAATATATTTAGCGATTGAGGGAGCAGTTGGTATTCCTTTTTGAAATTGGAGATCAGGATCAGCGCTGGGGATAGTTACTTGGGGCGTAAAATTTTTTGAACTATCAGATGGGTTATCGAAAGATCCGGAAACGCCAGCCGCCTTGGTTTCTTGGGGGATAGTAAGCAAAAATACAAAGCAGGCCATTTGCAGGATAAAAATGGAGAAGAAAAATATTAGAAATATTTTAGGAAGTTTCTTCATAAATGAGATTCTTGGGATATTTATGATTCTTAGGATTCTTGGGATTGGGAATCAATAAAATGTTTTAATAAATATCCGCACTTATTAATTAACTCCAATAATCTTAAATAGTCTTGGCTATTTATATAATTAAGCTCAAGAGCAATCTCGGCAAAACAATCTAACTCAACTAATGATCCCTGGGCGATATTAAAAAAATTACACCTGTCTCTATAAAATTTTTTAGCATTACCTTCGGCAATATTTGCCAAAAGAGAATAAGCTGACCTTCTCATCTGTGAAACCATGGCAAATCTTTCCTCTGGCGGGAAGTCTTTTGTAAGGTTATAAACAAACAAGGTTAATTCTTTGCCTTTCTGCCAAACAACTAATTGTCTAAAAGATTTTTGATATTGCATTAATAAATTCCTAATAATCCTAAATATCTCAAGAATCTTAAGAATCTCAGTTATTTACCGACGAATTTTACTCCATCACCATTCTTTTTAACTTCACTGATTATTTTTTTAATTATCTCCTTAGTAATGTCCCGCCCGCCTAAACCAACGATAAAACTTTGGATTTTGCTTTTAACTTTTCCTTGTGCCGCCGCTTTTAGGTCAGCCGCCAATGGGCCGATGTAGCCCAAAGAAATGGATTTATCAATAACAGCGATATATTTAGCCGGCTTTATGGTTTTTATAATCTCTTCAGCCGGGAAAGGGCGGAAAGTTTTTATTTTTAAGATGCCGACTTTGCTATTCAGGAAAGAAGAATTATGCTCGTCAGTCGCTTCCTTAATAGTGCCGACAACCGAACCCATGGCCACTAAAATTATTTTTGGATTTTTCGGGCCGTAGTATTCGACTAGACCATTGTTAGTCGAATTTTGAATTTTGAATTTTGAATTTTGAATTACTTTGTTGTATTTTATATATTCTTCATTTATAACCTCAAGGCTGGAAATTAGGTCATCGTGCAGGTC
>JBAZPX010000011.1:0-39324 GCA_041645555.1 Patescibacteria group bacterium
GCCTTTTTAATATTCTTTCCACGGCGTTTTTGCGGAGCAAATTTTCTTCTTTATAATCAACCGAATTGCGGATTTTTTCATAATAAAAAGCCATCTTGGAAATCACTTCCGAGACCTTTATTTTTTGAACTTCATCACCCTCTTCCTCCGGCTCTTTTTGCTCACCGTAAATTACCTGGAATAATCTTCTTATGCTTTCGCTTAAAGTAAGAGTACCCTCTTGTTTCTTCATTAAATATGGACTAACCATATAGATAAAATTTTAAATTTTAAATTTTTAATTTTAAATTACTCTGCCTTTATTCTACCCTATTTTCAAATAAAAATCAAATGAAGATCCCCCAGGCTAATGCCCGTGGAATCTTCATATCCCGCCGCTTCCAAAAGCCATTTTTAGTCTTTAAAAACTTTCTTACGGGGTAGCGGCTTCGCCTCTCCTCTGATTTATTTAAAAAATGATTCGCCGAAGCGGCGGGATATATCGGTCCGCCTCTCTGCTGGCGAGCAGCGAGGCGGCTTTCGATATAAAAAAGCCGCCCGCCAAAATTGGCAAAACGGCTTTCATCAACCGGAAGCGCAAAAACAGATTTTCTTAATTTGGCCGAAACTCAATCGGTTCTATCCCCTTTACTGGGATTTCGTTTTCGTCCAAACATCTGGCCACGTAAAAACCAGTTTCAACAGCCGGCGGATCAATGTGAATTTTGAATTTAACATCTTCGCCAGGCTGTCTCCGCCTCATGGCAGCGGCAAACTCCAGCCAAATTTGTGTGGTCATCGGATGAGGCATAGCTCCCTCCTTTTCTAAAGGTTAAACGAATTCCGAAAGAACGAAAAATTACTTAATTTGAACGCTATAATTTGCAGCAATATTCGCACCTCGCCCGCCTGACGCTGTCAGCGGTCGGGCGGGTGTGCCCTCCCGCTTAGCGGTATAGTGGGGCTTTTGCGATAGCAAAAAATAACAACAAAAAAGCTTCTTACTCCAAGGATTTAGAATAAGAAGCTTTCTTGCTTCTTGCTTCGCCTATTTAGCGGAAGCCCTATCTTTCCCTTTTGGGGTAGAATTTACCACCCGGCTTTATCCGGGTTGGCGGGCGGTCATAAGGTCTAGTCCCTCGCGCCTCTCTTGATACTTTTGATTTTTAAAATACTATAAACTATATTAACAGATTGTTAAAAATTGTCAAGAAAATGCTTTTACCATGAAGATTGGCTATCTATAGTTAAAATTTTCAATTTTTCAATTTTTAAGTTAAGAATTTGGATTTTAAGTTTAATCTTTTCTGTTTTTCCCAACAACTAATAGTTGAAAGCTAACAACTAACAAATTAGTTCGCGCACCAGATTTGACTCGTATAGAGTGCAGTCCGAGTATAAGCGCCTCCAGTAGCCGTCACTGAATAATAAGACCACGACCACGGCCCCATGAGAGAATTCGCCACTAACGAATAAACCGCGCCATAGTCGGTAAAGGTACCAAACTGACCCCATTGCACAGTCGAGGACGTAGTGACCGCAGAAGTGAAAACATTATAACCATGCTCCTGGCAATACCGATGTTGTCCAGGACTGTACTGGCCAAGAAAAACGCTTGCTACAGAGGGGTTACTCCAATAATTTATTCCTGAGCAATCCCCGGCGCAAGCCCCGGAGGTCCAACTCGTCCCGCTATCATCGCAACCTTCCCCAGATTCCACTAAACCGTTGCCGCAAGTAGAAGAAGCAATGCCTTCCAGTCTCTCTATTATACTTCCGTCCAGATTAGCCACAACATTGGAAGAATTAAAATCATTATCATTATTATTGGCGCCCAAAATATTTTGGAGGAAGTCCTGGTCAGAGTCATTCGGCCCGGCCAAAGGTTCGGTAAAGGCCGCATAAGCCCAAACCGTAATAACCGCGGTTAAAGTCAGGATTACCGTGGTGAGGGCCCGCCAAGCGATTTGCTTGGCCTGATGTTTTATTTTATTTTTCAAAATGCTTTCATCCATATACCAAAAATTTTAGCTCAATCCATAATTGACCCGATTTTTTCTTTTTCTTCCATTTTTTTTTATTTCTTTACTTATTACTCTATTTTACCTCAAAGCCGTCTATAATTTTCTGCTTCATCTCTTCACTCCACTTCCCCTGCCAGTCAAGCGGCGCCTCGCCCCAGAATTTTATAGTATAAACTTTACCTTTTTTGCCAGGCCACCAGCTTTTATTTTCCCCTATTTTTTGGTAAATCCCTTCTCCGCTCGCCTTTTCCCAGCTGTCTTCGTTAAAAATTCTTATTACCACCGGCTTAGCGTAGCTGGGTACTTCCTGCGGATAGCCGGTATCGTTTGTCGGCACAAAAAATTCAAGGTCAATATAGTCAGCGGTTTCTTTTCTCTGAGTCTGGTAATACAAAAATTCCGGGGGCAGAACCAGGGAAAACCCCATGTCTTTATTCCGGTAGTAAAAATTTCCGTCCTCGGCCGGCTGGTCCATGATCGGCTCTTGCCCGCAGCCAGAAAGCAACAACCCAAAAATAAAAATAAGGGAAAATAAAATTGTTTTTTTCACCCCGTTAGAAATCTTATCATTTTCTTTTTCCATAATAATACTTAGATTTATTTTTTAATATTTTTTACCCACGCCTATTTCTGGCCTAATTTCTAACGGGGTTCATATCTTTTCTTACCCCTAAAAATTAGCCTCCTTACGTATATAAGTTAAAATTTATTTTAAGAATTTGAAATACTTATCAAGGTCTTTCTTAAACGACCAGACTTTATAAGCGCTATAGAAGAAAACATAGGCCACCATTATAGCCAAAACGCCCACAACCAGACGGAGCATAAAATCTGTCCAGACAATTAAAACGCCTAAGAGGAGCAGAACTACGCCGTTTATAGCTAAAGTCCAGATAAACCCGTTTATTTTTTTTCCAATTGCTTTTAAAGGGTTCTCCATAAATTTATTATTTTAATTATTTAAGACTGATTAAATTATAACATATTTATCCCGATATACAAAAGCCCTGCCATTATTTTTTATCAATTAAATAATACGCAGGGCTGTCTTTATTCTTTTTGTCGATTCTTTAATGAATTTCTTTATTGCTTCTGCCCAATTTTTTAATAAAAGAAATATCAGGGCGAGAAGTAAGATAAACACAATGAGGCAGACAATTGCCAGCAAGGCAAGAAGAGAAAATATTATAGCTGAAAAAAATCCCAGTACTCCCCCGACCAGTAAAGATAACCACCAGCAACCGGGGTAAAGAAGTATCCCCGTGATTGCTCCGGCAACAATAAAAAAAGCAAAGAACAAAATCCCGGTTATTTCTATTTTATCCTCCATCCACTTCCTCCTTTCCCTTATTTTCTTTTATAGCAAATTATATAAATTTGTCAACCCTGCCAAAAATCTCGCTTCTAGCCGGGTCAACCCCCTCCCCACGACAACCCCTTGACATACCAATAACTATCCTGTATTATTATAGATAGATAAAATAACTGCCGGAAAAGGCGGTTTTTAATTACTTTAATCCAAATAAAATTTTATGGCTAACAGGTTAGTAGATTATATAAAAGCTTCGATTGAAGAAATGAAAAAAGTCACCTGGCCGACTAAAAAAGAAACCTACAATTACACCTTGCTGGTTATCGGACTTAGTCTTGCCGTCGCGGCTTTTTTAGGCGCCCTGGATTATCTTTTTAACTGGTTATTGGGATTAGTTATTAAGTAATTTGAAAAATACAAGATTCTTAGGATAATGAGGATTCTTAGGATAATTGGGAATTAAAATCCTAAAGATCATAAGAATCTCAAGAATCTCAAGGATCATATTTAAAAAAATGGCTAAACAAATTTTAAATCAAGGCCGGCGCTGGTATGTGCTTCACACTTATTCCGGCTATGAAGAAAACGTTTCCCAGAATCTAAAGCAAAGGATTGAATCAATGGATATGGAAGATAAAATCTTTAATATCCTTATTCCGACTGAGAAAAAAATCCGGATTAAAAACGGAAAACGCAAAGTGATAGAGGAAAAAATCTTTCCCGGCTATGTCCTGGTGGAGATGGTTGTGACTGACGACTCCTGGTATGTTGTCCGCAATACTCCTAATGTCACCGGCTTTATCGGCACTGGCACTATCCCGACGCCGATCAGCGAAAAAGAGGTAAAGGGGCTGCAAAAAAGAATGGGCGTGGAAGAGCCGAAATATAAAATCGATGTTTCCGTCGGTTCACCGGTTAAAATAACCGACGGCCCGTTCAAAAACCTTGAAGGCAAAGTCACCAATATTGACGAGGCTAAGGGAAAAATAAAAGTTTCCGTTTCTATGTTTGGTCGGGAAACGCCGGTGGAATTAGACTTTTTGCAAATTAAGAAAATATAAACACAGATTAGGCTTCTATAATCTGTGCCACGTAATAACACATATGGCGAAAAAAATATTAACGAAAATAAAATTACAAATCCCGGCTGGCCAAGCTAACCCCGCGCCGCCGGTTGGTCCGGCTTTGGGCCAGCATGGCTTAAATATCGCGGATTTCTGCTCTAAGTTTAATGAAGCTTCAAAGAGTAAAATGGGAGATATAATTCCGGTAGAAATTACGGTTTTTGAAGACCGCACTTTTACTTTCATAATGAAAACTCCGCCTGCCGCTGAACTGATAAAAAAATACGCCAAAATAAAAAGCGGCTCGGGCAAACCGTTGACGGAAAAAGTTGCCACTCTTACAGACAAACAATTGGAAGAAATTGCCGCCATTAAACTGCCGGATCTAAATACTAATGACATTAAACAGGCAAAAAAAATTATTGCCGGCACCGCCAGGCAGATGGGAGTAGAGATAAAATAACGGGATTATTGCGACATTTAAGATATTTAGGATTATTAGGATAATAATCCGCTATCTCAAAAATCCCAAGAATCGCAAGAATCATAATAATCCTAATTAATAATATTGTGGGAGTCCCGAGTACTCGGGACGCTCGCACCACGAAATATGAAAAAACAACCCGCCTCCGCCAAGGCTACGGCGAGGCAAGAAAAAGAAGAGAAGAATATAACCAGTGAGACTGCGTTTGATAAGACTAAAGTTTATCCGGCGAAAGAAGCAATGGAATTAACTAAAAAATTGTCAAAAACTAAATTTGACGCTTCGGTAGAAGCGCATTTCCGTTTAGGGATTGACACAAAAAAAGGCGACCAGCAAATAAGGGCCACAGTCAGCCTGCCGCATGGAACCGGCAAGACCATAAAAGTAGCCGCTTTCGTCATGCCGGAGAAAATAAAGGAAGTTAAAGAAGCCGGCGCTGATTTAGTTGGCGGAGAAGATTTAATCGCCGAAATTAAAAAAACGGAAAAAACCGATTTCCAGGTAGCGGTAGCGGAACCGGCCATGATGAAAAATTTGGCTGCCATCGCTAAAATTTTAGGCACCCGCGGCCTTATGCCGTCGCCGAAAAATGAAACCGTTACCCCAAACCCGGCCAAAGCCGTCGCCGAATTGAAAAAAGGGAAAGTGAGCTTCCGAAGCGATGACACGGGTAATGTCCACGCGGTTATCGGCAAAGTGAGTTTTTTGCCGGAGCAATTGTTAGCAAACTATAATGCCTTCCTAGAAGCGGTCAAAAAGGCTAAACCGTCCAGCTCCAAAGGCGTTTACATAAAAAATATCGCTTTAAGCTCTTCCATGGGCCCGGGCGTAAAGGTAATAATCAGTTAATAAAATCCTTCATTTATAAAAAAGACCGGGGATTATCCTCCGGTCTTTTTTGTGTTATGAGCTATATATTTCGCATTAGATGGCTACCATTTGCCCTCTTTTTTTTAATCTGCTAAAATAGAAATACTCTAAATAAGTTATAAGAATCAAAAATTATGGAAAATCAGGACAATAATTATAAACGCCCCTCGTGGGATGAATACTTCATGGAAATCCTGGCCGTAATCGGGCGCAGGGGAACTTGCGATCGAGGAAGGTCGGGATGCGTTATCGTAAATGATAGAAGAATTGTCTCGACGGGTTATGCCGGAGCTCCGGCCGGGCTTAAGCATTGCGATGAAGTAGGGCATGAAATGAACACCGTCAAACATGAAGACGGCCATGAATCAAGGCACTGCGTCAGAACCACCCACGCGGAACAAAATGCTATTGTTACCGCCGCGCGTTTCGGCATTAAACTGGAAGGATCAACTATGTACACAAAAATGACTCCTTGCTACGCCTGCGCGAAAATGATAATCAACGCCGGCATAAAAAGAGTTGTCTGCCAAGAAGATTATCACGCCGGAGAAAGGACCAAGGAGGTATTTACTGAAGCTGGCGTGCAATATAATTTATTAAACGCCAAAACTACTGAATACGAAGATCAATAGCCAATAAATTATCTTCATATGAAACAATATTTAGATTTATTACAGGATATTTTAGATAATGGCACTGACAAAAGCGACCGGACTGGCACTGGCACCAGGAGCCTTTTTGGCCGACAAATCCGCATGGACTTATCCAGGGGCTTCCCTTTGCTCACCACAAAAAAAGTTTTTTTGCGGGGGATAATCCATGAACTGCTTTGGTTTCTAAAAGGCGATACTAATATTAAATATTTAGTTGATAATGACGTAAAAATCTGGAACGAATGGCCTTTTGAGGGCTATAAAGCGAGCGGTGAATATCAAAATGAAACTCTGGAACAATTCGTAGAAAAAATTAAAAACAATGACGATTTTGCTAAAAAATGGGGAGACCTCGGGCCGGTTTACGGAAAGCAATGGGTGCGCTGGCCCGGTTATGACGGCAAGCCGATTAATCAAATAGAAGAAGTGGTTGAGATGATAAAAAATAACCCTGATTCCAGAAGAATTATCGTGGGAGCCTGGAACGTGGCTGATATTCAGGAATTGATAAAAGCGAAAAAAGCCGCTCCCCCGCTCTGCCATACCTTATTCCAGTTTTATGTGGCCAATAATAAATTATCCTGCCAGCTTTACCAGCGAAGCGCTGACGTTTTTTTGGGCGTACCTTTTAATATCGCTTCTTACGCTTTACTTACTATGATGATGGCCCAGGTTACCGGCCGGGAGCTCGGAGATTTTGTCCATACTTTCGGAGACGTCCATATTTATAATAACCATAGAGAGCAGGTTAACTTGCAGCTCAGCCGGGAACCGCGCCCATTACCGACTATGAAAATAAACCCGGAAGTAAAAGATATTTTCTCTTTTAAGCACGAAGATTTTACTTTAGAAAATTACGACCCGCATCCTCCAATCAAAGCCCCGATCGCAGTATAACTTAAAAATAAAATAATAAAATAATATAAAAAAATTTCTGGAATTTAGATAGTCTCATATCCCCATTTTATTTTATTATTTTGTTATTTTATTATTTAATTTTTAAAATATGATTCCTGTCACCATGATGATGGCTATTACCCTTGACGGTAAAATCGCCAAAAACTCCGAGCATTTCCCGGACTGGACAAGCAAAGAAGATAAAAAATTATTTGCTAAAATTTCCAGGGAGCATGGGGTGGTTATGATGGGAGCCAAGACTTTTGCCACCTTTCCTTCTCCCCTGCCCGGCCGGTTAAACGTTGTTTTCTCTTTGGAAAAAAATCCGCCGGCGATAGAGGGCGTAAAATGGGTAACCGGCGAACCGGAGCCGGTCTTAGAAGAATTAGAAAAAATAGGGTATAAATCCGCTCTTTTAGGCGGCGGCGCTTTCCTAAACTCGCTTTTCCTCGAAAAAAAATTAATTTCCGAAATAATTTTAACCATAGAACCGAAAATATTCGGCGACGGCCTTTCTCTTTTTAATAAGGATTTTAATATTAATCTAAAATTGCTTGATCTTCAAAAAATAAACGAAGATGCCATTATAGTAAAATACAAAGTAATTTATTAATTATGTCTGACAAAAAAATTATTATCGGCCTAGTCGGTAAAATATCGGCCGGGAAAGGAACGGCTGCTGATTACTTAAAAGATAATTACAGCGCCAATACGTACCGTTTTTCGACAATGCTTAGAGATATCCTGAATAGATTGCATTTGGAAGTAAGCCGCCCTAATCTGCAATCTATTTCTGAATGCCTAAGGGAAAAATTCAGCGGCGACATACTGGCTAAAGTTATCGCCGATGATGTTAAGGCCGATCCGGAAAAACTCCTGGTAATTGACGGGATAAGAAGGCAGGACGATATAAAATATTTGCGGGAACTGCCCGAATTTAAACTGGTTAAAATAGAAACGGATTCGAAAACAAGATACCAGCGGCTTATCAACCGCGGGGAAAACCAGGACGACCAGAAAAAAACTTATGAGGAATTTTTGCAGGACGAACAGCGGGAAGCGGAATTGGAAATTCCGAAAGTAATGGAATCTGCCCAGCTGGCTCTTGATAATAACTCCAGCCGGGAAAAACTATACCAACAAATTGATGAATTAATAAAAAGCTTGGGATATGAACAAAAATAAAAATATTATTATCATGGGTCCGCAAGGGTCAGGCAAGGGAACGCAGGCCGATGTTTTAAGCCAGAAACTTGGCATCCCCCACATTTCTACCGGCGACATTTTTAGAGAAAACATTAAGGAGAAAACAGCCTTGGGCGAAAAAATAGAAGAAATAGTAAAAACCGGGGAATTAGTGCCGGACGAAATTACTAATGAAGTAACAAAACAAAGGCTTCTTAAGGAAGACACAAAAAACGGCTTTATTTTAGACGGCTTTCCCCGCAATTTGACCCAAGCGGAATTTTTAGATAAAGTAAAAGAAATCGGCCTGGTTTTAGAAGTCTGGATCAGCGATAAAGAAGCCATAAAAAGGATAAGCCAGAGAAGAACCTGCCTTAAATGCCAGAAAGTTTACCACTTAATTTACAATCAGCCGAAGAACGATGAAATCTGCGATGAATGCGGAGAAAAATTGATCATAAGAGAAGATGACAAGCCGGCCACGATTAAAAGAAGACTAAATTTATACCATAAAGAAACCAAACCTTTGCTTAATTATTACAAAGACAAGGGTATTTATAAAAAAATTGACGGCATGCCGCCGATACCAGAAGTGACTAAACAAATCGCGCAAATTTTCGAATAATAAAAACAAAACCAGGGAGGAGCGGTGAAACGCTCTTTTCTTGTCTAAAAATATGGAAAGAAATAGATCGGGAAAATTTATTGTCATCGACGGCACGGACGGCTCGGGCAAAGCCACGCAAACGCAAATGCTTGTCGCCAAACTGGAAAAATTGGGTTTGGCGGTGGCTATGGTTGATTTTCCCCAGTATGGCCAAAAGTCAGCCGGCTTGGTGGAAAAATATTTAAATGGAGAATACGGCGAAGCCGATGAAGTCGGGCCTTATCGGGCTTCGATTTTTTACGCCTGCGACCGCTATGATGCCAGCTTTAAAATAAAAAAGTGGCTTAAAGAAGGCAAAATTGTCATAGCTAATCGCTATGTCACCGCTAATATGGGCCATCAGGGCGGAAAAATCGCCAATCCCTTGGAAAGAAAAAATTATTTTTCCTGGCTCTACGCGCTTGAATATGAAATCTTTAATATTCCCAAGCCGGATTTAAATATTATCTTGCATGTTAATGCTCGGCTAGCCCAAAAATTAGTTGACCAGAAAGGCCACCGCGATTACGTAAACGGAGCCAAAAGAGACCTGCATGAAGCGGATATAAACCACCTGCGCCGGGCCGAGCAGGTCTATCTGGAAATCGCCAAAACTTTTCCTGATTTTACCCTGGTCGAATGCACGCGGGAGGGCCAAATTATGGGAAAAGAAGAAATCCACAATTTAATCTGGGAAGAAATAGGCCGATTAATTGATTTCCCGAGTGAAAGCCGCATCCCCTTTTTAAATACTCTGGAATATGAAAAAAGTTTGGATAAGCCGGTTTTAAAAATTGAAAAAATAAAGCCTGATGCCAAACTGCCGCAAAGAGCCCACGTTGGCGACGCCGGCCTTGATTTGTACGCGGCTGATTATTACTCCCTTCTGCCTGGGGAAAGTATGGTTATCAGCACTGGCATTAAAATGGCCATTCCGGAAGGATACGCCGGTTTAATCTGGGACAAAAGCGGAATCGCTAAATCCGGCATCCATACCACGGCCGGCGTGATTGATTCAAGCTACCGCGGCGAAATTATGGTCAATATGATAAACTTGAGCGAAGATATTTATCATATTGCCCCGGGCCAAAAAATCGCCCAAATTCTAATCCAACCCGCGCCGAATTTAGAAATAAAAGAAGATAAAATAGATGACGAAACCAGCCGAAATGATAATGGCTTTGGCAGCTCCGGACTTTTTTAGACTTGACAAACGGGAGAAAATAACTTAAGATAATAAATCGTCCTTTCTTTCTTTTGTCTCTTTAGCACCAGGAGGGAAATAATGAAAATCTTCTGTGAAGATTGCCAAAAGCCGTTTGAAGCGCAAAGGGGCAATACAGAAATCAGGTGTGAACACATTAATGGCAGAATTATTTCTACCACAGAATCCGCCTGCCCTGATTGCGGCAAAAAATCTTCGTATACTGACATTATCAGAGCTCCGGTCAGCCGGCCTCGCAATTTCGGAGAGTCACGTCTCTGAAAAAGCCGCATCCCTGAATTAAATGCGGCTTTTTGATTATACGGATATTTGGAATGGCGTTAAAAAAAATTGACGGATCAATCACTTCACTATATAATTATCTAAAACCACAAAAAACAATGATGCCAATCGGAGAGAAAAGATGGAAATAGACCTTGAAACTAACTGTCCCAGCTGCTCTTTCCCCCTTAAACTGGATACTGACAATATCTTGATTATAGAGAAAATTTTGTCTGAAAGCGGGGGGAAATCTTTCTCAGTGAAATATGTCCATGTCCCTTGCTCCCGTTGTAAAAAATCATGGTTTATGCCCTTCTATGAATTCCTCGCTCTTTTTATAACTAACCCCTATTAAACCGTTCGCCACCAGGAAACGGTTTTTTTATTAATCAAATTTTATTTGCCGGCTGATAAATTACGGAATAAAAGCGTGGATTGCTTTTTTCACTATTTAGGGATAAAATAATTACATGACCTGGAAGCAAAAATTATTAAAACTGGTTAAACCTAAGCTTGATACCTTGGATATAGCGCATAATATCGACCATAGCTTAAGAGTTTTCCGCAATTGCGAACTAATCGTAAAAAATTATCCTAAAGCGGACTTAGATGTTCTATACGCCGCCTGTTTATTGCATGATATCGGCCAAACAATAAATTCCATTAACGAGCATAGCCATAATTCCATTTTATTATCGGAAAACCTTCTAAAAAAATGTAACTTCCGTGATAACAAAATTAAAATGACAATGGCGATAATAAAGTCGCATGATAACTACTTTTGGGTAAAAGAACATGAAAAAATCAAGCTTAATTTAATCGAAGAAGCTATTTTTCAGGATGCTGATCGGCTGGAGTCTTTGGGAGCGATGGGTATAATCAGGCAGATGTTTTGGTCTTCCCGGCATCATTTAAAAATTTATACCCCGGATATCCCGCCGCAGAAAAATAAAATTTATGCCGGCAATGCCAGCCCGATTCATACTATCAGGGATCATCAATTGCAAATTTATAAGCATTTCAATACTCCCATCGCCAAAAAATTAGCTAAACGAAAATTTCTCTTTACCAAAAGATTTCTAAATGAATTTTTTAACGAATGGGAATTTAAATATGTCTAACTATGACGTAATTATCGGCCTGGAAATCCACGCCGAACTGAAAACTAAATCAAAAATGTTCTGCTCCTGCGATAATGACTCTTTGGGTAAAAAACCCAATACCACTGTCTGCCCGATTTGCTTAGGCCATCCCGGCACCCTGCCCATCCCAAATAAGCAAGCTATAGAATGGGCGGTTTTGGCCGGCCTGGCTCTAAACTGCAAAGTGAGGGAGCTTTCCAAGTTTGACCGAAAAAACTATTTTTACCCGGATTTGCCCAAGGGTTATCAGATTTCCCAATACGACCTGCCTTTTTGTTATGACGGGCATCTTGAAATTGGCGACCGCGATATAGAAATAACCCGCCTGCACCTTGAAGAAGACACGGGAAAATCTACGCACCCGACTGGAAAAAATTACACCCTACTTGATTTTAACCGGGCCGGCACGCCTCTTATTGAAATGGTAACCGAACCGGTTATTAAAGATGCGAACGAGGCGAAAAAATTCTGCCAAACTTTTCAGCAGATTCTTCGCTATTTAAATATTTCCAACGCCGATATGGAAAAAGGCGAAATGCGCTGCGAAGCCAATGTAAGCGTGCAGGAAAAAGGCAAGTGGAAATACGAGGGTAATTGCGAAATAAAACCGATTGGCAGATACAAGCTTAATCCAAAGGTGGAACTGAAAAATATAAATTCTTTCCGCGCTATTGAGAAAGCTATTGATTATGAAGCAAAAAGGCAGATTAAAGCCTTGGCGGAAGAAGAAAAACTAATCCAAGAAACCCGGGGCTGGGATGAAAATAAAGGCCAGACCATAAGACAAAGAATAAAAGAGACTTCTTCCGATTACCGCTATTTTCCCGAGCCGGATATTCCGCCCATAAAAATTGACGGGCAGTGGATAGAAAAGATAAAATCTCAATTAATTGAACTGCCGCCTGATAAAAAGAAACGCTTTAAGGCCGAATATAATTTTGACGAAGCCGCGGCGGAAATTTTGGCAAGCGGCAAAGATTTGGCCAAATACACGGAAGAAGTAATTTCCGAACTTCACGCCTGGATAGACGCAACCGGCGACAATTGGGAGAGGCAAAAAAACAAACTGGCAAAAATTACGGGCAATTGGCTAATCAGCGAATTATTTAAGCATCTTAACAAAGACGGCAAATCTATTTCTGATTTAAAAATTACGCCGGAAAATTTTGCCGAACTGATAACTTTAATTTATCAAAATAAAATAAACTCTTCGGCCGGGCAAAAAATCTTGGAAATTATGTATAAAAAAGGCGGCGACCCGACGAATATTATGGCTGATATTGGTCTAGAGCAAATGGATGATGAAGCCGAGCTGGAAAAGGTAATAAAATCCGTAATAAAGAAAAATGAGAAGCAAGCCAAACAGTATAGACAAGGGAAGGAAAACGTGCTACAATTCTTTATTGGCCAAACAATGGCCAGGACGAAAGGTAAAGCCAACCCCAAAATCGTTATAGATATTCTTAAAAGATTATTGAAAAGTTGAGCGAAGCGAAATCCCGAAGCCTCGGGACCAACCCGAAAATAGTTATTGAATTATTAAAAAAATTACTAAATAATAACTAAAAAATATGTCAAGCTTTGAAACAATTGGTTTAAAACGCCCTGATACTAAGCCAGCGGGGGAAAAAGAAAGTCCTAAACTCAAGAAAGAGCCAGAGGCCGAAAGTCCAGAGGTCAAAGAGGCTAGATTAAGAAGGGAGGGTGAAGAGGCTAGAGCAAGCCTGCAAAGAGCGATGGAAGAAGCTGGCTTGAATAGAAAAGAACCAGAAGAAAATCCAGAAGACAGACTAGCGGCTTAAATTTTATTTTTTAGAAAAATATGAGCCCCGTTAGAAATCTAGTTAGCTATAAAAGATAACAAAATTTTTAATAGGGGAAAATATTTTTATGGGGATGGAAAATAACGAAATTTCTAACGGGGTGAGCCAGGAAAAACCCACGGGAGTGGAGAATATTTGGGATATAAAAATTCACGAAAGAATTTCGGAAGTTTTAGAATTAATTGAGAGAGATAAAAATTATAATACGGAAGACATAGATGAAGAAGAGATAACTTCCGCCCTTGTCGGCCAGTTTAATAATTTACCTGAAGATGCCGTCTCGAAAGAAAGTTTTTTGACGACCATAGAGCAAAAAATAAGAACAATAATCATAAAGAAAAAAGAGGCAAGAATAGGAGAGGGGTTCTCGAAGACTATGGAAGAAATTCGTAAAATAGAGAAAAGAGCTCATGGAATAGATGGAAACATATCAAAAATTTCAAAAGCAGCCTAAAAATCTTGCCTTTTTAGCAAAAATTTGACAGACTTAAAATTCTGCTTTATACTGTTAATAATTTAATCCGTAATAATTATATCTGTGGATAACTACGTCAATAAAAAAAATCTAAAATATCCTTTCCGCGAGGTGGCCTCACCTTGTGGAGATACTATTTCCTAAAATATCCCGTCCAGTGGACGGGATATTTTTTTGGGCAAAAATTATGGCGAAAACTTACACGCGAAAACAACTGAAAGAAAGATTTAAAAATACTAACTGGGTATTCGGCTATAAGGAATTAATCGCTGCTTATGACAAAAAAAATAACTTAATTATGCTTATTGAAGACTATATGGACGGCCTGTATGCGGAAGCTTGGAGAACTTTTCATTTCCCCCGCACCAGCCCTTTGGTTAAATACGCCAAAAGAGAAGGAACAAAATCAATTTTTTACATAAAGCCCGGGAGAACCGAATTAAAATTAATCCCCGCTTTTGCTCCGATCGGCATCAGAAAGGCGACGGTCAGTAAAAATGAGATAAAAATTAATTACAGCGGACTGGGCGGAGGCGGAGTTAGCGCCTCTTATTGCCGGGGGTTAGCCGGGGGAGTCAAAAAAATTGAAATTATAAGAGAGGCGGGCGGGAACAAACACGGCGAAGCCACTGTCACCCTGCCGCGCTATCACCATTTGATAATCGGGGTTGACGATACCGACACCCCGGAAGAAGGCGCTACTTATGCCTTGGTTCATAATATCGCCAACAAAATTCAAGATGGAAAAAATATAAGATATATATCGCATGTTAACACCCAGCTTTATCCAAAAAATCCCAGAAAAACTAAAAACTGCATGAGCACCAGCGTTGGCTTTCTTTTAAAGCCGGGGTTAGAAAATAAAGTAATTAATTTTTTCATTAGAGAACTTAAAAAAGGCACTTTAAGCAATAACACTTCTATGATTGCCCTAAGGGGGTTCTTTATACCGCCCAAATTAAAACAATTTGGCAAAATATTAAGAACTAAATTCTTTAATAATTTATCTTATGTTAAAAGATTAATTAAAGAGCTTGATTTAGAATATTATGTTATCACCGGAGAAGAAGGCTTAATCGGTTCTCTAGGCGCCATCAGCCTGCATGATAATCCTGACTTAGCCGCCAGTCTGCCGCCGGGATTTAGCAAATTAAAATAAATAAAATATTTATTCAGACAAAAATTGACCTTTCAAATTCGATAAATGCGGAGGAAAAAAATGGAACCGGAGAAAAGCGAACCGCTGTGCAAATTCTCAAAAAAATGCAGGTTTTGCGCGGGGCCTGTTGTCTGTGATGAGGCTGCCTCAGAAACCTGCGCTTTTGCCCTTGGATTTAAAGAAAAAGAAGGAGAAGGTATGGTATGCCAATAAATGCGGCCGTTGTATACAGCGACTAGCAAAATAAAGGGTTGAAGTTCTTACTTCGACCCTTTTTCATTTTAAAAATTTTTCTGTCAATTTCTCCGCCTCTTTCTCATTCTCAACCCAAACAATCTTTCTTCCCTGCTTCTCCCACCGCCCAAACCAGGTCATCTGCTTTTTAGAAAATTGCCGAGTGGCAACATTTAATTTTTCTACCATTTCCTCATAACTCAACTTATCCTCTAGATATAAAGAAATATATTTATATTCTAAGCCAAAGCTTTCCAATCTTTTCCAGCTCACTCCTTCCTCATGCAGTTTTTTTATTTCATCTACCATATTTTCTCTTTCCAATCTATCCACCAATCTTTTGTAAATTCTTTCTTTCAAAACCTCCTTGGGCCAGGTTAAGCCCAGCAAAAGAAAATCATATTTTTTGGGTATCGGAAACCCTGTTGGGTTTGCGATACCCCCCCCGCTCTTATTTTGCATTACTTCAATGTAGCGAATCAATCTCCTTTTGTTTTTTTTCTCACTATCGTTTAATCGCTCGACAAATTTAGAATTTATTTTTTTAAGTTCTAAAAATAATTCCTCCGCACTTCTTTTTTCTAATTCTTCTCTTAAACCCTTATCCGGCTTAGCCCCGTTTAAATTATAATTATCCACCACGGCTTGCAAATATAAACCGGTCCCGCCGACGATTATCGGTGTTTTCCCCCGCTTTAAAATATCGCTAATCGCTCTAAAAGCCAATTTCTGATATTTAGCCAAACTGAATTTAGTATTAGGATTAACAATATCAATCAAGTGGTAAGGTATTTTAATTGTTTTACACTTTTTGGCATTTGAGCTTTGGCATTGATTTGGCATTTGAGCTTTGGCATTCGGAATTTCAAAACAGTATTCTCGCAAATCCTTGCCTGTCCCCACATCCATCCCCTTATAAACCTGCCGGCTATCCGCACTAATAATTTCGCCATTAAATTTATAAGCCAAATCAACCCCAAGCTTGGTTTTACCAGAAGCGGTTGTGCCTAAAACTACGATAATTTTATTATTATTTTTCTTGCTTGACATGATGGTTATTCTATGATATTATTATATATTAAACTTGATCTTTCGCAATTTAGTATTCTTAATATCTATGTTTTCTACACTTTTCGGATAAGGAGTATCTAAATGAAAAATTTGTTGATTGGTTGTGTTATTGCGACAGCGATGGTTATTCTTACAGCGATTGCCATATCCATACTTTACAAAAGTACGGGGAACTACGCGCAAATAAAAACAACTGCAAGCATAATTCTTTCCGCGGCCATAGTCGCGATTGTGAGCGCGGTTTTGAGCGCGACCGAAGCCAGAACCGCAATTGTATCCGCGGGTTTAGCTGAAATTGCGGCTGCGATTATAGCCACGACTGTGGCCAGAGCTGTGATTGTGAACGCGGATGTGGTTGAAATTGCGGCGGTGGCTATGGCTGTGATTGTGAACGCGGATGTGGTTGAAATTGCGGCGGTGGCTATGGCTGCAGTCGCGGTTATGATTGTGATTGCGGCTATGAGTTTAGCCGCGGCTATGATTGTGATCGATAACTTTAAAAAAAGAAATATTAAGAAAGAAATAATATTCGCAATTATAGCCATTATTGCAATTATGAACTCGACCGTGATCTATTTTATACCTATTATAATATAGATCTAACCGACCACTCTCTTGGAACCCCAGACTCACCTCCGGGGTTTTGTTTTTGGCATAAATCAGTTTAAATCTGTATAAATCAATGCAAAAATAAAAGCATAGATTAAAATAGATTTAAACAGCTATCCGCAGAATTGAATTCGTCCTTTTTCGTTTTATTTCGTTTAGTTCGTGTATATTCCCTCTAACCCAAAATCTTTCGCCTTGGTTATCTTAACTTTCACAAACTTCCCTATAATATTCTTAATTCCTAATTCATAATTCATAATTCTCGTGTTCTTATTCGTCTCTGTATAACCATAAAAATCTCCCTGCCTATCCTTGCCAGCGACCAGCACCTCCACGGTTTTTCCTAAATATTTTCTATTATTTTCCAGAGCAGTTCTTCGCAAAATTTTCATTAATTCTTCTTCCCGCCTCTTTTTTTCTTCTGGCAATACATCATCTTTTAATTTATAAGCCTCTGTCCCCGGCCGCGGGCTGTAGCGGGCAATATAAGCCATATCAAACTTTACTTCTTTAAATAACTTTACCGTATTAGAAAACTGCTTTTTTGTCTCACCCGGAAATCCAACAATTACATCGGTTGTTATTGACGCCCCAGGCATAGCTTTTCTGATTTTTTTTATTAAATTCTTATAATGCGCTACGGTATAATTGCGATTCATTTTTTTAAGCACCCCATCGTCTCCGGCTTGCACGGGCAGATGGATGTGCTTACAGACTCTTGCCCGCCGAAGTCTTGACGAAGGCGGGTTTGAGCCTTCCGCTACAGTCTTTATCAACTCGTCGCTCATATCTTTCGGATGGCTGGTCGCAAACCTAATCCAGAAATCACCAGAAATAGCATTGACCAACTTCAATAACCCGCTAAAATTAATCTTTTTGGATTTCGGATTTTGAAATTTATTCTTAATTCTTAATTCGTAATTCGTAATTCTCGAATTATAACTGTTTACATTTTGCGCAATTAAAATAACCTCCTTATAACCTCTCGCCACTAGGTCTTTCACCTCGGCTAATATTTCTTTTACCGGCCGGTAAACTTCCCTGCCCCGCGCGTAAGGCACGACACAGTAAGCGCAAAAATTATTGCAGCCATTGCCAATCGGGACAAAAGCGGAAAAGTTAGAACTATATTTAGGTTTAATCTTCAAATAATCCCGGCATTTGACATTTGAACTTTTGATTTGATTTGTCATTAGGATTTTGACATTCGGTAACTTCCCAATTGGTAGCCATAAATCCACCTTATCCCCCAACCTTCTTTTAACGTCTTCCCGCTCGCTTAAACAGCCGGTTAAAATTAATTTCACTTTCGGATTTTTCTTTTTTATATTATTCACTAAGCCATAAACCCGGTCTTCTGCCGCTTGCCGTACGCCACAAGTTGTCAGCACTACTAAACTGGCCCGAGTCTCATTCTTGGCCAAACCATAACCGCATCCTTCTAAATAAGCCGCAATTCTTTCACTATCAGATTTGTTCATCTGACAGCCGATGGTGATTATATAATAAGTCTTTTTAATTTTCATATCTTGTTCATTCTTGCCTCGCCGTAACGAAGTGAAGGCGGGTGGCAGCCGATGGTGATTATATAATAGGTTTTATTATTCTTCATATTTTATTAACTTTTTTTATTTCGTCTCTCTCCTGATAGTTTATAAAGTTAGAAAGTCGAAAGTTATAAAGTCACTAACCCCCCAACTTTAAAAACTTTATGAATTTTATAAACTTTCAACTTTTAACAGTTTATATAGAGTAAAATCTTTTGTTATCTTTTTAACCGGCGTTATGCTTAAATTCACCGCTTTTAATTTTTCCTCATTTAAATAATTCAGATCTTTTTCGGGCAAAGTAAAATTATAATAATAAACTGGCAAATAATTTACTAACTTTCCATAGCGGACGTTCATATTATTATCGTCAAACAAACCGACGATTACTTTCCTCTCCGGAAAAAAAACTTTGTCGTGATAACGGGTAATAATAACCGAATCAGATTCAGTTAGATTTAAAATCCTTTCCAGTTCATACTGGGATTTCCTCTGATTCTCTATGGAATAAATCAAGCCTTCTTCCGAACCGAATAAAACAAAAGAGATGGAAATAAAATAAACTAAAGCGACAAGAATTACCCGGCTGGAATTAATGAAAAAAACTCTGCGCAAACGCCTGAATTGCCCCTTTATAAAACTGCCGACCGTGGGAAAAGTTGCGTTTCTTGAAGGATTATTACCGCCGACCTCCGGCTCTGCCTTTCTAGAAAAACTGGGGAATAAGGCTTTTGTAAGTTTAATTAGAAATAAGCTGGCAAAAGGCATGGCCCCGAGATAAATCGGCAGCCAATATCTGGTATAAGAATTGCCAATCGTGAAACTGCGAGGGTCAGGATTATCGTGAAATAGCCAGCTGCCGTAATAAAAAAGCAAGATAATGGAAATAAGCCCGTAAACTATTAGATAAACCAAGTGCCTTTTTCTCCATTTGAGGAGCCTTTGGGAAAATAAAAGGGCGCCGAAAACTGCCGGCCAGAAAAGCCAGGGGAACATATCGGCAAAATAATAATAAAGCATTCTGACTGACTGCTTCGGGGCAAAGCCAAAATGAAAAATAGTGTCTTTTATTTTATTAAACATCTCCCGGCTATAGGTTAAATTGCCGATTGCCGTTGACTTTACCAAATCTCCGCTAGCCTGGGCTAAAGTCTCAATCGACTGGTTCATTTCCGGATAACCGCCTGCCAGGGCCGAGCCGTATAGAATCTGGTCCCAATATAAGACGGGTAAAATTGCCAGGAATAAAGAGGACAAAAAAATTACTAATTTCGTAAAGCCGATTTTCTTTATATTAAAAAGCCAGATGACCAATAACATCGGCCCCAACCAAAGCAATTCTGAAGTTCTGGTTATAATAGCGAGGCCAGAAAAAAACCCGGACAAAGCGGCCAGAAGCCAGTTTAATAAATCTAACTTCTTCCATTCATATTTTTTCCCAACCATTAGCAGGCCAAAATACAAACCAAAAATCAAAAGCACTACAAACAAAACATTATGGAACATGCTCCGAGCCGAATAATAAACATAGGGCGGAAAGGACGCTAGGAGAAACGCCGAAACCAGGCCGTTGCGCGGCCCGAAAAGTTTTTTTATCAGAAGGTAAAAAAATATAATCCCGGCCGCGGCAAAGACAGGAGTTAAAAACGGCAATATTTTAACACCAACCAGGCTTACTAAAAATCCATAAATTAAAATAATCCCCAAAAAGCTAACAGGCTCCAGGTTGCCATCAACGCTCCCAAAACTTCGCGGATGGATTATGCCGCCAGCCAAGAGATTATACTTCTCGAATATCTGCATCTGTCCGCTCTGGCCGTAGAGTTTGGAAAAAATATAGTTAGCGGTTTCGTCCGGCGAAGACCATTTTGTAAACCCGTCTGCCTGGGTCAAGTAGTTATAGCTGGACGTGCCAAAGAAAAAAATAACCGCTAAAATTATTACAATCGCCAGCGGCCATTTGCCCCTTGCCCAAATTTTTATTTTCCTTAATTTCTCCATATTTTTATTCCCTTATCTTAGCAAAAAATATCAATAATGGCAAGGAAATTTGAATCTAACTTAAAATCTGCTATGATAAGGGTAGACCTACTCTAAGATTAGAAATAATGGAAAAATATTTTGGCAAAAACTGTTTATATTTTTTAGCTGTCCTCACCAGCCTGCTTTCTCTTTTCGGAGCGGTTGTCTATCGCTTCTACCGTCTGGATAATGTCGGCGTAATTGTTAGCCTCGCTTTAGCCGGCTTTTGTTTTATCATTACTATTTTTAAATTGAAAAAGAAAAACCAGGATTATGATTATAAATTAAAATATCCGAAACCGGAACAGAAAAGAAATGGCTATTTATTTTTTATTTCTATTTTTTTCTACAGCCTTTTTCTTTGCTTGGCTTTATTGATTTTATTTAAGGCCGGAACCAGCCAGGCCATAATTTCTCCCTGGGAAGCAGTCTCTTTTTATTTTTTCATTTTCTACGGCCTCGCCGCCCTTATTCTCGTTTTTACCATCGTTTTTTCCCAGCCGCAGAAAAAAATTTTTCTTTTCCTGATTAGTCTTTATTATTTCCTTTCTTTATCCATTGCCGTAATTATCTATAAAATCGGCTATGGTTTTGACCCGTTTATCCATCAAGCCACGGCCGAATTAATTGATAAAACCGGCACGGTCGATCCTAAACCCTTTTATTATCTCGGGCAGTACAGCTTAATTATTATTTTCCACAAAATAACCGCCCTGCCTATTGTTTGGCTTGATAAATTATTGGTGCCATCTTTGGCGGCCTTGTTTCTGCCCGGCGCCATTTTCCAATTTTTGAAAAAATGTTTTACTAATGATAAGGCTAATCTTTTACTGCCCCTCTCTATTTTAATTCTTCCCTTTCCCCTTTTTATTATCACCACCCCGCAAAATTTAGCTTATCTTTTCCTTTTTCTTACTATCCTTTACGGCCTTACCTGCTCCAGCCGGAAAGAATTAGTTATTGTTTATATTTTTGCCCTGGCCTCTTTAGCTAGCCATCCTTTAGCCGGCTTGCCTGCCCTATTTTTTGCTTTAGCCTTAACCGTCTATCATAGCAATAGAGATAAACTAAAAAAATATTTCTATTTCTTAATTTTCATTTTTTCTAGTCTTTCCCTGCCCCTGGCTTTTTACTTCGTTAATAAAAATAACGTGGTGTCCGGCCCGACTGAAACCGCAATTGGCCCTAATATTTTAGAAAAAATTAATATCCCGGGCCAGGAAAATTTTATTCTTAATTTTATTTATCTTTACGCTTTTAATTTAAAAACTTTAATCGTTGTCCTTATTTTAGCCGGTTTATTTATTGCTTATCGCAATCGCCAGAATTGTAGAATTTATTCTTTAAATCTAATTATCTCGGCTTCTTTAGCCGTTGCTTATATCTTAACCAGCAAACTCCCTTTTAATTTTTTAATTTCTTACGAAAGAAGCGACTATTCGGAAAGAATTCTTTCCTTAATTGTAATTTTTCTTCTCCCCTTTATTATTATCCCTCTCTACGGTCTGATGGAAAAAATTATTGAACAGAAAAAAAGCATAAAAATACCTTTTCTTATTTTCTTCGCTATTTTAATCACCGCTTCCCTTTATTTATCCTACCCGCGTTTTGACCGCTACTTTAATTCTCATGGCTACTCAACCGGGCAAAATGATATAGAAGCGGTTCGCTGGATAGAAAACGATGCTGCCAAGGGCGATTACATAGTGCTTGCTAACCAGCAGGTAAGCGCCGCCGCTTTGCGCGAGTTCGGCTTTAGCCATTATTACCCCCTTGATAAAGGCCCGTCTCGCCAAGGGCTTGCCGAGGCGGAGGGCGGGGGGGATTCGGGCAATGTCTATTTTTATCCTATTCCCACCGGCGGAGCGCTTTACCAGTATTATCTGGACATGGTTTACAAAAAACCAGCTAAAGAAACTATGGAGACGGCCATGGATTTTGCCGGAGTTAACCGAGCTTATTTTGTCTTAAATAAATACTGGTGGGCTTTCCCTAAAATTCTAGACGAAGCTAAATTGGAAGCTGATTCCTGGACCGAAATTGGTGGAGGGGAAATTTACGTATTTAAATATAAAAAATAATAAAGATAGAAATAAAAAAACAACCCCAATTGCTCGGAGTTGTTTTTTTATACTATTTTTAATACACAGCTTAATTTTTCTTTAAAAAATAACTATAGCTTTTTTCCTTAACTTCTTTTTCGCTGACAAGGAAAACTTTTAATTTTAGCAATTTCCATCCGTAGATCATTTTTTTTATTTTATTCTTAAAAGTATTTTCCCAATTAGCGGGAATTGCAATAGCATAAATTCTGCCCTTTTTTGGATTATTTCCCTCTATACCCATGCGTGATAATATTTGCCCAAACAACATGTAAAAACCATTGTGTTTCATTTGTAACGCTGCCTTACCGCTCCCCTTAGCTTCAACAAATAATCTTTTTCTCCACTTATCATGCCAAGCCACTACATCGCAGCCATGTTCCCCCTTTTTCTTTTCCGGCTTTTCAATAGACCATCCCCTTTTTAACAGGTATTTCCTTAAATTATTTTCAACTTTTGATTCTGTTAGCTCTTCAATTTTTATCATATTTTAAAAATTAATTTTTGCCAATAGCCGTAATTAAGGGGTTCGACCCCTTAGCGAGGGGTCGAACCCCTTCTATTTTTATATTATTTTATTTTTATATTATTTCCTGCCTGCCGGCAGGCAGGCATTATTTTACATAATCCGGATTCATCCCTCTCAACTTCTTAATAATCGGCGGCAAAATTTTTATCACCCCTTTAATCTCCTCTTCCGTATTATCTCTGCCTAAACTAAAGCGGATGGAATTATGGGCAATTTCCTTTTTTATGCCCATCGCCAATAATACATGCGAAGCCTTAAGCGAACCGGAAGCGCAGGCCGAGCCGGTAGAAACCGCTATTTCTTCTAAATCCAAGGCAATTAAGATTGATTCCCCTTCCACGCCCAAAAAGGAAAAATGAGCGTGCGCCGGAGTGGAGTTTTCTCTATTAGTATTTAAAATAACATTCGGAATATTCTTCATAATTCCATCTACAAGCATATCCCGCAATCTAGCAATTTTGGCATTATTATTTTTAACGGTTTTTTCGCCTAAAAGACTAACTGCCGCTCCTAAGCCAACTATTCCGGGCACATTTAAAGTCCCGCTTCTTAAATTTTTTTCATGATGCCCGCCCAATTGAATGGCTTTCATCGGAACGCCATTTTTAACAAACAGCGCGCCTACGCCTTTCGGTCCGTAAATTTTATGTCCGGATAAGCTTAATAAATCAACGTGAAGATATTTCGTGTTGCCCGGTAAAAAATTTAAAGCCTGGGTCGCGTCCGTATGAAAATAAATCGGCTGGGGTTTCTCCGCCCTATCTTTCGTTCTAATATTTTTCCAGTCATTCAATTTCTTCTCGTTTATCTTTTCTATAATTTTTCCAATCTCTCTGATCGGCTGGATAGACCCAACTTCGCTGTTAACGTACATCACGGAAACTAAAACCGTATTGTCTTTTATGGCTTTCCTTAATTTTTCTAAATCCACCACGCCGTTCGATTTAACCGGCAGAAAAGTAATTTCCACGCCTTCTTTTTCCATTTCTAGGCAGGGTTGAAGCACGGCATCATGCTCAATTAAAGAAGTGATGATATGCGGATTTTTAACACCTTGGGATTTTAAAACTTTAATAACGCCCCGCAAAGCCAGATTATCAGACTCAGTTGCTCCGGAAGTAAATATTATTTCTCCCGGCTCGCAATTTAAAAACTTAGCCACTTGCTCTCTCGCTTTATCAACCCCGGCCATGGCCGCCTGGCCAAAGCCATGAATTGACGAAGGGTTGCCGAACTTTTCGCCAAAATATGGCATCATTTCTTTCAGTACTTTCTTGTCTACCGGCGTGGTAGCACTATGGTCAAAATAAATTTTCATATTTTTAAGTGTTAATTACCTCTTTCACTTCCGGCACTTCCTTTTTAATTTCCGCCTCAATTCCCTGCTTTAAAGTCATCTGCGACATCGGGCAATGCGCGCAGTGGCCAACTAAACTTACTTGGACGATTCCGGTTTCCGGATACCAGCCGACAAATTTAATATCTCCGCCATCGGCTTGCAGGCTCGGCCGAACTTTCTCTATCGCTTTTTTAATCTTATCCTCAATATTATTTGTCTTTTTTTTCATATTATTTATACTACGAATTACGAATATATACGAATTTACGAATTCTCTAATATACGTCTTATTTAATATTTGTATATTCGTATATATTCGTAATTTGTAGGGTTATTTTTTAGTTTTAAACATACTCCCGTGCCCAGGAATCACGAAATCAGCCGATTCCAAAACTTTTTTCCGGCTTTCGGCTAATTTTACCGGGTCGGAAGCGTAAGGGTCATTTTCCGGGTAATTTTCTTTCCAAAAGACGTCCCCGCAAATCGCCACTACCCCCTTGGCCGTTTCAACCAAGAGGGTTAGAGAACTGGAATCGTGCCCGGGCGTTTTTATGATTTTGATGTCTTCACTGAATTGTTCCTGCCAATCATCGCATTTATTCCCGTCCCAGACCCCGAAATATTCTATAACTTTTGCTTTGGAAAACATGCCGGTATTGCGGTAATGGTCAAGATGGGAATGGGTTAGGAAAACAAAATCTATATCATCCGTCGTTAAGCCGTCTTCCCTTAATTTTTCTCTTAGGTCGTCTGGATTTCTTAAAACTCCCGGGTCGACAATGATTGTCGCCCCACCATCTCTTACTAAGGTAATCGTCGGGCAGGTTCTTTCTTCGTCCACGCCTTTTTCTTCTGCCGAAGTATAACCTCTCATTAAAATTTTTGCTTCTGCCATATTTTTATTAATTTTAAATTTTTAATTTTAAATTCTTTATTGCTTCATGTAAAGCTTCAACTCCGAGCATTGAGCAATGGACTTTTACGGGAGGCAGGCCGCCTAAATCTTTTACAATTTCATCTTTCGTAACTTTCAGAGCTTCATCTATGGTTTTCCCCTTAACCATATCAGTCAAAGCTGAAGAAACCGCGATAGCCGCCGCGCACCCCAAAGTCTCAAATTTTATATCTTTTATCTTATTATCTTTAACTTTTATATAGATTTTCATTACATCCCCGCAGGTTGGATTGCCAACCTTGCCCACCGCGTCCGCATTCTTAATCACGCCCTGGTTATGGGGATTTTTAAAATGCTTTAGCACTTTTTTTGAATAAATCATATTTTAATACCTCTCCCCTTTCTCCCCTCTCCTAATTAGGAGAGGGGCTGAGGGTGAGGTGTTAGTAAATAAACACGGGCGTGCCGACCGGCGTCCAGTTATAGATGAGCTCGGCCGGACCAACCCCTAACCGGATACAACCGTGCGAAACCGGCGTGCCTAAATGATTTTCGCCCTCTTTATAGCCGTTTGGCCAGACCGGCAATTCGTGGATGCCAAATTTCCCATATTGCATGCCAAGCCAATACGGCATCCATAAGCCGTAACTTGACCAGGCTTTAGGAAACTTATTATAAATTGTAAAATGGCCTTTTGGCGTCGGCATGCTCGCTTTGCCGGAAGAAACCGGAAAACTGCCTAAACGCACCTCGCCTAGAAAATAACTTAAAACCTGCGCCTTAGTATTTACTTCTATCCTTTTTTCTAATTTTGCGCCATTGCCAGCTAGCGGGTTAAACCCGCCATTTATTTCTTCTCCGTCTTTATGCCCATCTCCGTCCGTATCCGGGTTAGTTAAATCCGTATGAAAATTTAATTCCATTCTGTCGGACAAGCCGTCGTTATCATAATCGCTTTTTTCCAGTTTTACCCTTTTCGGATTAAGAGGCGAATACCCCGTATTTAGCTCTACCCAGTCATTATAGCCGTCTCCGTCCGTATCCGCTATTTTTGGATTAGTCCCATAAATTTCTACTTCATCCTTGTCGGAAACGCCATCGCCGTCAAAATCCGGCAGACCGCCCGCCGATACTGAAGAAAAATTAAAAAATAAAAAATAAAATATAAAAAATAATGATAACCAAATATTTCGTGTTTTATTTCTCATAGAGCATTAACATTATGCGCCTGCCTAACTATGAGACAGGTTATGCGACCAGATCGCTCAACTTAATTCCTTTCAAGGTTTTAATAACCGCCTCCTGAACTTTAATTAAAACCTTGGTCGCTCCGCATCGGCAGCTGGCCTTACAATAAATTTTACCACTTTCGTCCAAACAATGAAACGGAGACATTTTTCCTTCCAAAGATTTAACTATTTCATAGGCCATTATCTTACTGGCCGGCTTTGACAACTTATAGCCGCCCTTGGCGCCCTTACCCGCTTTAACTAACCCGCTTTTTTTTAAATCGGAAAACAATCTTTCTAAATAACCTAAAGAAATATTTTCGGCCTTAGCAATATTGGGTAATGACAAGGATTCAGAACTTTTGTGCCCCGCCAATCTTATCATCGCTCTAAGCCCGTAAGTTGTCCTAGTGGAAAAATTCATAATACACACCGTTTTAGTAGGTATTTATATATTATCATATTAAAAAGGTTTGTCAAGAGAAAATAAAAGACTAAACAAAAAATAGTCCCGAGCACTCGGGACTATTTTTTCGCTTTATCTCAAGTATTTTGCTTTATTTCCTACATGCTCTTCGTAAGTCCTGGAAAAAACCGTTTCGCCTGTGTCTGGCCGGCTCAAAAAATAATTATAATCCGTATATTCTGGATAAATTGCGGCTCTGATCGCCTTTAAGCCTGGGTTAGAAATCGGACCAGGCGGGAGTCCCCTGTTTTGATAAGTATTATAGGGCGAATCGATCTTCGTGTCCTCGGTCGTATATTGCGGTTTATTAACGCCTAGAATATAAGCTAAAGTGGCGCAGGATTCAAGCGCCTGTTTATTTTTTATCCTGTCCCAAAAAATTCCGGAAACAATTTTCATATCGTCTTCCGAGCGGACTTCCCTTTCTATTATTGAAGCCATGGCAACAATCTCATAAATGGTTTTGCCTTGCTTTTTTATATCGGCCCGCATTTCCGGAGTTAATTTTTTGTCAAAATTATTAAGCATCTTTAAAACTATGTCGTCCAAAGTGGCGTCTTTAAAAATCCGATAAGTATCCGGGAACAAATAACCTTCTAAACTGTAATAAGCCGGCTTGTCTTTTAGGAAATCAAAGCTAGCCGCGTAATTTTTAGGGCCGGGCATTTCTTTATTATTGCGATAATCAACTTGCGGAAAGCCAATTAATTCCAAAAGCTCTTCGGATTGGAACATCCCTTCTCTTTCAAAGTACTGAGAAATTTCTCGGATATTCCACCCTTCAATAATTTTTATGTTTCTTTCCTTGCTTTGAGCCTGCCCGCCGGTTAAAATTTCTACAATCTTCTTTATAGAAAGACTAGGATTTAAAAGATATTCACCCGCCTGTAATTTCGCCCCTAAATCATTATTGCGGATATAGGTCTTAAAATAAAATTCTGATTTGATTAACCCTGCTTCAGCTAAATTTTTCCCTATCTGTTTAACGCTTTCGCCGGAAGAAACTAAAAACTGAATATCTTGCCCGGTTTCACTCACGGCCGAATTTATCCCGCGCCAGTAAAAAACGCCGGCTAAGAAAGCCGAGATAATAATCAGTATAATTATAAATTTAACGTTTTTCAGCATATTTTTTCTTTTCCGAAGCATTTTTTATCAAAATTGAACTGGAGCGGATTTTTTTGCCCAAACCGTCAACTCGCTTAATATTAAGCTCGCGGCAAATTTCCGTTTCCGAAGCCGGAATATTGTCCGCGTTTCTGTCGCCGCCTTTGGCGAAAATATCCGGCTTAACTTTCGCCAGCGACTTAGCAATAGTTTTATCTTTATCAATGGAAAGAAAAACCTTATCCACCCATTTAATGGCTGAGACTATTTTCAACCGGTCGGCTTGGTTTGAAAAAGGCACGCTGCCTTTCAGTTTAACCTGATAATCATTATTCACTATTACTACTAAGCGGTCGCCTAATTTTTTAGCCCTTTCCATCATTTCCAGATGGCCGACATGAAGCGGGTTAAAATAACCGCTCACGGCTACCACTATTTTTTTTCTTTTGGATAATTTACCCATAATTTTAGGCGAAATTAATTATCGCCTTTTACCAGGGGCACAAAAATAAACCCCGGAAATATTTTCTTCTTAAATTCGTTTTCGCCTGCTCTTCCAACAACCACCATCTCCTGCGATTCAAATTGTTTGCCAACCGGAATAACTAAACGGCCGCCAATTTTTAACTGGGCCATTAACGCTTCCGGAATTTCTTCGGCCGCGGCCGCTACCACAATTTTATCAAAGGGAGCAAAAGTTGGCAAACCCTTAGTCCCGTCTCCATAAAAAATTTGCGCAATGCCTTTGTTAATGAAATCATACTTGCCCACGTTGCTTTCAGCCATTTCTTTTAACTCCTTTATTCTTTCTACGCCATAGACTTTTCCTCTTTCTCCGACAATTTGGGCCAGCAAGCCGCAGGTCCAGCCTGAACCGCTGCCAACATCTAAAATTCTTTCGCCCGGTTTTGGCTCCAAGAGTTCAAACATGAATGCCACGGTCGCGGGCTGGGAAATAGTCTGGCTAAAACCGATTGCCACCGGAGCATTAATTTCCGCTTCTTCTTCGCTCCCGGAAACTAAAAAATCTCTCCGTTTTATTTTGCGAAAGGCCTCTATTATTGCCGGAGTTTTTAAGTACCCGATTTGGATTAAATCATCGGTTAAGGACATAGAAATATTATAATACAGGAATTAGAGAACGGCAAGGAGATAATTTAGTTAAAAATAAAAAGTTTATAAAGTTATAAAGTCGGGGGAAGCTATTTTCTAATAACTTTATAAACCTCCAACTTTATGAACTTTATAACTTTACAAACTTTAAACCGAACTTAAATGCCCGGGTAAACTATTCTTAATGGAATTAACTAGTTTTACTGCTCCTTGTTTGTATTTGCGTCTAGCTTGCTTTTTTTCTAAATCTGTGCTATAATAACATTATAAGCTTAAAAAGCTTATCCAAAATAAAAATAAAGACAAAAATAAAAAATGCTGAATAAAAACAAAAGCCCTTTATTTTATTGGGAAAAAATCTATTATTTTAAATATTTAGGATCTCTAATAATAATTCTTTTAGGGATTTTTTTGTGGCCAAAACTCGCCTACTTGTCTTCCATAACCCCAGAGAAAATAATTGAGCTGACAAACGAAAACAGAGTAGAAAACAACCTTAATGTTTTGACCGCTAACCAAGTTCTGGCGCAAGCGGCCGAGGCCAAAGCGCAAGCCATTTTAACCGGCGGGCAATTCCAGCATAATATCGGGGATAAAAAATTTTCCGAGTGGATAAAAGAAGCCGGTTATAAATATTCGTACGTCGGAGAAAATTTAGCCATTGACTTTATTACCAGTGAAGGCGTACTGGATGCCTGGCTTGCCTCGAACACTCACAAAAAAAATATCTTGAACTCTTATTACCAGGAAATCGGGGTAGCGGTCGCCCAAGGCAATTTTGACGGCCAAAATACAACTTTAGTCGTCCAAATTTTCGGCGCCCCGCCCGTAGGGATTGCCCGGCCGCAAGTAGCCGGAGAAGAATTAAAAAATTATTTTATTGACTATGGTTTTAATTCCCCCTTCTCTCTCCCCTCGTCTTTAAACTCCCTGCCCCAAGAAAAATTTTTAACCCATTCCATCAGCAATGAATTAACTTTTTCTTCCCCCTTTCTTGAATCAAATAATTATTATAAGACGGATTACTCGGAAAATACCGGCGAGAACCAGTTGAACAACTTTTTTATACAATATAATTTGCTGGGCTTGATAAAATACTTAAACCTGACTTTTTCCATCTTGCTCCTCTTTTCCCTTTCTTATATTTATTTCTTCTGCTTTTCCAATCTAGCCAGATTAACTTAAATAAAATTCACCCTATTTAAAACCCCGCCCTTCACGAAGGGCGGGGTTTTATTTTTAAATTTTATCTTGGCATCATCGGTTGAATTGGCGCTGGCTGTGTCGTCCCTGGCTGCATCTGCTGAATTTGATTTGGCGTCGGTCCCTGATTTTGAGGAATCTGTTGCTGCATCTGCTGCTGCCTTATGCTTTCTATTTCCGCAGCGCTCGGACCGCTGGGAATATTAGCCGGCAAACTCGGCTTCATCTGCTCCGTTGCTTGCTGCCTAGCTTTTTGCTCTGCCGCCCGGCTCGCTTCATCTTTTATAGCGTTTATCTCTTTCGGCTCTAACGGCGTCTTTATTTCTTTCGCCGGCAGATTATATTCTACTTCAATTCCCATCCCTCCGCCAGTCTGCCTTCCGCCGGGTATGTTTCCCGGCATCTGCTTCTGTATTTCCGCCTGCATCTTTTGCTCCCTGATGGTCGTCTCCACCTTCTCTCTTATTACTTTTTCCGTCTCTTGTTTTATCCCCGCATTCGGCCGGCCGCCTGATGACTCAATTAAATTGCCCACATTATCGTCAAACATCTTTTCCATCTCCGCTTGGTTTAATTCACCGCCGGTTTCCTGCTTCATCTGCTCCATAAATTTGGTTTTCTCCACCCCTTTCTGCTGATTGATAATTTTATTAGTAATTCTTTCCTTAGCTTCTGTCCCGATTTGGTCTTTAAATTTTTCCATGCCCGAAGCTTCTAAACCTTCAAGCGTCCTCTGCATCTCTTCCGGGTCAGTAATTTTTTCTATCCCCTCTTCAATTTTTTTAGTCTGGACTTCGATTAAATTTTTTACCAGGCCTGGATTAACTTTATCTATATTTTCCGCTACTTGCGGATATTTTTCTAAAATTTCGTTATATTTATTGGCAATTTCCACTACCTGGCTCGGACCAGCCGCATTCTCAAAGGCTTCAGAAACCCTGCTCATCTGCTCCTTGTTTATCTTATCCATCAGCCCCGGCCTTACACTTTCCATCATAGCTTGGGCTTCTGGCGAAGAGTCCATTTCCGCTCTTAAACTAATTAATTTTTCAACATTATCTTCTTTCATCAAGCGCTCTTCCACCTTCTCTAATTGCTTTTTAACCAATTGCTCAAATTTTGGCGCCATACCTGCGGGCAGGTTTTGCCTAATAGTCGCAATCAACCCAACGTCCTTAGGGCTGTCATTCGATAATCTTTCCAACAATTTATCGCTATTTTCCGCATTATCCACAATATCGGAAAAAATCTGGAAGGCCTTATTTCTGACGGCTTTTACCTGCTCCTGCTGGTCAGGGCTAAATTTCGCCTGCAGCTGGTCTAGCATGACAAAACTCTTAGCGTCCGGCACCCCGTCCCGGATTAAGAAATTTATTTTATCATCAACTGATTCTATCTGGTTCATCTTCACCACCGCCCGGTCAATTCCCTTTTGCCGCGCCTTCTCTAACTCGTCTTTCACTTCACTGTAATCCGGTAAAGCGTCGGCCATATCTTCTAAAACGCGCAGCTTATCAATATCCCCGGAAGCGATTTCTTCCATCATCGCTTCGGCCGCCGGGTGGTTTATCATTTTCTTGGAAAAATTTATAGCCGCCCCGTCCTTGGCTTTTCTGAAACCGGCCACGACATCATCCGGCAAATTCTCGCTCTTGCCCAGTTCATCTAAAATCGCCATCTGCTCGGCTTGGTTGCCTTTTAAAGCAATAACGTAATTGGCAAAATCCTCACCGGTTTTGCCTTCGGTTGAAGCCGCTAATTTTTCTTCCATCTTCGCTCTTATTTTTTCCTGCGCTTGCTTTACCGCTTCCCCTGCTTGTTCGGGCAATTTGCTTTCCAGTTCGCCTAAAACTTCTAAATTCCTGAATTCTTTAAAATTAGACCCGGGCTGGTTTTGTAAAATATCTTCCAGTTTGGCCGAATCCGGAAGATTTTCTATTACACCGGCCAAATTATTTAAAACGCCTTCCTTGCTTTTATAGATTTCCTGGACAATGTCTTTATCAATATCCAAAGCTAAATCTTCATCCACGGCCATAACCTTGGCAAAAGCTGAATATTTGTCCACAGCTTTAGTCATTAAATTATTATAAGCGTCTGAATCTTTTTTTGTATTATTAATGCTAGCTTCAGCTTTAGCAATATCTTTCTGATATTTTACGAAGCTATTGGCTATTTTTTTATTCTGGCTGCTGTCTTCCGAGTTGGTTTCGGAAAGCATAACTTTAGTTTCAGCTAAACGTTCGGCTGCCTGGTTTAACCTCTTCTCCGCTTTCTTTTCCGCCGAGAAAGTAAAAGTATTGCTTATGCCCCGGCCGATTTCCTTAAAAAAATAAAAAGGAGAGCTTGGCAATAACGTCGGCTCATCCACGCCTAAAATTTCCGCGCTTAAGGCGTTATCCTCGGTCGCCGCCGCTGATTCTACCACTGGCACCGGCTCCTGGTTAAATATTTCCTCGGCCGCTCCCGCGGGTTCGTCCTGAGCCGCGATGACGGGTTCTTCCTGAACTGCGGTTACGGGTTCATCACCGGCCGTGGTCACGGATTCTTCCTGCGCCAGGGCCGTTCCCAAATTGATAACCAAAGCCAGGCTAAAAATAGCCGCTAAGGTTAAAATAATTTTTGGTTTTGACATAAGTTTGGGGTTATATGTTATTTATAAAAAAATAATTATTATCCTGCTATTGTGAGCCATACTTTCTATTTTCTGTCATTCCCGCGAAAGCGGGAATCCAGGAGTGAACCGTATGGATTACAAGTCATCAAACAAATCTCGCCAAGTAGGATTATCCTTCTCAATTAATTTTATTTTCCATTTGCGGTTCCATTTTTTCAGTTGTTTTTCTCTAGTAATGGCCCCACCAATGTCGGCAAAAATTTCATAATAGACTAACCTATTTACATTATATTTAGCGGTAAAACTATTTTTATTTTCTTTATTTTTATGTTGGAAACTCCTATTTAATAAATTATTAGTAACTCCAATATATAACGTGCCATTCCTTTTGCTGGCTAAGATATAGACGTAATAACTTTTTTCCTCCTTCATATTATATTTAATGCCCCTGCCGCTTAATCCTGGATCCTCGGGTCAAGCCCGAGGATGACAAAAGAGGAGCATTAGTCCGTATTTAGCGGGCGCATCTGAACCCAATCATCTCACTAACCGCTATCGGCGGATTAGTCAAATTCAAACCGTAAATTCCTCCTTGCCCTCTGACAAATCCGGCTAAGCTGCTAGTGCGATTTTTCGGCGCTCCTACCAATATTTTACCAATTCCGTTGGCCGCGGTCAAATAATAAGGCGGGGCAAAATCAAAATCTTTTATATCTATTTCATAATATTCCTGCCAAGTGTCGCTCTCTGGTGTTGGCACAGCCGAAGTTGAAATAATCCTATCTGTCCATTCCCCTACTTCTCCGGCCAATTCATAAACCACATTGCCATTAGTCAAAGTGAATCCAACCCTATTCCCCTCTCCCACGACATCAGGAGCGGGGGAGGGGTTGGGGGTGGGGGTGGTCGTGGCCAGTTGCAATCCCGGAGTAACTTCATCAATGTCATTAGCCCCTACTTTTATAATATCCCCTGCCATAGTAAGCCATTCGTTTTCGGAAATTAAGTGATAACCCGTACCAAGAGATTGGCAGGCCAGTTGCGCTTCACCCTGGCTCACATTAACCCAAGGTGTCGGACTCCCCTCGCCCGCGCCATCAGGAGCGGGAGAGGGGTCGGGGGTGAGGGTCTGCGCCACGCAAAAACCAGGCATAGTCCCATATTTTGCGCTACCCGGCACCCAGATAAACCCGTCTTCGCAGTACCCCTCAAACGCGCCTGCCACGACCTTGCCTTCTACCCCAATATCGCCGGCCGTTTCATCAACCGCTTCGTCTAAAGCCGCGCCGCAGGCAGAGCCGGCGCAAGCCATAATCCGGCCATCAACGGCCAGAGTGCCGACAACTGAAACTTTGCCCCTACTCGCAATATTCATAACACTCACCTCTTGGGCTTTAAAATCAGCAATATCGCCACTACCAGATTGGTTAACCACAAACGCGGTTTGAATCGTAGTCGTCGCCGTAACGATTTCAACTACAGGTTCTCCCCCTTGCCCTGCCTGCCCCGAACCTAGTTGAGGGGAGCCTGCCGAAGGGCCAATCTTTATATTTCCGCCCTCATCAACCTTTATATTATTAATTATTGGCGAAACTTTTTCATTTAGGGCTTTAAGACCGGCCAGAGATACGCCGGCTAAATCCGTGGCCTTAACTCTGGTATCAGCCGAACCCAAGCCGAATAATTTGTAAAAATCCTGCGCGGTCGGACCGATATGCTTAATCGTGGAAGAACTCATTTCATTAATATCATCGTCATTAATAAAATTCCACTGCATAACCGGCATCATGGACAGGCGCTTTAAGAGTTCATTATTGTCTAAATCAACCTCGTCTCCGTTGTCATATTCAACCGCGTCAATCGTTGAACCATTGCCAGTCCAAACGCTTAATTTTATTGGCTCCAAGGAAATATCGCCCAAAGCTAGGAAATTCTCTTTTCGGTTCCGGTCAGAGGAATCCTGCCAGCCAGTAGTTGTGCCGAACGTATCAGAGTCCAGTTCAATGAGGTGAGTAGGGGTAAGCGCGGCCGCCCCAATGCCGACCTTGCCAGCCACTTTCATACTTATGCCTGAATTTGCCGGATCTAAATAATATGTGCCATCGCCTGAATCCATGAATATATTACCTAATGTAGTGCCGAGTCCATATATCGTCCCAGTAACATAAAGATCACCTTCAAGAGACATTTCATAATTAGCAATTCCCTGATAATTTCCGCTCCCATCGCCATCAATAACTAACTTACTATTGGTAGGATTCGCCGTCCCGATGCCGATGTTGCCGTTTTGATTCACCCCGCCAACATAGAAAGCGGGAGTAGAACTGCCTTCGTTAGATATAACAAGTGATGGATTGGTTGTGTCCATCTCGGCTGATAATTTTCCCCACGGTGAACTCGTCCCGATGCCGACATTGCCGCCGTCAAAATAAGCCGCGTTGATTTGAGAAGCTTGTGCTCGCGTAATTATAACTATTCCGGCGCCACTGCGCGCACCGGCTGTATTGCTTTGATTCGTGCCAGCGTTATATGAACCGCCGCCGCCGCCAGGAGCGTGGTTAGTACTTTGTCCCCCGCCGCCGCCGCCGGAATAACCGCCCCCGCCGCCGCCAGGCCTATTCCAGGCAATAGCTCCGCCCCCGCCGCCGAAACCGCCTTCTCCTCCGTTACCTCCTCCTACTCCGCCGAAACCGCCATTTAAAAAACTATCTCCGCCGCTGCCGACGGTTAAGGCGCCGGTTCCTGATGCGTCACCGCCATTAACGCAACCGCTTCCGCCAGCGCCGCCAGCGCCATCATAAACTCCGGTACGGGCGTCGCCTCCATTACCACAATATCCAGCGCCGCCAGCGCCGGAACCAGCAGTTCCTCCACCAGCGCCGCCGCCGCCGGAACCAGGGCCGCCATTTCGCGCACCGCCGCCGCTTCCGGCAGCCTCACCCGAAGTCGTGGTAGTGGCATTTATACCATTAAAATTAGAAGAAGCGCCGCCGCCGCCGCCGGCAATAATTAAAGGCGTGTTGTCATCTCTTGTGACAAACGTTCCGCCGCCGCCGCCGGTATAAGTTGATCCTGCTTGCCCTACCAGGATTTTAATTTGATCTCCGGCATTTAAGGAAAAAGTGCCTACCATTTTTGCTCCCAGCCCGCCGATATATGGATCAATACCACCTCCTTGCGCGCCATCAGCTTCTATTGTATAAGTTCCGGTTTCAGGAACAGTCCAGGTTTGAATTGTGCCTGTGCGCCCCGTACTGGTAGGGTTATAAGTTAAGCTATATGCGCTCACGCCGTTTTGCCCTACCGCGTGCAACCTGGCTTGTGGATTGGAAGTCCCAAGGCCGACGTTACCCGCTCCATTGATTACGAACCTATCGCTTGAACCTAGAGCCGTAGATGAGGCAATTCTGAAACTGCCGTCAGTATAATCCAAACCCATTGTCCATTTATAGTTTGGGCCAGAGGCAGATGAAAACTCTATGGCTGAATCTGCCGCCGATTTAAAGATAGAAAGTTTTTGATTAGGCGAAGTCGTGCCGATGCCGACGTTGCCGCTGCTATCTATTCTCACTTTATCCGCCCCACCTATATCAAATTCGTAACCATAGGCATTATCAAGTATCATCCTGCCCACAGCTGAGTCTCTTAAGGAAATAGAACCTTGGCTATCAAAAGAACTCATTTTATTGTTGTTGCTGCTAGAACTGAAAACCAAATTCCCCAAGTCATTAACCGTGAATATTGGTACATCGCTGGAGTCTGTCACCTGGAAGTCAGCGTTAGCACCCGACCCTTGCACAAAGCCCTTAACGGAAAGTTTTGCCCAAGGCGAAGTCGTGCCGATCCCGACGTTGCCGGAGTTATCTATCCTTACGACCTCGGCAGGCGTCGTTCCGGTACGGAAGGCAATTCCCGCTCCACCAGCGCTGGTAGTTAACTCAAGCAAGCCCCTTCTATTAGTAGTGGCAAATGTACTGCCTAAAGCCTGAATTCCTCCAACCGCCGTACTATTTTCATAAAAAAGTAATTGGCCATAGTTGGCAGTATTAGTCCAGGTCATGTTTTGCACCGGAGCGGCACTGGAGAGATGCAAAAGAGTATTCGGCACCGCCGTCCCGATGCCGACGTTGCCCGCTCCATTGATTACGAACCTGTCAGTCGTACCTAAAGCCGTGGAAGAAGCGATGGAGAATCTACCGCCGTTAGTTACGTCCATTCCCATTGTCCACTTGTAAGTGCCCCCATCGGCTCCGGAAAATCCAATCGCGGATTTAGTCGTGGAATAAATATCTAATTTATTATTGGGCGAAGTTGTCCCGATGCCGACGTTGCCGGTGGTAAGTATTCTCATTGCCTCCGTTCCTGCATTCACAGAAAATCTCATAGTGCGAGTACTTCCGGATTCAAGTATCAAGCCAGAGGATTCTTGAATATAAGTATTAGCGTCTCCAATCATTAGCCTTCCTGCCCCCGTCCCAGGTCCAACAAGAAGAGTTCCGTCTATATGCAATAGCTGGCTTGGACTCGCCGTCCCAATCCCGACATACCCGTTTTCATCAACGATGAAATTAGTCGCAGTGGAAGAACCAATTGAGAATCCTATCTCTCCGGCGTTTTGTTCAACCGAAAGTTTGGCAAAGGGCGTCGTCGTCCCGATACCGACATAGCCTCCGTTTGGATTTATCAACGCTTTCCCATATGTAGTTCCACTGCCTTTGCCGGATTGAAGCGAGATAGAAGCGCCGGCAACATTACCAGTAGATTGAGCGGGCTGGATAGTAAATGTGGACGCTGAAACATCACTAGCATCAATGCCAATCTGGATAGTGTTAGCGGAAGGTGCACTTAATTTCCCATATTCCTGCGCGGCATTTAACCATATTGCCTGGGTTCTGATTCTTGTTGAATTTATGTCTAATGATTCATAGCCGCCGGCAGAGAAACGAATACTATCTGCGCCGGGACTCATCATGCCAGTGTCGCCATCGCCTGAAAAAGAATAGCTCGGAGCAGAATGAGAACCTAAGGGAACAAAAATTTGTCCGCTGCCGATTTCTAATTTCGCCGCCGGCGCCACCGTTCCAATCCCCACATTCCCGTTTTGATTTACTCCCCCGACAAATAATGCTGGGGTAGAGCTACCCTCGTTAGATATAACAAGCGATGGATTGGTCGTGTCCATCTCAACCGATAATTTACCCCAAGGCGAAGTCGTCCCGATGCCGAGGTTGCCATTTGAATCAAAAATAATCTCTTTGGTTGCGCCACTACCAGTAAAGAACTCTATGTCGCGTGCAGATATATTCATTTCATCAAATGAAGCCCCGCCAGCTCGATATGCATTAATCGCGGATTCTCCTCCGATATAACCTAAATAGAGCCCTTCCTCTGTAAAATTATATGTTGGCGCTCCATTAATAAAAATCATGCCATTCACAGACAATTTTTCTCCCGGACTCGCCGTTCCAATACCCACTCTCCCCGCATTCGTTACTATGAAATCGGTTTTAGTGGAAGAACCGATGACGAATTGAGGGGCTATTCCTATTTCATCAGAATTAACCGATAATTTACCCCAAGGCGTCGTCGTGCCGATGCCGACGTTGCCACTTATTATTATCCCATTCGCAGTTGCTTCATTTACTCCAGCATAAGAGCCTAAAGCGACACCACCGTCCGTGCTTATATCTAAAAGTTGGGTATCTCCTGCGTATATCCCAAATCCAAATAAAGTTCCCCCACTATCAGATCCAATATTCCATAAAGTTGAGGCGTCGCTTCTCTTGAATTGAATAAATTTTTCAATTGCTCCAGCATCTATAGTCAAAGGCGTGTTCGGCGCCGCTGTCCCAATTCCCACATTACCTGAAGAATAATCATAAACTAATCCTGAAGTTTCAACCGCCAATCCTCCGGCGAAGGTAGAAGTAGCGGCAGCGCCTGTTGCCGTAAAATAAGGAGCTGAGATTGAAGACGTGGCGGTGAAGCCGGAAGCGGTAATGGTCCCGTCTACCGCGATATTGCCGGCGACAGATAATTTAG
>JBAZPX010000012.1:0-32634 GCA_041645555.1 Patescibacteria group bacterium
CAAAATAAAAAGAGCAAAGAGTATTTTTCTGTGGTGTGGCGAGCTTGTCGAGCAGTGGCGGGGCTGGCTTCCTTATTGGGGGTTTTGCTCAAAAAAAGTTCGAACATCAATCAAAAAACACCGCCAAAAGTAAATTAGTTCGCCCGCTCATCTCGCTAAAGCGAGTGAGCGGGTCCGCTCAAACCCGCAGGGTTATGAGCGGAAATCCCTCCCTCTCCGCAATTAAGATATAAAACATGATTGCCAAAAAAATTAAATTTATTAATACCCTCAACCGTCCTTACCCGCCTTTCTATCTTTCTTTAATAATGGATGGCTACCGTTCAAAAAAAATTTTTTATGATTTTTTCGGTACCAATCATTATATACCGGACATAAAAATAATAGCTGGAGATTGGTTCTATCCGGAATACCACATGATCAGCTTCCGTAATTGGATTCTGGGCAGATTAGTAAATAATAAAACATATTTCTTAGAGTTAAAAAGAAAAACCTTACAGCGGGAGAGATTATTTAATCAGGACATTAAAAAAAATTTACGAACTTTCTGTCGAGCCTACCGTAATTATACGCCGGCGCTGGCACTTTATTTTATAATGGATGATGTTTTAGAATCAGCAGTGAAAGATTTGCTTTTGGAAAAATCCGATGCTAAAAAAGTTAATTCTTTTATGCCGCTTTTAACCTCGCCGCTCCAAGATAATTTTGACAGACGAAGTAAAATTTACCTGCTAAAAACGAAGAGCCCGGTTAAATTCTTAAAACAATATGGTTGGCTTAATTCCCGCTATGGCATCTTAAACGAATATACTTTAGAAAAGGCTCAAGAACTGTTAAAAGAGCTCAAAAAAGATAACTACTTGCAGAAGTATCAGGCTAATAGAAAAAGAGTTTTACAAGCCATAGCAGAAGCTAAAAAGATTATCGGGCCGCAGAAAGCCTATCTTATCGACGTTATCCAATTTTTTATTTATTATCGGACACACCGGACAGATATGTTTAATAAGGCTCCGTATTATTTTGCTCCTCAATTAAAGTTAATTGCTACAAAAAATGGGCTATCATATAATGATTGTCTGTTTTGCACAGCTTCAGAATTATTAAATAATAAAATTCCAAAATTATCAATAATTCATGATCGTCAAAAAGGGTTTTCGTTCGTAAGTAACCCCGAAGGATCTAGTTTTTTAATAAATAATAAACACCAAGAATTATTAAAAAAATACGATAATAAAGTAAATAATAACCTTACTGAAATAACTGGTCGGGTCGCTTATCCGGGTAAAGTTCAAGGACGGATACGAATTATTAGAAAGACGGCCGATTTAAGCCGCTTAAAAAAGGACGAAATTTTAACCACCTCTATGACCACGACTGATATGATTTCGGCTATAAAAAAAGCGGCGGCTTTTATTACTGATGAAGGCGGTATTACCTGCCATGCCGCGATTATTGCCCGCGAATTAAAAAAGCCTTGTATTATCGGGACGAAAATTGCTACGCGGATTTTAAAAGATAATGATTTGGTAGAAATAGATGCTAATAATGGTATTGTTAAGATAATAGGTTGATTGGTGGGGATAATTTTAGTATTTCCATTTTAACTACGTCCCCACTCCGCCATAAATATTTAGCGTTAAACCCATGTCCATCGGCACAGGAAACGCAAAATCAATTTTTTTGGGCGAGCACTTCGTCGTGTACGGAAGTAAAGCGATTGGTTTTGGGCTGGACAAAAAAATTAAGGTGGAGATTAAAAAATCAGAGAAGCTAAAATACGAATTTTCTCCTGACAAAAAAGTTAGGCTGGCCGTTAAATTACTCCAAAGGTTGCTGGAGGTCGGGAACTTTAGGATAAAAATAAAACAATCGGAGATCCCAGTATCAAGCGGCCTGGGTTCAAGCGCAGCGCTTTTAGTAGCCATAATTCGCGCAATTTCAGCCGAGTTCAGCTTGAATTTGAACGATAACAAAGTATGTGATCTTGCCCATGAGACGGAGAAAATATTTCACGGCAACCCCTCGGGCATAGATAATACTCTGGCTACTTACGGCGGCTTTATTTCTTTTCAAAAAAAAGTTTGCGGAAACTCTATTAAACCGCTGCGGCTTAAAAAGCCCATTAATTTCGTGTTTATTGATACGGGAAAAGGAAGCGACACAAAAACCATGGTAGCAAAAGTTCGTAAGTGGAAGGAGCACAATGAAAAAATTTTCTCTAAACTTCTAAATCGAGAATCAGTAATTATAACCCGAGCGATTGAGTGTTTAAAAACTGGAAATTATAAAAAACTCGGCGAGCTTATAAATTTAAACCAGAACCTTCTGGAGGTTATTGGAGTATCTGACATAAAAAACGAAAAAGTAATTTTAGCCGTACGGGCAGCCGGCGCCCTGGGGGCAAAGCTGGTGGGATCCGGAGGAGGAGGATTCTGCATCGCTTTAGTTAAAAATAGAAAAGAAGCGGATAATCTCATTAAATCGTTAAACAAAAAATATAAATGCTTTTACTGTTTTATTAAAAATTCATAAAAATAATAAAGGTCGATTTATTAAATATCAATTAATCCCCCTAACCCCCTTTATCAAGGGGGCTAAGAAGTAAAAAATATGACAAACAATAAAATTTTATACATAGTTATAGCCGTTTTAGTTTTGGTTATTGTCGGCGGCGGGCTGTTTTTCCTTTCTAACAATAAGGGCGCGCAAAAAGAAACCGGAGACGGCCAACAAACAACCGCGGTAGAGACGCCTAAGGCTGATGAAAAAATAGTTGATTGCAGCCAAGCGCAGGATCCCGGGTGTTTTTTAAACAGAATGAATCAATGCTTGCCGGTGACTACCAAAATGACCGGGTCAGATAGCAATACATCTATTGATATAACAGTTTTGGGCGTGGAAAATGAAACATGCCATTTTCAGAGGAAGATAAACAATGCCCTAGATCTCAACTGTTATTTTCCAAAAGGAACTTTAAATACAGACACCCTTGACCAGATGTTCGGGAATGAAAGAGGCCTGCAAAAAGTAGTTGATGATGCCTGCACGCCTCCCGGGTGGTAATTAAAACTAAAGAAATGTTTGGGGAAGTATAAAATATATGCCCGAAGAAAAGATTAAGGAAATAAAGGCAAAAAAGAAATGGCAACCCATCAATATAATATTGGGGTTATTAATAATCGGCTTGGTTTTTTATTTTTCTGAATCGCAGCCGCCATTTATCGCTTTGCCAAAATTAATTCTCGGGCTGGTTCTTATTTTTACGAGAAAGAATAATTTTTTTTCCTTTTTGGTTTTATTTATCGTCGGGCTGACGGTATTTTTTATTACCACGCCCGACGGCTTTTTAATCCTGGGCTCGGCTGTGTATATGTTTATTTCCGCAATTTTGCGGATGTTCAGGGTTAAAAAGCACGCCCCAATCGCTTTAGCCCTCGTTTCAATTCTGGCGCTCTTTCTTTTTTGGGAGTATAAAACCACTTTTGTTTCCGAAGAGAGTTTGCCCATTGGCAGAGAAATAAACAGCGGGATTAGCCTTGAATTGGTGGGCGATACGGGCCAGGTGGCCACCGCCTTTTATTTTAACCGGGGAATTTCTCCCCGAGGGAAGGGGCTGGAAAAAGGCACTTATGTTTATCGGGTTATAAGTAAAAACGGAGATATGGCTGTTCCGTTCGGCCGGTGGCCGATTTTAAAAATAAAAACAAACGGAGAGGTTGTCCAGCGCGGCCTAGTTATAAATTGGCTTGATCTAAAGGGCGTCGCTCTGCACGGCGGGTTTAATTTAGATGGTTGGTTCCCCTTAAGCCTGGGCGATTATACCATCCAGCTTATCAAAATAGAAGAAGCCAAAAGGACAATCGTCGCGGAAAATGATTTTTCCATCGTGCCTTATGATAAAGAAATGTTATCAAAATTAACGGCCTATTTAACAGTCGACGGCGACCCGAATAAATATTACGACAGCTATACTAAAAAAGGGAACGATTCGGTAACCGCCTGGGTCCAGTCTCCAAAGGGGGAGGCAATAAGCGGAACGGTGAAATCCTTCATAGCTGATGCAGAAGGCAATATTAATAAAACATCCTGGATCGGGGTTAGCGAAGACGCTTTTAGAACAGGAATTGACGGCGAGCCGGTTTCTTTAAGAAATTTAAGCGGTAATCCGCCGCCCGGCGTCTATCATTATGAAATTCTTATAGATGGCAATTCGGTTTTTGACTTGAAATATAATTGTTTTTAGCCATCGCTTTAAAAAGGGAAGTAGCGCGAATAATTAGGCTTTTTAACCCTTGAGCCATAGCCATATTTTATCTTTTTCGTTTTTTATGCTATATTAATAGGGTAAACAACTAAATTTTAAATCTATGTATCCTAAAACCGCTTTTAAAATTTTATTAGTCATTATTTTAATAGCCGTATTGGTCTTCGGCGGGTTGTATATTAAAAAGAAATATGATTTGAAAAATGAAGAAGGAAGGATTGAGGACATAATCACCAAGAAAAGGGGGCAGCAGGAGTTGTCCCAGGAGGAGCAGGCAAAGTTAGAAGTTTATGTTAACCAAAAAGTTGAAGAGAAAAGGGGTGAATTAAATAAGAAGACAGATGAGGAAATAAAGACGGAAGGTTATACGCAGGACGAAGTGAATTTTATTTTAGATCCGCAAAGGACTATAGAGAAAGATTTGGGCATAGCCGAAAAGAGAGAAAGCAGTCAGATGACGCAGGAAGAAATAGACGCCATCCTTAACCCCAAACAATAAAATAAACAGCTAGGATAAGAGCAAGAGAAAAAAGATAATAGTTTTATAATTTTTTCCTTGTTCTTATTTTTAATTATGATTAGATTATTAAAAATTATTCTGCCGGTTTTTCTGTTTTTTCTTTTTATCCAGCCGTCGTTTGCCCAGGATAAAATAAATCTTTATTTTTTTTATGGCAACGGCTGCCCGCATTGCGCTAAGGAGGAGAAATTTTTAAATAAATTGGAAAAAGAGAGGGAGAATATTAAAATTTTTCGCTATGAAGTCTGGTATAACCGGGATAATGCCCAGCTCCTTTCTAAGATAGGAGAAAAATTAAATTTGAATGTTTCCGGCGTTCCTTTAACGATTATCGGCGACAAATCCGTGTCCGGCTATTATAGCGACGAGACTACGGGAGAAAAAATAAAAAGCATAATCAGCTATTATACCGTTAATGAATGCACCGACGTGGTGGCGCCGATCTTAAGCGCAACAGATGCCAATGGCAATTGTCCGCACGGATGCGACACAAGCGGCGAGGAATGTATTCACGACTGCGGCTGCCAAGCGGATAATATAAAGTCTCCTGATTTGCCGGAGACGATAAATGTCCCGATTTTAGGGGAGGTAAAAGTAAAGGGCCTTTCTTTGCCGGTTTTTACTGTTATAATAGGCGCCTTGGACGGTTTTAATCCTTGCGCGATGTGGGTGCTCTTGTTTTTAATTAGCTTGCTTCTCGGCATGAAAGACCGGAAGAAAATGTGGATTCTCGGCTCCAGTTTTATTATCGCTTCGGCTGCGGTTTATTTTCTTTTTTTGGCGGCCTGGCTTAATTTATTTTTATTTCTCGGGTTTATTTTCTGGATAAGGCTGATTATCGGAGTATTCGCCATGGGAAGCGGTTATTATCATTTAAAAGAATATTTTAAAAACCGCAAGGGCGTCTGCGCCGTTACCGGAGACGAAAAACGCCGTGTTTGGTTCGACAGGTTAAAAATTATTATTGCCAAAGAAAATTTCTGGCTGGCTCTGGGCGGCATTATAATTTTAGCCGGAGCGGTTAATTTGGTTGAATTATTATGCAGCGCCGGCCTGCCGGCTATTTATACGCAGGTCCTGTCTTTATCAAATCTGCCTGCCTGGCAATATTATGCCTACCTAGTTCTCTATATTTTTATTTTTATGCTGGACGATTTACTGGTTTTTATTATCGCCATGGCTACTTTAAAAATGAAAGGCATAAGTTCAAGATACAGCCGTTGGTCTAATTTAATCGGGGGGATAATAATTTTCCTTATCGGCGTTCTCCTGATATTTAAACCTGGCTGGCTGATGTTCGGGTAACTCTACAAATTACAAATCCATTACAAATTTACAAATAAATAACGACCTTGCTAAAAAGCAGGCCGTTATTTGTATAATAAACCTCTAGCAAGAGTGAAGACTAGTATTTATAATTCGTAAATTCGTATAAATTCGTAATTCGTAGGGCGGGTCTTGACAAATTTTACCGATATGATATAATTTAGATAGTTGACTAAATATCTAAATCTTTAAACCTCACCCCCTCCCTCTCCTAATTAGGAGAGGGTGCCGAACAAAGTAAGGCAGGAGAGGTAAATCTATGACTTTAAGCAGAACCATGCAGGCATTATCAGACCCGACGAGGCGGAAAATTCTGGAAATGCTCAAGAAAAAGGATATGGCGGCCGGAGAAATCGGGCGGAATTTTAATATTACCCTGCCTTCCCTTTCTCACCATTTAAACGCTTTAAAACAGGCGGATTTAGTGACTTCCGAACGCCAGGGCCAGGAAATAATTTATTCCCTTAATTTAAGCGTTTTTGAAGAAGTAGCAGAATCGTTAATTAAATTTTTTAAACCAAAATAATAAAATAATATAAAAATAAAATAATATAAAAATAAAATAATAAAATAAAAATATAATGGAGGAGATAAACCAAAAGCAGCATAGTTTTGAAGATATAAAGGCCTGGCAATTAGCCAGAGATTTCCGAAGAGATATTTATGAAATCACAAAAACTTTTCCCAGAGAAGAATTATATTGTTTGACAGCGCAGATGAGAAGGGCGGCTATCTCAATAACTTCCAATATTGCCGAAGGTTATGGTCGATACAATTTTCAAGAAAATATACAATTTTGTCGAATAGCTCGAGGTTCTCTTATTGAAGTTTTAGGCCAGCTTTATGTTGCTTTAGATGAAAATTATATAAACCAAGAAGAATTTAATAACCTATATAACAAAGGGAAAAATGTGGAAAGGGCCATTAATGGTTACATAGGATTTTTAAAAGGACAACAATTAAAATACAGAAAGTAAGTTAGTTTTTTATATTATTTTAATATTTAATTATTTTATTTCTAAATTTATGACCAACCCCGTTAAACCAACCTTAAAAACAGAAATTTTACCGCTTCTAGTTTTAGTGGCGGCTATAATTTCTTCTTTCTATTTTTATTCCCACTCTTCCGAGATAGTGCCAACTCACTGGAATTTTGCCGGCGAGGTGGATAATTGGGGTTCGCGGTCCATAGCCTTTGTCATACCGGCGGTGATGGTCGGCATATATATTTTATTTTTAGTCTTTCCTTTTCTCGATCCGAAAAAAGAAAAATATGAGCAGTTTTCTAAAGTTTATCATGTTTTTAAAGGTGTTATGATTCTCTTTATGGCAATTTTATATTTTGCCACCAGCTTAAATATTTTGGGTTATAATCTGCCCATCGGCATTATCGTGCCGGTCGGAGTCGGGCTTCTTTTTATAATTATGGGCAATTATATGGGTAAAATTAAAATGAATTGGTTTTTCGGCATTAAGACGCCGTGGACACTATCATCCGAGGAAGTCTGGAATAAAACCCATCGCTTTGGCGGGAAGATGTTTATTTTGTCCGGTCTTTTAATAGCCCTTGACGCTTTTCTTCCGGTTAGCTGGCGCTTAGGCGTATTTATCGCCGCTCTTATTATATTATTACTAGGCACGATGGTTTATTCTTATGTTATTTATTTAAGAGAGAAAAAATCGCATAACACATAACTAAACAACACTTTATATTTTATGAGAGAAAATATTACCAGCGTTCAAAATGAGCGCATCAAAGAAATAATTAGGCTGCGCAAACCGAGAGAAAGGCGGAGAGAGAATTTAATTATTATTGAAGGCAGGCAGGAAATAGAACTGGCTAGAGGGGCCGGTTTAGAAATAACCGAATTATTTTACTGCCAAGATTTTGTCGGTAGTAAAAAAATAGCCGGCCTGCCGGAAGAGATAATTACGCCGGTTGTCCGGGCAGTTTTTGAAAAAATTTCTTATCGGGAAAACCCGGACGGATTTTTAGTTTTGGGAAAGCCGAAATATTTGGAGCTAGAAAAAATTAAATTAAGTAAAAACCCCTTGATTGTAATTTTAGAGTCCTTAGAAAAGCCGGGCAATTTAGGCGCGATTTTGCGAAGCGCGGACGCGGCCGGAGTTGACGCAGTTATCGTGGCTGACCCGAAAACGGATATTTATAATCCTAACGTTATCCGGGCCAGTCTCGGCACGATTTTTACCAATCAGGTAGCGGTGGGAGGAGTTGAAGAAATTAAGCAATGGCTGGCTAAAAATAAAATTAAATCTTTTGCCGCTACTCCGGAAGCGAAAAAGTTGTATACGGAAGTTAACTATACCGGGCCGGCAGCGATTATAATGGGCGAGGAGCATCCGGGCTTAAGCAAGGACTGGCTGGATTTTGCTTCAGGAAAAGTTAGGATTCCGATGGCCGGGAAAATTGATTCTTTAAACGTTTCCGTAAGCACGGCCGTAATTTTATTTGAAGCGATCCGGCAGAGAAAAAAGAAATAAGTTGACTTTTCCCCTTATTTTTGCTATATTATATATATCCCGAGTAATCGGGATTTATATTTTGTATTTGTGATTCAGATTTAAAAGATTTTTTATATTTATTAAACTTCGCTTGGCGAACAAAATACCTCACCCCCAACCCCTCTCCTAATTAGGAGAGGGGTTGGGGGTGAGGTTAATATAATGCGCCCATAGTTTCCGCCTACGTCCCGAGGCGTCGGGACTTCGGCGAGACAAGCAATGGACCCCGCACCACAAGGGTGCGGGGCAAGTAGAACACCAGCCTTTCTTGCTCGACATACCATAATGCCAAATTTATTTTTTTAGTCCTCGTAGTTCAACGGATAGAACAGCGGCCTTCTAAGCCGCGGATCTAGGTTCGATTCCTAGCGAGGGCACACGCTGTTGTTGGTCCGACTCGCCCCGCTTAAAATGAGCGAAACGAATTTTATGTGGGGTTCCAACTGGGCGTACGGGTTATTTTTAAATTTGAAATCCCGCATCCTAATTTTTCCGTATTTACTTTATAACAAAAATATTAATTTTATAGTAACCCCGCGGCTAAAGATACCTTTGTGTTCTTTAGGCGTGGGATAATTATATGAGCTATTTAAGTTTGGCTATCCAAATCATTATCATGCTCCTTTTTATTATTTTCGCGGTTTTTTTCCTGGTTCAGTTTTATAACATTTTTTTTCGCGGCTACGCGCCGTTTATTTCTTCTAAAAGGAAAATTATAAAAAAAATTATTGCCAAGTTGGAGCTAAAAGAAGACGGAGTTATTTATGAACTGGGCTGCGGCAATGCCGGTTTCTTAAGGGAGGCCAGAAAAAAATTCCCAGGAGCTAAATTAATCGGCTTTGAGTATTCTTTTTTGCCCTATCTAATCGCCCAAATCCAGAACAGCTTAAGCAAAAGTAAAATTACTATAAAGAAGGAAAATATTTTTAAAGTTAATTTGAGCGAAGCTGACGTTCTGTATTGCTATTTAAACATCTTGACGATGAGAAAGTTAGAGGATAAAATCAAGCAAGAAGGCAAAAAAGGCTTAAAAATTATCAGCTATCAGTTTCCTTTCCCCGCTATAAAAGCGGAAGAAGTTTTAGAAGACGGAAAAGACAGAATTTATTTTTATAGTTTGTAGTCCGCCAGCCGGCGGAGTAAATAGTAATTAGTAAACAGTAAACAGAAGGGTAATAAAGTGGTGACCATGGGTTAACGGTAGACCAGCGGGTTGTGGTCCCGCTAGCGAGGGTTCAACTCCCTCTGGTCACCCCCTTATTACTCTTTTTGTTTTAGTTAAACTATTCGGGTTTGATTTTTATTTTACACACCAAAATTAAAGACATGGTGTCGCAGAAAAAGAAAAGAGGGTTTTGCGAGCGTGCGAGCGAGCAATCCGCCCTTTTACGAAGTAAAAGAGGCGGACGATTTTTACCCTGCATATTGATCCGCCGATAGGCGGAGAAATTGTGCAGGGCCCAGTAGCCACCCCCTTGGGGGTTTTTGTTTTATCTAAAAATAAAAACGGCAGAGAGTTTGTTTCTCCGCCGTTGGTTTTTTGTCATTCATTTGTTATTTGTACGAGATATCGGCCCGTCTAAAGGCGTCTGCGATTGGTTCCATCATCGCCTTTACATCGCCGCAGACAGCGTAGCGGATGAAAGGATGGAAATGGACTCCGACCACGCCGGTTTTTTCAATCATCATGAAGTTGAAATGCTCGGCATTTTTAACAACCTCGCCGAAGGCGCGGGTCGGGGTTTTCCAAAGGGTAAAAAATCCGGCTTTGGGCTTGACCGCCAGTTGCATGCCATAATTAGTTAAAATTATGGTCAGGAGGTTAATCCGCTCTTCATAGGTTTTCCGGACTTGGTCAATCAATTCCCGGTGCTCTTCAAAGAGAACCAGAACGCCGGCGGCCAGCGCGGCGTTAAAACCGCTGTCAGTATTGCCCTTGATAGTGGCGATATCGCCAACAAAGTCGGGCGAGCCGACAATCGCGCCGATGCGCCAGCCGGTAAAGTTTCCGGCCTTGGAAGCGGAAAAAGCTTCGGCCCAGGACAATTCTGGAAAATCAACGGCCACGTCCGTTAAAGTGCAGTGGTCCGGGGAATGCGCCAGGATTGAATAAGCGGCGTCATTGAAGACGCGGATATTTTCTTCCACGGCTTTTTTGCAGATTTGGATCCACCATTCCCGAGTAGCGATCTGGCCGGACGGGTTATGAGGGTAGTTAAGCATAATCAGATCAGTGCCGTTATGCAGAACATTCGGGTCAAACCGGAAAATGTTTTCCGGGTTCAGGATGAAATATTTGTGGTCGACTCCCAGATATCTGCACCAGTCAGTCGGAGTAGGATAGCCCGGCATGGTGTATACCCGGATTTTTTCTCCAGCGGCGTTGCAGGCCAAGGGGATAAGCCCGAGCATCGGCTTTGTGCCCGGAGTCGGCAGACATTTTACTTTGCCGGTAGCGACAAGACCAATGATATTGGCTTGCGTATGCGCGTTGATAAAGCGCTCGGCAAAGCTGGGCAGGCCCGGACTGCCGTTATCCTGATATTCGTGCATCGGCTCGGCGTCTGACATAATCGCCTCAACCGCGACTTCCCGGGCCGGCAAAAGGGCCGGTCCGCTCGGTTGGCCGATAGAGAGTTTATGCAGGGTTTGGCCTCCGGCTTCGGCTTCAGCGCATTTGGCCTTAATGCTCTGAAAAAGATTGGCGCCGCCAGCTGGTAAACGAGATTCTCGACTCATGATTTTTCTCCTTTTTGGTTAGAGCCTTAAAACGTCGGGTTCAAATTGCAGGGTTCTTACATAATCTTCGAAAGTTTCTGCTCGGCGAATCAGTTCAACCGAACCGTTTTCCCGGAGCATAAGCTCGGCGTGGCGCAGGCGGCCGTTATAATTATATCCCATGCCATAGCCGTGCGCGCCAGTATCGGCAATAATTACGATATCGCCTTCTGCTATCCGCGGCAATTCCCGCTGGACAGCGAATTTATCGCAGTTCTCGCATAAGGAGCCGACCACATCAACAACCTCCGTCGGCTCGCTGGCTTTGCCCGGAACTAAAATTTGGTGATAGCCGCCGCCCGGATAATACATTCCCGGCCGCATCAAATCCGACATGCAGGCATCAAGCCCGCGATATTCGCGGTAGGTGTTTTTTTTGTTAATACATCTGGCCACCAGGATTCCATGCGGGCCGGTTATCCAGCGTCCGCTTTCCAGGAAAAGCCTGGGTACATAACCCTGCTCGTTCTGAAACGTCCGAAGAAGTTCTTTAATTTCTCCGGCCATCTGCTCAAGCGGAAGCTCTTTGTCCTCAGGTTTGTACGGAATTCCCAAGCCGCCGCCCATGTTAATAAACTCAAATTTGATCTTGAGCTTGTCGGTCAGCAGGCGCAAAACGTCAAGCAACATCTGAACAGTCTCCACCATGTATTTATAGTTCAGCTCGTTAGAGCAAACCATGGTGTGCAGGCCGAATCGGGTCGCTCCTCTTTTGATCGCTTTGGCGTAGGCCTCAACAATCTGTTCGTGGGCAACTCCGTACTTGGCTTCAACCGGATTGCCGATTATGCTGTTGCCGGTACGCCTTGGTCCGGGATTATAGCGGAAGCAGATAAGCTCGGGGAATGGGTCCGGAACTTTAGGCACCAAGGTTATGTCGTCCAGATTGAGGATGCAGCCGTTTTGTTCGGCCGCGGCCCGGAATTCTTCTAAAGCGGTGTTGTTGGAAGTAAACATAATATCTTCCGGCCGGGCGCCGATTTCGCGCACTAATCTTAACTCCGGAACTGAACTGCAGTCAAAGCCGAAACACAGGGATTGCATTAAGCGCAGAATAGCCGGATTGGGGTTGGCTTTAACCGCGAAGAATTCGCGGAACGGCAGACCGCCAAAGGCGTTAATAAGCCTTCGGCCGCCGGCGATAATTCCGGCTTCGTCGTAGATATGAAACGGAGTGTTGAAATGCTCAATAATTCCCGGCAATAACGGGAATAGCCGTTCCTGAAAATTAATTGGCATAGACATGCTTTTTCTCCTTTTTGTGCGTTATTATTGTTTGTTGTGAATGTGCGTTATTGATTATTAAAATTAGCTTAAATTACTGAATTTGTCAATCATAAATAAGACAAGGCCAAACGCCCTGCTTTAATATAATAGATATTTATTTCATTCCTTTGTTATTCTTTTTGTTTTATCTAAAAAGAAAAGCCTGCGTTTACCGAAGTAAAAGCAGGCTTGTATTTAGGCAGAGTGAAGAGAAGATTAGGTTTCCTTCTCCCCTTCGCCTCCTTCCGTGGTGGCGGGTGGCTTGTTGCCGGCGTCTTCGACGCTGTCGGCCGGAGGCTGGGTGGTGTCGGGGTGTTCCTCCTCCACTCCGTTTCCTTCCGCGGTGTCGGGCTGGGCGCCGGGGGCTTCGATGCTGGGCGCCGGGGGCTCCATGCCGAGGATTCCACGAATGTTGGTGATATCGTCCTTGATGCCGAGGGCTTCCAGCATTTCGAGGGGGATGCCCCCGTCTTCGAGATGCGAGAGGATGAGCCTCTTCCTCACCTCCGGCGGGATCTCGGTGATCGGTTCGTTGATCTTCCGAGCGACGACGATGAAGAGTTTTCCGCCCTTTTTCTCGCCGAGGCCGAGGAACGTTTCTCCTTTGGGGAGCGCCTTCCCGACGAGTTTTTCGGCGGCGGCCCGCAGGTGGAACAGAACCCCTTCCTTGGCGTCTACCATGGTGGTTGTCTCGCCGACGAGTTTCTCGTTGGCATTGATGGTTTCCCTGGCCTCGTCCAGTTTCGCCTGGCGGACAAGGATCGCCTGCCCGAACTCGGGATCCACGGTCACGTCGGTCTTCTCCTCGTTGTCCACGACCAGCCGAAGGGCACCGTCCCTGTCCATGATTTCGATCCTGTGGCGGCCCATGGATTCCGGGAATTTATCCCAGAGGGCATTCCGCAGGCGGCTGGGCTCGAAAGACACGAACTCCCTGAGCTCGTTCGTTTCGGTCCGGAGTTTCTCGAGTCTCTCGTCCCCTTCTTTGATGGCCTTCATGGCCGAAAAGACTTCTCGGACCGCTTCGGCCGCTTCCGCGCCGGGAAACTCATCGACCGGAATTTCCACGGGAACCGAGCCGATCTTACGGCCGGTTACCGTTACCTTTCCGGTTTCCTTGTCGATGCCGACCCCGACGAAAGAAGCTTCCATGGAGTCGCCGACCCCGCCCATCATGGGCAGGCCGAACGGCAGAGAGCCGAGCGACAGGGAAATTCCGGGCAACGAATCCGCGATCGATTCCATCGGGCATAATCCGCCGGTCTGGGCTGTGCAAGCGCGGCATTTCGGGCTGGTCGGATCATAGATTTCTCCCAGGAATCCGCCTTCTCTTTCCATGATGGACCGCGATCCGAACCCGGGGATCATTCCCATGAGTCCCATAAGACCTCTCTTCATTGCGTTTCTCCCTTCTTATGATTGTTTGGGCCATATTGCGACCAAGCTTAGCCGCATGTTTAACTGCTAATAAAAACAAAAAAAATACAGCCAAAAATAAAAAGAGCACTTAATGAGTTAGGTTATCATAAATTTAGGGCTATGTCAAGGTTTAAAAAAACAAGGCCAAACGCCTTGTTTTAATATAATAGTTATTTATTTAATCTCTTTGTTTGACCATTTTTGAATTTTTTGTTAAGGTTTTAGCTAATGAAGATGTTTTTTAAATCATTAATCACTAGAGGAGATGACAATGAAATTACCGCAACGTTTGGTTGTGAAATTCGGAACGCAAAACCTTTTTAACGGTTTGTGTTCGCTTAGTAGCGATGTTTTCTGCGATTACGCGAAACAAATTCATGAGCTCATGGGACTTGGCACGGAAGTAATTATTGTGAGTTCCGGAGCTATTCAGGCCGGCCGGGAGATAGCTACTAGAAACGGCATTGCCGAGGGTCGCCTGCACAAAAAAGAACTGGCCGCTCTCGGGACGGCCGAGTTAATGCATCTCTGGAAAGAGGCATTTAACAAAATACCGGGCGGGCGGCCAGTCGCGCAAATACTTGTTACCTACGCTAATTGGGAAAGCGATAAAGAACGCGGGAGTATCCAATCGTCAATCCTTTCTTTTGTCGCTTGCGGCGTCATTCCCGTTATTAACGAAAACGATGTTGTTTCCCAGCGTGAAATTCAATCAATGGAGAAGGGTATTAGCGAAAATGACCGGCTCGCGCGCATGATTGCGCTGCTGATTAAGGCGGACGCGGTTCTTTTTTTAACTGATGTTAACGGCATCTTTACCGGAAGCCCAAAGCAGGGTTCATCAGTATTACGATATGCTGAAGTAAAAGCCGGAGCAACAGCCAAGGAACTCGGGATTAGCGCCGAGACTTCTGATAGCAATGGGGGCATGATCGCTAAAATTAAGGAAGCGTCGCAATGCTTTATTGAAGGAGGGATGCGCGTTGCCATTGCCGGAAATCAGGAAAACGTTATCTGCAGATTTGTCGCAGGCGAACCGATAGGAACGCTTGTCGGCGATGAAACCAGATTAGAGTAATTCAACGGTAAATACAAAAGCAAAGCCGTTCTTGGAAACAACAAGACCGGCTTTTATTTTTTCCTTAAATAAAAATAGACCAACCCTAGAATGTTAATAGGATTGGTCTGTTGCGCATCGGTATGCCGCCTTTTTTAGACCTTGCGGTCGAAAAGGTCATTGCAGGCTTCAAGCAGGGGAACGAACAATGGATTGACGCTGATATCTATGATTCTCTTGGCGTCTCCGAGCACAAGCCAGCGAAATACCATCCAGATTACCAAGGTAACCGCTTCATCGCCGTATTCAGACAGGCCCGATACAGCGCCAACCATTCCCTGCCCGGCGATAACTCCTCCTGAATCGCTCGGCGCCGTAATGCCTCCGCCGTATCTCCCGTCTTCGGTATCGCGGCTTTGCCAGCTGCTGAAATGCCCCTCCCCTGAAAGAGCAGACAGGCGCCTGGCCTTTTCCTGGCAAAGTACGAAATATTTTTCGGCTTTTTCCGGCGAGCAAACGCCGAGTTCAATGGCCATTACCATTTTCCCGTTTTCCATGACGGCGAGAAATCCGCCCGTCCTTATCTTATCGGGATTTTCAGGCAAGGCTGTAAATCTTTCCATGACCGTTTCCGCGACTTCCAGAAACTCTTTTCTTGATTCTCCGGCGATTCCTCGCATGTTGCCCTCCTCGGTGGTGAAATGATTATCCGGTTATTTTTTTCAACAACCTGTCCAGTTCTTTCCGGGTCGTTCCCGTTTCCTCCCAGGTTATAAGACCCATGCCAACGGCTTTAATGATAATGCCAGCCACGCTTTTGGCTTTTGCCGGGTTATTATCAAAAGCTTTGCTCTGGAAATCATGCACCAGGCCTTCAACGCGGTTTCTGGCTTTTGTATGAGCCCCGACAACACTGCTAAGCTGGTGATTGAAGCATTGAAGCTCAAGAAGAGCAAACTCTTCCTCGGTTATTTCCAGGTCTTCCCAGGCGCAGATTTTGCCAACAGCTTTTTTAATCCTGTCAACGGAAGTTTCCATGGCCGAATACGAGATCTCGGGCTCGCTCTTTTTAGCTTCGCTCCGAAGCTTTTCCAGCTCTTCCTTAAGAGCTCCTATAATTTCGTTGTCTGCCATTTACGATTCTCCTTGGTTTGAAGTTAATAGGTACAAACTATGATGTTTTCTGTTTATCATAATTATGGCCCGAAGTCAATTCATAATAAAACAAGGCCAACCGCCTTGTCTTCTTTTACGGACTTTAAAACAGTTCCCTCTCCTGGCTAGGAGAGGGCGAGGGGTGAGGTTTTGTTTAGTTTTGGGAGCGGTGGACAAAAATTATTGACCTAAAGTTGAAAATTTGCTAAAATTATTAATAATTAGTAGATGTGGACATTAAGTTAATAAAAGATGCTTGACTTAGCGAAAATTTTATGATAATATGGAAATATGTCCATTTTTTAGATAATAATTTATTATAAAAAACTATGAACGACTTAGATTCTTTAAGTGGTTTAGACCAAAAATTATCAGCAATTTTAGCCATTTTAATCTATTATGGTGAAAGTAAAAAGGATGGAGATAAGATAGAGGTTATTTTATCGAAAACTGGGCTTAAAGCTGGCGAGATTGCTAAGGTAACCAATAAAAGCCTTGCTGCAGTTCAAAAAACATTACAGCGGGCAGGAAAAAATTAATTATATGACCGAAAAACAATTTAAAGAGCTTTTAGAGGCTCAAAAAGAGATAATGGGGTTACTTGCTATTTTAGTTAAACGAGACATGCTACAATCTTCCTTAATAAGAGAGATGGCGATGGTTGGCCTAAGACCGAAAAGAATTGCCGAACTGCTAAATACAACCCCTAATACTATTAATGTTTCATTAAGTCAATTTAAAAGGTCGACAAAGAGTTTAAAAAATATTAAATAAATTAAAAAAAACCATATGAAAGAAGAAAAAAAAGATGAGCTGAAACAACTCGTTTATTTAGCTCAATGCCAATTTATCTTGGAAGCAAAGAAAAATGGCATGAGTAGCGAGGATGTTAGGAAAATATTGAATTTGAATAATAATAAATTATTCAAGATTTGGAAACTTATAAAGATTAAAAATAAATAATAATATGGCAAAAAAGAAAAAACAGAAACAAATGGATAATTGTGAAGCTATAAAAAGATTGTTAATTTTGCAACTCATTTCTCAAGAGGTTAGTACTAACTTTATAGGAAAGGTTTTAGGAGTAGATGGTAGCACTATAAGAAAAATGGTACCCCAGCTGGATGGAAGTAAAAAAAAGAAATAAAAAATATTTATGTCTAAATTAAAACCAGAAATTTTAGATTATTTGTCTAAAAGATTGGGTTTGGCTAGTAATTCTGTGCAGCAATATATTTCACATACAAGAACTAAATATCCGAGCTTGACAATAAATGCTGCGGCACAAATTTTTGCGCTTCAAAAGGGGGTAACTGTTTTAAGAATGTTAAATAGTGATGATAGAGAGACCTTACCAAATATAGACTCTGAGAAAGAAAAAATTTCTGTTAAGTCAAAAAAGTCAAAAAAAGATAGGATAGTTAATTTTTTCAAATATAATACAGAAGAGTATTTCAAAAGGGGGCATATTGATGAGGTTAATAGGGCCTATACGAAAAGATGCTATACATCTGCGTTTATTTTGTGTCGTAAGATTATAGAAAATTTAATAATAGATATTTTAAAAAAGAAGTTTCCTAGAAATGGAGAATTATATTGGGATGATGGGAGAAAAAGATATTTAGATTTTGGTAAAATTTTAGAGAATTTATATAAAAAAAGAACAAGTTTTGGAGCAGACATAAAGGTTATAGAAAGATTAAACCAGAAAACAAAACCATTCAAAGAAGACGCAAATGATAAAGCCCATTCTTGGTTTCATTTAGTCAAAAATAAAAAGGAAATAGATGACATTGAGATTGATACTATAGTCGAATTAATTAAAGTTTTAGAAAAAAATGTTAATATAAAATAATTTTGTATTTCCGCCACATCACAGTCTCCGCTCGTCTCGTTCGTAAGTGGTTTTTTGTTTGCTTTTCTCTATAACAAAAGCCGCGCTTTGGGCGTGGCTTTTGTTTAAGAAGTATATTAACTGATTGAGTTCAATATAATATTACTCTTTATTTAGAATCGTCTCGGACGATCCTGCACTTTCTGCCTGTGGCAATCACGGCAAAATAGTGGTCTGTCTCCGCTCGGTTCGAAAGGTAATTCGGTAATAGCGGCCCCGCATTGTGAGCAGGTCCAGTTTCCCTGGTACATCTTCCGGTCACCGGCGTTGTTTTGATACGACATTCGTTTGTTCGTTTTGTTTACGTAGATTTACTTAGCGTAAAATGAACGTAAAATATTATTAAATTATGATAACAGTATAGCAAAGATACGGATTTTTGTCAACCCCGTTGCAAACCCCGCTTCTAATGGGGCCAATAATAAGGGTTTCCCATCATTTTAAGCTTTAAAACTAAAACGCTAATTTGTTGTCCTATTTTTAATTTGCTATACTAGGAATGTATTATTAATTAAAACTAAAATTTATGCCGAATAAAACAATAGGCGAATTATTTAATTTAAGCGGGAAAACCGCGATCGTGACCGGCGGCGCTATGGGCATCGGCTTTGGGATAGTCAGACGGCTTTATGAAGCCGGAGCCAATATCGTGATTGCCGATATTGATAAAAAAGTCGGAGAAGAAAAAGCCGAGGAGTTAAGCGGAAAGAAAAATAAGGTTATTTTTATTAAAACCGATGTCAGCTCGGAAAAGGACGTGAAAAATTTAATAAGTAAAACCGTGAAAGAATTCGGCGGGCTTAATATTTTTGTTAATAACGCCGGGATATTCCCTAACAAGCTGATTTTAGACATGGACTTAGCGCTTTGGGAAAAAATTCAGGCGATTAACCTGCGCGGAGTTTTTCTCTGCTGCCGTGAAGCGGGTAAGGCAATGGTAAAGGCCGGCCAGGGCAATATTATCAACATCGCCTCTATTGACGCTCTGCACCCAAGCATGCCGGGTCTGGCTTCTTACGACGCTTCCAAGCACGGGGTTTGGGGCTTTACCAAGAATTTTGCTTTGGAAGTGGCGAAAAAAGGAGTCCGGGTTAACGCCATTGCTCCGGGCGGGATTAGTACTGAAGGAGTGCAGAAGATGAACGGGGGAGGAGGCGCAAATCAGGAAGAAATGATAAAGCAATTTACGCAAAAGATTCCTTTAGGCCGGTTTGGGGAGCCGGATGAAATCGCTTTGGCGGTTCTTTTTCTGGCCAGCGAGGCCTCGTCTTATATGACCGGTTCTATGATCGTGGTGGACGGCGGGTTTTTACTGACTTAGACAAATGAGATTTAGAATATAAAACTACCTTTGATAAGAGGTAGTTTTAATTATGTGGAAAATTTTTATGGATGATAGATAACTAAAGGTGCCAGGGACGCTTCGCTGAGACCTACTTTTGTAACCAAAAGTAGGCAATCCCGAGGCCTCGGGACGGGGGCCTCAATTCGCTATCACGTTGATTAATCTTTAGCTGGGCTCGCCTTGGCGCTGGAGTTTAAGCCCCCGAACCCCTTGGTGATTTAAACACGAACCGTTTGTTTTGACATTCTCAAGAAATCTGTGATAAAATATTCCTATATTTAATAATTTAGAAATTAATTTATGGCGAAAGTTTTTAATGATAAAAATTTTAATAAAGAAGTGATCGAGGCCTCAAAAGAAAAACCGGTTTTGGTGGATTTTTTCGCTACCTGGTGCGGACCTTGTAAAATTCAGGGCCCGATAATTGATGAAGTGGCCGAGGAGATAGGGGAAAAGGCCGTGGTAGGCAAACTCAATACGGAAGAAGCTCCGGAAACGTCAGACCGATACGGAATTATGGGCGTTCCGACGATTTTATTATTTAAAGGCGGGGAAGTGAAAGAAACTCTTAATAACCTGCAGCCCAAAGAAGTTTTAGTAGAAACCATTAAAAAATATTTATAAATAGCATAAAAAAATCACCCCGGATAACCCGGGGTGATTTTTTAATACGTTGGTTTAATTACCGATAAGAGTTTATGTTATCTTATGATAGATTAAAGTCTCCAACTTATCTCCTTGGCTGGCTGTCACGTCTTTGTCTGTGGCAGTCGCGGCAGAAAATCGGTCTGTCTCCGTCCGGCTGAAAAGGCAGTTCGGTAATTTCCGCACCGCAGCCAGAGCAGGTCCAATTTCCCTGGTACATTTGGCGTTGGCCAAAGGAGCTGTTTTGATCGCTCATTTAATGCTTTTTTGTCTTGCCTAAGCTTAAGTTTTTAAAAATAAGCCGGGCAAAATCCTTAATTAATTATGGCTATAATGTATCATATAGTCTAGTTTTGTCAATTAACCTCACCCTCCGCCTCGGCGAGCCTTCGGCGGGACGACGGGGTGAGGTAAAGAAAAAAGGACGCATTTATTCGCGTCCTTTCCTTTTTTCTACCTTTACTCTACTTCAATTCCGTAATCCGTTCTTAACTGGTCCTTTCTCGCCCGAATTTGTTCAGGGCCCAAGCCGGGTTGATGAAGATATTGGTCAACCCACCATCTGGGCACGGGTTGTGTTCCCGTTCCCCCACCGTTATTACCTACACCGGCTACGTCAGCCTCACTTACTACTGCACTATCATCGCCCGTTACTACCGCATCGCTGTTTCCGCTTGTTTGTTGGCACATACCTTTCTCTCCCCCTCTTGGTTAAGGCTTGTTTTTTTTAAAATAGCGAAAGATTATAATTTTTAAAACCGCCTCCTTTTTGGAGAGCGGCTTTATTTTATGTAATCTGTTTTGTCTATCTATTAATTATTAAGCCGCTCTAATATAGAAAATTTATCCCAAATATAAGCAAAACCTACCTTAAAGATTAAGCTTGTCTTTTTCAATGAATTTTGGTGATTTATTCCCATATATCTATATATTATCTCTCTGTATTAACATAATAATACAGCTTAAAAAATCTGTCAAGGATTTAAGTATATCTTTATATCCCAGACGGAAGTTTATTCCAAAACTTCAAATCCTATGTCGCTTCATCTCGCCCCGCACCCTTTGCGGTGCGGGGTCAAGCTTATTTTATTAGGATATTTACTAATTGTTTAATTAACGACACGACTACCGGCGGAGACAGTAAGCTGTAAGCTTCCCGGCCTTGGTCGTCCTTAATCGTCCAGGGTTTTTCTATAGTTTTAACCCCTCCATTTTTTTCTAATTTATAGACATATTCCGGGGTAATTTCGTAGCCATCAACCAGTTTTTTTACTTCTTTCACCGGAATGGAATTGCGCAAAAGAATTTTTGGAATGCCATGGAGAGAAAAGACCTTATCAATTAATTTATCGTCAAGTTCAATTCTGGCTCTGATTGACTCAATGCCCATATTATCGCCTTCCTTGGCGCTCATGCGAGTTCCTTGGCAGGCCGGGTCGTCGCAGATTAGATAGAATCCTTTTTTATCTTTGTCGTAGCCGACTTTTTGCGTGGCCAGAAGTTTTAAGTTGCGGGGGGTCTGGCATTTCGGGCAGACCACGCGGTATTTCATCCTTTCGTCAATTACCGCTTCCGGAATGTCAATCGCCACAAAAATATCCGGGTCCTGCCGATAGTTAATAAGGTCGCGGAAATAAAGGGAATAGGAAACTTGGTCTAATTCGCGGGGAAAGCCGTCAATAAAGAGAGTTTTTTTCGGCATCTTGTCAATTTCCCTTTTAACCAGAGTAAGGATAAATTCCGTGGGCAGCAGAGTTTTTGTATCCCGCGCCAGGAGCGCTTTTATCGCTTCATCAACGGAAATATAGCCGCGGTAATTTTTCGCCAGGTATTCAATTAACTCTTCCCTTTTCTTTTTGTCATCCATATCTTTGTGGACGCTTCTCACGACATCGCCGACGGAAATATGGCCGATTTTATCTTCCCCGAATATTTCCATCATCAGCTTTGAATAAGTGCCTTTGCCGGAATTCTTTTTGCCCAGCCAGTAAGCGATAAAAGTATTGTCTTTCAGATACTCCCTTAATTTTTTTATTTCTTTTCCGGCTTTTTGGGAAAAATATTTTTTTCTTTCGGCCGGAATGGATAAATTAAATTTTTTTCCTAAACCCTTTACTTTAGTTTTGGCCAGCGCTAAAGGAAAATTTTTCTCGTAATTTTTCATGTTTTTAAAAATAAAATAATAAAATAATAAAATAATTAGTTCCGTTTTTTATATTATTTTATTATTTTATTATTTGGTCTATTTTAAACGCTCTTTAATTTTTTTACTGATTTCGGCCGGCGTCAGGCTGGCTTTAACCCAGTAATCGGCCGCGCCTAATGTTTCGCCTTTTTTCTTATCTTCGTCTGTGCCTAAATTAGTAAGCATAATCACGGGTATGCTTTTTGTTTTGCTGTCCGCCTTCAGTTCTTTTAAAATTGAAAAGCCGTCTAATTGGGGGAGCATGACGTCAAGCATTATAAGGTCCGGTTTTTCTTTTTTAGCAGTTTCCAAGCCGGCCGGGCCGTCATTGGCAATAAAGCAGGCAAAGCCGTCAGCTTCAAATTTAGTTTTGTACATTGAGCAGATCATCTGGTCGTCTTCAACAATAAGTATTTTCTTTTTATCCATAGTTATTGTTCACCCCGTTAGAAATAAATTTCTAAGTCCCATTAGAAGTCTTACTTCTAACGGGATAAGCGGGGAATTATTTCTAACTGGGTAAATTAAGAATTACTAATTCCATGTCTTCGGCCGGCAAATCCTTTTTACTTATTTTCAGCTTTTCCTCAATTGTCGGCTTAAGGCCTAATTCTTTAATGAATTTATCAACACCGTCAAGATTTATTTTTAAATCCTTGGTTTTGTAATGCATCGGAATAACGATCCGCGGTTCAATCCGGGAAACGACTTCCACCGCGTTTTTCGCGTCTAAAGTGTAAATGCCGCCGACCGGGACTAATAATATGTCCGCTCCGCCGATTTTTTCCAATTGTTTGTTATCTAAAATTTGGCCTAAATCCCCGAGATGGACGATAGTAATATCGTCAATTTCAATCCGGTAGATTATATTTTTTCCCTGCTTAGCCCCCTCCTTATCGTCATGATACGACTCTACGCCCTCAATCATAACGCCTTTCCTATCGTATTCGCCGGCGCTGTCAATTATAAACGGGTTGCCGCGCAGAGCGCTTACGTTATTGTGGTCATGGTGGTCATGGCTCACCGTCACAATGTCGGCTTCAAAATTAGGCACTTTTAAGCCAATAGATTTGTCAAAAGGGTCGGTGACAACCGTTATCCCGTCCGGAGTTGTTTTATCTTGGATTTTAAAGCAGGAATGCCCTAACCAGGATATATACATAAGATTAAATATAATAAAAATAGGTTAAAAACCTATTTTTATTATAGCAAAGGAAGGGTTATTGTCAATGTTAATTATTTTCGCAATTGGCCCACCGTTTCTTTCATCTCCTTTTTAAAATTTTCTATTTCATTTTTTACCATTTTTTCGTAGTTAGGGACATTATCCGACAAAAATTCATTAATCTTTTCAGAATCTTTTGATTTAAAAATTTCGTCAAACTCTTCCTTTTTGCTTTCGGGAATTTTTTCCAAGGCCACTATTAAGATTCTTTTTAAAAGCGCTTCCGTCATCATTAATAAAATTTCTTCCTTTTTATCTTCCGGCAGCTGGTCTATCCCCAAATCTTCTATAATATTTTCTTTTAATTTTTTAGGCATAATTTTAAATTATAATTAATAAATTACATTAGAATTTGCGGACTATTTTTATTCAGCCTTATAAAGTTTATCCGGGTCAAATGAATTTTTTCTCAGCCAATCTTCCAGAAATTTTGTTTTTAAAGATTCTGTTCCCGGACCTGTCAGGGGATTAGTATTATCGCTTAGCGCTTTACGGAAATAATTGTTTATTGTTTCCAGGGCCTTTTCGCCGTTGCCATTTTTCATTTCAAGCATATAATATCTGACAACTAGCATGTTTCTCTTTATTAATTTGTCAAAGCAGAATTCCGGCAAATCTTGGTTTTTGGTTTTAAGCGTGTCTCTTGTAATTTCGGCGAAATTTTTTTGTATATCTTCATTCCCGGTAAAATTATCTTCTATGAATTTTTGCGTTAAAGACGCCGTGTCCTGTTGGTCGGCCGCTTCATATACTTGTTTCGCTTTTTCAAGTAAGCCATTTCTTAAATTTTCTTTTTGGTCGTATAATTCGGCTAATTTTCTGTATTCCGTGGCGGCTCCGGCTTTAATATTATATTTATCAAACAGAGCCTTTGCTTCTTCATTTTTTTCAATCAGTTTTAAAAATTTGCTTGTAAACTTTCCGTTCTTAAAAACGTCTTTGTTGTCATTAAGGCTTTTCATTTGTTCAGCCAGGGAATCCCGGTGGGCTTCCAGCACCTTGTAAGCAACCGAGGCCGTGTCGCCTTTTTGGGGGTCAATTTCTGACGCGGCAGTTTTTATTTTCTCCACAATTTCACTATCCTCGTCGCTTAATTTTAAGTCATCTACTTTTATTCCCGCTTTCTGGCAGAATTTCCAGGATTCAAAAGATTCTCTAGCGGCCAAGGGGCCGTTTTTTAAGTCAGTTAGTTCATTAAACGATTTGGAAATATTTCCCGCCGTTTCCTCGTAAGTTGCCGCGCCTTCATTATATTGTTCTATCGTTTCTTTTAGCCCCTGGCTTAAGTTTTTCGTATCTCCGTCATAATCTGTGAATACCCTGGCTTTATCATAATTAATTTTATCTTGAGGAATGCCGGTTCTACCCAAAGGTTTTTTGTCTTCGAAAAATTTAACCACTTCATCGGCCTCTTTGCCGCTGGCCTGCGATTCGGGCGGCAACAAGCTAGTCGTTTCGCGCTGATAAATTTCATTTCCTTCCCGCGCGATCCTCATCCCTTCTTCCTGGTTTATTTCCCCAGCCGGCTTTTTAATTGTTTCTCCTGGAATTTTTTCTCCCGGTTTCACCGGCGCTTCTTGGGGAGGAGGAGCAACTTCCGACTTCTCGGGTTGGGTCATAACCTCTTCCGGTTTAGGCACTATGGGTATTTCTTTTATTTTATAGTTATCAACAAAATCTTTAATATCCTGGTTAAAGACATTTTGGCCGTAAGTATTTTTGCTGATTTCCATTAAATCTTTTATTCTATCTAATCTCCCTTGCGCCTGGTCAGGCGTGAGTTTAAATTTTTCCAGTTCATTCCTTAAAACCGAGATTTCCCTTGACCAGTCCGTAATTATCTGTTTATTAAGCTCCATCGATAATCCCTTTTGTTTGATTTCATGAATTATTTTGTTATATGATTCTTGGTCCAAGTTTTCCTGGCCGTCGAAAATTTTTATTTCCGGTACCATTTTTTTCTCTCCCCCTATTTTCTCAATGGGTCTGGCTGGCTCTTCCGGAGTTTCCGGTTTCTCGGGTTCGGTTGTGATTTCTTCCGGTTTCAGAGATGGAGTTTTAATATTCACTTTTGAAGTTGATTCCAGAGTAGGCTTTTCCGTTTTAGCATCTTTCTCAGCTAAAAATTTATTCACCTCTTCCTTAGCCCTAACTAAAAAATCTTTAGAAGACTCGTTGTCATGTATTTTGGTTGAATAAACAATTTCCCCGTCATTATCATAAAAGTTAGCTGAATCTATGGTCATACTGCCCTTTGCGCCCTCTGCATGACCAAAAACTTTGCCTGTGATACCGTGGTCATTAGAAAAATTTTCCAAATCGGCACGGCCATAACCAGTAGTCATTGTTGCGCCGGTTTTTTCCCATTCTAATTTTTCCACGCTGCCTTCAGCATCTTTCTCAGCTAAAAATTTATTCACCTCTTCCTTAGCCCTAACTAAAAAATCTTTAGAAGACTCGTTGTCATGTATTTTGGTTGAATAAACAATTTCCCCGTCATTATCATAAAAGTTAGCTGAATCTATGGTCATACTGCCCTTTGCGCCCTCTGCATGACCAAAAACTTTGCCTGTGATACCGTGGTCATTAGAAAAATTTTCCAAATCGGCACGGCCATAACCAGTAGTCATTGTTGCGCCGGTTTTTTCCCATTCTAATTTTTCCACGCTGCCTTCAGCATCTTTCTCAGCTAAAAATTTATTCACCTCTTCCTTAGCCCTAACTAAAAAATCTTTAGAAGACTCGTTGTCATGTATTTTGGTTGAATAAACAAGATTTTTTCCATTATCTCCGTAAAAATTAACTACCTCCGGAATTTTTTTATCGCCTCCGGGACTTAAAATTTCACCTTTAATGCCATGCTCATTAGAGAAATCTTTTAAATCAGTTTTATAAAAATGGGTTTGATTTTCCAGGCCAACCAGTTTCCATTCTGGTTCAGCCGGAACTCCTTCATAGGCTAAAATATTTTTCATTTGCCCTTCGGTCAACCCGTGGGCTTCGTTAATTAAACCGTGGACTTCCGGCTGGTTGCCAAAAATTTGCGAGAGATCAATTTTTTGACCGGCCTGGATTTCATCAATGTCGGTCAAGCCGTATTCTTCCGGGTTTTTCGCAACTTGATCTTTGACCGCGTCAATTACATAGGTCTTTTGTGCTTCGTTGAGTTCATTAAAATCTTTGTAAAAACTGAGCCGGTGTCCAATCATTTTCCAAAGACTGTCGTCTTCATGCGCTTGCATTATGTCAGATGATTCAACCGGCGCATGCCCATAGAAATCTTCCAGCGCGGATGGCGATGGCCCTTCCGGCGTTGCCACCGTTCCCGCTACTTTCGCCATATTCGCGGTAGAGGGTGAGGTCTGCCCCTCTGCCTCATTGGTTCCGAAAATACTGCCAATTTTTTTCCCGACCCAATCTTTCCATTCATCCGGGATGCGTTCGCTGATGGCCTTGCTAACCGCCCCTGAGCCGACCAAGACTCCGCCCACAGCCGCTATTGCGCTTCGTCTTATTTCCTCTCCTTTCTTTTTGTCTGTAAGTTCAAATATTTTATTATCTAATTCTTCATTCTGCTCCCTTAAGCTTTTAAGCAAACTTTCGCTGTCAAATTGTTCAAGAAAATCTTCTTCGGTTTTTTTCTCCTGCGAGCGTTTCATCCAGGCCTCTAACCCCAAAGCTGTACCGGCTCCGCTTAAGACCCTTTGTAAGGTTTTGCCGGTAATCGCCCCCGCTCCTAGGGCCACCCCGACCGCTCCGCCGTAAGTTCCGGCCGCCAATCCCACGGTAAAAAATAGGCCGGCGACCAATATTTTTTTCCTGGTTTTCTGCTTACGGTACCAGCTTACCGCCTCAAGCCCCTTTTTCATCAGCCAGCCTGACTTTTCCGCCTTTTTGTCGGTTTTAAGATTATAGATTTCCGTTGCTTCTTTGACGGTTGTTTCAATTAGCAGCTCTTTGGCGTATTTTTCCAGCTCTTCCTTAATTTTGGGGTTGCCCTCTAATTCCGTTTCTTTCGCCTCCAGCATTTTTTGTTTATATTCGTTAATGGCCAGCAAATATTCTTTCTTGGCTTCTTTAATATTTTCTTTATTTGATAAGCAACTAACATATTTTTCCCTGGCTAATCTGACTTTTTTCTTAAATTCATTTTCTTCTTTTTCTTCCTTGGTTTCCGGCGCTTCTTTGCTTCGCTCTTCCGGAGCTGCCGTCGGCTCTGGTTCCTCTTGGGGGGCCGGCGCTTCTTCAACTCCTAATTTTGCCGATAATTCAGCTTTTTCTTGTTCGAGATCATTAATTTCTCCTTCCCGTTTTTTTATAGCCCTTCTTTTCTTAGGTTTGTTTTGGCCATTTTTAAAACTTTCTAATTTTTTATCAATTTCTTTAAGCCGTTTTCTTATTTTTCTTTCTTCCTCTTCTGAAAGTTTTTCTGCTTCCGATTCAAATTCAGGATGCCGGTCTTTAGGTTCCTTTACGATTACCCTTTCTTCTCCTTCGGGCATGAGGTTCTCCATGCCGCTGTTCATGTCTTTTTCCAGGTCTCTCATTTTTTGTTCTTCATCGCGCCTCTTTTTTTCTTCAAGTATCTCTTCCGGCGTCTGTATTATACTTTCCGGATCATTTAAATCTTTTTCTAAATCACGCATCTTTAATATTTCTTTTACCTTGTCCCTTAGGCCGAGATTTTTAGTGATATATGTGATTGCTGAATCCGGGTCGTCTTTGGCAAGTTCTAATATTTCTATCATTTTTTCTGAACTGCAAAATTCATTGGAAGTCATAATTCCTCGTGTTTGTCCGAATAATGTTATCAAATCATCTAAGGTGTTTGCCGTTTCTATTCCTTCCTTTAATTTTTTTTCTTCAAGTATCTCTTCCGGCGTCTGCATTATACTTTCCGGATCATTTAAATCTTTTTCTAAATCTCTCATTTCTTGTTCTTCTCCTGGGGTCGGCTTTCTCTCTCCTTTAGGTTTGGGCACAATAATCTCCATGCCATCGTTCATGTCTCTTTCTAAGTCTCTCATTTCTTGTTCTTCCGGAGTTAGGCCTTCCGCACCAACTGAATTTGGTTTGAGTGGCGTTTCTTTAGGATTTTTCTTCCTAAATGGATTTTCAAAAATAGACATATTTTTGGCTATTATTTTTAATTATTCTTAATTTTTTATTTTACCCCCTTTTTAAAGATTTGTCAAGGCAATTATCTGGCAAAATACATGCCGTCGTCGTCATCTTCTTTATCGGACGGCGAATTCTTTCTATCTTTATTTTTTTTAGACGCATGGTTATGCGTCTCTACGTTTTTTTGAGATGAATGATCAGGCGTTTCCATAATGTCTTTTTCTTCAGACGCAATAAATTGCGTCTCTACAGACGCATCATCATGCGTCTCTATATCTTCGTCTTTTTCGTCGGGCAAAAGATTTTTTGCCCTTACGTCTTCAGACGCAAGATTTTGCGTCTCTATATCGTCTTCTTCGGGCAAATATTCATCCGGCTCTTCCGCCTCTTCTTTATTATGCAAACTCACTCCGCTTATGCCCTGGTTTATTAGGTCTTCGTATTGTTCCGGGCTTACCATAATTTCTCTGGCTTTAGCTCCGTCAGACGGCCCGATTATGCCGTTTTCTTCCAGAATATCAAGGAGTCGTGCGGCCCGGGCATAGCCGATGCTTAAACGCCTTTGCAGGAAAGAGGCCGAGGCCTTGCCGGAATTTATAATAAGTTCTTTAGCTTCTTCCAATAAATCATCCTCATCCTCGCTGTCGCCGTTAAAGCCCACGCCGGCAATGCCGTGGACTTTTTGCTTTTCCGTTATGCCTTCAACATAATCCGGCTGCCCGCCCTTAGACCTGATGTAATTTATAATTCTTTTTATTTCCTGGTCGCTAACAAAAGCGCCCTGCAATCTTTTCGGCTTAGAAATTTCCGCCGTGATAAAAAGCATATCCCCTTGGCCCAATAATTTCTCCGCGCCGAGCGAATCTAAAATTGTTTTTGAATCTACGCCGGAAGCGACGGAGAAAGCAATGCGGGTCGGCATATTAGCTTTAATCAAGCCGGTAATAACGTCAACGCTCGGCCGCTGGGTGGCTAAAACTAAATGGATGCCGACGGCTCTGGCCATTTGCGCCAGGCGGATTACCCCGCCTTCAATATCCCGTCCGGCCGCGACCATTAAATCCGCCAGTTCGTCAATGATAAAAACAATATAGGGCATTTTTTCCTGCCCGGGCCTTAGGTTTTCGTTGTAGGCCTGGATATTTCTCTTGTGGGTTTTAGAAAGCGTTTCAAAGCGCTGGTCCATTTCGTTAAGGCACCATTTTAAAGCGTTTATAGTTTTACTGACATTAGTAATTACCGGGGTCAATAAATGGGGGATAGAGTTATAAATCGGCAATTCCACCCGCTTTGGGTCAACCATAATAAAGCGCAGGTCGCTGGGGCTATTCTGGTAAAGCAAGCTCACAATAACGGAATTAAGGCAGACGGATTTTCCCGAACCGGTCGCGCCAGCGACTAATAAATGCGGCATTTTGCTTATGTCATAAACCCAGCTTTTTCCGGAGACGTCCTTGCCCAAAGCCACAGTTAAATTGTTTTTTCTTCCTTTAAATTCCGCGCTTTCCAAAGTTTCCCTTAAGCCGACAATGGCTTTAGTCTGGTTCGGCACCTCGATTCCGACTAAGGCCCGTCCCGGTATGGGCGCTTCTATTCTTATCGGGTGGGCGGCTAAAGCCAGAGCTAAATCATTGTTTAAAGTAGTGATTTTTGATAATTTTATTCCTTCGGCCGGCTTAAAAGTATATTGGGTAACGGTTGGGCCCACGCTTATTTCACCCATTTCCACGGCAATGCCGAAATTTTCCAAAGTTTTCTGGATTATGAAGGCATTATTTTTTATATCCCCGCTCGTGGGCTTGTCCTTTTTGCCGTTTAGGAGAGAGAGGGGCAGGTCTATTTTTACACTTTTAGTTTTCCAGGCCGCTTCTTCCTTTATTTTTCCTTTCTTTTCCTGAAGCGGTTCGGGAAATTCCAAGTCTTCACTTACTTCTTTATTGGAAAAACCTATTTCCTCTTCGGACGCATCGTCAAGCGTCTCTGCGTCATCAGACGCAAAATCTTTCGTCTCTGCATCGTCATCTTCCTCGTCTTCTTCCCCTTCTTTGCGGTCCTTTTCTCCGAACATCTTTGAAAATAGGGCTTTAAAAGGATAAAAAGCCGAGGCCAAAATGCTTTCCGAGCCGATTAATTTATTTAAAGAGGTATCAAGCATGAGCATTAAAGATATAAGCAGGAGTCCCAAGAGGATTATGAGACTGCCCCAAAAACCAATGATATTGTAAAAAATCAGGGCTACGTACATGCCCAGATAGCCGCCGCCGGCTCCGCTAGAGACAATTTCTTTCCAAAGCTGGACTTCAATAAAGAAATGGAGAATGGCCTGAAAAGAGACAACGAACAAAAACATCCCGAGATAATTCGTCCCCCGGATATAATATTTTTCTTCATTATAGAGTAATAGCCCCAGAACAATAAGAATTACGGGAAAGAGCCATTTGCCCCAGCCAAAAATAAGAGTCAGTCCTTTGGCTAAATAGACGCCAAAACCGCCGGCTAAACCGAATAAGCTTAAAAAGCTGATAACGCCAAAAATTAAAACTAAAACAATAAAAATGCCCTTTTTCGTGTCCGGGTCTAATTCTATCTTGGGCAAGGTAATATAATCTAACGGGTCTTTTTTTCTGCGCCTAAATCTTCGTCTAGCCATAGTAAAATAAGAAAATAATAAAATAATAAAAATAATGATTTTCTGCTTTTATTATACCATACTAAAATGGTAAAAAAAAGAGCCCATTCTACCTCAATGGACTCTGCGGATTGCGCGAAGAAGACTTATTTGGCATGATCTTTGGCATAATTGATAAAATCCTGGACAGTCCTTAACTTTTTCGCGTCATCGTCAGAAATTTCAATATCAAATTCCTCTTCCATGGCCATAACGATCTCGATAAAGTTCAGGGAATCCGCGCCCAAATCATTTATGATATCTGACTCGAGCGTTATTTTCTCCGGATCAATGCCAGCGTCAATGAGTACTTTCCTTACTCTTTCTTCAATTGTCATTTCACCCTCCCTGTGGTTTGTGAAAATGTGCGGAATGTAGAATGTAGTTTTAATATTATACCCGAAATTTTTTAAAAGTCAATCCCGCCAAAGCGCAGCTTTATGCGGGGTTGACCCGCCTTCGTCCCGAATACTCGGGACTTCGGCGAGGCGAGATGAAGCGTTTTATAAATTTTAAAAAATAGAAAAATTTTTACATTTAGCAAAGCGTGGTTTAATATTCTTGACTAAATCGAAAAAATTTGCTATACTGTATATAGATGGTCGAAACGGGCCATCTTAAAAATTGCCCCGCCGTCGCTAAAGCTCTGGCGGGCAAGGAAAAACAAAAACAAAAATGATAAATTCAAATATTCTGGCCAATACCTCCGGGTTAAATTTTATTGGCTGGAAATCATACAACCGAATAAAAAAGAAGGCAATGGAGCAGGAGTTCAGCTGGTCTGGGCTCATTCTAAGCTTGTCCATTGCTTTTTTTGTTGTCTTAGCCAGCGCCCAGATTTTAAGCACGGTTTATCAGTCAATGGAGAAAGCCAGGCAGGAAAAAAATCTGGTTAACCAAAATATCTATCGTCTGGAAAGTAAGGAGCTTATAAATTATCAGACCAGCGGGGCTTTAGAAAAATTTTTTTCTCTGCCCACGGCCATGGTTTAAGACCCTCATCCCTTGCCCTTCTCCCACTCATTCTTCGCGGGAGAAGGGTAGGGGGAGAGGGAGATAAAAACCAAAAATAAATTCGCCATATATTATTTTATATATGTTTTGGCCAAGATAATTGCGCCAACTTGCCTGTTTTTTAAAACAAGGCTAAAAGTTCTTTCAAGAATTTAAAAAACTAAACCTAACTTTATGTACAAATGAAGTTAAGCCGGTTGGCTAAACCAGTCAGCCAAAAAGGGCTATG
>JBAZPX010000013.1:0-27753 GCA_041645555.1 Patescibacteria group bacterium
GCCGGCTAAATATTTAACCAGCAAAGTAGAAATTACCGTAAGCAATACGGAAATAAGGAAAATTAAGGGATAATTTGCGTTCATCTTGACTTTTTGTTAAAAATGGTCTATACTAAAAATAAATCAATTGAATTAAAATGCTTACCAAAGGCATTTTATTATTTTTAAAAAAATAAATTTACTAAGGAAAGGGGGCAAATTCAATAAAACGATTTTAACCCTGATTCAGTTCTTTACAATCTCTAACCCGACAACAAGAGGTCCGAAATGCTGAGAATCGACCGTTCTATCCCACGCAGAGCCTCATTCATCCTGATTATCTCGCACAAAGACAACCAGGGAACACTAAAAGATATCGGAAAAGATATGGAGGGAGTTGGCACTCCCTACGAAGTTCGCCGCCTGCCTCTGGACGACGTAACCAGAACGAAAATACACAGTGGCGTGTATGATCTCATTCTGGAGCGTGGGAAAAACGGAATAATCGAAGTACATATCGACTACTATTGTTTGGTTGAAAAATTGCCGAGGGAAGAGGCCATGATGGCCTAAAATACCACGAACTCTGAAATCATAAGGGCGCTTACCACGAGCGTCCTTTTTTTATTTCAATTTTGCCTTCTTGTTTTTTACAACTGTCTCCCCTTCTCTATCTCAACTTGCGCTTCTTTATTAATTACTACTGTATCCCGCCTTACCAGTTCGCCGGTTAAAATCTTATTGGCAATTTCATTTTCAATTTTATCCTGGAGCAGACGCCGCAAAGGCCGGGCTCCGAATTTCGGGTCATAACCGGCTTTGGCTAATTTTATAATCCCTTCTTCTTCAGAACGCAGGCCAATCCCCTTGGTCGAAAGCATCTTACCGGTCGCATCTAACATCAATCTGGTGATACTTACCACATTATCCATAGACAAGGGTTTAAAAACCACAATGCCGTCAAACCGGTTTATAAGTTCCGGACGCATTATTTTATTAAGCTGATTATTAACCAAATCCTCTTTTATCTTCTCGATGTCCGTGCCCGCCGATACTTGGTCCTGGATAAAAACCGAACCGGCGTTGGACGTGGCGATAATGATGGAATTGGTAAAATCAATAGTCCGCCCCTGCCCGTCAGTTATCCGGCCATCATCAAAACAAGACAAAAACAGGTTTAGGATATCGGGATGGGCCTTTTCAAATTCATCCAGCAAAACCAGAGAAAACGGCTTTTTGCGCACGGCTTCAGTCAGATAGCCCCGTGTGCCGTCAACGTCGCCAATCATTTTTTTAACACTGTCTGCTAATTGGTATTCGCTCATATCCAGCCGGATCATATAATCTTTGCTGCCAAAATAAATATCGGCCACGGTTTTCGCCAGCTCGGTCTTGCCGACTCCGGTCGGACCAAGAAATAAAAAGTTGGCAATCGGGCGCTTGCCTTCACGAAGCTGGGCCCTGGACCGGCGCAAACTGGCGGAGACGACGGCTACTGCCTCCTCTTGATTTATCATTCTCTCGTGAATTTTATCTTCCAAATTTAATAATTCCTTGCTTTCACTAACCGTAATTTTGTTAACCGGTACGCCGGTTATCTCGCTAATAGTCCCGGCCACGTCATCGGCCGTACAAAGAGAAGCCGCCGGATCGCTCGCTGCCCTACGGCCGACGCGGACAGCCGTTGCCTCTAAAATTTCTATGGCTTTGGCCGGCAGATATTTATCATGAATATATCTGGAAGAAAGAGATACCGCCTGCTCAATCGCATTATAAGAAAAATACACTCCATATTTTCCCTCCATAAGGCTTACTTTGCTTTCCGCCATAATAATCGCCTGGTTCCCTGCCGGCTCGTCAATTTTTACCTTCACTAAAATATCGCCCAGGGCTTTGCCTTCAATGTATTTAGAATAATTTTCCGTGGTAGCGGCGGTTAAGCAAAAAAGGCTCCGGCGGTTTAAAGCATCGGCCAAGACTTCAGACAACTCTAAACTTTCTTCTCCGCCCCCGGTTATGCCCACTAAATTTTCTATATTTTCAATATAAAGGACAATATTGCCGGCTTTTCTTATTTCATCAATTATGACGAGGAGCCTTTCCTGCGCCGCCGCCGCGGTGGCTCCGCTTACTAATCGGGCTACGTCTATCTCTAAAAGCCTCTTGTCCTTTAAAAATTTAGGCACATCTTCCTCAACCATCAATTGGGCCAATCCTTCGGCAACCGTCCTTTTCCCGGCTCCCAGGGGACCGACTAAAATTACGCCGGTGCGGCCGCTGGTAAAAGCCCCGAAGATATCCTCAATCTCCTTGTCTCGGCCTACGCAAATGCCTAACCGTCCCCATTTAGCCGCCCGCGTCAAATCATGGGAAAAATGGTTTAAAACCGGCGTGGCGACCGCCGTATAGGCCCGGTCCATGGTGCCGGCCGGCTTAAAGCGAGCCGATCTTTTATAGCCTTTGTAATTGTCTATAAGCCTCTCGTTCACCCTAAACCATTCTACGATATTTTTAATCTTATCCTCGTCTACTTCCAAATCATATAAAATCTCGGCTAAATTTTTGTCGTGGCGCAGGCAGGGCAAAATCAGGTTTAAGGCCTTTACTCTTCTTTGCCCAAGATTATAAGCCTGCCCGTAAGCTTCAATCAAAATTTCTTTTACTTCCTCGCTGATTCTTAAATCATTTCCCCCTTCGGCCAGGACCGATTGTCCTAATAATTGGTTCTTGATTTTTGTTATCAATTTACTCCCGTCCACATTCAAACGGACAAAAAGGGAAATTATCTCCTTGTCCCGCAGCAAAGAAAAAAATAAATGCAGGGGCGTAAGCTCGTTATGCCCGGCTTTAGCCGCTAACGAAAAAGCTTCCTCTATAACTTTTATCTCCTCCGGGCTCCCGGCCCGGGAAACGTCAACTTTGCCGGAAAATCTTTTTAATTCCTCCCAGTTATCGGGTGATTTTACCTGACCCTTTCCCCCGGCCGGACGGAATTTTTTTATTTTTTCCTGATTAGCTTCTTCTTCGCTTAAACGGTAAATAATAAACATATCAGCCAAAACGCTAATCCAGAAAACCAAAATCAGCCAATGTTTTACCCGCCAGAAGCTGAAGAGTTCTAAATAATCCCCCGCCCCTGAACCAACCGGCCCTCCGGCAGACGATGACCAAACCCAAAAGGCCAAAGCGGCCAAGCCGGCTAAACTTATTATATAGGTAATGGAATTTATAAATAAATCAGCGCTTTTTTTAAAATGCCTCAAATTTATTATTGCCTTGCTTAAGCTTAAGCCCCAATACAAAAACTTCCCGTTTAAAAAACTGCCCACGCCTATGCCGGCGCAAGCCGGGCATCTTGAGCCAGGTTTCTTCTCGCCTGTTCCTCCACAAGCCGGGCAGACAATAAATTGCATTTTCGAATATTTATCCTCCATTGTTTTATAGGGCTAATTGAAAAATTATTTCATAAACCGCCAATATCGGCAGCAGTAGCCAAAGACATAAGGCAATTAGCGCCAGGGCCAGCCAAAACAACATAAAAATCCCGCGGACGATTATCTGGAATAACCTGACAAAAAAACTTATTAAAATGCCGGCCCAGTCATATTGGGAATACATCGGCCGAAAAATATTTTTCATCCAAACAAAAAGCGCCAAAGACCTTTCTTTGTTAACTAAAAAATTTTTCAGTCTAACGGCTAATTGCTTTAGGCCACGGCTATACCACCAGGCAGGGAAATAAACTATATCTCTTAGCAAATCCAAAGCAATCTTTCCTCCGTATAACCCGATATTATTACTTATCATAATTTTAATATAGTAGGATAATTGGGATTCTTATGATTCTTGCGATTCTTGTGATATATAATTATTTTCCCAATAATCCTAAAATTCCTAAGAATCTTAAGAATCTCATTTAATTTTATTATACCATATTTAACTAAAATCTAACAACAACTTGACACAACTCTAACCTTTTGCTATATTTAAATAACAAAATAACAAAATAACAAAATAACAAAATAATATAGGGGGGCTATTCATTTTTTTTATATTATTTTATTATTTTATTTTTAAGCATATGGCACACAAGAAAGCCGGCGGTTCTACTACTCTTGGCCGCGATTCAATCGGCAAAAGATTAGGCGTAAAATTAACAGACGGGCAATTCGCCAAGGCCGGAGCGATTATAATCAGGCAAAGAGGCACAAAATATCATCCGGGCAAAAACGTGAAAAGAGGCAATGACGACACTTTATTCGCCACGATGGCCGGCATCGTTAAGTTCACCACCAAAAAATTAAAAAAATTCAATAATCAATTTAAAGATTCTAAGATTGTAAGCGTTCTGGCACAAAAATAACTTTGCCGAAATTTACAATAACAAAAAAACGTCCCGCAATTCTGCGGGACGTTTTTTTGTTATTTTGCTTTCTCTTTCATTTTCAGGCAAACCCTAACAAACTCAACAAACAACGGATGCGGGTCAAGAGGCCGGGAAATATATTCAGGATGAAATTGAGTGCCGATAAAAAACGGATGGTCGGCAATTTCAATCGCTTCCACGATTTTTCCGTCCGGTGAAGTACCGGCAATTATCAACCCCTTCTTCTCAAAAATTTTTCTATATTCGTTATTAAATTCGTATCTGTGCCTATGCCTTTCCGAGACGACTCTCTTATTTCCTATTTTTTTCTCATAAGCGGCCGCCAGATGAGTGCCTTTTATGATTTTACAAGGCCAGCCGCCAAGACGGATTGTGCCGCCATAGCCCTTTTTAGCTATTAGCTCGGCCTGCCCCGGCATAATATGAATAACCGGATAGGGAGTTTTTGGGTCAACCTCGGCGGAATTTGCCTTATTTAAACCGCAGGCATTGCGGGCAAACTCAATTACCGCCATCTGCATGCCATAGCAAAGGCCGAAGTAAGGGACTTTATTTTCCCGACAATATTTTATGGTTTTAATTTTACCTTCGGCGCCGCGGGAACCCCAGCCCTGCGGCACGATTATGCCGTCAAGGCCCTTCAGGATTTTTACGCCCTCTGTCTCAACTTCTTCGGCATTAACCCAATGCAAAATAGGTTTGCATCTATTAGCCCCTCCGGCATGCTTCACGGCCTCAATGACCGAAATATAAGAATCGGAAAGGCAAAAATCTCCGGTAGAAAAATACTTGCCGACAATGCCAATATTAATCTCTTTTGTGGCATTCTTTATATTCTTAACCATTTTCCGCCAATCTATTAAATCCTTTTTTTTATTCTCCAGGCCGAACTTTTCCAAAATCCTGTCCCCCAGCTTATCTTTTTCAAAATTTATCGGCACATCATAAATTGATTCAATGTCAGGCGCGGAAATAACGTCCTCCTGCTGGATATTGCAAAAAATTCCTATTTTCCGGCGGCGGGGCAGATCAAGGCCGACGCGCGAGCGCGCCACGATAAAATCTGGCTGGATGCCGGCTGAATTTAAAGCGCGGACGGCATGCTGGGTCGGCTTAGTTTTCATTTCCCCGATCAAGGAAGGTATGGGCAAATACGACACCATAATAAATAAAACATCCTTCGGCTGGGCCAAATGCATCATTCTCGCCGCTTCCAGGAACAATAAATTTTCATATTCTCCCACTGTGCCGCCAATTTCTATAATCATTATTCCGGCTTTGGTTTTGCGGACAGCCGCCTTAATGCGCGAAATCACTTCATTAGGTATATCGGGCACAACCTGGACGCATCGGCCTCCATATTCAAGGTTCCTTTCGCGCGCTATTACGGTTGAATAGACCCGACCGGTAGTCATATAGCTTTCCCGGCCTATGTTCTTACCTAAAAACCTTTCATAGTTGCCGATATCCTGGTCGGTTTCGTCTCCGTCTTCGGTAACAAAAACTTCGCCGTGCTCGATCGGATTCATAGTGCCGGCGTCAATATTGATATAAGGATCAATTTTTACGGCGCTTACTTCATAGCCCTTAGATTGCAAAATCCGGCCGATTGAAGCGCAGGTGATCCCCTTCCCAACCCCGGACATAACTCCGCCAACGACAAAAATATATTTTGTGCCTATCTTTTTAGACTTTCCCTTGCCTCGCCGTAGTCCTGTCGCTCGTGAGCGACGGGACGAAGGCAGATTTTTCTTCTTGGCCATAAAATTAAATTCTAAAAAAATTAAACTATGAACAGATTGCGGGAGGAAAAATGAGGATCGCAAGTCAGATTTATCCCTATTTTTTTCAAAGCCACCTCATCACCCGGCGTCGGCATATGGGTCATGTGCATTTCGCAGCCCCTTAACTCCCTTAGGTTGTTTAAAACTAATTTCATTTTTGAATTAGTTTGGGAAAAAATAATTAAAGCCATCAGCACCTCATTAAGGTCCAAGCTGCGGGAATCTGAATTTAAAACCGCTTTTTTCGATAAAGAAATATTTTTTAAAAAATTAGCTGGCAGCAAAGGAGTATTTTCGGAAATGCCGCCCAACACTTTGAGGGCCTCTATGATTAAAGCGGAGGAGGCATGCATTAATTCTGAATTTAAAGCCGTAATTATTTTCCCATTCTTTAGTTCAATCGCCGCCCCGCAGGAAATGCCCTTATAGCCTATGCCCTTGGCAAAAGCTTCCTGGCCTACCTTTCTGGCCGGTTCCACTACTTTTCTCTCATTAATTTTTATATTATTTTCTTCCAATAATTTTTCCACCCTTTCCACGGTTTCTTTTCTTTCTGACCCGCAAACATATTCGCAATTATAACGAAAATAACGCCTGATTAATTCCTGCCGGCTGGCCTGCCTAACCGCTTTATCGTTAATAATGGCAAACCCGGCCCGGTTGACTCCCATATCAGTCGGCGACTGGTAAGGCAGCTTCTTGCCGTCGCCAACGATTTTTTCCAGCAACTTTCTCAAAATGGGAAAATTCTCCACATCTCGATTATAATTAATAGCCGTTTTCCCATAAGCTTTAAGATGGAAAGGATCAATAACATTATAATCGCCGATGTCGGCCGTCGCCGCTTCATAAGCCACATTTACCATATGTCCCAAGGGCAAATTCCAAATAGGAAAAGTTTCAAATTTAGCATAACCGGATTTTTTCCCCTTTTTATGGTCATGATAAAGCTGGGATAAACAAGTCGCCATTTTGCCGCTATTCGGCCCCGGTCCGTTAACCACAACTATCGGCCGTTTGGTCGGGATATAGCAATTTTTGCCAAAACCATTTTTGCTCACCACGTAATCAACGTTAACAGGATAATTCTTTATTTCTTTATGGGTGTAAATTTTTATTTTTCTCTTTTCTAATTTATTTTTAAACTTTACGACCGCCGGTTCTCCTTTAAAACGCGTAATTAAAACCGTCACTTTATCCAGTCCCCATTTTTTTAAGTCGTCAATCAGTTTCAGGGTGGCAAAGTCGTAAGTTATGGCAAAGTCGCCCCGCACTTTGCCCCGGACAATATCATCAGCGTAAATACATAAAATAATTTCAACTTTATCTTTTAATCTTTGCAATAATTTCAATTTGACATCGCTGTCATACCCCGGTAAGATCCGGGCGGCATGATAATCATAACCTAATTTACCGCCAAATTCCAAATATAATTTATTATTAAATTGCCCGACTCTCTCTAAAATCGCTTTTGTCTGCTCGGCTAAATATTTTTCATTATCAAAACCAATGCTTCCCTGACTCCGGCTAATTGTTTTTCTTCTAACGACCATACAATAATTTAAATCTTCAAAAACGTTTTTACTCCTACGAATTACGAATTCTTTACAAATATACGGATATTAGAACGAAGAGTTTATTTTTTAATTCGTAAATTCGTACTTATTCGTAATTCGTAGTAAATTTTAATATAACAAAAAAAGCCACGACTAATTTTCTAAATTTTATCGTTTTTTAGACCCGATAGACTTCATCACCGACTCTAACTTTCTCATTCACCTTCAAGCCGACAGATTCGCCCTTGCCCGCTTTAGCTACCGGCTGCTTATCCATCTGCAGGGAATTAACTTCCTGCTCAAAATCAGTTTTACTCCCTGAAAACCTGATTTTTTCTCCCACTTTCAATTCTTTAGTTAAAACCACCACGGCCACGCCGATTTTTCCGAAATAATGGGTCACGGTCCCAATTTTTTCTCCTAGAGAGGGATCTTTCGCCATATGTTTATATTATTACTTATTCTTCAGGATTTCAATCGCTTTGTCCATCTGCGGATCTTTGTCTTCCTCATAATCTTTATCCGTCATTTTAACCTCAATATCCGGCTTAATCCCCGCGTCATTTATAGAATCGCCGTTTGGCGTAAGCCATTTAGCCACGGTTATTTTTATCGAAGAGCCGTCCCCGAATTCCCTTAAAGTCTGCACCGAACCTTTGCCGAACGTCTGCTCCCCGACAAGAGTAGCTTTCTTATAATCCCTTAAGGCCCCGGCGAGAATCTCCGAAGCCGAAGCGCTCCCCCTATTGACTAAAACTACGGTCGGATAGTCTTTTAATCTGGCCCGGCCGCGCGATAAATATTCATTCTTTTTTTCTTCGCTGAATTTCTCTGTCACTATAATTCCGCTGTCCACCCATTCGCTGGCCAGCTCAATGGCTGTGTCCAAATAACCGCCCGGGTTATTGCGCAAGTCCAGAATTATGCTCTTCGGATTTTTAGAGAGTATTTCCTGAACCGCAGTATTAAACAAATCCAAAGTATCATTATTAAAATTGCTAATTTTCAAAACAAAAATATCTTTATCATTTTTTTCCGCCTGACTTCCTTCCGTCCCGGCCGAGGATACGGTTTCCGTTTTTACGCTTTTAACGGTAATAACGCCCCTAGTAATAACGATGTCTTCAGCCGCATCATTCCCCTCTTTAAATACATTTAAGGTAACATCAGTTCCTTTTGGGCCGCGAATTTTACTGACCGCTTCATCAACCGCCATGCCGGTCGTGGATTCGCCGTTTATAGAGTAAACTTTATCCCCGGGCTGGAGTCCCGCTTCCTGCGCCGGCGTGCCCTCTAAGGGCGCAATAATCGTCAGAATCTCTTTTCTAATGCCGATTTCCGCGCCGATGCCCTCAAAAGTCCCGGCTAAATCATCGGCAAATTCCCGGGAAAGTTTCGGATCCATAAAAACCGTATAAGGATCGCCTACTGACGCGACCAGGCCGTTTAAAGCCCCGTAAAACATTTCCTTATCATTCAATTTATCCTTATCCACGTATTCTTTTTGCAAAGTATCCCAAACCTCCCAAAATAAATTAAAGTTAACATCTTGTTTTAAAATATCGTCTCGGCCTCCTCCGTATTTGCCAATTAGATCCCCTAAATAAATTACCTCTTTTTCCGCTAATTTTTTTATGACTTCGCTTTTTTGCGAAATATACATTCCCGCCCCGAAAGAAATGACAATAAAAATCAATATCAAAACCGCAAGAGAAATTCTCTTAAGCCATTTTCTCTTTTTATTTTCTTCAAAATATTTTCCTTTTATGGTATAAAGCATAAAATATTAATTTCTAATTTTCAATTTCTAATTTCTAATAAAATTTCTATTTTTAAAATGTCCAATGCCTAAATTTTTTGGCATTTAGCATTTTATTAGGAATTAGAAATTAAGTGAATTAGGAATTTTCTAATTATTTCCTCAAGATCTTTATATTATCTAAATCTCTTATATCAATCAACCTAGATGGTTTATTTTTTATGACCCCGGCGTCAATTACCAAATCCGGTTTCCCCTTTTTAAAATAATTATCCAGACGGCTTACGCTATCCAGATTCTTCTGCCCGCTTTTATTTAAGCTGGTCGAAACTATCGGCTGGCCGACTCCACTTAGTATTTTAATCAAAAATTTACTTTTTGGCAAACGGACCGCTACGGTTTCCTGCCCGCCGGTCAACTCTTGAGGCAAATGAGGCAAATTTCGTTTCTTTTCCAGAATAACTGAGGTTGCTCTCGCGCTTTTCCAGGCGTTTTTTAGATATTTTTCCTGCTTCCCGCTGACCCGGCAATATTTTTTTAGTATTTTAAAATCGCCAACCAAAATCAACAAGGGTTTTTTCTTTTCCCTTCCCTTTATTCTAAAAATCTTTTTCATGGCTTTCTTATCGGTCGCTAAACAACCTAAACCATAAATCGTGTCAGTCGGATAAACAATGACCTTACCGCGCTTAAAATAATCAATAATTAAATCAATTTCATCCTGGCTTATTTTGTTTAAATTTATCTTTAAATATTTCATGTTATTTTATTATTTTTTTATTTTATTTTTATTACTATTCCTTTATTGGCGTCAACTTCCACTCTGTCCCCGTCTTTTAAAACCTGGGTGGCATTACCAGTCCCGACTATGCAAGGAATTTTTAATTCGCGGGATATTATGGCTGCATGGCAAGTTAAACCACCTTCTTCTGTAATAATGGCGGCGGCATTCTTCAGGGCCGAAATAATCTGCGGGTTAGTCATGCCGCTGACAATGACCGAACCAGCCGGTATTTTAAGAGACTTTGTCCAGCTAGTGTGGACAACCACTATCCCTTTCACCTTCCCTGGATAAGCTGGGGCGCCCTTAACTATACCCCCTTTCCCTTTTACCAGCCTGTTCTGCCAGTATTTAAATTCTTCATTTATTAGACATCGCCACCGCTTTCCCTTTCCCAACGGTATAAATGCACAACCACCAACACGATTATTTAGGATATCAGGAGATATAATTTTACCCCGCAGAGCCCTCCTAAATTCATCACTTCTCAATGACAAGGCCTGGTTCAAAGATATATTATATTTTTTTGCCAAAAATTTACTAAAAATATACAAGGACTCAACCCAAGATTCTGCGTTTTTATGTAAAGATAACTTCAATTCCCCCAAAGATAATAAGGTTTGGAAAATTCTTCTTTTGTCATCACTCAAATTAGTCTTCTCAATCAAGGACGGCTTGTGCAAAATTTCTATAAGCTGATCCTCCGTGCACACTTTCAGAAGATCTTTTTCTAAGGGGGCAACGACTGTCTGCTCGCAATATCGATATGCTTGAGAAAAATCAAAAATCTTGCTTTCTGCTAAATCCCATAGGGCAACTATTTCCATGCTGGATTTTGCCCTCTTGACCATATTTAAAATATTTTTATCCCGCAACTCGCTATTTACTCTCTCTAAATCTTTTATAATTTTAGAAGAAGGTTCTGCTTTTAATAAAGGACGGCCAAATTTATATGACTCCCGCAATCCCCGTCTAGTTAAATAAGCAGAAACATTATCTTTAATTTGCAATGCCCGATAATCAAAAATACCATAAGATTGCGGATGAAATACTATATCAGTAAATATCAGGGGAAAATCTGATTGTCTAAAATGTAAAAAATAACTATATGGCATATTTTATTTCAAAATTTTTACCGCTCCTTCGTTTGCGTCAACTTCCACTAAATCCCCATTTTTTAACACCTGCGTTGCGATTTTCGTGCCGATGATACAAGGCTTCTTCATTTCCCGCGCCACAATCGCGGCATGGCACAAAATCCCGCCCTCGTCCGTAACAAAAGCCGCGGCCTTTTCCATAGCCGGGATAAAGTTAGGAAAAGTCATGGTCGCAACCATTATATCGCCTTTTTTTATTTTACTAAGGCTCTGCGAACAGTCGGCTCCTTGTTTTACGATTGCTACCCTGCCCCGGGCGATTCCGGGATACGCGATATTTCCTTTAAAATCTTTTAGCGGCAATTTTTCAGCCGGTTCGGACAGGGACGCCAGCTTCTTCTTCCACGCCAAGCCAGACAAAACATAAAAATTGTTTTTCATCTTTAAGCTGGCGTTAAATTGTTTTCTTTTTTTAAACTCATTGGCGGAAATCGGCATTTTTTTAAAGCGGGCCATTTTGATTATTTCCCGAATTGTCAGATATGGGATAACGTCTTTATCCGTTTTCGCCCGCTTAGCAATTTCGTAAAAAAGGTTCCTGGCTCTATAGCCCGACCCGTAAATTATGTCCGTGCGCCAAGTCCGCAAATATGCGTATTCTCTGGCTATGTTTATTAATTTAAACAGTTCGGATTTTTTTTCAATGCGTAATTTCTTTATTAGTTTATTAAATGCGCTTTCCCCCTCAGATTGGGTTTTTTTTATTCTCCTCAATTCTCCTTCCGGGTTTTTATTTTCTTTACAAAAATTTTTCAGCCGATTTATAACATCCTTCTCTGTCCAAACCTGCTCCCACCAATAATTTCTTGCACCCATATACCCGTATTTTTTGACATGCAATTTTAGCGCCTTTTGAAAATATACGCCGGCATTAAGAGAAAAATATTTTTTCTTGAAAGCAATTGTGAGTTTATAAAATGAAACCTGTTCAAACTCAGTCGTGTTCTTTTTTTTCGGATAAGATAAAGTTGAAAGCCAATCCGCCTTTTCTTTTTCCCCGGCGTCAGGCAAACGGCTAAGTATCATCTGGCTGATCGCTTTATCGGCCATAGGCATGGGAACAAGGAAATTATGGGCGGAAAAAGCCAATCGCGCGAATTTAGAAATCTTATAATTAATTTCTTTCTGGCTTGAAACCGAAAAATCTTTATCCTCAAGGCCTTTAGCGAAATCTCCGAAATTATTGACGTTTGCCACAAGCCGCCAGGAAAAATCGTTCAATAATTTTACGCCGCCCTTGATAAATATATTTTTTAGATTATCAAGCTCTTGGCCGCTATGAAGAAGCGGGCCGTCGCTCGTCCGCAAAATAAAATTCGCTTTCCATTTTATCCCGGCGTATTTGCTAAAAAAAGAATAAGAATTATCCGTAATTGATTTAAAAAGCAGGGCCTCCCGCCTATTTATCAAATACCGCCAATCTATTTTTTTTATTTGCTTAATGGTCATAATAGTTATTCGAAAATTATAACAATATATGTAATATTAGCAAAAATATAATAATTTATTTCAATTTTACTTGACAAAAAAGGTTACTTATGATATGATAACAAATTGATTGTTCCTTTGATTTTTCGCGTAATTCTCGTTCTATCACAATACCATTGAAAGGGTTTGAACATGGATGTTATCAAGACTCTGTTCGGGTTCACCCACGGCGAAAAAGAAGATTTCCTTCCGGACGGAATAACCCCGGTCGTTGACCCGGGCCTGACCAACGAAGGAATGGCGCGTATGGCGCGTCTGTGCAAAGACGCGCGTTCCGTGATGAAAGCGCCCGAAGAAACCATGTTTTCAGTTTTTTCCGGTACCGGCAAGCGCCATCGGCAGATTGCCGAATTGTTCATCTCCCAGAACCCCAGATCCATTCTGGCCGCGGGCGACGAGCTTTACCGGCGCAATCCCGTACTCGGAGGACCCGAGTCCCTCGTAGTGCTTCATGACGAGGCGTTCGTGGTTCTGGCTGACGGCAAACTGGTGCCGAAGGCCGAGTACACAATTCCGTTCTCGCGGGAGGATATCATCGCCTTCCTGCGCAGCCCGGAAGTGCCGAACTACGCTGTTATGGGTCTCGGTCGACCGTTTTTCATCCAGCTCAAGATCAAAGCCGAGTCCGGCGCTCTTTACCGGATCGAAATCGGTACCGAACCGGATGAAATCAGTGCGACGCCGCTCATCACCGGCGTTACCCTGGCCGACGTTTCTCACGGCGGCCATACGGTGTAATTCACCACGGTACAGACAACAGCGGCTACCCAAGTTTAATACAAACTTTGGGTCGCCGCTTTTTTTATTTTAAAATTCTCACTATCCCTTTATTTGCGTCCACCTCTACCCTATCCCCGTCTTTTAAGACCTGCGTCGCGATTTTCGTGCCCACTATGCAAGGAATGCCAAATTCCCGGGAAATAATCGCCGCGTGGCAAGTCAACCCGCCTATATTGGTAACGATGGCCGCCGCTTTTTTGATACCGACTAAATAATCGGGAGTTGTCTGCTCGCAAATCAAAATTTCTCCTTTTTTTAATTTGCCTGATTCGGCCGCTTTTAAAATAATTCTCGCTCTGCCTTTAACGATTCCTTTGCTGGCCGGAGTACCTTTAACGAAATCAGCTTCTTCTTTTCGGTTGAACAAGTCCCATAATGCCCTTAATTCCTCGCCGGTATAAATCTTATCGGCGACACAGGCGAAACCTTTAAGCCTGGCTGATAAATCAACGGGTATTTTCTTCTTAATAATTTCCTCCGGAGTCAGGTTTATCACTTCTTTATAATTTAATTCCAATCTTCGGCTTATTTCCCCAAGTAAATTCATGGCGCAATAGCATCCTCTATTTATTACCTCTACTCGGTAATCCCTGATGGCGATTAACTCCTGAATTAAATCAGCATCTTTCCGCAAATCAGTTGGCAGTCTCCTATAAAGCTTATTAAACCTGCTTTTTTCTTCCCTGTCTCTTCTATTAAAAATCTCTTTTTCTTTTCGGAAATCCTTTATTTCTTTTAAAGCTTTATCTAAAAAAGTTTCATCAACCGGCCGATAGGAAAAAGCCATCGTATTACTCCATCCCCATTTTTGCCTGAATTCGGCTTTAGTCATTTTTTCGGCCTTTATTTTTATAAGATCGGCATGCCTTCTTTTTCGGTATGACTCATACAAAGGAGTCGATAAAATATAAAAATCTTTTTGTCTAAAGCCATTTTCCTTCAATCCAGCCATAACTCTTTTCTCAAAGAATGATTCGCAATAGACAGGCACATCGACAATCGCCATGGCTTTCCCTAAAAACGAAACAAACTTTTTAAAATCGCTGATTAAACTAAGCCAATTTTTTCCGGCATAATTTTTGCCTCTTATCTCCTCACAGAATTTCAGATACTCTTTAAGAAAACGGCGGAGTTTTTTTATGACCGCCATTATTTTTTTATTGGAAAAATTATATTTAGCGATATCCCGCTTATTGAAATAAAACTGCCCATCTATATAAATTAGCTCTATATTGGCCAAACCAAATCTCTTAAGCTTCCGCCTCATTCCAATCTCAAAATAATAAGTCAATAAAACGTCTTCTTTAAGATTAAAAATTATATGATAATTTTTTGGGTTTAATTTTTCCATTTTTTTATTTTCCTCGTTATCCAATTATTTTTATTACCCCATGATTAGCTCTTACTTCAACTACCATACCGTCTTTCAAGACCTTCGTGGCGATTTTGGTACCGATGATTGCCGGAATTCCCAGTTCCCGGGCCACGATGGCGGCGTGAGAAGTGATTCCGCCTTCGTCCGTCACAATTGCCGTCGCTTTTTTAAGAGCGGGCATAAATTCTGGTCTGGTCATAGAGGTGACTAAGATATCGCCTGCTCTAACTTTGTCTAAAGAATTAATATCCTTGCAGATAATCACCCTGCCAATGGCTGTGCCATTATTAGCGATTGTGCCGTGAATTTCCTTCTGTTTTTCTGTCGCGCTTTCGGTTATCTTTTTTCTTATTTTTATTAATTTCTGGTATAAGGCACCCGTAATCTTTATTTCTCGATCTTCTTTTAACAAAAAAAATACTCCTTTAATTCGCCTCTCTAAATTTTTTCTTAGGGAACCAATATCTTTTAAAAAATTAATCTTTTCTACATCACTTACTCCTAAGTAATAAATAAAATGAGAAGGCATCGAAAGCCGGCGGCCAATTTCATCAATGATTTTTCCCCAATAGCCAATCGTTTTTAGAGCGTTCCTTTTTCTTTCGTCTTGCCAAATTGTAGTAAAATCAATAGTTTCAACCATTTTTTTTACTTCTTTACTTAATTTAATCTTGACTTTGGGGGCGACTCTAATTATTTTATTTTTTTGTTTCTTTTTGGTCTCCCGAAAAAACCTTAGACGTTGTTCTAATGAATTAATGGTTAACTTTTTGGGACCGGCATAACTATTTTGAATCCAAAAATATTTTTTTAAATGTTCCTTTAAATTTTCTTTCCGCTCAGATGAAGATAAAAGAGAAATCTTAAGCAATTCATTTTCTTCTTTAGCTATAAAAGAAGGCTTGCTCGGAACCGTCAATTGAACAAAATATTTATTAAATTCTTTCTTTTCTTCTATCTCATCAAAAAGTTTTTTCCTAAATTCTTTTTCCAATTCTATACTGATTGAATCAACTAAATGGCCAAGGCCAACCGAATCAATTTGGGCTTTAGCGCATTTTTTGAATAAATCAAATAATTCTTCATTCTTGATTTCTCTAAGTTTTAGAACGGCTATTTTTTCAAAAAGTTTCTCGTGCTCATTAAAAATTTCTTCATATTGTTTTTTTGTTTTTATCAGATAATCTGGATCTTGGGCAAGTTTATTTTTGATAATCCGCCAAATCATTTTGAAATCCGAGACGAGATAATCCATTTCTCCATAACCTTCTTTATAATTAAAACAAAAACCATTGTAGCCAAAACCTAATATTTCTTTTATTACAAAACCACTTTGGGCAGAATGATTTAAAAAAATAGGAGCACTATTAAAACTTTGAGTATAGCGTTCTTCTTTTAAAAATTTCTGGAAATAATTAACTGTTTCCATAAGTTTAATATTTCTACTTTTTAATCAATCTTACTACCCCCCGCTCCGCATCTACTTCTACTAAATCCCCGTCTTTCAACACTTGCGTGGCGATTTTCGTGCCGACAATGCAGGGAATATTAAGTTCGCGCGAAATGATCGCTGCGTGTGACATTAATCCTCCGACATCGGTAATGATGGCAGCCGCTTTACGCATAAGCGGAACAAAATCGGGAGAAGTCATGGGAGCGACCAGAATTCCCCCTTTTTTAAAACCTGATCCTTGATGGGGACTTAAAATTACCTTGACCTTTCCCCTGGTAATTGCTTTTCCCCCTTTGCTTACTACTGTCCCTTGAATGATGTCTTTATTGCCTGGCTTGCCCGAGTTTACTGCTCTTTGTATTATTTTTTGCAGCTTATTCCCGGTTAGAAGCTCGAAATTGCCGTTTCCAATTTCAAAAACGCAAAATTTATCTCTTATTTTTAGAATATTTGGGCTGATTTTAATTCCCTTTTTGTGCAAATCAAGCCATTCTTCCGCGGTATATAGTTCTAATTGGCTTAAAGGAATATTGAATTTTTCCGAGCTCACCTTGTTAATCATTCGCACTAACCCATTATACTGCCAAATTTTTGTTTTCCGATTATCTTGCCACCAGATAGAAAAAGACAAGCGCCGAACAATATGCAAAAATTTTTTCGGAAGTTCGGAACTTTTTATGAATTGCATTTTTTTCGCTAAAACATTATCTGGAAGAATTTTAATTTCAAAAATCTTTTTCTTCGCCTCCGGCTTATTTAAATTTTTCAATTCTTTAAGAAAATCTTTTCCATTAAGAAAAAATCCACTACGGAAACTGTCATTCACCCAATACCATTTTGCCGCAAACTTTTTTAATTTTTTTCCCAGATCTTTTTTTGAATTAGATTTAACGTAAAGCTTTAATAATTCAAGCTCGGATTGCTGATGAAAACTCAAGGCTTCCGGTGCCAGTAAAATTTCTAAGGCGAGATCGATTTTCTTTTTTGGCAAATATCCGCTTAGTTGTTTTTTCAAATATTCCGGGGAGCCAAAATTCGCCAATTCAAAAACAAAAGTCGATGTCCAAAAATTTATTAACTGATCATAAACTAATTTTGCAATTTTGGATAATTCGTCTGGGAAAAGGTTTTTTTTAGACAATGTTTTTTTAATTTTTATTTCCAATTCATCGCCAGTTTTTACTAAATGCCTATATTCTTTTTTTAAATCTAAAAATTTTTTTTCATTAAGCAGCCACTTTTCTATCGCTATCTCCGCTCGATTCTGCATCTTTCTTTTTTCCCAGATGAAAGTCATGCGCTCGCGCTGAAAAATGCCCATCATCTCCGGCCATAATACGCCATAAGTTTTCGCTACCAAGGCGGAAAGCGGAAGAAGCCAAAAACTAGGATACAAAATCCGGGCGTCGATAGGTCCCCACTGATCAAGGGGTTTTTTAAGATTAACTTTCAACTTCATATTTTATTTTATCTTATCTTTTTTACTGCTTCTCTTCCCGCCCCGCATCCACCTCCACTAAATCCCCGTCTTTCAACACCTGCGTCGCAATTTTTGTGCCGACTACGCAAGGAATGCCGAATTCCCGGGAAATAATCGCCGCGTGGCAAGTCAACCCGCCGATATTGGTAACGATGGCCGCCGCTTTTTTCATAATTTTAAATTTTTTAGCATCTCTTTGGCTTTGGCTTCAATTTCGGGCAGAAAAAATTTTGTTTCCTTTAACAACAGCCCAATCGCTTCTTGCGGCCCGCAGCGATATAGTTTCATAATAGATTCAAATCTTTTTTTTGAAAATCTATCCAAGCTGTCTAAGTCGTGAAATAATTTTTTATTCAAAGTGTCGTATGCCTTAGCAAAATTAGGATCTTTTAATTGGTCAAAATCATGCATGCTTATAATCTCAACTACTTCTTTTCTTCTGGCGGGAGGATATTTTACGCTTTTTAGAATATCATCGGCTATTTTGGCGCCGGCCAGCATATGAACCAGTTTGCCGCCGGGAAATTTTTCCGGGCCAGTAACATACTTTATATGCTGGGGTAAAATCGCGGCATGGCCGATATCGTGCATCATCGCCACCGGAACCAGAACATCGGGATCGCCTTTTTTATTTTCGCCAATGTAATTTAAAACCAGCTCGGCGGTTTGCCGGCAATGAACCGTGTCTCCCTCTTTCCCCTTTTCTAATATCGGCTTCGCCTTTTGCCAGATTTTTAGATATTTTTTTGGCATTTTGATTTTCATAATTATCTGAATTATCTATTTAATTTTTTGACTACGCCGTTGATAGCGTCCACTTCAACCAAATCGCCGTCTTTTAAAACTTTAGTGGCAATTCCCGTGCCGACCACGCAGGGTTTTTTAAGCTCGCGGGAAATAATGGCAGCGTGAGAGATAATGCCGCCTCGGTCAGTGACAAAAGCGGCGGCCTTCTTCATAGCAATAATCAAATCCGGATTCGTGGCCGGCGAAACCAAAATATCACCTTCTTTCACTTTATCAACATCATCTTTAGTAATGACTATTTTTACAACGCCGGTTACTCTTCCTGCATAAGCAACGCTTCCTTTCAATTGATTCGTTTCTATTAGCTCATCTGTCGACTTAAAAACATATTTATTTATCAGCCTAGTCGCCTCGTCACCCGTCAAAACTTCTATTTCTCCCTTATAAACATGGGAAACGCAATATTCGGTCCGGCGACTAGCAATTTGACGGAAATTTTTATTCCGCAACAAGGCATCTTTTATCTCATAATCCACCAAATATTTTGTTTCCTTTGCGCTAAGATTAATCCGTTTAGCAATTTCTTCTATGACAGGTTCCATGGCCACATACGATTTCTGGTAAATCCCCTTGCGGTGGTCTTTCAAATAAGTGAAAAAAGATGAAACATTAAGCAGATAAACCAGCTTGGCCGGTAACCCGAGTTTCTTTATAACTGCCGCCTTTTCTGCCGGTAACTTCTGAAAATGCGTTTCGATTTTTTTGATCTGATTAATTATTGATTCTTTCGAAGAAAAATCATTTCTTATCATTTTAATCAAATCATAAACGCTCATTGCCGGCCCGATATAATAAAACGTCAGCCAGCCAAATTCTTCGGTATGTCTTTTTAATAATCGGTGCGTTTGAGAATATTTATCTTTAATTAATAAAATTAGTTTTTGGTCATTTTTTTCTTTGAATAAATTTTTGAAAGCGGGAAGTTCTTTTTCGATTTGCAAAATCAAATTAAGCCGGCCGATTTCTTCCTGCATCACTTCGCTTTTTTTATCGCCTGAGGTCAAGAGGCTATAGTAATTTGAAATTTCTTTGGCGGTTAATTTTTTTTGTCCGCCGATTTTTTTAAACTGTTCCATCAAATAATTGGATAGATACGGAATTTTCATGCCGTCCAGCACTACTGGTACGCCGCCCCAATCCCTCATTTTTGTAATCAGCTGGCCGTATTTATGATAAACCCCGTAGAGTTCCGGATCGGTTAAGTTATTTATCTTGATTTTATTTATTCTTTGGCAGAATTTCATAAGCGCCGCGCCACAACCTAATATCTTTTTTTCTACCAATTTATAATACTTTTCTTTTTTAAAAATCCGAGCGAATATTTTTTTCCCAAGTCTCTCCGCTTCTCCAATATTCATATAAGAATCAGCGTGGTCTTTGCTAAATTCAACAATAATCCTAGTAAAGTTACTGCCTATTGCCTCTTTTGCGCCGCTAGTAAAAGAAATATCAGCAAAATAATAGGGGTAAATATAAAACCTATCTATATTAAATATCATTTCATAAGATGATTTTTTGTGGGATTTAAATAATAATTTTTTCATAGTTTAGAATTATCTATTTAATTTTCTTACTATCCCCCTGTCCGCGTCAACCTCAATTAATTGGCCATCCCCCAGCACTTGTGTCGCGATTTTCGTGCCCACCACGCAAGGAATCCCTAACTCGCGGGAAACTATGGCCGCGTGGCAGGTGATTCCGCCTTCATCCGTAATAATGGCCGCGGCTTTTTTCATAGCGGAGATTAGCTCCGGATTGGTTGCCCGGGAGACTAAAATATTTCCTTTGGCCATTTTTGGCAAATCTTTTTTACTATTAATTATTTTTACTATGCCCTGCGCCCTTCCGGCCCGGGCCGGCATGCCTTTTATCTCAGCCCCTGCCCGTTTCTCTCTTTCCTTAGCAAAAGACAGTTTTCTAAATCGCCTGTTTGCTTTTTCGCCAGTTAATATTTCCACTCCTTTTTTTGGGGAGATAAGGATTAAAGAACTTTTCATCCTGGCTTTGGCTATTTTTTTAAGCCCTTTTCCCCTGCCCCAGAATTTTTCCCATTCATCCAGAAAAATATATTTTGCCTCTAGGGAGTTAAGGCCTAAACGGCGGCCCATTTCCTCCAAAACCAGATAAAAATTCCGGGTGGACTTCTGAAATCCGTATTCCCTGGCCCATTTGTAATATCCTAAATTCCGGACTAGCTCAAAAACCTTTATTTCTTTTCTGTTTAATCTGATCTCTTGGCAGACTTTCCTGAAATTTTTTTCCGTTTCTCTTTCGTAATTTTTTAGCTCTTTTATTTTCTTTCCTATGTCTAAACCAGACTTGGTTTTTTCTAAAATTAATTTAAGGTAATGATTTATATTCCAATTTGTTTTATTAGTAAAGTCAAAAGATAAATAATTAAATCTTTTATTAAGCGCTTCCAGCTCTGGCCGAAATTTTTTTAAAACTTCCTGCCGGCTAAAAAGCCCCCTCTCCTTTATTTTTTCCGCCAGCTCCAGAACCGCGATTTCCTGCTTATTGGTTTCCAGACTCTTGGGCGGGTTAGTTAAAATTATGAGATAGTCGGCGAATTTTTCCGGCCTGGTTTTTGTTTTCTTTTTTAAAATTTCATTCATCCTTCTATAAATGGGATTATCTTCATAATAGCCCAGAAAACTCTGGCAGGAGCCATAGGAATAAAAATCATAAAATCGCCGGTCATAATCTCGGCAGAATTTAAGCAGCCCGTCATATTTCTCTTTTTTTAAGCCGGAAGAAAAATTTTTTCTAGAAAAAATTTCTAATTTTCTAGATTTCTCGTAAGCCCTGACAAAAATATTATAAAGAAAGGCCGGGTTCTTAAGCGCCCTGCCCGCTAAATCCTCAACGGTTTTTTTTAGCCCCGAGTCATCATAAAAATAACCGCCCAGCCCTTTTTGATAATAATTGCCTCCGGCCTTGATCCGGCTACCCGGGAAAATCTTCCTAAAGCCAATAACCGTGGATTCAATAACCGGTCTCATTAAAATCGGCGGGTAAGTTCTTTTTTGCCAGATATAGGAATACTTCATATTTTAAATCAACAAATTTATTTATATTTCTTTCTCACAATCCCTCGCCCCGTATCTATTTCCACTAAATCCCCATCTTTTAAGACCTGCGTCGCGATTTTCGTGCCGATAATACAGGGTTTTCCCATTTCGCGGGAAACTATGGCGGCATGGCAGGTTATTCCGCCTTCGTCAGTAATAAATCCGGCTGCTTTCTTCATGGCTAAAATATAATCCGGCGTAGTCATAGAAGCAACGACAAAATCTCCGGTTTTTACTTTTTTAACATCCTCCGGCGTAAATAAAATTTTTACCCGCCCTTCATATTTTTCTTTCAGCCCTTTTGAGGCAACGAACCCTTTTATAATCCCATCGCCCGGTTTTTCCTTGTTATTATTTAAAAATTCTTTTTGTTCCCGGGGAGTTAAAAATTTTATTTTCCCATTTTTAAATTCCGCGGTAAATTCGTTTTTTATTCTTTGTTCGCTTAATCCTAAAAATTTCTCTTTCTGGCTTTGGACTAAGGGTAATTCCTCGGTCAGAAGATATTTTAAATTTACGTATGAAATATTAAATCGCCTCTCTATCTCCCATAAAATTTTTGCGTAGCAATAGCTCAATCCAAAATCCACCTTTTTTCTTTCATCCGTCCAAAGCGCTAAATAATTTAGCTTACCGATTTGCCCTAATTGCTGTTTGGTAAGCTTGAATTTTTTAATAATTTCCTCGCGTTGCTTTAAATTTTCTTTATCGGCTGCTGTTATTATTTTCAATTTTTTTTCGGCGCTCGAAAAATTATTTTTAATTTCTTTGATAAAATACTCTTTCCCCCAGTATTCCGGCCCATCATAGCCGAATGGAATCCAGCCGTATTTATCGGATAATTTAATCGCGGTTTCCCCCAAATTACTTTTTTTATTTTTTATTAAAACCGCGGCTGAAAGCAAATCAAATTCCAATTGGCTTACAAAGGTTTTTTTAACCGGCGTGGAAAGGGTTAAAAATTCGACTTCTGGAATTCGTAAATTTTTCTTTACCAGTTCCCTGAATTGGTCGCCTCCCCAAAACCAGGCCGGAACATTAATGATATCATAATCAAACCAAAGCTCTTTAATTTTTTCAGCCGCTACTATTAATTTTTTAAAGCTTAATTTTACGAGATCTTCGTTGCAAAATTTTTTGCGGAATAAATCGGCTCGCCCCTCCGCTTTTTCTATTTCTTTTTTTAAAAAAGAGAAATATGCTTTATCATTAAGCAACCGCCGGCTGATAGTTTTTCCCGACCTGCTCCAGTTCTCCTTTAAATGGACTTGCCTGAGATAACCATCTTTATAGACTTGCCATATTATGTCAGCCCGAGTCCTGTGTATTTTTTTTACCAGTAGCGAAGACTGGCAGATTCCGTTCCAATAGCAGGCCGTAAGCATGTTCTGCCTTTTTCTAATAATTAAGTATTTATTACTTGCCATATAATTACTTTTTTCATCGTGGGCCGGAAGTATGAAATAAATTTTTCCGTAAAACTTGTTATATTAAAGATTGCAGTTTCTTTAAAACTTCAGGTAAAAGCGGGGTTAGAACGCTTGAAAATTTAATTAGTCGCGGCGCCACTTCGGAATTGACCATCCAGTCGCCGAAAAAACTGTTAAAAATAGTATAACGGGCCGCTACGTATAGAATTAATCCCATTATCAGCCCGCCCATCAGAAGCCCTAAAATTGCCCCGGCCAGGCGATTGATGCTTTTTAAAAAGGGAATGATAGAAATGATGTGAAAAGTTTTATCTAAAATCACAAAAGCAAAGCAGACCAAACGGTTTATCAGGGAAAATAAAATAATAAAGGTAGCGACTTTGCCCAAATTATTAAAACCAAAAGATAAATCCTTAACCCAGGAAAAAACTTCTAAATAAAAACGGCTCGCCAGCCAAGCGCCAACGATTACGCCAGCCAGCGACCCCAGAGTTCTTATCAGGCCGAAAAATAAGCCGTAAAAAACGAAACCGGCAAGGATGATTAATAAGATAATGTCGAAAATTCCCATATTATTAATTTAAATGTTATTCCTTCTTGTCATTGCGAGGATCCGCCCGCTGGCGGAGACGAAGCAATCTAACGAACTAAAAATTTTCGTTTAAATTTTACCACCTTAGATTAATCTTTTTTATTAACTCAATTCTTCTACTTTTTACTATTTTAATCATTCGCAAGATTGCTTCGTCCCGAGGCTTCGGGACTCGCAATGACAGCGGGGGCAATTCGTGGGAAAAGCCCTTCTCCCTTCTTGATCTGTTTCTCGCTGAATTGCTTAATTATCTTTTCCGCCGTTGCCGGCATAAACGGCTGTAAGTAGTAAGCGATGTTTAAAATATTTTCCGCTACCGGCTCTAATACTTTTTTTATGTCATCTTTATCTTTCATCTTCCAGGGCGCTTTAGCGCTTAAAAATTCATCACTCTCCCGCACTTTGTCCCACAAAATTTTTAACGCCTCGTCAAAACGGTATAATTCCATCTTTTGGCTAAATTCTTTCTTTAATTTTTTGTCGCTGTCAGTTTTTATTTTTATTTCTATTTCATTTTTTTCTAATAGGTTTGAAACCCGGGCCACTAAGTTGCCTAAACCATTGGCCAAATCAGCGTTGTAGCGAATTTCAAATTTTTCATAAGAAAAATCGCCGTCCTCAAAAGGCAGAATTTCCGACAATAAATAATAGCGTACGGCATCCGCCCCGTATTTTTCCACTAAAGGGAAAGGATTAATGACGTTGCCTAAACTTTTGCTCATTTTTTGGCCATTAGCGGTTAAAAAACCGAAGATCAAAATCTGCTTTGAAGCGGGCAACCCGGCTGACATTAGCATCCCTTGCCACATAGCAGACTGCTGTCTCAAGTTGTCTTTGCCCGCCACCTGCACTACCGGCCAAAAGTCTTTAAATTTTTTCTCGTCTTCCGGCCAGCCTAAAGCCGAAACGTAATTTACTAAAGCGTCAAACCAGACGTACATCACGTGTTTCTGGTCGCCCGGCACGGGAATTCCCCAGGGCATTTTTTCAACCAGGCGGGAAACGGAAAAATCCTGCAGGCCGGACGAAACAAAATTTTTAATTTCATTAAGACGATGCGCCGGCACGACAAAATCCTTATTTTTCTCATAAAGCTTTAATAATTTATCCTGATATTTTGACCAGCGGAAAAAATAGTTTTCTTCCTCTATCGTTTCTAACTCTAAATTAGGATGATCCGGGCATTTGCCATTGACTAACTCGGATTCGGTTTTTTCCAGCTCACAGCCAACGCAGTATTTTATCTTGTAGTTCTTTTTATAAATATCGCCGTTTTTTTCGCATCTTTTCCAGAATTCCTGCGCCGCCGTGATATGATGCGGGTCGGTCGTGCGAATAAAATTATTGTAGCTTAAGTTTAAAGCGGACTTTAAATTGTCAAACTTCGCCGCGTATTCATCGCAGTATTTTTGCGGGTCTTTGCCTTCAGCTTTAGCTTTGCGGTAAATTTTTAAGCCATGCTCGTCCGTGCCGGTATTAAAAAACACGGTCTTGCCTAAAAGCCGCTGCCAGCGGGCGATCACATCAGCTTTAATAATTTCCGCGGCAAAGCCGATATGTGGTTCGGCATTAACATAAGGCAGGGTGGTTGTTATATAGAATGTTTTCATATTTATTTCCCAATTATTACCACAAACTCCCCTTTTTGGTCATCTCGGCTGTCTTTTATTTTATTTATAATGTCCTCCATCTTCCCCCTATAAATAGTTTCATGCATTTTTGAAAGTTCTCGGCAAACAACGACCGACGTAAGCTTCTTTGAAATTTGCTTGCCCGCCGTAGCTTTAGTGGAGGCTGGGTAATTTGTAATTTGTTCATCTTCTCCTTGATTTTTATTAGCATCAACATTTTTCTCCATCTTATCCAATTCCTCTAAGAATTTCACTATCCTGTGTTTTGATTCATAAACCACTACCGGATAGTTAGACTCAAGAATTTTTTTTAAAAACGTCTGCCGCCCCTTTTTATGCGGGGGGAAACCCATAAAAATAAACTTGTCCGTCGGGATGCCGGAAATTGACAAAGCCGCGGTTACGGCTGACGGCCCAGGCACAGATTCAATTTTCATATCTTCGCCGAATTTTTCCGAAACGGCCTGAATTAGTTTGCCTCCCGGGTCAGATATTCCCGGCGTGCCCGCGTCAGAAACTAAAGCTAAATCCTTGCCTTGCCCTAATAAATCCAGGATATAATCAGTTTTGGAAAAATCGGAGTGCTGATGATAAGAAATTACCGGCGTCTTAATTTTGTAATGCTCCAGCAATTTTTTCGTCACCCGCGTATCCTCGCATAATATAAAATCAACCTCGCCTAAAATGCGAAGCGCTCTTAAACTTATATCCTCTAAATTCCCGATCGGCGTGCCAACAATATATAACATATCTTGTAATTTTTAATTCACCTAATGTCTAATTTTTAATAAAATTTCTAACCCTAAAATGTCTAATGCCTAAATTTTGGCATTTGGCATTTTATTAGAAATTAGGAATTAAAAATTAGAAATTTTTACTTTATGTCGTCTCTTCTTTCCTTCACGTACTTCGTCCAGTCTTCGGTAATTTCCAAGAAAATTTTAAACGGCGCTTCAATAATAAAATCCAGAACAAAGATAAAAATATTAATCTGGGAAAATTTCTCGGAGAGCCACTGGCCGGCGGTAATAATCGGAGTATAAAAGAAATCAACTAAAAAAGTAAGCATACTCTCTTTCTGTTCAACCACAATAAATGCCTTGACTGCCCGCCTGATGCGGATGCTGAAAAAGCTTACTAAAGCCAGGAAGAACAAAAAGATTACGATGCTTACCCAGGTAAAATTAATTTTACCCAGCGCCCAAACTATTAATCCGAAAGACAGAAAAAAGGTAATGAAATAAATCAATCCAAAAAAGGCGTTGGTTATTTTTCCTCTTTTCACCGGATTGCGCAAAATAAGAGATTCCCCCCTTTCCTTCTCCACAAAAGTTATCTCTTCTATCCTTTCAATTATTTTAGCCGTGTTCCTTTCCGAGGGAATGCGCGTAAATAAAACTACTAGAAACAAAAGAAGAGCCGGAAAAGAAACATTTATAGCCAAAGAAACCGGGTTGATCTTCTCGCCAAACCACTGGATAGCCGGAATTTCCAATAAAATCACAAAAATCGATTTGGTCAGAAAAATATAAATAATACTTCTGCCGGCGGCCCGCCAGAGTCTTGACCTTATGCCCCCGTATTCTTTGGCGCAGGCCTTCTTTATCAGGCGCGGGAAGGCCTTGATATCATTTTTTATTTCATCATAAACCGAGGTCGGATTTTTTTCTATGACTTCTTCCAAGATAGAAAAATATACGGAATACTGGCCGACGATCTTGTCCAGTTGCTTCGCTAAGGGGTGATTAATGCCTTCTCGGATAGCTTGGCGCAAAGACCTTATATTTTTGGCGATTTTGGCTATGGCTTCGTCCTTCGGCCCTTTAGCCCAGCCGGAGTTAAAATATTTAAAGAGAATAAACTCAAGCATCTCCTGGTCAAATTTCAAAAAATTGCGGTGGATGCTTAAATAAATCTGAATTTCCTTTTCTTTTTCATAAGGCAAATCGGGGGGCAGTTTCACTTTCTTAGTTAAAATTTCATACATATTGCCCACGACCGCCTGCTTTATTTTATCCCGGCCCAGACTTTCTTCGATTTCGCTCGCCGCCAAGGACATAAACCAATTGGTTAAATCATTAATTTCTTGAAAATCATCCGTCGCCTGCCCGAATTTACCGTCCTTAACATGCTCGGAAAAATTAATTTTGGCTAACCCGTAATTCATTAACTTTATATATTTCTCAATTATGCGGCCGATTTCTTTTATTTTTTCTTCCGGTATTTTATTATTAGGCAAGTAA
>JBAZPX010000014.1:0-24552 GCA_041645555.1 Patescibacteria group bacterium
CTTCTGCTTTTACATTTTCTTCGCCGGTTGGCGGATTAACTTTTAGCTTAAGCTCCCCTTCCCCTTGAATTAACACCAACCCGTTTCTGGCTCCCGGAACTGCTCCTTTCACTAGTAATATATTATTATCCTTATCAATTTCAATGACTTCTAAATTTTTAATAGTTGTCCTGTCCCCTCCCATCCGGCCGGGCATTCTCGTCCCCTTAAAAACATGAGCCGGACCGGAAGCGCCGATAGAACCGGGCATCCTTACCTGGTCTTTAGTGCCGTGGGTTTTATTATGGCCATGAAAATGATGGCGTTTAACTACGCCCTGAAAACCCCGGCCTTTGGAAACTCCAATTACATCAATCGTATCACCAACCGCAAAAGTATTAACATCTATCACGTCCCCGACTTTTAAATCCTTATTTTCATTTTTAAACTCCCTTAGATATCTTAAATTAATTTTTAATTTTCCCATGTGTCCTTTCTGCGGCTTTCTAATGTTCTTCTCCTTTTTCTCGCCAAAACCAAGTTGAACGGCTTCATAACCATCTTTATCTTTGCCTTTAACCTGAACAATCGGACAAGGGCCGGCCTGAATTTTCGTAACCGCCACTACCTTTTCGCCCTGCCAAACCTGGGTCATGTCTATTTTTTTACCTATGATAAACTTCATATGTAGAAATAATTTTTACGGACTTAAACCCTTTTATAATCCTTTAATACGAATTCTTCCTACGGATTTAAACTTTCCTGCTATAATGCGAATGCCGCAAATACTTTAAGGATTCGTAGTATTCGCATTCCTCTGATAACGTCTAAAAATCACTATAATATTCGCATTAAAGGTTCACTAAAAAGTCTAAAAATTAACGAACGCCTTGAACAAAAAAACTGGCCCTTTTTAGAGAGACCAGCAAACACGCGTTATTTTTATAACGCTTACTAGTGTTTTATGCTGAAATCTTCTAAACTCTTTCCTATCTGCCAAGCACTTTCCGTACGCCAACTGGCGGACGGAGTTGCTTACACAAACTTATATATCTAATTGTTAATTTATATTATAACTTTAAACAATTTCTGTCAAGACGTAATTGGGACTCTTAAGATTCTTGAGATTTTTAGGATTATTGAGATTGTTATAACTATCTAATGCCTCCTAAAATATTTTATATCCTAAGAATCCTAATAATCACAAAATTCTCAAAAATCCTACAACTATTGCATTTTTATTTCCACATCAACCCCGGCCGGCAAACTTAAGTTCGTCAAATCTTCAATAGTCTTAGCGGTTGGGTCGACAATATCAATCATCCTTTTATGGATTCTCATCTCATACTGGTCCCGCGCGTCCTTATGGACGAAAGTTGACCGGTTAACCGTATATTTTCTTTTTTCCGTAGGCAAAGGAATGGGGCCGAAAATCTGCGCATCGCTTCTTTTGGCCGTATCAATAATAGTCTTGGTAGACTGGTCAATTATTTTGTGGTCAAAAGCTTTTATCTTTATGCGAATTTTCTGCTTAAAATCATTATTGCCTTCGCCTTTGTCGTCGGATTTTTTATTTTCCGCTTTTTCTTTTTCTGACATCAAATTTTGTCTGACAGAAGAAAACAAATTTCTATTTCCTTCTTCCAATCTATAAATAATAAATTAACACTACAATCCCGCCCTTCGCGAAGGGCGGGACTAAGTGATTACTTTATAATCTTAGTTACCGTGCCGGCGCCGACAGTTCGTCCGCCTTCCCGGATAGCAAATCTTTGTTTTTCTTCCAAGGCAATCGGAGCAATTAATTTAATCTTTAAATTAACAGTATCGCCCGGCATAACCATTTCTGTTCCTTCCGGCAATTCAACTTCACCAGTTACATCAGTCGTCCTTATGTAAAATTGCGGCTTGTAACCCTTAAAGAACGGTTTATGGCGTCCGCCTTCCTCTTTAGTTAAGACATAAATCGCTCCTTCAAATTCCGTGTGCGGGGTGACAGTGCCTGGTTTAGCTAAAACTTGGCCTCTCTCCACTTCGTCCTTTTTTGTGCCGCGAAGCAGGACACCGGCGTTATCTCCGGCCTGGCCCTGGTCAAGCATTTTATTAAACATTTCTATACCAGTGATCACGGTCTTTTTTGTTTCTCCCAAACCGATAATTTCCACCTCATCATTTAATTTTACTATGCCTCTTTCAATCCTGCCGGTCACGACGGTGCCACGGCCTTCAATAGAGAAAATATCTTCAATCGGCATCAAAAACGGATGGTCAATATCTCTGGTCGGCTCAGGGATATATTCGTCCAAAGCTTTTACGAGATCCCAAACCGGCTGGGCGTCCAGACCGGTCGGGTTTTCTAAAGCTTTCAAAGCTGAACCGCGGATAACCGGAGTCTTATCCCCAGGAAACTCATATTTTTTAAGTAAATCGCGAATTTCTTCTTCCACTAAATCAATCAGTTCCTTGTCCTCCACCATATCGCATTTATTTAAAAATACGACAATATAAGGGACGCCGACTTGGCGGGCCAAAACTATATGTTCTCTGGTTTGCGGCATAGGTCCGTCAGTCGCGGCCACAACCAAAACCGCCCCGTCCATCTGAGCGGCGCCGGTAATCATGTTTTTCACATAATCGGCGTGCCCCGGACAGTCAACGTGAGCATAATGGCGTTTTTCTGATTCGTATTCAACGTGGGCGGTAGCAATAGTAATGCCGCGCGCTTTTTCTTCCGGAGCCGAGTCAATCTGGTCAACTGACTTCTGCGAAGCCTTTAAGCCCTTGGCGGCAACAACTTTTAAAATCGCCGCGGTCAAAGTGGTTTTGCCATGGTCAACGTGGCCGATTGTGCCCACATTGACATGGGGTTTTGTTCGTTCAAATTTATCTGCCATGGTTTTTTTGTTTGCGGCCCCCGTTAGGAGGGGTTATCTCTCCGCGAGAAGCAGAGAACCAGCCGTCATTTGTTAATTTATAAAATAATTAAATAATAAAATAATTAAATAATAAAATAACAAAATAAATTCCGGATACTTCAAACATCAACCGTCCTCGTCAGATTTTTATATTATTTTATTTTTATATTATTTTACTATTTAAAAGGGAACATCCTTTACAACTTCTTCCGCACTGCTTTTTATGCTCGGAGGAATTTCCCAGTGATTGCCAAACTTATTTTTATTTTTATCCATCCCTTTGCCCGGAACATAATAATCATCTTCTCCCGACTCGTCCTCTAGTTCCATCCCGCTAGAAGGATCTTCATAATAATACATGTCCTCATCTTCTTCCTCATCCTCGTCAAAACAAACATCTTCATCAAAATCATCTCTATTATTTTCCTCCACCCAATTTTTGCGGGAAAAAGGTGATATTTTTTCTTTTCTCTCGTTTAAAAACTTTTTGCTCTCTTCAACTTTTTCATCGTTCTCGCTTTTCCAAACGGCTATATCACGATTTATTCTATCAAGTAGTTCCTCTTCTGTCAAGCTCCTTAACTCATTATGGCCCAAAACAAACTTTTCATATTCATCCAGCCTCATAACTACAAAAGCGCTATCCGGTTTTGAACTGTCAATCACAATTATTTTATCGCCGGTAATCTCCGCTAAATTAATGGCTTTTTGTAATTGATTTTGCATGGTCTTGCCGGGATTCATCCCGCTACTTTTTTATAAAGCCTTGTGAAAACTTACTAATATGCTTATTCTATCCCAAACTTTTAAAATCGTCAACTTTTTATCTTCGGCTCCGGCTGGCTATTGTTTCAACAATATTGCCCGGCACTTCAGAGTAGCGGAAAAATTCCATAGTAGAACTGGCTCGGCCCTGGCTCAAAGAACGCAAAGATGTGGCATAACCGAACATTTCTGCCAAGGGCACTTTAGCTAAAATTATTTTGGCCGTGCCTCTGTTGGTAAGCTGGTCAATCTGGCCGCGCTTAGAATTAAGGTCGCCGACAATATTACCCATATATTCTTCCGGCGTTACCACTTCAACTTTCATTATCGGTTCGAGCAATACCGGCTTGGCTTTCCGGCAGGCTTCCCTAAAAGCAAAAATTCCCGCCATCTTAAAAGCCGCTTCCGAAGAATCAACGTCATGGTAACTGCCGTCATAAACCGCAACTTTTATATTAACCATCGGATAACCGGCTACGACTCCCTGTTCCAGCGCTTCTTTTACCCCCTTGCCTATGGCTGGAATAAATTCCCTCGGTATAGCGCCTCCTTTTACTTCGTCAACAAATTCAAACCCGACTCCTTCCGGCTGCGGTTCAACCCGTAGCCAGCAATCGCCGTATTGGCCGCGTCCGCCGGACTGCTTTATATATTTACCCTGGGCTTCAGCTGTCTCTTTAATCGTCTCCCGGTAAGAAACCTGGGGCGCGCCCACATTAGCTTCAACGCCAAACTCTCTTTTCATCCGGTCAACAATAATATCTAAGTGCAGCTCGCCCATTCCGGAAATCAAAGTCTGGTTTGTTTCTTCATCAGTCTCCATTCTAAAAGTCGGATCTTCTTCCGCCAGCCTCCTTAAAGCCGCGCCCATTTTCTCCTGGTCAACTTTGGTTTTCGGCTCAACCGCGATTTTTATAACCGGTTCCGGGAAAACAATGGATTCAAGCAATAAGGGTTCGCTTTCATCGCAAAGGGTGTTGCCGGTAGTCGTATTTTTTAAGCCTATAATCGCCGCAATGTCCCCGGCATAAACTTCTTTTATTTCTTCCCGATGATTAGCGTGCATCCGCACTAAGCGGCCTACCCGCTCTTTATTGCCGGTAGAAGAATTTAAAATATAAGAACCGGCCCGTAAAACCCCCCGATAAACCCGGGCAAAACACAATTTTCCGACAAAAGGGTCGGTCGCAATTTTGAAAGCCAGACCGGCAAAAGGCTCGTCATCATCAGCTTTCACTAAAATTTTTTTGGTTTCATCGTGCGTATCCATGCCTTCAATATCCGGCATATCCAAAGGAGAAGGCAAATAATCATTTACGGCATCAAGAGCTAACTGGACGCCCATGTTCTTTAGGGCCGACCCGCACAAAACCGGATAAATAGCATTGGCAATTACTCCTTTGCGCAAAGCCCCTTTTAGTTCTTCTAAACTTATTTCCTCCCCTTTTAAATATTTCTCAGTTATCTTATCATCGCATTCCGCTGCCCTTTCCACCATTTCGCTTCTATATTTTTCCACTTGCGCTTTCATTTCTTCCGGAATCGGAATCTCATTCACCTGTTCGCCCAAACTGCCTTTGAATTCATAAGCCTTTTCCGTAACCAAATCAATCACGCCCCGGGCGCTGTCTTCAGCGCCGATCGGCAGCTGGATAGCCACGGCTTTTGGATTCAGCCTGGTTCTTATAGAATCAAGGCTCATATAGAAATCCGCGCCGATTTTATCCATCTTATTAATAAAACAAAGGCGCGGCACCTCATATTTATCTGCCTGGCGCCAGACCGTTTCTGATTGCGGTTCTACGCCCTGGGATCCGTCAAAAACCGCTATGGCCCCGTCCAAAACCCGCAAAGACCTTTCCACTTCAACCGTAAAGTCTACGTGCCCGGGGGTATCGATAATATTTATTTTATTGCCTTTCCAAAAACAAGTGGTGGCCGCGGAGGTAATAGTTATGCCCCTTTCTTTTTCCTGTTCCATCCAATCCATTTCCGCCGCGCCTTCATGGACTTCGCCGATTTTATGCTTCTTTCCCGTATAAAAAAGAACGCGTTCTGTAAACGTGGTTTTACCGGCATCAATATGGGCGGCAATGCCGATATTTCGTATTTTTTCTAGAGAATATTCGCGAGGCATAGATTATACCTCACCCCGTCGCTCCGCCAGCTGGCGGAGCTCCTCCCCTCTCCTAATTAGGAGAGGGGTCGGGGGAGAGGTCTAATTAATTTATAAAAAAATAAAAAAATTACTTTCTTCATGTATTCCCAACAATCCCAAGGATCCTAATAATCCTAAAAATCCCACTCCCGTCCGCCTTAGTCCGCCGTAGTCCGTATAAGTCAGTATGTTAGCGGGAGAAGTGCGCAAAAGCCTTATTAGCTTCAGCCATCCTATGGACCATATCCCTCTTTTTCACAGCCGCGCCTTCACCTTCGGAAGCTTCCAAAATCTCAGCCGCTAATTTTTCCGCCATCGGCTTGCCTTTACGCGCCTTAGCGGCTTCAATCAGCCAGCGGCAGCCTAAAGCAAAACGGCGGTCGCCCCGAACCTGAAAAGGCACCTGGTAGTTAGCTCCGCCGACTCTTTTTCCCCGAATCTCCACTATCGGGGACACTCTTTTTAAAGCTTTGTTAAAAACATGTCTTGGATCCTGTTTTATTTGATCTTTTATAACGTCAAAACAACCGTAAACGATTTTTTCGGCCGCGGTCTTCTTGCCTCCCTTCATAATATAATTCATGAGCTTGGCAACATTTTTATCATTATATCTTATATCGCCCTCTATATCTCTTTTTGGAGCTGGTTTTCCTCGCATATTTAAGATTTAAGAATTAAGATTTAAGAATTAAGATTGTTGTGTGTTATGCGTTATGCAAAATTTATTTCTTTTCTCTCCTGGCTCCATACAGGCTTCTTGACTGCTTCCGGCCCTGAACTCCTTGCGTATCATATACACCTCTAATAATCTTATAACGGACGCCTGGTAAGTCTTTAGTTTTGCCGCCCTTGATTAAAACAATAGAATGCTCCTGCAGGTTATGGCCTTCGCCGGGGATATAAGCCGTTACTTCCATACCGTTTGACAATCTGACACGGGCAATTTTACGTAAAGCTGAGTTCGGTTTTTTTGGAGTGGTGGTGGTCACTTTTAAACACACCCCCTGTTTAAAAGGAGCACCCGCGGCCAGTTCTTTTCTCCGGCGGTGCAAAGTATCAAGATTAGTATGCAGAGCTAAGGTTTTAGTTCTTTTCTTCGTTTTTTTCCGCCCCTTACGGAGCAGTTGGTTTACTGTCGGCATATTTTATATAAAAAAATAAAAATAAAATAATAAAATAATATAAAATCAAAATAAACAAAAACAACCCCTTTTTTATACTATTTTATTATTTTGTTATTTTACTATTTAAATTTAGCAAAATACCTGAAATAAGTCAAGTAATAACCATTAACCCGCCTGCAACGCAAGCTTGCGAGCGGGCAGGCAGTTAATTTCAACAATTAACCGCCTAAGCGCCGACGATTAAATTAAATAAAAAACTAATTATTGGGATAATCAGGGGGAATCCGAACAAAATAAAAATTAAAACCAAAGTGAAACCATAGCGCTCTAAATTAGCCAATCCTTGCTGCCAACTATAGGGCAGAAACGGCATAATCACTTTTGACCCGTCCAAAGGCGGCAAAGGCACAAGGTTAAATACCATTAAGACTAGATTAATCTGAACGATTATCGCCAAGAGCGAAGATAAAGTCGGGTTATCCATCGGATAAAATCTTAAAATCAGGCCGAAAAATAAAGCCGTGATAAGATTCGCCAACGGCCCAGCCGCCGCCACTTTGGCCGATCCGTATTTCTGGTCCCGCAGATTATAAGGATTAAAAGGAACGGGTTTGGCATAACCGAATATTAAACCGCCAGCCGTGGCAAAATAAATTAAAGCCGGCATTAATATGGATCCCCATAAATCAATATGAGCTACCGGATTAAGCGTTAATCTGCCTTCATCTTTAGCCGTCGGGTCGCCCAAGCGGTCGGCCATCCAGCCGTGCAAGTACTCATGGATTATAGCAGAAAAAAGTATTACGATAAGGGAAAAAATTATACCCATAAAACATTAAAATTCAATAATCAAATTTCAATAACCAAAATTCTGGTTATTGATTATTAGTTTACCACATCTTGCCTTTTTTTCCAAAACATGGTAATCTGCTAAATATCAAAAATTAATAAATATTTTACGTTAATTGTTAATTGTCAATTATTAATTGTCAATCATTAACTGTTAATAAGTTATGGCTAAAAAATGTGATGTTTGCGGTCGCGGTTCCACTAAAGGCGCCAGCCGTTCGCACTCTAATATTAAAACCATCAAAAGGCAGTATATAAACTTGCAAAGTAAAAAGATCAACGGAAAAAAGACGAAAATCTGTACTGCCTGCATAAGAACCATGGCAAAAAATAAAAAGTAGATGATAAACAAAAAACCAGGCAAAACACCCTGGTTTTTTGTTTGCCAGCTCTAATAGCATAAACTTCTTATCTTTTTACCCTGTCTCTTCCGGTGTTTCTTTAAAGCCACTTTCTTTTTCTTGTACATAAATTTAGTATTCAATTGTAAATTGATTAAAATTTTTAAGTTCGCTTTCGTCAATAATTATTTTTTCCACTCTTGCCCAGGCAGGGCCCTTCCGGCACCAAGCTAAAAATTTTTTTAAATTTTCTTCCTCCCCTTCAACTTCTATATAAACACCGTTGTCCGGCTCATTGCGCGCGAAACCAGACAAGTCCAATTCGCGAGCTTTTTCCCGGGAAGAATACCTAAAAGTTACCATCTGAACCCGCCCAAAAATTTTAATGCTTAGATGCTGTTTCATACCTCGTATTTCATGCTGTCTCCCTATATTTTACTCTAAATTTAAAAATTACCCAAATCATAACTAAATAATAACCTATAACCCAGCCTAACCATAAATAATCAACCTCAATATAGGCATAAGGCAGCCTTGGCAGCCAGTCGACCACCACCATTATATATTTCAGAAACAAAAGAGCCGGAGAAAAAAACAAAGGAGCCAAAAATGGAATAATTAAACTCAAAATCATAGCCGCTAAAACCGCTATTGAAAGCGGAGGCAAAATCCATAAAACCAGCAAATTGCTTACGGGCGCAATCAGAGAAACTTTAGAAAAATTAAAAGCGATTATGGGCAGGGTGAAAATCTGAGCCGCCATAGTCAGGCTGAAAATATCATAAATGATTTTTAAAAATTTTGGGATTTCTTCAAGATTAACAATTCTATTCAGCCAGCTCTCAAAAATCGGCGGGAAATAAATCATGCCCAAAACCGCCAAAAAAGAAAGCTGAAAACCAATATCGTCCCGCAGAAGCCTGGGATTTATTAAAAATAATATCGCCGCGGCCAAAACCAAGGAATTAGTCAATTTATTAAGCCGGCCGAGCTTCATTGCCCAAAGCACTAAAAAGCCCATCACTCCGGCGCGCATGGCTGAAGCCGGCGCGCCGACCAAAATAACATAAAAAAGCAAAAATAAACTCGCCAGCCAAAAAGCTCTCTGGCGGCTAACCCCGGCGCCCAAAAGCAAGCACATAATTAAAGCCGCCAAAATACTAATATTAGTTCCGGAAATAGCCATAATATGGCTAAGCCCGGATTCCGAAAATTTTTCCTGCCAATAAGCGGAAACGCTTTTTTTATAGCCGAGAATCAATGGGCCGGCCAGACTGGCTTCCGGTTCAGGCAGGCCATAGTTAATCGCGCTATGCAATTTTTCTTTTAAGCCAAAAATTTTTCTATAAAGATAATTGCCTCCCCCGTTTTGGATAATTTCAATTTTCGGATAATAGCAAACGGAATAAATATTGTAACGAGCCAAATAGCGGTCATAAGCGAAATTATTAAATTTTTCCGGCGCTTCCAGCTCGCAGGTAATTTTTATTTTATCCCCGTAATTGTAGGCCGGATATAAATTTGTCGTGGCTAGAATTTTTCCGTGTACGGGCGCATGTAGAGGCAACTCGCGAGTTGCCTCTACGTTAAGGGCGAGGTATTCCGTACAAATTTCATATTTCGCATTTTTCTCCCTAACATCCGGCTCATTGCAGACCGTGCTGGTAATTACCGCCTCTTGCCCGTTATAAAACCAAATTTTATCCGGAGTGCTAACCGGCAGGCTGAAACTATAGCGCCAAATTCCTAAAAATAAAAATAGCCCAAGAAGGGCGAATAATCTAACTTTTTTATTTTTAAAAAATAGAATTGAAATTACCGCGCAAAATACTATTCCGATAAACCACCATAAATCAAGAGCGAGCCAAGCTAGGGGCAAAAAAGAAGCAACGGCAATGCCGAGAATAAAGAATAGGCAGGAAAATAAAAATACTTTCGCTTTCCCGGCTGAAAGCAGGTTGTCAAACATAGATAATAATTTCTAATTTTTAATTTCTAAACAATTTCCAATAACCTAATTTTACAATTTATAAACTTAGCAATATAAAAAATTAAACCTTAATAAATTAAAAATTATTTATAAAATTACAAACTTAAAAATTAAAAATTTTTACGCGCCGTGTGTTTCCCGCAAATAACTTTCCATAAATCCTTCCAGCTCCCCGTCTAAAACTGCGTTCACATCCGACGTTTCATAATCCGTCCTATGGTCTTTTACCATCTTATACGGCTGCAGAACATAAGACCGGATTTGCTTTCCCCATTCGGCTTTCTGCGCCTCGCCGCGCAATTTTTTTTCCTGCCCTTCCTTCTCTTCTTCCTGCAGTTTATAAAGTTTTGATTTTAAAATTTTTAAAGCCGTTAATTTATTCTGGTGCTGGGAACGCTCGGTCTGGCAGGCCACAACCAGGCCGGTTGGTTTATGAACAATTCGCACGGCTGAATCAGTCGTATTTACGCTTTGGCCTCCCGGGCCGGAAGAACGAAAAACATCAATTCTTAAATCCTCATTTTTTATTTCTATCTCTTCCGCCTCCGGCAGTTCCGGAATAACTTCCACTAAAGCAAAGGAGGTATGCCGCATTTTTTCCGCGTCAAAAGGAGAAATTCTTACTAACCGGTGGACGCCCGATTCGCTTTTTAAATATCCGTAAGCCCAGCGCCCGACAACCTGCATTGACATGCTTTTTATGCCGGCTTCGTTGCCGACCGTCCGGTCTAGAATTTCGGTTTTCCAACCTCTTTTCTCCGCAAACCGCAGAAACATCCGCTCCAACATTTCCGCCCAATCCTGGGCTTCTACCCCGCCCGTGCCGGCATGAACGGAAAGAATGGCATTGCTCTCGTCATATTTTCCGGAAAACATAACTTGAAATTCCATTTTTTCAAATTTCTTTAATAATTCTTGATATCTGGTTTCAGTTTCTTCCGCTAAAGAAGAATCCCCTTCTTTATCGCCAACAGCTACCAGTTCCTCTAATTCGGTTATCTCTTTTAAAAGTTCTTCCCATTCCCCAATCTCTTTTTTTGATTCTTCAACCTCTCGGCTAATTTCTACTGCCCTTTCTCGGTCATTCCAAAAATCCTTTTCGTTCATTTTTGATTTTTGATTTTTTACTTTTGACTTTTTTTTATCCAAATCCAAAAGCTGCCAGGTTTTTTTAACCCGCTCCTGGAATGCCTCTAATTTTTTAAATAAATTTTCCATAATGTTTATTGTCCCCCTTCGAAAGGGGGATTAAGGGGGTTTTCTTTTTCTTTTATCTTATTTTCAATAATATTTTCCACTTCGCTCAAACCCTTTAATATATCATCATTCCAAAATCTCATAATTTCTATCTCCAGTTTATTAAGCGCGTTAGTCCTCGCTTTATCATATTCTTGATTCTTATCGCCAAGATGCGTTTCGCCGTCAATTTCAATCCCTAGTTTTAATTTTTGGCAATAAAAATCAAGGATATAATTACCAATCGCCTTTTGTCTTATGAATCTATACCTGTGACTGCGCAAAAATTCATACCATAATTTTCTCTCCGCTAAAGTCATATTTTGCCTTAATTTTTTCACTTTTGGTTTTAAATCATTTTTATAATTTAAAAATTTTTTTGTTTTGATGAACATAAAAACCTCCCCTACCCCTCCTTTCGAAGGAGGGCTCAAACACGTTAAACTTATTTTTTCTTTTCTAAAATTTCTGTGGAAAGTCCATCCGGAGTCCATATGGCTCGAGCCTTTGCCTCGTCCACCTGGCAAGCAACGCTTTTATCATGATAGAATAACAGCTCAACTTTATCTAATTTTAAATTTTCGGGCGCAATATCTTTAATAATTTTTTCTGCCAATATTTTAATCTGTTCTTCTTCCGCTAATGGCTTCTCGGTGATTATGTGATATCTTGCCCATTTTATTTTATCCTGCCAAGTACCCACGCTGGCAATTTCGTATTCTGCCTTTGGCAATTCCTTTATCTCTATCGGCGTTAACTCTGGCGTTTCTGTTTTGGGAAAAAAATAAGCTCTTTGATAAAAAAGAATAACTGAAAATTCCATTCCAATCGCAACTATTAATATTACTATAATCAAAATATTTTTTGTTTTAAGCATAATCATAAAAAATTTAAAATTATTTAACAGGGTCAACCCTTAGGCAAGAATATATTAGAAAAATAAAATTAACATCAATAATCCTATTAGTTGCAAGTGCATGTGACGTACCAATATGTCCCTGCTCCGGCCGAGGAGTTGTTGCGTGTATATACAGTGCCGCAATCGCTAACAGTTGGTTGGCTACAATATAAAACGTAGTCTTCCTTGTTGGCCCACGCACAGGCGGTAGATCCCCAAACACCCACGCAATATCTATCGGTTTGGACCGAACCCCAAGTCCATCTGCAGAGGTCACATCCTCCCGTCCCATCACAATAATAACATCCTGTACAACCAGCTGGTTGGCTACCTGCGGCAAGCGTGGAGCAGCTGTAACCAGTACCATTACACGAGGTACTGTTACAAGGGCTAGCACCCGGGCATTCAGAACGAGGATCCTGAGAAGCGCTATTTACATAACCACAATTTCCAATTCCTGCACTTGAATAAGTTCCACAAGTTTGGCAAGTGCTTCCTGAACAAGCGCTATTACAGCAAACGCCATCAACGCAATAACCCGAAAGACAAGCGCCGGCGGAAACACAAGTTGAACCATTTGCCAAGCCAAAAGTGCCGGTTACCCCAAAAATAATCACTCCATTTTTTATATTACTTGCCACTAAGTCCGCATCCATGGCCGTAAAAGTATCGGTATTCATATAACAATAGCCGGTATTTGCGCTATTAACGCAGACATTACTATCAACATATCTGGCCGTGTCATCAACATAACAATTGGTCTGGGTAGAAGTGGTAGAATCAGAACATTCAGTATTAAAAGCATAATAGCCATTATCGGTCGGGACAAAACATTGATTTTCTTTAGCTTCATTGCATAAATCGGTAGTCAGATAACGGGCAGTATCATCAACATGGCAATTAGTTTGGGTAGAGGTAGTTGATTCGCTACATTCAGATGAATACCATTTATAATTACCATCTAAACTGCTATTTATATATTTTGCTCTTTCTATAATACTGCCGTCCCTATTGGCCGCCACGTTTGATGAGTCAAAATCATTATCCGCATTATTGGCGCCTAAAATATTCTGGGCAAAGTCCTGGTCATAGTCGGCTGGACCAGCGCTCGGCTCAATAAAACCGGCGGTAGCAACATGAAATGAATCAGGATAATCCGGATTAGACTGGGCTGAAGCTAAATTGCCGGTAACTCCCAAAATAGTTACACCGTTTATTATATTGTCGGCGGCTAAATCAGAGTCCATGGCCGAAAATGTGGCCGTATTTATAAAACAATAACCGGAATTACTCCCCGCTGAACAAGCATTGCTGTCTATATATCTAGCCGTATCGTCAATATAACAGTTAGTTGCGGTTGTGGTTGTGGAATCAGAGCATTCGGAACCAAAAGCGTAATAACTATTATCAGTCGGGACAAAACACGAGTTCTCTTTGGCTTCATTGCATAAATCAGTCGTTAGATAGCGGGCGGTATCGTCAACGTAGCAGTTCGTTTGGGTAGCCGTAGTTGATTCTCCGCATTCAGAGGCGTATAAACTATTAATTGTGTATTCTAATATTTCAATAATACTCCCCGTGCTGCTGGCGGTTACCAAAGACGAATCAAAATCATTATCCGCGTTATTAGCGCCTAAAATATTCTGGGCAAAATCCTGGTCAGAATTATTCGGCCCGACCGTTGGTTCAACGAAAGCCGCGTAAACCCAAACGGTAAAAACCGCGGTTAAAGTTATAATAACCGTGGTGAGGACGCGCCAACCGATTTGCTTGGCTTGCTGCCGTAGTTTAATTTTCAGATTATGTTTTTCCATCTTATTTTTTTGTTATTTCTACGGAAAGTTCATCCGGAGTCCATATGGCTTGAGCCTTTAGTAGTAACATGCGCAGATACGCCGGAAAAATCCGGTGGACGAACTTGAGGACCAGGTTCCAGTACACGCACTGTATGCTTCTATTTGACCTTGACTATAAGGGTAGTACCCCGGAACAGGATTCCAGGCCGTGGTTGTACAAAAACTGAGGGTGACGGGAGCCCAACTTGGATTTTCTTCCTCCACATAGTGTATTGTCGCTGCACAACCAGTATCTGCTCTGTAACCTACGCTAGAACCATGGCTACTGCACGCAGTGTCGCATGATCCACTAGCGAGATAATACCAACACTCACTGTTACTGAAATATCCGCCACAAGTTTTACAGGTACCATCAACATAGCAACGCGTGTTTGCGCCAGTACAACTATATAAATTATCACCCCAATTTGTAAGGGGTCTGTTGCTACAAGTATAACTACTTCCGGTGCAATACTTGCACGCCCCACAGCCCTGCTCCCCTTCAGCTAAATAACCACAACTATAACCGGAACCGCTGCAGGTAGTGGCCGCGCAAGTTCCAAAAGCGCCCGGGCATTCACTGTCAGGGTCTTGGGCTGAACTACTGACATAACCGCAGGTCCCGGCACCGCTTACAGAATAACTATCGCATCTTTGGCAGGTGCTTCCCGAACAAGCGTTATTGCAACAGACACTATTTACGCAAAAACCAGAAATGCATTCTCCGCCGGCGGAACAAGCTGTGCCCAAACCTTTGGCCGTGCCAGCAACTCCAAAAATAGTTACGCCAGTCTTAATATTACCAGCCGTTAAATCAGAATCCATAGCCGTAAAAGTGTCGGTATTTATATAACAATTACCGGTATTCGCGCTATTAACACAAACATTACTATCAACATATCTAGCCGTGTCATCAACATAGCAATTAGTCTGCGTAGAAGTGGTGGAATCAGAGCATTCAGCGCCAAAAGCATAATAGCTGTTGTCGGTCGGGACAAAGCATTGGTTCTCTTTAGCTTCATCACATAAATCAGTCGTTAAATAACGAGCGGTATCGTCTGCGTAACAGTTCGTTTGGGTAGAAGTGGTTGATTCGACGCATTCGCTGGCACAAAAACGAGCATTACTGGCCTTACGGTCAGTCAAATATTCTAACCTCTCAATAATACTACCGTCATTATTAGCCGCCACATTTGATGAATCAAAATCATTATCCTCATTATTAACCCCCAAAATATTTTGGGTAAAGTCCTGGTCGTAATCAGCTGGACCGGCAGAGGGCTCAACGAAAGCGGCAATATGAAACGAATCAGGATAATCAGGGTTAGACTCGGCGGAAGCGAGGGTGCCAGCAACCCCCAAAATAGTTACGCCAGTCTTAATATTACCAGCCGTTAAATCAGAATCCATGGCGGAAAAGGTAGCCGTATTCATAAAACAATAACCGGAATTGCTTCCTGCCGAGCAAGCGCCGCTATCCACATATTTGGCTGTATCGTCAATATAGCAATTGGTTGCCGCCGTAGTAGTAGAATCAGAGCATTCCGAGCCGAAAGCATAATAACTATTATCAGTTGGGACAAAACATTGGTTTTCTTTGGCCTCGTTACATAGATCGGTAGTTATGTATCGGGCGGTATCGTCGGCATAGCAATTAGTCTGCGTAGCCGTGGTTGACTCGCCGCACTCGCTAGTAAATAACCCTTCAGTCAAATACTCTAATCGTTCAATAATACTCCCGGTGCTGCTGGCTATTACCAAAGACGAATTAAAATCATTATCCGCGTTATTGGCGCCTAAAATATTTTGGGCAAAGTCCTGGTCGGAAGAATTGGGTCCGGCCGTTGGTTCAACAAAAGCCGCGTAAACCCAGACGGTAAAAACCGCGGTTAAGGTTATAACAACCGTAGTGCCTATTTTCCAAAATAATTTTTTTATATTTTGTTTTTCCATTTTCGTCCGCCAATCGGCGGATTAATTTTTACTTTTTCGGCTTAATCCACTTCATAAAATTAAGAATTTCTAAAAACGACCGTAAAGAGCTAACCTCCCCCATTGTTTGCTTAAGCATCTTCGGCCGGAAATAAAACTTTAGATAAGCTTTATCGCGGAATTTTTTAATTTGGCGCGAAGTTAAGGTTTCGTTTCTCATAACCGATTTAGTCAAATCAAATTGAGAATAATCTTTTGTTTCAACCCAATTATTTTCTTCGGCAATCCTGCCTAATTCAGTTCTCGGATACGGAATAGCGCAATAAAACTGGGCATAATTAACGCCGCTTTTGCGGGCAAACTTCACTGTTTCTTCCGCGCTTTCTTTTGTATCGCCGGGCAAGCCAAAAACAAAATGCCCCATTGAGCTAATTCCGGCCTCTTTTACCATTTTGATGGCTTTTTTTATTTTTTCTAAATTTGTCCCTTTCCTCGCCCTATCCAGCACTTCCTGATTAGCAGACTCAATGCCCAGGCCGAGTAAAATACAGCCGGCTTGCTTCATTTTTTTAAGCAAATTTTCATTTAAAGTATCTACCCGCGAGGTCGTTGACCATTTTATTTTTAATCCCCTGTTTACAATTTCATCGCAAATAGCCTCACCATAAGCCGAATCCAAGGTAAAAGATTCTCCCCAAAAAAGGAAACTTTTTATGCCGTATTTTTTAAGACATTCTTCTATCTCATCAACTACTGATTTTACGGCTCTTTTCCTAAATTCTTTCCCATAATAAGTATTAGCCGCGCAATAACTGCAGGTAAACGGGCAACCCCGGCCGACAGAGAGTAAAGTAAATTTCTTTCCGTCAGTCGGAAGACGATAAGCCTCGTTATTAAGCAAATCTCGGGCTGGAAAAGGCAGCTCGTCTAAATTATTTTCTTCTATCTTCTGCGACTGATTAACGATAATTCTCTCTCCTTCCCGCCAGACCAGGCCGTCTACTTCTTCTAATTCTTTGCCCGCTTCTAACTTTTTTACTAAATTTTTTATCACCCACTCCGGCTCGCCGATAACCGCAAAATCAGGAGCGGAAAATTCTTCTAAAAATTTATCTTCAAACAAAGTCGGATAAAGTCCGAAAATGGCTATGTTCGCGGATGGCAGAGCTTTTTTAAATTCAGCCGCTACCTCCATATCCCCCTTTATTGAAGGAAAAGCCGTGTTTATAACTATTAAATTGGGCAAAAAATCTTTCGCTATCTTTATTAGTTTCTCCGCCTTCATTCTCTCGGCAATGCAGTCAATCAGTTTAATTTCATTGCCTTCTTTTCTTAAAACTGCCGCAATATAAGCCAAAGACAATGGCATCCATAAAGACGCCCAAGAAGACTTGGTTTGCATGCACCGGCCTTCGCGAATATAGTCGTTTCCGCGAAAAGCCGGAGGATTTATTATTAATATTTTCATAAATTATTCATGGGCGAATTGGTTAAAAAATTTGGAAAACCGCAAAAAATCCTTTCCCCAACAAAAGAAGGGAAGACATCGGTTTGCCTTCATTAATTATGCTCATATTATAACACAAAACAAAATAGGAGTTCAACCTCTAAAAATAAGGCTAAACTCCCTAAAAATTTATAAAATCTATAAAAATAATATTTTTACATAATATTTTATTTTTCTTTTCCTGCCCTCAACCTCCGCCCTTCTTCATAACCAGATGCTTTAAATTTTCCCACCCGTCCTTAAACATCCTTAATTTAACCTGCCCTACTCTTTTTTTATAACTTGAGTCCACCTCGCGCGCCTGTAATTTTTTAAACGCTTCTATCTTTATCTCCTGGCTCAAGGCCATGCCGTTGCTGGCTAAATTAATTTTATCTAAAATATCTTTTTTAAAAATCCACATCCCGCTTTGGGAATCTTTTAAGTTTAGGCCAAATAAAAAATCTGCTATAATTGTTAAAACCTTATTGCCAAAATAATTTAAAGGCCGCATTGAACCTTTGTTTAATCCGGCAAAACGGTTGGTAGAAATAAAATCTAAATTTTGCCTTTTTAAAATTTCCACCAGTTTCGGTATTTCCTCCATCGGATAGCTGTTGTCGGAATCCGCCGTTATAATTATATCCCCCCGCGCCTCTCTAAAACCTAACTGGTACTGCCGGCCATAACCCCTTTCTGATTTTATAACTCTCGCTCCTAAGTTTTTAGCAATTTCCGCAGTTTTATCCGTACTGCCTCCGTCCACAATTAAAACTTCTACCTCATAGCCCATTTCCTTCAGTTTAGCCAAAGGAATATTTTTAATTGTCTGGCCGATTGATTCCTCCTCATTCAAAGCCGGCATTAAAATAGTTATTTTAGTGTTCATATTGGATTATTCAACGTTCTTAGATTATAATTATTTCCTCCACAAATATAATTAATTTTCAATTATCAATTTACAATTTTCAATAATTAAATTTTCAATTGATAATTAGTTAATTGATAATTGATTGAAAATTCGAAAATTTAAAATTGAGAATTTATTAAATCTCCTCCCTCTATACAACTAAGCCCCGCCCAGAACCTTTTTAATAGCCGGGCGGGGCGTTTGAATATTTTTAATTTTTTTTTGGTGAAATAAATTACTTCAGTATCACTTGCTCTTTGAATATTAGCTTCTCTTGCATCAAGACCGGCGAAGATTCTATCGTCGTGTTAATCGGAATATAAGCGCCATAACCCGTACCTTCGGTATTGGTAGCGTAAGCCCGGACATAATAAACCGTTCCTTTGGTTAAACCGGTGATTGCTAAGGTAGAGGTGCCGGTGCTGAAACTACCGGTTGTATTAACATCCCAGGTATCGGCTTGCGTCAGGCCATACTTAAATCCCTTGACCGTGGGGTTAATGCCGCCCGTATTGCCTATACCGATAGTAGCCGTAACCGTAGTGGTAGACGTAGTAGTAAAGTTCCCGGTTGTCACTGTCGGCGGCCTAGTCGGGAACCAAACAGTGACTGGTTCATACCCATCTCCAGGAGCGAACAGCTCGGAGCTGGTAGAAGAAGCAATACTTATATAACCGGCCTTTTCGCTCCAAGCATAACAAGTAGCGCAGTCCGTAAAGGTCCCGGTCTCACCAATCTGTACCTGATAATAATTATTGGCGCTGGTATCGTCAAAACTAATCCAGCCCAACTTCTCGCTCCAGGCATAACCGCTTAAATTTCCTTCGCTGTCGTTAGTAACGCCATAATCGTTTACGTCCGCAGTACAGGTACTAAAAAGAGGGTTGCAGCTTAAGCTTATATAACCGGTTTTCTCGCTCCAAAGATAGCCGGTCAATTCGGTATCGCTTACTAAAGCGCCATTATAGAGCGCGCCGCCATCTGTCCATTTTATGTAACCGAATTTTTCCGCCCAGCTATAACCCGTGCTATTCCCGGTGGTAGCCCAAACCGGCTGGTTGGCTGATAAAGCCACAACCAGAATAAATATTATATATTTTGTTAAACTTTGCCTGAATTTTTCCGCCATAAAAAAATTAATTATCAATTGCCAATTATCAATTTCTAAATTTTCAATTAAGAAACTCCCCTGCCCGTTCTTATTATCTTTGAAAAAATCAGCAACAATTCTTGGGCTTCTTTCCAGAGCGAACGAATTTTTTCTTTCTCCTCCGGATTAGTTCTGGCTAAAAGCCTTAACCAATGCCTTGTTTCCTTAATTTCCTTTTTACAGATACCAATTTTATGTAAAAAATCCTTTTTGCTTTCCCCTTCAGTTGCTTCACAGTAATTAGCGCCAACGGAGCCGCCTGAACCCACTAATTGAGTAATAATTCTTGAATTTATTTCATTTATTTTTATTTCTTTTACTAAATCAATGATGGCTTCTGCGAATTTAGCAGTTCTTTCTTCTAAATCAAACTTTCCAGACATAAACTTTGAGAATTAACCACTTGAAAATTCATTGATAATTGAAAATTGATAATTGAAAATTTATTTATATATGTCTCTTGTCTTTTGAATTCTCACATTATACCCTTCGTTGCCTTCTATATAATTAGACCGGATTTTGGCGTCCGAATACTCATCAACATATACCCCATAGCTTTGGTTGCCGGTGATTTTATTATACTCAATAGTAAAATCGCTGCTTATAAGCCTCACGCCTGACTTCCGGCTGTTATAAATGATTGAATTTCTTATTGAGCCGGAGGAACGCAAGACTTTTATCGCTTCACCGCAGCTAGTAAGGCTGCTTGCTTTTAGCTCTATACTGCTGTCTTTGGCGTAAAAGGCGGTGGCAGAAATATTTCTAAACCTGGTATTACTGACAAAGATTTCCGCGCTGCCGGCGTCAAGACCAATATAAGAATCAGCCAAAACCACTTCCTCCATTCCCAACCCGGCGTCCCTTACTTTTATAATCGCGTTTTTCTCCTTAGCCGCTTTTAAAATCGTTTCTTCGCCCTGCCCGATTATTCTTAATTTTTTGTTAATAAACAAGTTAACCGAGTAAGTGCCTTTATCTAAATAAATTACGTCATAATCAGAGGCCTCGTTTATGGCCGCCTGCAAATCGCCTTCAGGAGAAACCGAATAGCTTTTACTTCCCATTCCCAGCTTCTCCCCGATTGTCGCCCGCCGCCCCTCATCGGAAAAGAGCGGGCCTAAAATTAATTCCTCTAAACTGGCTGGCTCTAAAGCTTTCTGGTCTTTATGGATTGTAAAAGTCCGGTTAATGGATTTATTGCTTATGTTAAATTTTATTTTCTTAAATAAGCTAGCTCCATCCTTAGTAAGCCAGTCCCCGCCCGCCAGTAGAAAAAAAATAAGAAATACAATAAATGCAATCTGTTTCCGGCTTAATTTCTTCACCCCGTTAGAGAAAACTCTTTTTCTAATGGGGTTCACCTTTTTCTTTAACGCTTTCCCCGCTTTCTTTGCTTTTTTAAAAAAGAGCAAACCTTTCTTCTTAATTTTTCCTAAAATATCAGCCATAACCTTCTTAAGAATTTTTAATCCCCTCATCCCTAACCCTTCTCCCTCTCATTCTTCGTGAGAGAAGGGAACTATTTTAACACCTTTTCTTAGCTCCCCTCGCCCGCGATGGTAAGAGCGGGAGAGGGGCTGGGGGAGAGGGCCTCTCAAAAAAATAACCAATCTCCGCCCTAAACTTATAACCAACAATCAATTAGCAAATATATTGATTATTAAAGTCCAATTATTGGTTATTTGGCTTGATTATTGGTTATTTACAAATGTTTAATTTTTCTCCCATCCCAAGAATCTTAAAAATCCTAAGAATCTCAATAAAATTTACTTCGCGCATCTAAATCCGATATTCTCACCAGCCGCTGTCGGCGCATAAGACAAATCTAAGCTATAAATTCCTCCGACTCCCCGGACAAAACCGCGCAAGGTTTCTTCGCTTGAGCCAATCTTAATCTTACCGATATTATTATCAGCATTATTCAAATAATAAGGCGGAGCAATCGCCAACCCCTTATAATCTAAAACATTGTAATATTCCTGCCAGCCGTCGCCAGACAGTTCCGGACAACCCTTTCCGGTTATAGTTTCGTTTGTCCACTCCCCTGCCTGCCCAGCCAGTTCATAAACCATATTGCCGTTAACCAAAGTATAAGCGGTAGTGCTGGCAATTTCTCCTGCTTGCGCCGGCAGGCCGGTTGCTAATTGTAAGCCCAAAACATCTTCGTCCGTATCATTAGCCCCTAACTTTATAATATTCTCCGCAATAGTCAGCCATTCATTTTCGGAAATCAGGTGATAACCGGTGCCTAAAGCCTGGCAGGCCAGTTGCGCTTCGCCCTGCGAAACATTAGCGATAATTTCATTTATATCATTGCGCGTTTTCTTCTCGGCGACACAGAAGCCCGGCAGAGTGCCGTACTTAGCGCTGCCCGTCACCCAGACAAAGCCGTCTCCGCAATAACCTTCAAACGCGCCAGCCACGACTTTTCCTTCCACGCCGATGTCCCCGGCCGTTTCGTCAACCGCTGCCTCTAAAGCGGCTCCGCAGGCTCCTCCGGAGCAGGCCATAATCCGGCCGTCAACCAATAATGTCCCGACAATTGAGACTTTGCCGTTGTTGCCAATATTTAAAATACTCACGTCATTAGCGCGAAAATCGGCAATATCGCCAGAACCGGCCTGGTTAATCACAAAAGCGGTCTGGTTGGTATCAGGAGCCGTAACTATCTCCACCACCGCCACCGCTGGCGTAGAAGTAGAAATGCCATTACCTAATTTTATATTTCCATTCTCATTAAATGCCAGCCCTCTATCTAGGTTTGAAAATTGAGAATTGAAAATTGTTTGAAAATTGGAAATTGATAATTGAAAATTATTAATCTTGCTATCTATATTAACTAAAGACTCGGCAATAGTCTTAATATCCGCTTCAACTTTAACAATCCGGGAGGTTAAATCATCGCTTTTAACCGTCAACTTAGTTTCTAAAAGCAATAATTTTGGGTCAACCGCTTCGGTAATTTCATCGTTTAAGTTTAAATTATCAATCGCGTTAGAAATTAAAAGATTAACTTCATCCTCTATTTCCATATTGGCGATTCTTTCCGTCACTTTAGACTCCACTTCTTCCACCGTCAAACTTTTATTCCTTCTTGAAATCAGGACATTAATCACCCCGGTATTTATAGATGTTTCATCGCCGGTGAGCCCTTCTAAAGCTACACCCACGGTTGAATCTCCGGCGCCAGCTTTCATAACATACCCGGGCCGGGAAGCCGAAGTTAGACTGTCGCCCGGCCGGATTTCCCCATTAGCCGTTGTGGCGCGAGCCGGAACCTGCCCGAGCATACCGATAATCGCATAGTGGTTATTTAAGCTTTTCTCTATCCCGTTTTCGCCCGGTCCGCCATTACCCACAATTGCCGGCTTAGTGGAAACTATGCCCATTAAATTATCATCCGCTACTCGGTCGCAGCGCTTAACCGCGTTAGGCCTGGCTACGTCCACGCAAACCGCTTCCCCAGCGACTAAATCACTATCAATCGTATAAAAATATTCAGCGTAATCAGCGCCATTGGTCTTATAAGAACCGCTTATATCAATATTGCCGACCGCCACCACCACCCCGCGGTTAATATCCACTCCGCCCCTGACCGAAAGTTTTGATTTGGCCGTAGTGGTGCCAATCCCGACATTGCCGGAAGAATCAACTCTTAAAGCTTCGTCCCCGACGCCAATCGTCGTAGTCGCGCTATTAGCCGGCGCAATCGTTAATTGGCTGTCCGACCCGACCGTAAAATTAGCGTAATTAGTTTCGTCATAAGCTAAAGTCAATTGCGCTCCGGAATTGGCCGTAACCGAGAGTTTTGACATGGGCGAACTTGTGCCTATTCCTACTTTCCCAGTAGTCGTATTGGCATATAAAGTAAAATCAGTCGCGCTACCCTCCACTCCCACTCTAAAGTCTCCGTCAACGTCTAAAAGGTAGGCGGGCGAAGTCGTCCCGATGCCGACGTTGCCAATATTCGTGATTACCATTTTTTGAGTAATACTTCCTGTTTCTGTAGTCCAAAAGGATAAATCAGTGTCGTTTCCGCCGGAATAAAGTTTGCTTTTTATTGCAGAACTAATCCATTCATTATTGCCTATTTTTAATGTAGTAAGCTGATTTGCATTTCCCTGAGTATTGAATAAATTCAAAGCTACCAACTCAGAACCGCCAGCTTTTGAAACTTCTAATGTTGCACTTGGTCCCGCCGTCCCAATCCCGACATTCCCGTTTTTATCCACGATGAAATTAGTCGCGGTAGAAGAACCTACAGAAAACCCTGTTTCTCCGGCATTTTGTCCAACCGAAAGTTTGGCAAAAGGCGAAGTCGTCCCGATGCCGACATTGCCCGCTCCATTGATTACAAACCTGTCGCTTGAACCCAGAGCCGTAGATGACGCGATTCTGAAACTGCCGTCAGTATAATCCAAGCCCATTGTCCATTTATACTTTGGGCCGGAAGCCGAGGAAAACTCTATGGCCGAGTCCGCCGCCGAGTTGAAAATAGAAAGTTTTTGATTAGGTGTCGTAGTGCCGATGCCGACTTGTCCGCCGGAGTTTATGACGAAGGCGGGCGTTGCCCCACCTAAAGTAGAACTTGTTTCAATTTTAAATTTATTAGAATCAGAATAATCAACTCCCATGGTAAAACGAGAAGTGTTATTAGTGGTAAAACTTAAAGCATTATCGCTGGTAGCGGTGGCAAGAGTCAAAAGATTATTCGGCGTCGCCGTCCCAATCCCCACTCTTCCGGAATTCGGGTCAATCACAAAAGTGCCATTATCAAAATTCAAGCCGTTAGCCATGGTAACGCTTGAAGTAGCGGTATTAGTGAAAGCTAAGTTTTTGCCAAAACTGAATCCGCCCGCGAAGGTAGAAGTAGCGGCAGCGCCTGTTGCCGTAAAATAAGGAGCTGAGATTGAAGACGTGGCGGTGAAGCCGGAAGCGGTAATGGTCCCGTCTACCGCGATATTGCCGGCGACAGATAATTTAG
>JBAZPX010000015.1:0-23358 GCA_041645555.1 Patescibacteria group bacterium
GCGCCAACTTGCCTGTTTTTTAAAACAAGGCTAAAAGTTCTTTCAAGAATTTAAAAAACTAAACCTAACTTTATGTACAAATGAAGTTAAGCCGGTTGGCTAAACCAGTCAGCCAAAAAGGGCTATGGTGATTTAAAATCTACAAAAAGATAGGATTAAAAATTAGCATAGCCCCTCTTTCTTGGTTTATTGGCTTGTCTAGAACTCTCAAGAAAAAGGCAAGGCCAGTAATTCAAGCATGGGGAAGAAAAACGCTTCGGTGAAAACCGGGGCGTTTTTCGTTTTTTACCCCCTTGATAAAGGGGGCTAGGGGGATTTTCCCCTCTCCTGACTAGGAGAGGGGTTAGGGGTGAGGTGTTTGACTTTTTGGCGGGAAAGGCGGTGGAAGATAAGTGGATAGAATCTCGTTGACATTCTGGCCGAAAGTGATAAACTTTTTAAAGTAATAATAACTCAAAAATATTTAATTATCAAAAAAAGCGAAGAAGGGGATTTTGGTGGTAAGTTTTTAGAAATAATTTTATGGATATAAAAGATATCGCAGGGCTTGAGAAGCCCCTAGAAAAGTTAATCGAAACAGTTTCTGAAGGAATTGGAGTTGTCGGCAATCATTTTTTTAAATTTGATAGTGCTAAGATAAAAAGAATTGGGGACGCAGAAGCCGAGGTAGAAAAACAGAAAATTATTGCCTTCGTTGAAGCAAAAGAAAAAGCAGTTGAAATACTTGGTCGCGCGGAAAAAAGATTTGTTTTAGAGCAATACAGTAAGCAGATTAATCTTGAAAATATTTTGGTAAAAACAAAGGAAAACCTTGAAGGAAAAATTGTTTCCGAAGAGCCGGTTGAAAAAGATTGGACCATGAGGTTTCTTGATATTGCACAAAATGTGAGCAAGGAAGAGTTGCAAGATGTCTTGGCTAGAATTCTGTCTGGTGAAGTACAAAATCCTGGTAGTTTTTCCTATCAAACCTTAGAAGTAGTTAAATATCTTTCACGGAAAGATTTACAAAAATTTTTAGAATTTATTGCCATTTCAACTAATATAGGGGTGATGAAATTAGAAATTGGCGGGAAAAATTCACTAGAAAAATATAATCTCCGTTTCAATGAATATTTAGATTTGTCATCTATTGGTTTGTTTAATCAATCATCTACAATCTCATATGATATAGATTTACCAGCCTCCACACCCTTACTTTTAAATGTCGGTGGTGATTCGTTTTCAATTGTACATGGCGATCAACAAAATATCAAAAAATTTGATTTTGGTTTGTATGTATTTTCTAATGTTGGCAAAGAATTACGGCCATTAATAATAGATCGGGCGACTAATGAAAAATCGGAAGAATATAAAACGGATTTTGTTGAAGAAGCACAAAAAAAGGGCTTTACGGTTGTTCGGGAGGAAGATAAAAAATAATCACGCAATATCTAATTACAAATTAAAAATTCGTTTTATCAGTTTTTTATTTTTTCCCTGAAACAAAAAATGAACGCCTTTTCAAGCGTTCATTTTTTTATATTCTGTAATTTATTCTTACCAGATTATCTGAAAAAGAAAAACAATCAGGGTAATGATAAACAGCCAAATGATATTGCAGAAGAATAATCGGACCGCTTCTTCTTTTTTGTTGTCCAGATACAGATAAATCGGCCGGCCTAAAACTAAAGAGCCGGTGACTAAAGCGGAGAAGACAAAAAGCATTAAAAAGGCGATCGGGCCCCAGAAAGTGTCCATCTTGCCAAACAGCTTTTCGCCGTTAGACATAATCAGGGCCACGATTGTGACGTAAACAAATACGCCGACAGAGCTTAATAGGGCCTGCCAGCAGAGCTTACAGCTCTTACAATCTGTTTTGCAGCATTTCATAAAGTTGTAATTAGTAATTAGTAATTGGTAATTTGGGGGTGGCGCTAAAAATGTTAATATAATACCCAAATTACAAGTTACCAATTACAAATTACTTTAATTTTTAACCAACTAATTTTTTATAGAGCCTTAAGTATTCCTTAGCCGATTTATTCCAGGAAAAATCTTTTTTCATACATCTTTTCTGCATCTTTTTCCATTGGCTCGGCTTTTTATAGTAGAGGCTTAAAGCGTTTTCTAAAATTTTCAGAAAAGCTTTGGTGGAAAAATCTAAAAAAGAAAAACCGACTTTTTTATTAACCGTATCAGCGAGGCCCCCAGTAGCGCGCACCAAAGGCACGGCGCCATAGCGCATAGCAATCATCTGCCCTAATCCGCAGGGCTCAAAACGGGAAGGCATAAGGAAGATGTCTGAAGCCGCATAAATCTGCTGAGCCAGTTTTATGTCAAAGCCAATTTGGGCGCTAATTTTATCCGGATAAATTTTTGCCAGTTTCCTAAGCTGGTCTTCGTATTTTTTCTCGCCCGTGCCCAAAAATACAAACTGGCACGGAAGTTCGGCTGTTTCTTCAGTGAAGAGTTCAAGACCTTTTTGCCAAGCCAATCTTGAAACTAAGCCGGCCAGAGGTATATTTTTGTTCTGCGTCAGCCCAAGTTGTTTTTGCAAAGCCAGTTTATTTTCTCGCTTTTTATCTAAAGTTTTAAAAGTATAATTTTGTTTTATGAATTTATCCTCGGCCGGATTGAAAAAATCTGTGTCAATGCCGTTTAGGATGCCGGAAATTTTATTTTGGTTTTGCCTTATCACTTTTTCAATGCCGGCCCCGTAAATAGAAGTAGTGATTTCTTTAGCATAAGTCGGACTTACCGTATTTACCAAGTCAGAACTGATTATTCCCTGAACCATAAAATTTATATCTCCGTCCTGCGCGTCTTTAGATAAAGATTTTAAAGAGTTTTTATTTAGATTGCCGGTGGAGAGAACTTCTATTTTTGATTTTCCCTGGTGGTTTAGATTATGGATGGTGTAAAGAGTTTTAGTGTTTTTAAAATAAGGATTTTTTGACGTCTGGAGAAGATTGGGGATTAGGGCCGTGTGAAAGTCATGGCAATGGATTATATCCGGCTTGAATTTTAGCCTTGGCAAAGCCTCTAAAATCGCTAAAGAAAAAAACAAAAAGCGTTCGGAGTCGTTATTAGAATAAACCTCTTTTTTGCCAAAATATTTTGGGCAGTCAATAAGATAAACTAAAATGCCGTTTATTTTGGTTTGCCAAAGGTTTATTTTTAAATCTTGCCCGGCGCTAGCTATGGCAATATTAGTTAGTATTTTTTTGGCCTTTATTTTTTTCTTATCAAGCAAGCCGTAAAGGGGAAGAGCGACGCGGACATCGCAGCCCAAGCGAACTAGGGCCGGCGGTAGAGACCCGACTACATCCGCCAAACCTCCGACCTTTGCTAGAGGCGCCATCTCGGAAGCGGCCATAAGTATTTTAAAACCTTTTTTCATGTTTTAATTACCCGATTATTTTGTTTATTCCTCTTAAATATTTTGAGTCCACTTTAAAATAGTTCCAGGAGTTTTGGATAAAAAGACTTTGCCCTTCGTGGCGGTGGAAATCCGAACCGCCGGTAGCGATAAAATCAAATTCCTGGGCCATGGCCTGGGCATACATCACCGCGCCGATGGAGTGATGGGGAGAAATTACTTCAATCCCGTCCACTCCCAGCTTTTTTAATTTTTCCAGTAAAGCCCTTCTTAGCTGATCGTGTTTGCCCGGATGGTTAAAAATAAGCTGGCCGCCGATTTTTTTTCTTAAGGCCAGGATTTTTTTTATATCCGTGTAGCTTTCCCTCAGGATGCTTGTGCTCTTGTTGCGGAAATATTCTCCGATAATTTCCCCTTCCCGCGGATTTTTTATTTTCAGCTCTTTTTTTATTTTAACCCGATTGGCCGGAATCGCCCAGACATCGTCTACGACATGGTTTAGGGGGATATAGTGCGTATATTTATCCAGGATTTTATTGATATCAATTTCAAATCCTCTTCTTGCCAGTTTTTTTAAAATTTTCCTTACTTTAATTTTTCTTCTGATCTGGCTATCGCGCAGCAGGTCATGAAGCCCGGCATCTCTTTCGTCAAAATTAAACCAAAGCAAGTTTAATCTCGTGCCCCCAAACTTGGTATAGAGTTCTAATCCGGTAATAGGCTTAACTTTATATTTCCGGCAGGCCCGCCTAAACTCGCCCAAACTGCCGACCGTATTATGGTCGGTTAAAGCCGCTACTTTTACGCCCTGGCCGGCAATAAATTTCGCCACTTCCGTGGGCGTTAAATAGCCATCAGAATAATTTGAATGAAGCTGTAAATCAATTAGCATAAAATTTTTAGATGCCCAGGTTATTTTTTATCTTTTCTATCAGGGGTTCGGCCCGGCCCGGTTCCGCTTTGTCTTTTAAGAAAAAAAAGGTGGCGGTGCGGATAGTAGTCCAATTATAATAGTTATCAATCCGTTCCCTTAAAGCCTTGTCTAACTCTATTTTAGCATTCTTTAAATAACTCTCCAAAAAAAGATCCTTTACTTTTTTGGCGTAGGCTTCGTTATTTATCTTTCGCATCACCATAAATTCAATTTGCTGCAGGAAGCAGCCCAGGTCGCGGGCGAAGTCAGACAGGCAGATATCGGTAAAATCAATTACAGCCAGTTTCTTTTTCCCCATTTTTATGATATTTTCCGGATGGGCGTCGCCGTGAATTAACCAGCGTTTTCCCGTAGAAGCCAAGAAGTCCTCCTCTTTTTTAATAAAAATATCATAAGCTTTTTTATAGGTTTCATAATAAGCCGGGTATTGTTTTTTTAAGTTTTTCAGGATTTCATTCCGGCCGGGAATAACCGTTTTGATCCGGCTGTTTTCCTCATTAAAGTTATAGGCGTTTTCTGTCGGCAATCGGTGCAGTTTAGAAAACCAGGCCGCGGCTTTAGGAATAATCGTTTCAATTTCCTTATAATCTTTTTTCCTTATGTAATGGTAAAGGTTATTGCCGCTTACGCCGCGGTAAAAAGTTCCGTTAAAGTATTCAGAATAAAAGAGGGGATGAGGAATAGTGAGAAAGCCCTTGCCAAAACCGTTGTCCCATAAATATTTTAAGGCATGATAGACGTTTTTCCGCGGTTCTTCGCTATGGGCGGAGCAGAAAATGGGCAGAATTTTTATTTTGCCTGTCCCGCCTCGGCGGTGACCCTTTTTAGTTAAAAAAGAAGTTTTAAATTCAAGTACGACATGATAAGTGCTTTCCCAGATCAGGCTTTTATGGGCTTGGATTTTTATTTTTTTGATATCAGTAAAATCGGGGTATCTGGGCAGAACCTCTTTTCTGAATAAGTCTATAACGAATTTTTCGTCAAAAAGATTATGGATTATATTCATAAGATTATTTTTTCCAATAATAAGTCCAATGTTTTTTCCAGACCAGCTTCTTTATTTTTAAATATAGTTTTTCCGCTTTGATTTTTGTTTTCCTGGTGTTGGCGTCATCAAGAGCGCGGACGGCCCGGATTAATTCATTAACTCCCCGTTCAATTTCGTCCGGATTCCAGGAAAGGGGCCCGAAAATATGGCTAAAATCTTTCCCCGAAGCCCACCAAAAACTGCAGCTCGCTAATCCCCGCACCAGATGCCAGCGCGCCCAATAGGCGTTATCGTCCTTTTTGTATTTTTCCGCGGTCTTGTAAGCCAGATTGGCCAGTTTCCAGATATTTTTTTGGATTTTATTTTTTTTATCAGACCAAAGAATATAGGGCTGGCCATTTTTTAATTCTTCTTCGGTTGATACCCAGCTTCCGGATAAGGGTTTAATTTTTTCTGCCTTCTCCCGTTCGTCAATAAACTCGGAAATGGTTTTGGTTTCTAAATCCGGGTTTTTTAGAATATTTTCAAATTCTCCCGTCTGGTCATTATGCCTTAAGCCGTATAATTCCGCGTCGGTAGCGGTAATAATTAAATTATCGCTTTTCTCTATAGAGATTTTATTTAAAGTTTGCGGGACAAAAGACTCGGAAAAACGGCGGGAGCGGAAAATTATTTTTAAACCGCTGTTTCTATCCTCATAAATTTTATTAAAATCGGTTTCGCCTAATTTACCGCCATTAGCGATTTCGTCCAAGATTATCCATTCATAACCCAGTTTTTTTATAATTTTGGCCACCTTCGCGCCATAAGCCATTTCCGGAATAAAAAATCCTCTGGGGCGAAAATTTTTCCCAAAATGTTTTTGCAGGATTTCCTCGTTTTCCTTAATCTGCCTTATCACTTCCTCTTTCGGGATTAAAGGCAGGAGAGGATGATAAGCGGCCGTGCCGGTTAATTCAATTTGCCCTTTCTCTCTTAAGTTATTTAATCTTTTTAACAGGTCTCCATAACCTAACTCTTCCCAGCGCAAAATCAGAGCGCCGGTGATATTTAAAGTGAACTTTAAATTTGGGTGCTCTTCTAAAGCCCTGATTATCCGGGAGTAGCTTAATTCCGTCGCTTCTTTAATAAAGCGGGCGTCAGTATTAACGGGCTGGTAGAGATGGAGAAAATTTATCCAAAGCATGTTTTAAAAATAAAATAATAAAGTAATATAAAAATAGTAATATGGTACAGTTCCCATTTTGTCATTGCGAGCGATCCCGCCGGGGCGGGAGAGCGAAGCAATCTCTGGTAAAGCGAAAAGCGCTTGGGACCAGAGATTGCTTCGTCGCTACGCTCCTCGCAATGACATAGGTGTTGTATGGGCGTATTATTCGATTTTATCTGATTTTGATAAATTATGTCTGGCACAAAGTATTTTTACGTTATCAGATGAAATGCTTGTGCCTCCCTTTGAATATGGAAGGTCATGATCAAAGTGCAGCTCATCTGTGGCTCCACACATAACACATTTTCCTTCATCTCTTTCCCATACAATTTTTTTAACTTCGGTTGGAATTACTCGGGTTCTTGGCTTCAATCTGTTTTCAGTAAGATGGTCATTTTTAAATTCGATTTCCGTTTCTTCTAAAATAAAACGAAAAACATTTCTTTTGCCATCATTGATAAATTTAAAGTCCATTAATTTAAAAAATCCTTTTTCCGACCAAACGCCTGGTAATATTTTTTCATAAACACGAACGATTTCAGGTTCGCGTTTGCCATTTTTAAAATCAATTACTGTTTTTGCAAAAAGGCCGTTTTGGGTTAGCCGTCCGTTTTTCGTTTTATCCGGCTGATCGTAATTTTTTGGGTTAATTTTATGATTAGTTTTTGAAATATTGTGGCCCTCATATTCGATCGTAACTCCATCATCATGAATACGATCGACATATGGTGCATTTGATCTTTGCGACATAAGGATTACCGAATATTCAGGGTTAAATCGGTAATTCATTCCACGCTGCAATGTTTGCGCTTTTTCAGCATCACACATTTCTCGGTATAAAAGTATTTGATCTTTCATATTTAACATTGAATGATGTTTCATCTGATAAGTTATATATAACCCACATTTTTATTTAAACAATTTAATAATTTAGCAATATCCCCAACACCCCCGCCTTCGCTAAAGCTTCGGCGGGCAAGTAAAACCTATTTCAAAGCTTTTTTATAAAGCAGAATGTATTTCTTCGCCGGTATTTCCCAGCTGTTTGACTCCTGCATAATGCGGACCACTAAGTTGCGCCAGACATCTTTTTGCTTATAGTTTTCTAAAGCCCTGATGATTGCTTCAAATAAAGATAATTCATTAAATTGGTCAAAAACAAAACCGGTGCCCTTGCCCGTCGCCGGATTAAAATTAGTGACGGTGTCGTTAAGCCCGCCGACTTTCCTGACAATCGGCACGCAGCCGTAGCGCATGGCAATCAGCTGGTTTATGCCGCAGGGCTCGTGAAAGGAAGGCAGAAGAAAGAAGTCGGAACCGGCGTAAACCAAAGTTTCGTATTTTTGGTTTTCCTCGTGAGAAGGTATAACCACTAATTTTTTCGGATATTTTTTAGACAACTTTTCCAGCTCCTTGAGATAACCTTTTTCTCCGGAACCGATAACTATGAACTGGATATCAAGCTGCAGCAGTTGCTCGGCAATTTTTAAGATTATTTCAAAACCTTTTTGAAAAGTTACGCGAGAAGTCGCGCAAAAAAGCGGAATTTTTATGTCCACGGGCAATTTGAATTTTTTTTGCAGATACTCTTTATTCAATCGTTTGCGGTGGATTTTTTTATAATTGTAGTTTTTAATCAAAGCCGGATCTTTTGCCGGGTTATAAGCGTTGTAATCAATGCCGTTGACGATGCCAAACAACCGGTCCTCGCGGTTAGACAAAATCCGGTGCAGGTCCTGGCCGAATTTTTTCGTCATTATTTCTTCGCGGTATTGCTCGCTTACCGTGTTAATAATGTCGGCGGAAAGAATCGCCCTTTTGGCAAAATTTAAGCACTCAATTTTTTTATCGGCAATATGCGGGATTCTTTTGCGGCCGTAGTCTTTTGATCTCCCTGGCACTTCCCACCAATTATGCCCCAGCTGGAAAACCAAATTATGGATAGTAAAAATTGTTTTGGCTTTTTTTAGAGTTTTGGAATAGCGGAAGTCTGTTTTTAAATAAAAAGGAATCAGGCCGGTCTGCCAGTCGTGGCAATGGACGATATCGGCCTCAAATTTTAAAAGGGAAATCAGTTTCAAAGCGGCGACGTCAAAAATTAAAAAACGGGCGTTTTCATGGCTTGACCCGTAGATGGCTTTTCTTTTGGAAAAATATTTTTTATTCTCAATAAAATAAACCGGCAGGCCGTCCATCAAATAACCCTCCCAATAATTAATTCTGACCGCTTCTTTAGAGTTAAGGTAAACTTTTATATTGTCGTAAATCAGTTTCAGGCCGTTCTTTTTTTTGTTAATAATCTGCCCGTAAAGAGGGGTAATGACAATTACCTGGTGGCCTAATCTTTTTTGGGCTTTGGGCAGACTGCGGACAACGTCAGCCAGCCCTCCGGTTTTGGAAAAAGGGGAAACTTCCGAAGCGATATGGACGATTTTTAGTTTCTTAGGCATTTTTGAGAAATTATTAAAATTCTTAGGATGTTTGGGTATTAGCGGCGCAGATAGCTATAGCTAAAGCGTCAGCCGCGTCATCAGGTTCGGGCAGTTCCTTTAAATTAAGAAGAAGTTTCACCATTTTTTGCACCTGCTGTTTTTCTGCCTGGCCGTAAGAAGAAACCGCTTGTTTAACCTGCAAGGGAGTAAACTCAACCGTCGGGATTTTATTCTGCCTGGCCGTAAGAAGAATTACGCCTCTGGCCTGCCCGACCAGTAAAGCGGTTTTTACGTTTTTACAGAAAAATAACTGCTCAACCGCTATCAATTTTGGTTTATGTTTTTTTATTATTTCATTCAACTTTTTGTTTATAGTTTCTAGTCTTTTTCCTAGTTCTTCTCTCGCTCCCGTTTTTACCACTCCGTATTCTTTACAGATTAATCTGCCCCTTTCATCTTTTTTTATAATTCCGTAGCCGGTATCAGCCAGTCCCGGGTCAATTCCTAAAATTATCATATTTTTAAATTATACACATAACTTACGCTGTATTATAATTTTAACTGAATTTCAAGTTAATACGGTTAGACAAGATTAATTTCCCTACGAATTACGAATTTTTACAAATTTACAAATACCGAATAAATTGTTTCTGCTATAATTCGTAAATTCGTAAGGGATTCGTAATTCGTAGATATTATAATCTGGTATACTAAATTACCTCTTTAAATTAATCTAACCAATAAATTGCAGAGTGTAGATTTTGTTATATTATATAAATATAGGTTAAACTTGGTTTTGTTTCTAGAATTTTATTTATCTGCCAACCAGGTATTTTAAAACCATAGGAAATGACTATTGCGCCTTTTTTTAAATTATTTTTTAGTTTTTCGCCAAGCCCGGGCATGACCTTGCCGACCAAGAAAGTAAATATTACGTCAGCGTCGCTTAAATCCTCCTTCATAAAATCCTTTCTCATTATTTTAACCTTACTTTCGCTAAGTCTTTTTCTTGTCAGCCCTCGTAAATATTGGTACAACGAAAGCTCATAGCCGACAGATTTATAACTGCGTTTCTCCGCTTCAAATAGGATCCGGCCGTCGCCGCAGCCCAAATCATAGAACAAAGAGCCGGCAAGAATATTTTTCTTTTTTAGTTCAGTAAATATTTTTTCAATATTTTCGTCCGGGGTTCTGGCGAACGGCACTTTAATTCTAATAATAGTAATTATTGCCTGAAGACAAAAAAATAAAACTATGAGGCTAAAAATTATAATGACGGCAAGTAAAATGTACAAAATAACTAAAAAATATGAAATATACATACTATAAGGCCGCGTTCGTATAATAATCAACCACATCTTCACAGTCTTCCAGTTCTTCTATGAGTTTTTCAATTTTTTCCTTGTCTTCGCCTTCGATTTTTTGGCTCTCCTTGGTAATAAACTCAATGTCGGCGGTTTCGGTTTTAATGTTTTTTTCTTCCACAAATTTTTTTAAAGCCTGCAAATCTTCAATTTTGGCGTAGATAGTTACTCCTTCTTCTTCCGGCAAAAAATCTTGGGCGCCGGCATCAATCAGGCTTAGTTCCAGGTCATCTAGTTTTATATTAGCTTTGGCTAGTTCCTCTTTTAAAATTCTTATTACTCCTTTTTTCTCAAAGTTCCAGGCGACCGCGCCTAAGCTTCCGCCGTGTTTAGCCAGTAGATGGCGGATAGAGGCGCCGGCCCGGTTTCGGTTATCAGTCAGGCATTTTATAATAAACTGCGATTTTGCCGGGCCAAGGCCTTCATAAAGCAGCTCAGCAACCTCTTGGCCGCCACCCTCGCCCGTGCCCCGCTTTATGGCCCGGGCAATATTATCCTTGGGCATATTGGCGGATTTGGCTTTTTCTACGGCCATTCTTAAGGTAAAATTAGTATCCGGGTCGCCTCCTCTTTCTTTGGCGGCGATGGTAATAAGGTTGGCAATTTTCGTAAACACCGCCCCCCGCTTGGCATCCACGGCCGCTTTTGCCCTTTTAGTTGTTGCCCATTTAGAGTGTCCTGACATAGTAAAATAATAAAATAATATAAAAATAAAATAACAAAACGAGTATTTTAGTTCACCCCGTTAGAAAGGTTAGGGCTTTAAACTCCGCCTTTTCTGAGAATAAGGGGCTTCATTTAATGGCGGCAAAGTAAATCTTACTTTCTAATGGGGTAAAATAAATCAGGCAAGGCCTGATAGCTTTAAATTAACATAAATTGAAATAAAAATCAATATTAGATATAATGTGATTATAATAAATTAAGGCATTAAAATTATATGAAATTAAACAATCTTATTTTGCCAAAGAAAGGCGAAGTCAGCCGGGTGGTTGAATCCATTCAGCTTCTGCCTGATCAGGTTAGACAGGTTTTAGCCGAAGCCCGTTTAATTAAAATACCCGCTTCCTATAGCCAGGTGAACGAAGTCGTCGTAAACGGCATGGGCGGGTCTAATTTAGGAGCTGGAATAGTAAAAGCCGTGTTTAGCGACAAAATGAATGTGCCCCTAACTATTGTCCCTGGGTACCAGGTTCCGGCTCATGTCGGTAAAAATACCCTCTATATCATTTCTTCTTATTCAGGAAGCACGGAAGAGCCATTAAGCGTTTATAATGAGGTAAAAAAACGAGGAGCAAAAATAGCGGCTATTACTTCCAGAGGCAGGGGCAAACTGGAAGAATTAATGATAAAGGATAATATTCCCGGCTATATTTTTAAGCCGGAATTTAATCCTTCAAACCAGCCCCGATTGGGCGCGGGCTATATGATTTTTGGCCTGGCCGTTATGCTGGCTAAGGCCGGGCTTTTTAAAATCAAAGTGAAAGAAATTGAAGATTTAATCGCTGATTTGGAAATTTGGGATCGGAGATTAAGGCCGGGCGTAAAAACTAAAAACAATCAGGCAAAAAAAATAGCCGCGAGTCTTTTCGGGAAGCAGCCGGTATTGGTGGGGGCGGAATTTCTAATTGGCAATTTGCGGGTCTGGCGCAACCAGCTTTGCGAAAACAGCAAAAACTTCGCCAGCTATCTGACTTTGCCGGAATTAAACCATTACGCTTTGGAAAGCCTGGCTAATCCGGCGAGCAATAAAAAGGATTTAATGTTTTTCTTCCTGGATTCGAAACTTTATCATCCGCGCGTGCAAAAAAGAAGCCGCCTGACAAAGCAGGTGGTCAAGAAAAGTAAAATAAGAGTTGCCAGTTATACCCTAACGGGCAAGACAAAACTGGTTCAGGCTTTTGAAGCCCTACAGCTTGGCACCTGGGTCAGTTTTTATCTGGCCATGCTTAATAAAGTTAATCCGGCCCAAATCGCTTGGGTAGATTGGTTTAAGAGGCAGCTAAGATAGGCGGGATTTTTAGGATTTTTAGGATATTTTTTTCTGTCATTCCGGCCTTTTTCTCTCACCCATTTTCCCTCACCCCCTTCCCCCCCCCCTCTCCCATCCCTGCGTCGGGATAGGAGAGGGGAGATTGTTGAAGAACTTTTTTCTAAATTGAAATGTTTCGGTCGTTGTTAATGGAAGTTTTTGGGTTTGGTAAAAACGTTTTAGAATAGCTCCCTTCTCCCATCGGCTCGCAGCGGGATGGGAGAAGGGTTGAGGATGAGGGTAAATTAGAAATTAAACAACATCCTTGCCCCCCTAATGTTTAAGGTATAATAGAAGTATAAGAGAGTTATTATGGATCAAACAAATACTAAAAATAAGTTAAAAGTCCAGCTGAAAAATCTGGCTTGGCGGGCAATCACCACGGTTATTTTGACTTTGACCGCGGTGATTACGGTTTGGGTTTATGCCGCGTTTGTTGAGCCCCTGGCCGGGCCGAATGATTCTGACCAGGACTTTCTGCAGAATATTTTAGGCGCTAACAACGCGGATAATGATTTTGATTCGTCTTTGGTAACCGCCAGCAGTACGGGGAGTATTATTGAAGGATTAGAATATTTGATTAAAGGGTTATTTACCAGCGAATGCGGCGAATCAACTACTTCTACCCAAACGAACTGTTACGTAGATGATACTGTCCGCTATCTAACTACTGACTTATGCAACGAAGCTAAAGAAAACCAATGTTTTGTTCCAACTGATAATGGATATTACACTTTTAATACCGAATGCTCTGACTCCACTACCACCACCACAACTAATTGTTATGTTGATGATACGGTAAAATATGTGGATAGTAATGCCTGTTTAGCATCAAGTAATAGCGGATATTGTTATATGGACACGGCTAATTTTTCCGCCAAGGATTCTGACTTAGTTGCTACTAATATTAAAAATGGAGTAACTATTTTTGGAGTTTCTGGCAATATTGCTTCGGCAGAATTTAATCCGGATTATCCAAATTTATTACATATTGCCGCTTTTGTTGAACCATCGGCCAGTCCGGCTGACTTTGACCAGGATTTTACCCAGAATATTTTAGGCGCAAATAATGCGGATAATGATTTTAATTCATCTTTAGTTACGGCTAACAGGGACGGCAGTATTATAGAAAGGCTAAAATATCTTGGTAGCCAGGCGATTGATAATAATAGTGCTCGTTTATATTCCAGCGAATGCGGCGAGTCTACTACTTCTACCCAAACCAATTGTTATGTTGACGACACCGCTCGTTATTTAGTTACTGATTTATGCAATGAAACTAAAGAAAACCAATGTTTTGTTCCGACTGATAATAGTTACTATGCTTTTGGCTCCGAATGTTCTGATTCTACAACTTCTACCCAAACCAATTGCTATGTTGATGATACGGCTAGATATGTGGATAGCAATGCTTGTTTGGCTTCAAGCAACGATGGTTATTGTTATATGAATACGGCTAATTTTTCCGATATGGATACTGATTTGGCCGCTGGTAATATTAGGTTTGGTATAACTATTTTTGGTATTACTGGAACCTATAAGTTAGCAAATGGAGGGAGTTGTTCTTCTGCTACACAATGTACGTCTGGTTATTGTGCTGATAGTGTTTGTTGCAATAATGCTTGTTCTGGCAGCACCTGCCAGAGGTGTGATAGTTATTCCAACGCTGGCGCCGGGACTTGTGGCTATGTTAGTTCAGGTTCCGAAGACCCAGATGGTGAATGCACTCAAGGTTCAGAGACATCGAACGGCTGTCGATCAAATTATTGCACTGGTTCGAGTTATGCTTGCGGGGTACAGGCGACAGGTGATGGCGGTTGCCCGTCTTGCTATAAATGTGCAGATAGCGACATTGAATGTGAATTATATAGTATGTGCGAGGCAGATTATATAGAGCCTAGTTGCTATGGACATAGTGGTTGTGTCGGCGGGTCAGGTTGGTTATGCTGTAATGGTGGGTGTTGTTGCTATTCAACTGGGTATACCTGCCCTTAATGGTATTTATAACTAGAAACTCCCGAAATTTTTAAGGTTCCGGGAGTTTTATTATATGAGAAAGTTAAAAATAATTTTACTTCTTTGCCACCGGGAATTGCAGGCTGACTTGGGTGCCGACTCCTTCCATAGAGTCAATCATAATCGTGCCTTTCATCAGCTCTATAATTTGTTTGGTAATCCATAAGCCCAGACCGGTGCCGGTAATGTTCTTGGTTTTTTCAGTTTGCACGCGGTAGAATTTTTGGAATAGCCGCTCTCTGTCCGAGGCCGACATGCCGATGCCCGTGTCTTTTATTTTTATCTCCAAAGTTTTGCCATTATTTTTTTCCGCCGTCGTTACTTCCACCTGGCCTTTTTCCGTGTACTTAATGCTATTGCCGATTAGATTAATTAAAACCTGCTTAAAGCGCTCACTATCAATATTTAGTAAAGGCAATTTTTCCGCATGAGGCTGATATTTTAATTCTAAATTTTTTTGTTTGGCCTGAATTGATAATTCGGCCATTATGTCTTTTATAATTTGGTTAACGTCCTGCGGAGAAGCTTCTATGGCCAGCCGGCCTTGTTCAATCCGGCTTACATTTAACAAGTCTTCCACTAAAGAAGCCAATCTCGTAGCCGCGCCTTCCACCATTTTTAAACTCTCTTCCATTTTGCCGCTTACTTTGCCGAAAGTGCCTTCTAAAATCATAGACACATAGCCCCTGATGCCGGTTACCGGGGTGCGCAGTTCATGGGAAGCGATAGAAATAAATTCATCCTTCATCTGGTCCACTTCTTTTATCTTCTTGTAAAGAAGGGCATAATCCCATAATCGGACCGCGGCCGTTAGAAATAGAATAACAATTAAAACAGTTAAGACGAGCAGGAAAATAGAAGCATTGCGGTTGTAATTAGTTAAATCATCAACAATTTTCGAAGACAGCCTCATAGCGAGTAAAGCTTGCTTTTCTCCGGTCGCATTTTCCATAGGCAGAGCTACCTGCCAGAACCGGCTCTCCTGGTCAAAATTTCCGACTAATTCTTCGCCTTCAGCCGTCGTGGCCAGCTTAAGGGAGTCAGTAGCCAGGCCGTCATTATCCGGCTGCATCCAGGCGACTTTATAATAGTAAAATTTCAAGACCTGGCCGACATCTTCTTTTTTGGCCGCGGCCGCGACTTTAAAATTATCGCCTTCCGGGACTAAAATCGCTAAATCCTGGAATTCCGGATTTTTACTTAAAAGGGCGTCAATTTTTTTCTGAAGTAAATCTTGGCTGCCCAAATCATCTTTCATCAGGGCATAAATTGACCGGCCGACCATTAAAGCCTGGCGTTGCAGGGCCACATCCAGATTTTCATTATATTTATTGATAATGAAAATAGTGTTGAAGGAAATCAAGAGCGGAATTAAGATAATCAAAATAACGCCATAAATTAGTTGGAGAGTTTCCCTGTTTTTTATAAAGAATTCTTTTATATTCATATAGTCTCTATAGTTGTTTCTTTTTCTGAACGATGAAGATGACAAAAAGTAAAATCCCAACAACCATGATTAGAGCGGCTATGATAGCATAATACTTTATCAAACTTCCTGTTTCGCTTCCTGGCGTAATCGGAGCGACTGTTTCCGAAATAAAGTCTCCAACTGAAGCCGCTTTAGCTTCTTGGATAAAGAAGCTAAAAGGATTGCTTTTGGCAGTAATTTTACCGGTGTTATCATTTAAAGCCACATAGACTTCATGCTCGCCCTCGATTAAAGACTGGGTAAAATCGTATTGCCAATTTCCGTATTCATCGGCTTTTACCGTGGCGACTAAGGGAAGATCGGAGTAAAGATAGAGAGTTACAACGCTGCCCGCTTCCGCCGTGCCCTCTAAACTATATCCCTTGTCTGTATTTTCTTCATCCGAAATGTTATTAACGCTATCAACCGATAAATCTTCTGAAACTTCGCCTTCAGATTTTGGCTGGCCTAATTTTTTATTAGCTACAATCGCTTTCTCAACCGGAGAAAGGACGTTTCCCAAATTGCCCTCTCCCGAAGGGTTATAGTTATTTTTCACTTCCGCGCCGTCATCATAACCATCGCCATCCGAATCTGCTTTGTTTGGGTCAGTGCCCATTCTTTTTTCCATATCATCGGGCAGCCCGTCCTGGTCGCTATCAATCATTAAAGCCATCGGCGATGTTTGGACTAAATTGTCGCCGTCATCCAGGGTTAGTTTTCCTTCCATGCCCAAAACCTTTAAACCGGCTTTCCCTTCTTTTAAAGGCATCATTTCTTTAGCTACATCCAGGCTGGCCGTCAGTTCTTCCTGGCCGACAGAGCCGCCGGCTAAAAAAGCCACTTTTTCTTCCAGTTCTTGATATTGGACCTGTTTAGCCACAATATTACCCAGATGCCTTTCCTTTATAGAATTTTTACATTGCCAATCATCTATGCCTTGGCAGGTTACTTGCGGAGCGTATTTGCTAAACATAAATTCCTCGCATTTTACGTCATCTTCTATGCCGGCCGCTAAGCATTCTTTCGGTCCGTATTTTTTGAACATTATTTTATCGCAGTCGCTTCTGGTTTTTGCCCCGGCCTGCTGGCATTCTTTCGGCATATTCTTTTGTTGCATATAAAGGTCGCATTTTCCCTCATCGGTTATGCCCTGGTCCTGACATTCTTTCGGCAGATACATTTTTCTCATTACCTTATCGCAATCCGCGGAATTCGCGGCTCCGGCTTTTTGGCATTCTATCGGAAGTTTATCAGCCGGGATTTTTTCCGCTCCGCCATATTTCTCAAACATATATTTTTTGCAGGCTTCCATGGTTGAAATTCCGGCTTCTTGGCAGTCGGTTGGAGCGGATTTTTCAAACATAAATTTTTCGCATTTGTCCGGAGTGCTAATCCCGGCGTCTATACATTCCTTGGGGGCGTTTTTTTTAAATAATATTTTTTCGCATTCTTCCGCAGAAACCGCTCCGGCTTGCCGGCACTCTTCCGGCAGGCCCACTTCTCTGATTTCAGTTCCCTGCTCCGTTTTCACCTCAATCTTCACCCGGACATTCAGGTTGCTGACTTTTCCCCGTAAAATATAATCACATTCTTCCATGGTTGTTACTCCCGCCTGTTTACATTCCGACGCCATAAAATTTTTGGCCATATATTTATCGCAGGCAGCTTGGTCAGTAATTTTAGCTTTTTGGCATTCCGGAGATAAAGACACCTGTATCTTTACTATCTTTCCGCAATCTTCCCGGCTTTTTACTCCTGCTTTCTGGCATTCGGTTGGCATACTATTTAAAAATATTATGTTGTTGCATTCTTCGGGCGTGGTTACTCCCGCTTTCTGGCATTCGGTTGGCATGGAAAATCTATAAGAATATTTTTTACATTCTTCCTGGTCTAAAATTCCTTTTTCCCGGCATTGCGGCGGGATAGACATATATTTTTTGCATTCTTCCATAGACAATAATCCTTTATCTCGGCAGTCGGGCGGAATCGATTTAAATTTTTGGCACTCTTCTTGGGACAACAATCCTCTTTCCCGGCAATCAGGCGGGATATTCATAAACCTTTGGCATTCTTCTATGGAAGTGATATTATTTTTTTTGCATTCCGGCAAAAGCTCTGGCTGAACCTGGGGCATCATTTGCAACGGTTGTTTTTCCATCATTTCCGGAGTTAATGTCTGCATCGGCTGAAGCTGATTATTCGGGGAAGTCCCGTTATTTGCAACCTGGACGCTGAAAGACCGGGAAGCTTTTATGGTCCCGGCCACTCTGGCATTGGCTGTTACTTTATAATAGCCGTTCGGGAAACTGGTCGTATTCCACATAAAATAATACTGCCGGTTATTGTCCCGGATGCCGCTGTATTTATCATTACGCGGGCCGTTAATGGAGAAATCCACCCCATCCATGTCTTTATTTAAAGAAGCGGTAATCCTTTTCTCTCCAGAAAAGGGCGGCTGGTAAGCTTCCATAAAAGTAATTTCATAAGAAACGGTTAAGTCAGTCGTTTTTGTATTGGTAAGATTGTTATCTATGGTAGGGGGAGGATTATCAATGGATGTATTTATTTGTTTTGGTATCTCTGCATACGTTTTGATATCAGTAGGACTATTATTTATAACAGGAGTGGAATTATCAACGGTCACGCTTATTTGTCTGGACATGTCTACATAACCGCTCTTTTTGGCTGAAGCTTTAATGGTGTATTGGCCGTTGGAAGTTGAAGTCGTATCCCAGGTAAAAGAATAAGTATTATCACCTTTGGAAATCGCATTGAATTTATTTATTTCCACGCCGTCTTTGTAAATATAAAAAACCACTTCCGCCTCTTCGCTTGTTTTCACGGAAAAATTAGGCTGGCCGGAGAGTTTCGTGGGCGGAGAGAGAAATTCTAAAGTTAGAATATAATGGGTAGAAGTATCGGTCGTGTCAGTAATTATGTCCTCAAATATAATATTTAAATCGCTGGCTGAAGGAACGGCGTTGGTCGTAGTATTTGTCTGGGGAGTGGTATAAGTAGTATTTGTAGTTGGGGCAGTATAAGTAGTGGTATTTGTCTGGGGAGCGACATAGGTTGTATTTGTCGAGGGGGTGATGTAAGTAGTAGTATTTGTGGTTGGAGGAACATAAGTTGTTGTATTAGTAGAGGGAGTAGTGTAGGTGGTCGTATTCGTATTTATGTAAGGGGTTGTGGTTTGGGCCTGCCCGGCCAGGACGGGGATAAATAAAAAGACCGCCTGATTTAGTATTAAAATAGCGGTCAAGAAAATATTAACAGACTTTGATTGTGTTAACCTCCTCATATTTTTAGTTGTTAACTTTCTGGAAGATTGGGGATAATTTCCCAGATAAGTTCTTAATTTTTATATTTTACATTATAGCATATTCAGCTAATTTATGCCAAAAGCCATTTATTAAACCCTTGCTTGACAGCAGATTTTTTTAGTATAAGACGGACAAGAAGTGGGAAAGGTAAGATTGTTGGGATTTTTAGGATTTTTGGGAAATAATCTAAAAAATATTTGATCATTCTTAAACCATTTTCGGAGGGAATTATTATGAAATCAAAAATCAGGGGAATGATGGGGTTTAAAAACCTCCCTAACCCTCCCTGCCTACCGGACAGGCAGGCTTTCGAAGGAGGGCATTTTTATTTTATTTCTTCCCTGATGGTTTCCCAAATATGCCGGCGGAGCTGGAAGAATTCCGTTGAATTTCTCACTTCGCTTATCCGCGGGTTTGGCAAGGCGACTTTAATTATTGATTTAATTGTGCCCGGTCTTTTAGTTAAAATTACTATAGTGTCGGCCAGAAATGTGGCTTCTTCTATGTTATGCGTAACCAGAATAATTGTCGGCCTGGCTTCATAATAAATTTTTAATAAATCTTCCTGCAGCATTTCCCGCGTTTGCTCATCCAAAGAACTGAATGGCTCGTCCATTAATAATACTTTTGGCCTGGTCGCCAAGGCCCCGGCTAATCCGACTCTTTGTTTCATGCCTCCTGATAATTGGCAGGGGTAGCTATCGCCAAAACCATGAAGCCCGAATTTATCAAGGCGTTCATTAATAATTTTTTCTCGCAAAGCTTCATTTATTTTTTGGCATTTCAGGCCGAATCCAATATTTTCTTTAACGGTTTTCCATAAAAAAAGCGCTTGGTCCTGAAAAACCACGGCGCGTTCCGGGCCCGGGCCGTTTATGTATTGGCTGTCATAAAAAATATAGCCGTCATCCGGGAAAATATAGCCGGCCAGAAGATTTATTAAAGTAGTCTTGCCGCATCCGGACGGCCCCAGGATACAGGTAATTTTCTCCGGCTCAATTTCCAAAAACAATTTATCAATAACCTGTATTTGCTGTCCGCTGTTATTTACGAAAGCTTTAGAAACATTATCAAATATTATTTTAGGCATAAGCGTTTAAGCAATTAGGCGCCAAGGCAGGAGTTTGCGTTCCAGAATTTCCATGGCTTTATTCATAAGATAACCGCAAATTCCGATTATTATCATTCCGGCGACAACTTTGTCGGTGTGGAGCAGGAGGCGGTTAAGCTGAATCATATAGCCCAGGCCTGATTGCGAGCCGACTAATTCAGCTACGATAACCATAAACCAGCTGATGCCCAAGCCGGTTTTTAAACCGGTAAAAATTGAGGGCCAGGAGGCGGGTAAAATTATATCAAGAAGGATTTCTTTTCTGCCGGCGCCTAAACTCAAAGCCGCGCGCTTGTAATTTTCCTCAACGGAAATAACGCCGAAATAAGCATTAGTCATAATTGGGAAAAACGCGCCCAACGAAACCAAAAAATAGGCCGGGTTGTCGCCGATGCCAAACCAGAGGATTGAAATCGGGATCCAGGCAATCGGCGGTATGGGCCGAATGAATTCCGTTAATGGCATAAATAGCGTTTTTACTATTTTTGAATAGCCGAACGCCACTCCGGCGATAATTCCCGCCATAGAAGCTATGAAGAATCCGATGAACACATGCTTCAAACTCACTAATATATCAGTTATTATCGTCCCTTCCCCGAAGAGATTTATAATAGCTAAAAATACTTTAGCTGGCGAAGGCAAAATTTGAACATTTTGGCCGTCGCCGGCCATTAACGCCTGCCAAAACAGGATAAAAATAACCGGTATTAAAAGTTTCACCCCATTAGAAAGGACGCTCTTTCTAATGGGGTTTGTTATAATCGGCTTCATTTTATTTTTACCTGGCTTAAATCAAAATTAGATTCATTAACTTCTTTTTTGGCGTTATCCAGCAATTGAAAATTTATTCTTTTGTATATTTCCGGCGCTTGAGAGATTAATTTATCTTGTTCCGCTTCCTTGGCAATTGATTTTAAATTTTCAATATTAGAATCGTAAATATTCACATCAATGTCTTTGATATTTTTAGCTAGTAAATTTTTTTCCAATGAAGTCATCTTGTCTATGACCGCTTGCGGTTGGGAAAAGCCGGTTTCTTCTTTTAGCCATTGGTCGGCCTCCGCCTGGTTTTTAGCATAATAAAAATAATTTTCAATAAAAGATTTTAGGAAATTTTTAGCGGCCGTTTCATTCTGGCTGATAAAATCATTGGACATTAAAACCACTCCAGACGGCGTAAAAACTTTTAGTAGTCTGGCTTTGTTGTTATTTTCAAAAATGGCCATGGTTGGGTCCCAGGTGGCAAAAGCGTCAATCTCGCCCCAGCTTTCTTGCGTGCCCCTCTGAATGACATTTGCTTGTTCTAAAATATCCAAATTTTTTAATTGAAAATCCTTTGCCGGGTCAAGCCCGTTTTCCCTTATAAACTTCATAATCTGCACATGGGGAGAGGAGCCAAAGGGAATAGAGATTATTTTCCCTTTTAAATCGGCAATTGATTCTAGGGTAGAGCTGGCCGGAACCATAATGCCGTTTCTAAAATTTTTCAAGCGGGAAACAATACTGAATTTGTCATTTTTAGAAAGTAAATTTATGGCTGGGAAGTCGCCGACGAATAAAACATCAATTTGTCCGGCGATCGCGGCTTCAATTAACGGTCCGCCATAATTAAAACCTTTAAAATCTCCGGCTAAGCCATTCTTTTCCAAAATATCCGTGTGTTTTAAAGTTTCCGCCAACTGGGCCTGGGGAATCCAGGCGGTTTGCCAGCCGATGCGGATGGGGGTTAATTCAGTTGTTGCTTCTTTGTGTTTAGACGACTTTATTATCAGCCCGCCTATTAATAGGGCAGCGGCCAATAAAACGCCTAAAACAATAATTAACTTTTTGCTCACCCCGTTAGATATTTTCATATATTTTTCATGACCCCCGCCGAATTTAAATATCTAACGAGGTTCATAGATTTATATATTAAAAGTTAAGTTTGACAGACTTATTGTAAAGGTATATAATTATTTTGTAAATCTGTCGTCGTCAACCGACAACTAAGTAAAATACTAAAGTATTATTTATGATCAACACCATATTAAAAGAAATGGGATTTTCTGATAATTCCATCAGAGTTTATATCAGATTATTGGAAACCGGCTATTCTTCCGCGCGCCAATTAGCGGAAAATTTAAGCATGGCCCGGCCGACGGTTTATGATAATTTAAAATTATTGATCAATGACGGCTTGGTAATCGAGAAAGACGAAGAAAATAAAAAGCTATTCGGCATTGATGACGTAAAAAATTTGCAGAATTTAATGAAAGCCAAGATAGAAAAATTAAAAAAGAATGAGCAGATGATTAATGAATTGCTGCCGAATTTAAATTCGAAAGTTAATGCCCTGCAGCCAAAAATAAAATTTTACTCCGGCGTGGATGGGATTAAACAAGTTTTGAAAGATTTAATGTGGAATAAAAATATCAAAACTTTAACCATGTGGCCGATAAGCGAAATGATAGATTTTTTAGGTAAAGATTATATTGAAGAGTTGAATCGGCGCCGCATCAGGCAGAATATTTCCATTCGCGGAATTTGGCCGCGAGACAAGGTAATTGATTTTAAAAATTTTCCTTTCATGGGCGTGGGTAAGGGATTTTTGCGGGAACTAAGAACCGCTCCAAAAGGAATGACCTGGAGCATGAGCTATTGGCTCTATGAAGATAAAGTGGCTTTTATTTCGTCTAAGAATGAGTGCTTCGGATTTGTAATCCACAGCCGGGAGTTCGCTGAATTGATTAAAGCGCAGTTTGAACAAATTTGGCCATTAGCAAAACCAATTAAGCCTGAGCCCCAGTATACGGATAAATTTTTAAAGACGGTTTAAAGAAATAATTTTTGGTGGAAAATCTAGATAAATAAAAAAACGGGATGAACCCGTTTTTATTTTTGTAGTCCCTAGGGGAATTCCGCCTTGCTCTCGCTTCCGCTCGAGCTTCGTTGCCCTGGGCAGCGCTGAATGCTCCTATGGTCGCATTCATCGGCGCTCGACAGCGTTTCTCGTCCCGCCCTCGGCGGGACTCGAAATTTGTCTCGCTCCTGCCCGTTCGATTCCCCTTAGCAAATCAAGTAAATTAAAATGCCCTCGAAAAACGAGAGCATTTTATTTTATTTGTACCGCCACGGGGAAT
>JBAZPX010000016.1:0-21983 GCA_041645555.1 Patescibacteria group bacterium
CTAAAATTTTCATAACTTTGCTAGTTTCGTCGTTCGTAGCTTTAGGGAAAGACGGAGCGGGTAACGGGAATCGGACCCGTGCCTCAACCTTGGGAAGGTCGCGTACTACCATTATACTATACCCGCCTTCGTCCCGAGGCTTCGGGACTACGGTCGCATGTCGCCATAGCTTTAGCGACGGCACACGGGCAAAGCCCGCAGTGACTCGCGTAGGCGAGAAAAGATTTTTGATTTTAGATTTAACCCGCCTGACGGCAGGGATTTCAGATTTCAGATTTAAGGACGAGAAATGCTCGGTAACTAGTCGATTTTTGCCTAATGATTTTTTATGTTATAATTATATTGTTATAATGGGAACTAGTCAAATAAGCGTTATTTAACCGATGGAAAAAGATTATTTAAAGAAAATAAGCATATTGGCAATACTACTAACATTATCGGTTGGTAGTTTTGTTTTTGCTGATGACGAAGGGAGGGAAATGGCTTCGGACATGCACAATTTTACAAAGTATTATTCTATAAACCTTGACCAGCCAACGATTGCCAAGGGTTATACAGTTGCTGCTTTTGATAATGAAATAAAATTGTCTTTGGCGCCCGGGATATTGTCCGAAGCTACCGGGGTTGAGGTTATTCAGATTAATGAAAAGACGGCTGCGCCTTGGCAATTAGATAAAATAAGCAAAGTTTACCAGTTTGAATTTAAAAATAAAGCCGCTTATGATAATAACAAGCCGTTTTATATCCAGCTTGCCTATGAATTGCCCACAGCCGGTTATAAGCAGGTTTATTTTTATGATAAAAATTTTGGTTCTTGGCGGCCGCTGCCAACCGTAGATTATCCGGGAGGAAAATTTGTCCGGTCTTTAATTCATCTGCCTTTTGCCCGAATTGCTATTTTTTCCAATCCAGAAATTCCTGTTGTTGGCCGGGCCAGCTGGTACGCCTATAAGAACGGAAATTTTGCCGCTTCCCCGGATTTTCCCAAAGGTTCAAAATTAAGAGTTTATAATACGGCCAATAATAAATTTGTTGACGTGGAAATTAATGATTATGGTCCGGACAGGAATTTACACCCCGACCGCGTGGTTGACCTTGATAAAAAAGCTTTTGCTAAAATCGCTTCCTTGGGAGAAGGGGTAATTAACGTAAGAGCGGAGCCGCTCAAGGTTATCCCCGACGCTTATGGCCGGACTTTGGGCATAGCTGGAGCCGGGGCAACGCCGGAACTGGCTATTGCCTCTGAATCAGCCGTTGTTATAGACGAAGATAGCGAAGAAATTCTTTTAGAAAAAAATGCCACTACCACTCTGCCCCTGGCCAGCCTGACAAAATTAGTGGCGATAAAGGTATTTCTTGAAACCCGACCGACTTTGAGTGAAGTGGTAACCTATAAAGTCCAGGATGAAGAATTTAATTACCAATATGTCAATAAATGGGAATCAGCCAAGGTAACTTTAAAAGACGGAGATACTTTAACGGTTGAAAATTTAGTTTATTCCGCCCTGGTTGGTTCGGCTAATAATGCCATTGAAACTTTAGTCAGGGTGAGCGGTCTGGCTCGCGATGAATTTATAAAAAAAATGAACGAAACCGTGGCCAGCTGGGGGGCGGTTTCAACTTATTTCGTTGAACCAACCGGTTTATCCCCAGAAAACGTGAGTTCTGCTCTGGATTATGCTATAATAACAAAAAAGATATTTACTCATCCGATTATAGAGAAGGCCAGCATTACTAAAGAGTATAAATTTTCCACCCTTAACACAAAAAAAGCTCATCGCTTAAAAAATACCAATAAATTATTAGAGGTGAATAACGGTTTTACCATTGCCGGATCAAAAACCGGATATTTGGACGAGGCCGGCTATTGTTTGATGATTAGAGCTAAAGTCGGCAATCGGCGGTTAATCGCGGTTACTTTTGGGAACGATACCAGGGACGGGAGTTTCATTGAAACCGGCGATCTTATTAAGTATATTATTAGAAGGGTAAAATAGTTTCTGTAAATTACTTACTACGAATTACGAATCAGTACGAATGTACGAATGCTAATTTAAATATTTTTATTTAATATTCGTATATTCGTAAAAAATTCGTAATGCGTAGGAGATTTATGATAAAGCTTTTAAATATATCAAAAATTTACCAGCCTGACGTTCATGCCCTAAGAGACGTTAATTTACATATTAAACCGGGCGAGTTTATTTCCATTGTCGGCCAGTCCGGCACCGGCAAGACCACGATGGTGAAAATTTTAACCGGGGAAGAGAGAGCTACTAATGGCAGGGTTTTAGTCGGCGGCTGGGATATTACCAATATCGGCCAAAGGGAAGTACCTTGGTTGCGCCGTCAAATTGGCGTTATTTACCAGGATTTTAAACTCTTACCAAAAAAAAATCTAAGGGAGAATGTTTCTTTTGCTTTAGAAGTTTGCGGCAATACCCCGACTAAGATAAGCAGTATTGTGCCGCAGGTTATGAAAATAGTCGGTCTGGAAGATAAGCAGGGACGCTATCCGCGCGAAGTTTCCGGCGGAGAGCAGCAGCGGGCGGCAATTGCCCGGGCCTTGGTTCACCGGCCGAAAATTCTTCTGGCGGACGAGCCGACCGGCAACCTTGACTCTATTAATGCCAATGAAATTATTGAATTGCTTTTGCGGATAAACCGGTTCGGCACGACCGTGGTTTTAGTCACCCACAACCGCGAAGTTGTTAATAGGCTTAAACGGCGCGTTATTACTTTAGATAGCGGCATGATAGTAGGCGATCAGGAGGTAGGGAAATACATCTTATAAAATTTTCAATTATCAATTATCAATTTTCAATTATGGTTTTTCTTTCTTTTTTGCGAATCATAAAATTTAGCTTCCAGGATATTTACCGCAATATTTGGTTATCAATCGTTACCATAACCATCTTAATTTTGGCTTTGTTTTCCATAAATTTACTCCTGGCCGTGCGGGTCATAAGCGACACCGCCATTGGCGCGGTTAAGGATAAGATTGACGTAAGCCTGTACCTTAAGCCCGATTCAACCGAAGAAGAGATTATGGCCTTAAAAAGTCAGGTAAGCAATTTAACCCAAGTCAAAGAGGTAAGTTATATTTCAAAAGCGCAGGCCCTGGAATTTTTTCAGGAGAAAAATAAAGATAATCCGGAAATTCTGCAGGCTTTGCGGGAGTTAGGCAAAAACCCTTTGACTCCCAGCCTGGTTATAACCCCTAAAGCCTCGGAAGTGGCAGGAGAGCTCATAGAAGAGTTAAATAAAATTAAGAGCGACTTGATTGAATCACGCAATTTTTCCGACCATAAACTGATGCTTGATAAAATTAATGGCATTACCGGCAAGGTGAACGAAATCGGGATGATTATCAGCTTAATTTTTATTTTAATAACTTTATTGGTGGTTTACAACGCGGTCCGGGTGGAGATATACACTCATCGCGAAGAGATTGGCATTATGCGCCTGGTCGGAGCTTCAAATTCTTTTATCCATATGCCCTTTTTCCTTTCCAGCCTGATTTATACTCTAATCGGCACCGCCGTGGTTATCCTTATTTTTTATCCATTTTTAAGCTTATTACAGCCCTATTTAGAAACTTTTTTTACCGGCTATGATATTAATGTTATCTCTTACTTCAACAGCAATTTTATAAAGATTTTCGGTTTGGAATTTCTGGCCGTGGCTTTAATAAACGCTTTGGCCAGCTGGATGGCGGTAAGAAAATACTCTAAGGTTTAAGAAGGGAATCATGGCGTCTGAAAATTTGTTTATTCCCTTGTTTTAAACCGCCAAAAAGCGGTTTAATTTTTTAAAAATTTTTATGGCGAAAAAAATAAATCCGATAAAATTTTCCGAAGACGAATCGGCGCATGACAGTATAATTGAATGGTGGTATTTTAACGGAAATCTTCGGGATGAAGAGGGCAACAGGTACTCTTTTATGAACTGCCTTTTTAAGGCCGATGTTAAAAAAGTAAAAATTCCTTTTTTAAGCCGGGCGCCTTTTAAAAATATTTATTTTTTCCATTCCATTTTGTCCGATATAAAAAAGAAAAAGTTTTATCCGGTGGTTGATTATATTTCCGTTGTCTCCAGAGACAGTTTCAAAAAGCCCCTGCTTTTTATCAATCACACCAGCCCGATATTGGTAAAAGGGTATTTAAACCGCTCTCTGGAAGAAACCGAAAAATTTTCCTACCGCCTGAAAGACGATAACCTGGATTTAAAAATGGTTTCAACTAAACGACCATTATTAGAGGGCGGAGAGGGCCATATAGAAGTCTGCGGCCGGGGAAGCCATTATTATTCCCTGACCAATTTAAAAACAGAAGGCGAGATAAAAATCGGAAATAAAATCATAAAAGTAACAGGAAAATCATGGATGGACCACCAATGGGCGGATGTAAGCTATTCAAAAGACAAATGGAGCTGGTTTTCTATTCAGCTTGATAGCGGCGTTGAACTGATGTGTTGCGAGTATAGCGATGGCAAAAGCAAAAGTTATTTATCCGATATCGTTTATTCGGACGGCAGGCAAGAAAGTTTAAAGGGCCTGGAATTAATTCCCGGCAAAAATATTTGGGAAAGCAAAAAAACTAAAACGAAATATCCTCTAGCTTGGGAAATTAAATTGAAGGAGAAAAAAATAAGTCTTAAAGTTTCCGCGTTAATCAAAAATCAGGAAATAATCTTCGGCTCTATAAATTACTGGGAAGGCCCGCTTGAGGTAGCGGGGGTAATTGACGGCCGGAAGGTAGTGGGAGCGGGATTTATGGAATTAGTCGGTTATAATTCCGATTATGGCAATATAGATTATATAAAGAACGAATTGGAAAGAGTTGCCGGTTATTTTTTGGCTTCTCCTAAGAGGAGGTTGAGAAGAATGTTTAAGAGATTGAGATAAAAAATATCAGCCCAAGGCTTCATGCCGGGTGGCTGGACTATATAGAGACTTAAAAAAGATGAGCTTTGCAGCTCATTTTTTGTAAAAGAAAACCCGGGGGAAACTGAATGAGTTCCCCTGGGGATTTTTTTGCCTACGGCATTTATGATGCTTGGGCATCAATACTTTTGATTACAAGCTGGCCGCCGCTTCATTGAACTCGGCGATGGTCCACTCCGCCGATCTCTGGAGCGCTCCGATAGTGTCGGCATAACGCGAGAATCTCGCGTCAAACTCGACTTCGAAAGGCATACCCATGTTCGCGGACCACTCCGCGCCCAGTCGGATGGTGTCACTTTGGTCATCGACCCATTCCTTGACGCCTTCTCCGGGCAGGAAGTCGTTATCGACATACTGCGGGAAAAGCGATGCGGGAGTACCGCCGGGCACGGACAGCAACTCCGAGAAACTCGTAGCGCCCAGTCCGCCGGAGTTGAGATGGATCCGCCCTCCGAAAACTCCGCCGTCAATGGCTTGCTGCATCGCGTCCACGAACCTTTGACCGCCGCCGCGACTGTGGCAAAGTTCTCCCTGCCACTCGGCGACGATTGCTCCCGCTCTCCGGTTGATTTCCCCGATACCGAAAATTTCCAGATAGGTATCCGTGAACGCGTCCACGTAGCAGGGATCGCCCCCGGATTTGCCTTCGATAAGGAGTTTCGTTTCGGTGCATCCGGCAGCGCGAGCCGCTTTTATGGCGTCGCCGACGCCGTTGACAATCAGTTGCCATTCCTCGAGCTCGGGATTGAGATCATGGCCCAGAAACACATCGTCTCCGTTGACGAGCCGCTGCCATCTGATCCCGTCCGGCCCGGTCCAGTAGATGACATTGCCTTCGCCAAGCTCGGGGCGCGAAAGGAGGTAATCGGAACATATGAAACTGTGGACCATCATGGCGTGGGCGAGCTGCCGGCGATCCGGATCGGGATTGATGAACGCGCCATTGTCGCTTCCGGGAAAACCGAACCCGGGCGGAATGATACGCCCAATCCGCGGGTAATATCCGTCCGTAACACCATCCATCCACCGTTGAAGCCCGATGCTCCTCCGATTGTTCCATCCGGGGTCGAATTCGAAATCGGGCAGGTCTTCCGGGACAAGTATTTCATGGAAGAGGTGGCCCGAGACCGCGAAGGTGATCCCATACTTTTCCTTGAGCTCCACGTTCAATTCAGCGACCGCCCGCAGAGCCTCATCCATGGTTTCAAACCCGCCGGCCGTGGGATTGCCGAACGCCATGGTTTGTCTCAGGAGATGCCAGCCGCCTACCAATAACTTTAACTTCGGCGTATTCATAAAACCCTCCTCGTTTTGTTGTGAGTCATTCCCCGGTGAAAAAAAGGTACTGCTTACGTTTAGAATAATACAAACCAGCTTTTTGTCAATGGCTTTATGGTGTTGACAGAAAAAGTTTTTTGTGCTAACATTAAATAGTTAGTTTAATTACTATCCGCCCTTAGGTAAGGGTGAAATATTAAGAGCGTAGAGATAAAGTCGAATTTCTACTCATTAGTATTTACTTATTTAGCTTTATCTTTACATTCACATGCAAGGAACTATCAAAAAATTGACTGACAAAAACTTTGGTTTTATCAGCCAAGATGGCGGTGACGATTTATTTTTTCACGCCAACAGCTTAGATGGTATCAGCTTCGATCAATTGAGAGAAGGGGATGCCGTCACTTTCGACGTTGAAAAGACTCCGAAAGGAAACGCTGCCGTCCGTGTTAAAAAAGCTTAATACTTTTTTACATAATAAAAACAGTCCCGAGTATTCGGGCTGTTTTTATTTAGATTTTGAACAACTCACTTATAGGAATAATACCAAACTCAGCTGTTTCGTAATGATGGGCTTCATTTTCAACTCCAGTTACCACCATGCCGGATATTTCATTTTTTTTGTTCAAAACAATTCCGCCGCTTTCACCGGCATATAAGCCCATATCTACTATAAATCTTGTGTTTCCATACTTATCTTGTCTTTTTCCGGCAATTTTTGCTGGAATTATTCTCGGCTGATCTCCGATTCTGTACGCAGGAAAACCAGCTATTGTAACCTCCTCCCCATAGTTAAAAGATTTTCTGTTTATTTCGAAATAAATATCACCGTTTTTAAATTTGTAGTCTAAAATTGCGATGTCTTTTTCTTTATCTTTTTTTACGATAGTAGCATTTGTCTTGTCAAGTATTTTATTACACTTAAAATAAACAATATCTTTATTATTAAAAATAGTATGCTCACAGGTTGCTATCCCCAAATCTTTAATGAGAAAGCCAGTTCCCTGTCGTCCACCACTTTTAATAATGAAAATTGAATCTTTTATTTCCTCATAAATATTTATTGGCAGTTCATCTTTATTATTATTTTCCAAAGAATTATATTTATTTATTAACTTTCTATAAATTGGATTTTTTTCTCCTTTTACATTTTTAATAAAATCTATTTTACCACATAAAACCTTCAAAAAATTTTTACTTTTTAAGCCATTTTTCATCAATCTTTTATCAAATTCCTTTTAAGCATCTTTTATTCCATAAATTTCCCAAGCATGTAACATACCCCTTACTTCCCTAACCAAAGAACGTCTTACATTTTTAAATTCATTTACAATTACGCCCGTGACTTCTTGTCTTTTTGTTTTATGTTGCACTTTAACTTTTTTATCATTAATTTCAAATCCATTTTTATTTATTATCTCGACAATTTTTTTCCCCAAAAACCAAGAATGGTTATCATTTTTATTTTTTAAAACAATATTTTTATCAAAATACTCTTTATTTGTAGAAAATGTTATATCATCAGCATACCTTGTATAAAGACAGTTATATTGTTTTGCTAGTTTTTGAAGTTTATAATCCAGTCCGCTAGTAATCATATTTGATAATATTGGGGATAACGGCGAGCCCTGCGGTAATTTATTATCGTAACAAGCAATTTGTGCAATCGTTGTTGCAACTTCATCACTAAAGTTATAGGGAGCTGCTAAAAATAATCCTCTTATCCTACCGAAGTTTATAGAGTCAAAAAAATTTTTTAAATCAATGTTTAAAATTAAATTTCTTTTTACGTGTTTTTCTGCGTTAGATAAAATACTTCTACCCGCAACAAATCCATGGACGACAATTTTCGGCTCAAAAATTAGCCCAAGGATATGACTCAATTTTTTTTGAATTATTTTTATTGAAAAAATTGGAGCAGATATTGTTCTTTTCCCACCAGAACGTTTATTAATTTCAAATTGTTTATATTTTTGTTTTTTACTATAGTACAATAGATAGTTCAGATGGCCGTATTCAATTTCCAATAAGCTCGCTAAATTTCTTCTTGTGCGTAAATTAATAAAGTTCAATTTTAATGAATCATCATTTGCCTGTAGTGTATTTGAAATAATCATAAACAAAAAGAGTGCATAATAATTCTACTTTTGCTTTTGCGAAGAGCACAACTGCCATCACCACTTGCAAAAATTGGTTGCCTAAGCAACAAAAAGCCATTTGAGATGATATTTTATATTACGTCGCATATAGACCGACGATGAGCAATTTTTATGCACTCTATTTATAGCTCTTCGGTATCATTGAAGCATTATTGGGGGTATAAGTCAACTCACGTTTATATAAAATCAGATAGTTTTATTTTCCTAATTTCGCGCTCGCTCGGCGCCAATTCAGTCCTAATGGCCCTATAGGGGGGGGTCTCCACATCCCACAAACCCAAAAAGAAAAACGCCCAAAAGGACGTTTTCTTTCTGTGCTCGGGTTAATATTTCTTCTTATCAATTACTTCCCAGTTTTCTGCAATTCCGATAATCGCTGTGAAACTCTTTTATCCAATTCTGCTCTACGGCTATTATCATTATACAGAGCTTGGACATACATACCGCTCTCCACTACGCTTATGTGGTATTTATTGAGTAATTCGTCATTTTTTTTCGTTATTGCTTCCATGGCGTTTTTCGGATTCATCATGCCGGCAAAAGTAATCTGCGCGGTTATTTCCACATAAATATCATCTGTCATTTTATTACTAATGACTGCCGCTCCTTGTTGCGCTATCTCGGCACCCTGCCTTAAAAATCCACCTCTCCACAAAAGCGCGCCAACGATCAAAACAACAATAATTATTCCACCGACGATTAAATTCTTTTTTGAATTCATATTTTTAATTTAATTATAAATTCATAACGCGCTGAGAGTAATTGATTTTAGGCCGCCGGCATATTCCAAATTTATGGTAGCGCTGGTGGAGTTTGAAGTTGATTGAGAGTTCACGCTTTTACCGTCCACGGCAGCCGTGAAGTTTTTGCCGGCCAGCGCTGTCGGTATGGTTATCACGGCCTTGCCCGTCGTACTGCTCTCGCCGGCAGCGGTGAAGGTGATGGCGTGCGTACTCGGATTGAACTCAAGAGCCGAAACAGAAGAATCGGAACTTACGGAAATGGAATAACACTGGCCATTGGACGCAACCGAATAATTATAAGTAGGTTTCTGTTCTTTTAAGAAAAGAGTTCTGGAGTTACTGCTTAGGATATTGCGAGCAGAGTTTGAATCCAGGTAAGAAAGGAGAGATTTCCAGTGTCCGACGGCGTCAGCCGGGGCATCATCACTTGTAAAGTCCGAATAGTTGAGCCATCTCTCCAGACCGTTTGAACCCCCTCCGGCATCTGAACCGAACAAGATGCGGGAGTTCCACGTTTCAAAGAATTGCCTCCACTCCTCCTTCAATTTACCGTTATTAGATTGGTCTGCGAGCCGCGCCCAATTAGAGTTGGATTGCGGCAGGGGGTTTTGCATATTTTGAATCCCGGCTGTGTCAAAATACAGATTGGGATAGCGCAGGAGATAGTCATTGAGCGTGGCGCTGTTGAGTGTCATATTGTTGAATCCGAGATGAGCCCAGATTAGAGTTGCGTTTTTATTGTGGCTTAACATTCTTTCAAAGGCGGCATTCGCGACAGTATCGTTAGGCACGAAGTGAAATGAGATAGGAACATGGTATTGAGCTGATAAGTCCACCAACTGAAGCCAAGCCGGAGTGTCTGCCGGAACATAGACAGTCGGGGGCGGAACGATATCACCGCTATAGTACCTTAAGTTGGCTTCGCCGACGCCATAATATTTGCCTGTCTTTAATTGCGTCTCGGCGGAAGTGGTGAATGCTTGGTCTTGCTCTAACCAGTCACCGGGAGTATCTACAAATGTTATGAATCTACCGGGGTATTGCGATGAGTTCTCAAGTGTTCCTGAATACAAATTCGCCATACTCGCTCCCGCCTTATCCATCTCGGAAATTATCTGCGATGCGCTAACTTTGGACGTAATGTGGACATGGGAATCGAAAATATCCATATGCCCTGTGTCAGTAGGGCTGGCGCAGGAAATGTTGGGCGTTGTGCTTACGCCACTTCCGGCAACCGTCCCGCCGTCTTGGATCGTTTCAAGGTCGCGCGTGATGATGCCCAATCCCAGGAAGCGCATTACTTCGTACGCCACGGCTCCGTCCTTCATGTAGATCGCGCGGCATTTCACAGGGTCCACATACCAGGCTTCCCCGTGTTGTTGGACTTGGAGAAGGATTTCCCCACGAAACCGGTTGCCAAGCGAGCTGTTTGCGCAAGCAGAAGAGGCTGCTTTCATTTCGGTCGTATTTGACACCTGAGGAATCTTTGCGAGATCAACGTCCGTGATTCCTAGGCTGAAAAAACGCATGATGGAATACGCGGCCGCGCCGTCCTTCATATAGTACCGTTTTAAATCCTTGGAACGGACGTACCAGGCCTCGCCATGTGATTCTACCTGCAAAAGGATGCGACCCTTTAATTTACTGGCCAAGGTTTCGGCCCGGGATTCATAAACCGGGATAAACGCCGCTAAAGCGACTACAGTTAAAAAAATAATAAATCGTTTTCTCATATAATTTTATTTATAGAATAAATTCACAATTTAAGACCTGGTCTCAAAATCTCTTTACAATCCATATAGCGCTCCGTTCATCTGATTGAGATAATTGTTAAAAAGCGAAAAGATTAACCAAATTGTCAGGACGGTTGAGATCAAAGTGAGGACTATGGTTATTTCGCCTACTCGTTTTGCCTGCGGACTTTTTTTTATTACATATTTGATGCCCGGCCATAAACCTAACGGCGGCAAAAAAATAGCCAAAGCGTAGAGGCCGATTTGAATAAGAGCTGAAACCGCCATCGGTTTTTCTTTTAAGTTATTACCGCAATTCGGGCAAAAATAATAGTTTGCCAAAATGGCCTGATGGCAAACAGAGCAAACGTCAGTATTATTATCCATGGGCTAAAAATTAAGATTTATTCTAATCTTCATTATACCTCTTTGATAAATTAGGGGCAATAAATGGACAACCTACAATCCGGCTCAAGGGCAGGGGATTAGGTCTGAATTTTGTCTTTTGAATATTAGGCTCTTTTTAAGATTTTAACTATTCCCTTATTGGCGTCAACCTCAATTAAATCCCCGTCCTTTAAAACTTTAGAGGCGATTTCGGTTCCGACAATACAAGGTTTTTTTAATTCACGCGCCACAATAGCAGCATGCGAAAGCAGCCCGCCGGCATCAGTAATAAATGCGGCCGATCTCCTCATTAAGGAAAGGTACTCCGGCCTGGTCATGCCCGCCACTAAAATATCACCATCCTGAAAATTTTTATTATCTTTAGGGTCTAAAATAATTTTTACTATTCCTTGAGCCTTCCCTTTAAAAGCTACCATCCCTTTAATTTCATCGTTGCTTTTTTTATCAGTAAGGCCTGATAATAGCTTTTTGTATTCTGAGCCGGTATATATTGTGCTTAAACCCTTAGAATCATAAAGAATTGCGCATCCTGTTAATCTTTTTTTAAGATCCCGCGCCGTCGGAAGACTGTTTTTTAAAAAATAGTCTTCCATTTCATTATCAGTTAAAACATGAATGAGTTCAGAGGACAATTTACCCGCCAGGACAGATTCGGAAATTTTTTTAAGAAGCCTGTCCGTTTCGTTATAAACAGGTTCTGTATATAAACGGACTTTGGTGAATAAATCAAGATATTTATTCATAAGTTTTTCCGGCAGATAATCAATGACTTTTTTTAAAGAAAAATTCGCGGTTGTAATAACAAAACGCGATCTTTGCAATTCGTCAAAATCGAATTTCGTAAATTTATTTTTTTTATCCAATCTTCTCATCAGAATAAAAATTTTATCAGTATTTTTAATAACCTGATCGGATAATTTTTGCGGAAGTGATTCGTCATTTATTATTAATTTTATTAAATGCGAACAAAATTCTTTGAGCTCCTTTACGACTAAATAATTGGCGCTGGTTTTTTTCTCAAAAACAATTAAATTATGCTTAAAATTTGCGCCTGTTAGCTCTTTTAATCCGTTACTATAAATTTGACCATACAAAGAACCGAATAAAAAACCCCAATTGCCAGACCAATTTTTTGTCCAAATTTCATTAGTAAAAATTTTATTCATATGCTTTTTGATTAACTATTATATTTTAAGTTTATCATAGCAAGGGGTTTATTGAAAGTTAAATAATGATCTTTTTAAAAACTCCTCGAGGTCAATTCGGCCCTAACGGCCCTGTCCCAAGAAAATTTAAGTATACAAAAACGGCTGGAAACTACAGTTTCCAGCCGGTAATACCCGCTTCATCTTTGGACGCCTGCCGTTAGTCCAAAACTGACAGTCTTGAATCCTCCCATGGACTCCATATAGAAACCCATAGATCCCCCATAGAAATGGCTTCTTGCAAAGGACAAATCCGCTCGGAGGCTTACGCCACTTTCTATTTGCCGGGAACCTATCACCTTGGAAATATTTATGTCGCCAGGGCGATCTTTCCCAAGGTACTCTCGCGCCATCAGCCGATAGTGCTGAACTGAAAGCCCTATCGCATAGTCTCCTTTTCCGATTTCAATTCCGACTCTGGGCGTGAAATGTTCCACGACCAGATCGTTAACCATAACTTTGTCCCACCAGTCTAAGGTTGTGCCAGCCACCACTTCTTTGGCAAAGTGGAACTGGGCAGGGTTGCTGAGGTTTAAACTGAAGACCTGATACGAAATCGGTAATCGAATTTGCCATGATTGGCTATTGCCGGTCAAACGCCTGTTATAGCCTAACCCGAACCCTAAAGCCATTGGTTCAACGCGGCTAAGTGCCATTCCGCTTGACGGCGGGAGAAACATCTGGCGCCAATCCTTCCTCACTTCAAGCTTGTGGGAGGTTTTATTTATCCCAAGGTCAAGCGTGAAATAAAAATAGTGAACTTTTTCCTCTCCATTGAGGATCCTCTCCAATGCTGATTGTTGCGCCATCGCGCCCCCGGCCCGGAACAGGGCAATTGCAACAGCCAGACATATAGCCACTCTGTTCTTCGTCATACCGTCCTCCTTATTGTTAGGGAACAAATTACTTACACGATTTAACTAATATACTAATATTAATACTAATTGCCATTTTGTCAAATACACATCCCACAAACCCAAAAAGAAAAACGCCCAAAAGGGCGTTTTCTTTTTATGCTCCGAGTGACGGACGAAGTTCGAACCTATTTTTTAACTGGTAAAGGTAATACTGGAATTATAAAATTTTAAATTCATAATAATAGGATTAATATAGAAATATCCCTTCCCGATTATTATTTCTGTGCGACACTATACCAATCAATTTTACGCGACACCAGCATAACCAGCGATAAGATCGCCAGCAACCCAAGCGAGCCGACCAGCAAAGAATAATCCTCCAACTGCAATATCACGAATATAAATCCATAAACAAAAACAAGAATCAGCGCCTCCAGTAAGGCTGGGTGCCACGCCCTGAAGATTGATTTTGAGTACAAGGTAATCAAACCGATAATTGTCAGGGCTGACAAGAGATACGCGATTTTAAAGCCGAGATATTCGGAAATCGATAACAACAAAAGATAGAATAAAGCCAGGGCTAAACCGATCAAAATATATTGCAAAGGATGCACGCGCACACCGCGCATCGCTTCGTAAAAAAATAGCACTAGAAAGGTCAGGGATAAAAGCATGATCGCATATTTCAGGGCTCGGACGGTTTCCTGATATTCATCGGCTAGAACCAACAAGCGTACGCCGAAATCGCTTTGATTGATAGCACCCGCCCGGGAAGTAGCCGGCATCTTTTCACTATAGTCAGGCTGCATTATTGGTTCAACCGCGCCTAAATGGCCTAAGAATTTTTGTGGAAAACTGCGATTGAGTTCCGAGACTTTCCACGCAGCCGTAAAACCGGCTTCGTTGATCATATGGCTTTCCGGCAAAAAAGAGCCCTGAAAGCTCGGGTCAGACCAAGCAGAGCTTAACTCAACTTGGGTGCTGCGCCCTAAAGGAGAGAAATAAATATCCCGGCTGCCGTTAAGCGACAGGGTAATCTTAAAATTTTGGCTGTCATTATTATTTTGACTTAAATCGATATCGGCATTAATTCCCATTGCCACCACGTCATTCGTTTTTACTCCCGGATTAAATGCCTGCTTTTTATTCCCCCATTCCAAATCAAGATTGTCTTTAATGCCGCGCGTATCAGGAATGCCCAAAGTCACAAAGGCTTGCTTATACAAAATATCATCTTTCGCAATATCCCACTTGGAAAAATCCGGAGCCAAAAACCGGCCGCTGATTTCCAGATTCGCGTTATACACTACCACCTCATAAATTCCCCGCTTGCGTTTTTCCGGATTAATCATTCCCTTAACATTCAATTCCTCGGGCAAAAAATGGGCGTAGCGGACAGTCTCGTCAGTAACCGTTCCCTCACCGGTAGCCCGTTCAACCTTATCTTTATATGGTATTGATAATATCGGACCGGTTATTGTCTGCTCGTTTCCCCATTTACCGCTTACTTCTCGGAAAGCTTCGTCCTGGCGGCTTTCCCGCTCATTAGCCAAAAAAGCGATCATACCGATCGGGATCATCAGGATCGCGATCAAAAAACCGATCACAAATAATTTTAAAGACAAAGATGATTTGATGTTTTGCATATATTTTTTTCTTAGTATTATTGCTTTTACCTTAGCACTTTTATTTTTGTGCTCGGGGACAGCCTGTCTCGCCAACCCCGCTAAGCGGGATTGACTTCAGCGAGGCGGGGGATTCGTCAGGTCATCCGACCTGACGCCAAGTCGAATGACTTGGCGAAGACTCCTCGGTGCCGATTCAGTCCTAACGGCCTTACGGGGAGAGGTTCTCGCCGCACCCCACAAACTCATAAAGTTTCGCCCCAAGTTGGGTCTAAATTTTCTGTGCTCGGGGACAGGGATTCGAACCCCGATTGACTGGACCAAAACCAGCTGTCCTACCATTAGACGATCCCCGAATTTAAAAACCACCTTAACGGCGGTTATTTTTATAATAATATAAAATTGTTCAAAAGTAAACCCCGTTGTCATTGCGAGGAGCTCAAGCGACGAAGCAATCTCACGAACAACTAGAATGGTATAAAAGAAAAAAACGCGATTAAGTTAATAAAAATAATTAATCAAAAGTGGTGATATTTAAGCGAAAATTTTAGTTCGTTAGATTGCTTCGTCCCGCCAGCGGGCGGGACTCGCAATGACAGGAGTATTGCGGGAATGACAGGGTAAAGTTTTTATTTTCCTTTTTCTTCTTTTCTCGTTGCTCTGGTCCTTTCTATATCTGTCAGATATTTTTTCCTTAAGCGGATGCTCTTGGGAGTAATTTCCAGGTATTCGTCATTATTCATTATACTCATGCCTCTTTCTAAATCTAATTCAAGAGGCGGAGTCAGGCGGATGGCCTCGTCGGCTCCGGACGCCCGCATATTGGTCAGGCGCTTTCCTTTTATCGGGTTGACGCTCAAGTCATTGCCTTTGGCGACATTGCCAACCACCATGCCTTCGTAAACTTCGGTGTTGGCTTTTATATAGAGAGTTCCCCGGTTTTGCAGATTATAAAGGGAAAAGCCCAAGGCTTTGCCGGTGGCCATGGAAACCATGGAACCGACTTCCTTTTTTTCAATTTCGCCGACATAGGGCCTAAAGCCGATAACGCGGGCATACAAGATGCCTTCGCCGCGGGTATCAACCACAAAATCGTTCCGATAGCCTAAGAGGCCGCGGGTCGGAATCTCAAAAATTATTTTTTTATTTCCGTGTTCCGTCTTCATCTCAACCATAAGGCCCCGGCGTTTTGACATTTTTTCTATAACCGTTCCCGACATGGCTTCCGGAACAATAACGGTCGCTTCTTCAAAAGGCTCCATTTTTACGTTATTTTCTTTTTTTATAATCACGTGCGGCTGGGAAATCTGCAGCTCATAGCCTTCCCGGCGCATATTTTCCAAAAAAATAGCGACATGCATTTCTCCCCGGCCGTAAACTTTGTAATAATCGGAAGGAGAAAAATCAATTTTCAGGCCGACATTAACTTCAAGTTCTTTTTCCAATCTTTCTTTAATCTGGCGGTTAGTGACGAATTTTCCTTCTTTGCCTGCGAAGGGCGAGTTGTTAACTAAAAAATTAAGCGAGATTGTCGGCTCGTCTATATTTATGGCCGGCAAAGCTTCCTGGCTTTCGTCTTCGCAGACCGTTTCCCCGATAAAGATATCGGGCAAACCGGCAAACATAACAATATCTCCGGCTGCCGCCTCTTGCACCTCTTTTCTGGTTAAGCCTTCAAAAGTAAATAGTTTGGTTATTTTTCCTTTTCTGGTTTCGCCTTTGGCGTTTTTTACAATTACGTTTTGTCCGAAAGAAATTTTTCCTTCATAAACCCTGGTGATAGCTAACCGGCCGAGAAAATTATCATAAGCGAGATTAAAAGGCTGGGAGCGCAGAGGTTTATTTTCCGCTTCTTCGCTGGAGGCAACAGGCACTTTTTCCAGGATAGTTTCTAAGAGGGGAGTTAAGTCCTTGGAATCGTCTGTCAATTTTTTCTTCGCGATGCCTTCGCGGGCAATAGTGTAAATAGTAGAAAAATTCAGCTGTTCATCGTTAGCGCCAAGGTCAAGAAACAGCTCGTAAACCATTTCATGCGCTTCCTCGGGGCGCGCGGCCGGTTTGTCTATCTTATTTAAAACTACAATCGGCTTTAAGCCCAGCTCCAAAGATTTTTTCAAAACGAATTTTGTCTGGGGCATCGGCCCTTCCTGGGCGTCAACCACCAAAATTACGGAGTCGATGGAACGCAAAACCCGCTCAACTTCAGAACCGAAGTCGGCGTGTCCGGGAGTATCCACTATATTTATTTTAGTATTTTTAAAATAAACAGAAGTGTTTTTTGAATAGATTGTTATGCCCCGCTCTTTTTCCAAATCGTTGCTGTCCATGCTTACCCCTTCTTCTGACATGCCGGTTTGGCGCATCAAAGCGTCGGTTAAAGCAGTTTTGCCGTGGTCAACATGAGCGATAATGGCGATATTTCTTATTTCCATATTTTCGTGAAAAATTAAAACCGCTTCCGAGAAAGCGGACCGGGGGTTTTTACCTATCTATATTAATACTACGTTTATAGAAAAATGTCAAATATTCTCCGCAATTTATTTTAAAAAGAAAATTTTTTTAAGAAAGCGCTTTGGACCATAACTGGCGATTTTCGTTTGCCTCGCCGGCTGAAGCGGGCTATAATTAATTACATGACGTTATATAAAAATATTTATCGCGTTAAATCAACCCGCCACCCAGATTGGAATTATGCAGATGACGGAATGTATTTTATCACCATTTGCACGAAGGATAAACAGGAATTTTTTGGCAAAATTAATAAGGAAGAAATGTTTTTAAATAATATCGGCAAGATTTCTAATAAAATTTGGCTGGAAATTCCCAAATATTTTTCAAATGTAATTTTAGACGAATATATTATAATGCCGAATCATGTCCACGGCGTTATTTCCATTTGTAATGACGGTAGAGACGCGATTAATCGCGTTCCCATGGGGAATGGTCCGGTTAATGGTAGAGACGCGATTAATCGCGTCTCTACGGGGGGAATTACCGGCAGACATAATCCGATGGGTAAAGAATCGTTAGGCGAAATAATTCGTTGGTACAAGGGGCGATGTTCGTTTGAAATAAAAAAATTATTACCCAATGTTAATTTTGCCTGGCAATCCAGATTTTATGATCATATAATACGTAATGAAAAATCGTTAAATAAAATCCGTGAATACATTGCTAATAATCCGTTAAAATGGTCATTAGATAGAAATAATCCGGAAAATTTATATATGTAATTATTTAATTTAAATAATATGAACCCCGTTAGAAATTTGGCTAAAAATAGTGATAATATTTCTAACAGGGCTAGAATTTGGTTAGCCAGAAAGAATAACGAAATTTTTAACGGGGGGGATATCTAGAGAATGAAAAAGTATTATTATGGAGAAAGAAAATAAAAAGATTTTTAACGGGGTGAAATTGAAGAAAAAAACAGAGAAAAATGACCCGTTTGTAATAAAATCAGGGAGGTTCGGGCAGGTAAGGGGTTTTTCCTACCGCCTGGGCTGGACCGAAGATTCTTTTACTCCGGGCGGCGGGGACAAAGAAACCGTCGGCCGGACTTTTGATTTTTCCAAATTAAGGCCGATAGGCGTTTTTATTATTCTGGCTTTGGCGATTTTAGTCGGCCGGTCGGCCTGGCTGCAGATTGTCAAAGGCGATTATTATTATTCTTTGGCCGAAGGCAACCGCATCCGCATTGAAAGGCTTGAGCCGAAACGGGGAATAATTTATGACCGGAACCTAAATCCTTTAGTGAGGAACGTCGCCAATTCTTTGCTTTATCTCATGCCGATTGACCTGCCCAAAAACGAAGGAGACAAAAATAAAATTATCGAAGAGATAAGCGGAATTTTATCCGACCTGCCGGCCGAGGAAATAAAAAACAAACTGGCAAAAATTAAAATTGGCACGCTTGACTCTTATCAGCCGCTGTTTATCGCTGATAATATCCCTTATGAAAAAGCTATGCTTCTTTATTTAAAATCCGCCAATCTGCCTGGCGTATTTTTAACTGATAAAACCCGGCGGGAATATGACTTATCCGCTTCTTCCTTGTCTCATGTTTTGGGCTATACCGGCAAAATCAATGAAAAGGAACTGGAAAAATCAGGGGATGAATATTTGCCGATTGATTATATCGGCAAAACCGGAATTGAATATTTTTGGGAGAACGAATTAAAAGGAGAAAGCGGGAAAAAATATATTGAAGTTGACGCTTTGGGCAAGGAGAAAAAAATTATCAGCCAGTCAAAAACGAATGACGGGCATAACCTGGTTTTATCTTTAAATTTGGGACTGCAGAAAAAATTAGAGGAAGTTATGGCGGCTTATCTTAAAAAATTAAATCTTAACAAAGCGGCCGCCGTGATTATGGACCCCAATAACGGGGAGATCCTGGCTTTAGCCAGTTTTCCCGTTTATGACAGCAATAAATTCGCCAAAGGGATTTCTCCCGAAGAATATGAGGCCCTTCTTAATTCGCCCGATAACCCGTTGTTTGACCGCGTTATCAGCGGCGAATATCCTTCAGGGTCAACCATAAAGCCGGTGATTGCCGCGGCGGCTTTACAGGAAAAAATTATAAACGAGCACACCAGCTTTTTAAGCGTCGGCGGAATAAGAATCGGCCAGTGGTTTTTCCCGGACTGGAAAGCCGGCGGGCACGGCTTAACTGACGTGCGCAAAGCCCTGGCTCAGTCAGTCAATACTTTTTTTTATTATATCGGCGGAGGTTTTGAAGATTTTTTTGGTTTAGGCGTGGAAAGGATAGTTAATTATGCTAAGCAGTTTGGTTTAGGCGCCCAGACCGGAGTTGATTTGGCCGGGGAAGCGTCCGGATTTTTGCCCACGGAAGAATGGAAAGAAAAAACCAAAGGCGAGCAGTGGTATATCGGCGACACTTATCATCTGGCCATCGGGCAGGGCGATCTCTTAGTCACCCCGTTGCAGGTCGCCAATTACACTTCGGTTTTTGCCAACGGCGGCAATCTTTATCGTCCGCATCTTGTAAAAGAAGTCCTTACCAGCGACGATAAATTAGTGAGAGACGTTGAAACCGCGCCTGTAAGAAGTAATTTTATTGACCCTTACAATATTGAAGTTGTGCGCCAGGGTATGCGCGAGACGGTAACTTCCGGCAGCGCGGCCAGCTTAGGGTCTTTGCCCGTGACCATGGCCGGCAAAACCGGCAGCGCCCAATGGTCAACGAAAGAAAAAACTCATGCTTGGTTTACCGGGTTTGCCCCTTATGAAAAGCCGGAAATTGTTATTACGGTTTTAGTTGAGCAAGGCGGAGAGGGCAGCGACGTGGCCGTGCCGATTACCCGGGAAGTGCTGGGGTGGTATTTTGGTAACAAGTAACAGTCCTGCCTACCGGCAGGCAGATAACAGTTGACAATTAACAAGTAGCATAGTCGCTGCTTGATTTTTTTTAAAAAATGTGTTAGATTAATTTAATACAAAAAACGTTCTTTCGACAACAAACTCAAACTGAATGATAAAAACTGGAGGGAAGCTATGAAGAGAATCAGAGAGGAGCTTGGTCTCACTTTCGACGATGTTTCTTTAGTGCCGGCGTTTTCTGGAGTTTTGCCCAACGAAGTGGATGTGAGAACCAGATTATCGCGAAACATAAGCCTGAACATTCCTGTCGTCAGCGCGGCCATGGACACGGTAACGGAAGCAAAGACGGCTATTGTCCTTGCTCGGCTGGGCGGATTGGGGTTTATCCACAAAAATATGGTCATTGAACTCCAAGCTCTGGAAGTGAAGAAAGTAAAGAAATCAGAAAGCGGCATGATTGTTAACCCCATCACCATAGAACCTGATCGCAGAATCAGCGAGGTTCTTGACATCATGAAGAGGTTTGAAATTTCTGGTGTCCCGGTGGTAAATGGCGGAAAGTTGGTGGGTATTATTACCAACCGCGATCTGAGATTCGAAACCGACTTAACCAAACTGGTCAGCGAGCTGATGACCAAAGATGATTTAGTCACGGCCAGAGCGGGCATTACCCTCGACGAGTCCAAAGCTTTACTGCACAGGCACCGGATAGAAAAGCTTTTGGTGGTAGACGAGGACGGCAAATTGCAGGGACTTATCACCATCAAAGACATCGAGAAGATAAGGCAGTTTCCTCACGCCTGCAAAGACGAGTTGGGTCGGTTAAGGGTAGGAGCCGCTATCGGTGTCGGGCCTGACACAGAGGAGAGAGTCGCAGCCCTTATTGAGGCCGGAGTTGATGTTGTGGTGATTGACACCGCCCACGGTCATTCAAAAAAAGTCATGGACACAGCCAGGGCTATAAGGGCGAAATTTCCCGGTCTTGAACTGATTGCCGGAAATGTGGCCACGGCCGCAGGAGTCAAAGCCCTTGTTGACGTCGGTGTTGATGCCGTCAAAGTCGGTGTGGGCCCGGGGTCAATCTGCACTACGCGAGTAGTGACAGGGGCCGGCGTACCACAGTTAACTGCCATTATGGATTGCGTTGCCGAAGCTATGAAACACGGAATTCCGGTTATCGCGGACGGCGGGATAAGGTATTCCGGGGACATAACCAAGGCTATAGCTGGCGGCGCGGATTCCGTCATGATCGGCAGCCTTTTCGCCGGGACCGAAGAAAGCCCGGGTGAAAGCATAATCATTCAGGGGAAAACCTATAAGGTGTACAGAGGTATGGGTTCGGAAGAAGCCATGAAAAAAGGGAGTGGCGACCGGTATTTTCAGGGAGGGGTAGAAAATCCGGAAGAATTTGTACCTCAGGGAATTGTGGGGCGCGTGCCTTATCGCGGTCCTTTGGAAAAAGTTATATTCCAGCTCGTAGGCGGGCTAAGGGCGGGTATGGGCTATCTGGGGTGTGGGGATATAGAAACGCTCCGAAGCGCTTCCGAGTTCGTCAGGATTACACTGGCAGGGACCAGAGAGGGCCATGTCCATGATGTGGCCATTATGAAAGAATCACCCAATTATCAGGTGGAGTAATAATCTACATTTCATCTGACGGGGTGACAGTATCAAACAAGGGATTGCG
>JBAZPX010000017.1:0-21186 GCA_041645555.1 Patescibacteria group bacterium
TTAGGCAAAAATACAGTTTAACTCCTTTACTATTAATATCCTGTAATGCCCTTACGGCTATTTCCAAATAAAAAAACCGCCGTATGCCATTACGACGGTTGAATAAAGAGCGTATTCATAATGAATGCTGCTACAGCCATTTGATAATCGAGAAAAAAAGAAAAATAATAAAGCAAAGAAGCATAATAATTAATGATACTTTATATCTCTTAAGTACTCTCTGATTATCTCTTTCTTCTTCTCTGCTTGTTGCTATTATTTCTATCTTACTAACTGCACGGTAAGTGCTTGCGAAGATATAGGCCCCGCAAACAAAACCAACTCCAGCCAAAATCATAAGAATTGCAATAAGGTCCATCTATCCCCTCCTTAAAAAGGTGTCTATTTTACCCGTGTTTCTTCATTTTAACATAAAAAATTATTTTTGTCAAAAAACTAAGGTAATGTACGCACATATGGCGGTTTTCCAAAGACTATGAGAAAATCGGCAATCTGAAATCTGAAATCTCACGCGGGTATAGTATAATGGTAGCCGCCTCTCCGGCGGCTCGCCGATGAGGCGAGTCCGCGACCTTCCCTACTTATAAAATTTACAATATGCGGGTATAGTATAATGGTAGTACGCGACCTTCCCAAGGTTGAGGCACGGGTCCGATTCCCGTTACCCGCTCCGTCTTTCCCTAAAGCTACGAACGACGAAACTAGCAAAGTTATGAAAATTTTAGATAAATTTTTTAAAGACGCTGACAAAAAAGATGCTATATCCTGGGCATTCTTTGACTTTGCCAACTCCTCTTATGCTCTGCTGATTATAAGTTTTGTTTTCCCTATTTACTTTAAAGAGGTCGTCGCCGGGACCGCACGAGGAGATTTTTATTGGGGATTAGTGGTGAGCGTCTCAATCCTCGCCGGGGCCATGCTGTCGCCAATTGTGGGAGCGATGGCTGACTATGATGCTAGAAAAAAAATTAAGTTTATTGTTTTTACCGTTCTAGCTATAACGGGGACTGCCTTTCTTTATTTTGCCGGTTCCGGAAAACTGCTTTTTACTTCGCTGATTTTTATTATCGCGAATATTTGTTTTGAACTAGCTCAAACGCTTTATGACTCTTTTCTTGCCCGAGTCTCCACTAAAAAAACTGTTGGTAGAATTTCTGGCTTGGCTTGGGGGTTTGGTTATATTGGCGGGGTGATCGCAATGCTGGCGCTGAAGCCACTTTACGAAAACGGGTATGCTGGCGATCTGGAATCGCTTTATAAATTAACTTTCCCCCTAACCGCTCTATTCTTTCTTCTCTTCTCTATCCCCTCGTTCATTTTCATTAAAGAACATTCTGGGAGTAAGGTTACCGAACCATTTACCCAATTAGCGAAACTTAGTTTCAAAAGAATTGTCAGCACTATCAAAAACCTAAAATCGCATAAGAAGATAGCCTGGTTTCTCTTGGGTTTTTATTTTATGAACGATGCCTTAGTCACGCTTTTCGCTTTCGTACCTATTTATGCCCGGACAACGTTTAGTATGGAATTTAAAGAGCTTATGCCGCTGCTCCTGCTTGTGCAGATAGTAGGATTCCCGGCCGCCGTAATTTTCGGCTTCTTCAGCGACAAATGGGGCCCGAAAAAAATACTCCTCACAACTATTGGAATTTGGGCGGTTATAGTCGTGCTAATGTCAGTGGCAACTACGAGGACGATGTTTTATGTCATCGCGCTATTCACGGGTTTGGTTATGGGGGCCGGTCAGGCAATAGCCCGTTCGTGGCTTTCCCAACTAGTTCCGGACGACAAGAGGTTTGAGTTCTTCGGCTTTAACGGGTTTGCGAGTAAAGTTGCGGCAACCACGGGCCCGATTCTGTTCGGAGCAATTTCTGTAGCGACCGGCAACCAGAGATTAGCCGTAGCCGCCCTGCTGCCTTTCTTTATTATTGCCTTCATTATTTTTGCTAGAATTAAGGAGGATAAAATAAAAATGTTACCAAACATTATTAAGAGTAATTAATATGCTAAAAGAATCAAACTACGTAAAAATTGTGGTGGCGGTGCCACACCAGTCAGCCGATAAAATCCGGGAGGCCCTAGGCAGGGCCGGCGCCGGGCAACAGGGCAAATATAAATATTGCAGCGGCTCATACCCGGCCGTTGGCCGTTTTATTCCCCAAGCCGGCTCGCATCCGGCGATTGGCCGAACCGGGAAATTAGAAGAAGTGGAAGAAGAAATAATTACCACAATTTGCCATAAAGATTTAGTTAAAAAAGTAGTGGCCGCCATCAAAAAAGCCCACCCCTATGAAGAGCCCCCGATTGACATAATCCCCCGTCTGGATATAGTCTAATTATATTAAGCCGAGATAGCTCAGTGGTAGAGCAACGCATTCGTAACGCGTAGGTCGTGGGTCCAAATCCCACTCTCGGCTCAAATTAAGGTCGCCGGCCTGCCCCGCACCAAACTTGTTTCGGTGCGGGGTTCAATCCCGGCCATCGGCTCAAACAAATAAAGATGGCTGATATATTTTTCAGCCATCTTTATTTTATTTTTATATTATTTTGTTATTTTGTTATTTTATTTAGCCAAAACCCAAACCTTTAATTCATTTAACATCTTGCTCAAATATCCGTCCAAAGTCGCGGACTTTACAAAAATATATTTAAATTTTTCGTTTTCCTTTTCCACGACATAATAGCCTCTGTCAGTAATTATAATATCGCTTATCTGCCCGGGTTCCAGTCGCCTTACCCCTTCCTTGAGTTGCAAAAACTCATTATCTCCTCCAACATACCCTTGCTCATCACCATACTTGGCTCCTATTTTTTCAAAACTTTCGCCGGCCTGGGGTGCCTTTACAAGCTCCTTTATTTTATTTATCCGGCTATAAGAAACCTCATTCGCTTCTTTGTCAGCGGCCAACCGCACATTTATTTCTTTCTCTGCCTCCCCTTGCTGCCTGCCGGAAAGACTGACATTATACTTCCTCGCCAGTTTGGTTAAAGAAATTTTTTCTATAAATACCGCTCTGGCGGTTTGCTCCAGTTCTTGGCGATTATTTAGTTCTTTTCCCAATTCGCCCATTATATTTTGGTAATTATAATATCCAATAAAACCAATTTTCGTGATAACAGCCGGCACCGGCATAAAACTTGCTATCTGGCGGCTTATTTTATTATCTAAATTGAATTTCAACAGAAGAAGGGCGAAAATAAGATAAAATAAAACCGCTGCAACAACTAAAAATAAAGCGGAAAAAGCCATAATTTTTCCGGCCAACCGGAAACTTTTTCCGAAACCGCTGAGAAGCCCTAATAATTTTCTTTTCATTTCAAGAAACCATCTCTCCCTGGCCTGCTCTCTTTGTTTCTTTCTCTCCTGCCCGATTTTCTCCTCCCGCTCTTTAATTCTAATTTTTTCCTTCTCTTTTTCCACCCTTGCTTTTGCCTCTGCTTCTTTCTGGCCAGTTTCTTCCTTTTTTTGCTCTTCCAGCTCTTTCTTTTTTATCTCCTCCGCCTTGCTCTTTTGCTTATTGCTAAAAACGCCAGCCGGTCCGCCAGGCAGAGACCAACTTCTAATTTTCTTACTAACTCCCGCCTGCAACGCCCGTATATGCATGGCGGGCAGATGCTTCTTGGCCCCAACTTCTCCCCCAACCGCTTTCTCTATCTGGGCAATTCCGTTAGCCAGCGACCTCTTAAAAACAACGGGGCGGGTCGGGGCGGAAATAACCGGCGCTTCTTTTTCTTTCTCCTGAAATTCTTTGCCCAAACCTTTGCCCAAACCTTCTCTCCCTTTTAGCGCCTCTTCTTTAGTAATGGCAAATTTTTTGCTGACTGGCTTAACCGGGCCGGAAGAAATCCCGTCAAGCATTTTCCGGCCAGGCAAGGAAAAACTTTTCTCTCCACCCTGCCTGCCCCGAACTTCATTGAGGGGAACTTGCCTGTCCCGATCCCGCAACGGCGGGATGAGGGATCGAGGGGTTTTTCTTTCTTCTTTCTTATCCGTCTCGCCAATAGAATCAAGCACTATTTTTCTCGCTTTAGTGAGCTCTTCTCCGCTTAGTTTTTTTATGCCGTCCAGGCTTTTGTTGGACATATCTTAAAAAATTATAAGGCCATTTGACCTATTGCAAATTTTTGTCAAGAATTAGGTACGCTCCCGTGCCAAGTATGGAAACTTATTTTAAAACTTTAAGTTTTATGTCGCTTCGTCTCGCACGCGCTCCGTCGCTAAAGCTATGGCGGCGTGCGACCAAAGCGGTACTAATTTCCATCATCAATGCTTTCTACCTCTAACCGCTATCCTTCCCGCATACTAATCCCGGAGGTTACCGCGACGGCGTGTCGAAAAAATAATTCCACCACCGGCGCAGATTAAAAGAGGTTCCCGGGCCGTCCCGATTTTCTCCTCCAAGACTGACGGTGGTAGTGGCGAAAACATCATCTTTTATCTCTACTACTTTCTCCCCTTCTTTTTTCAACCCCAGATTTAAACGGGCCTTTTCCTCAACGAATTGTTCTGATTCCAAATAGGTAATAAGCTGCTTTAAGTCTTTATTTTTTGATTCAAATTCCGCGATCTCTTTATCCAGCTCTTTTATTTCCCTGCTTAAATAATAACGCTTGCTGACATTTTTCGCCAAAGGAAAACTTATGAGGACGACTAAGCCCAAACCGATTAAAGCCAAAAATTTCTGGCTATATATGATTTTAGTAAAAAAATTTCCTCTTTTATCTATCATAGCACAATTTTAAGCAAAAAAATATCACCGTCCCGCCTCGGCGGGATGGCGGGATAAAAATTAAGCTAAACCCCTTGTCTGGCCATTTTTCCGATAAAATAACGCTTTATCATTTCAATCATAATTATAGACAAAAAGCCGGTAGAAGTAACTAGGAGCCAGCTATTTAAACTCAGGGGCACGGTTGATAAAACCATTTGTAAGGGCGGCCAATAAATCGCTAACAGCAATAAAAATAAGCTAAAGACAACCGCTCCGATTAAATAAAGATTGGAAAAAGGATTGAGGCGCCAAATCGGCCGAGAAAAACTCCGCAGGCTAAAAATATACATTAAAGAATCAACGCCGACCGCCGCAAAGACAATCGTTCTGATATAATCAACATCAAAACTATGCCTTAATAAATAATAAAAAATTGCTAAAATAAAAAGGTCGCGAATTAAGCCGGCGGCAAAAATAATTATTTTCATTTCTTTATTTATAATCGGCTCCTTTTTTTTTACCGGCTTCTCTTCCATCATGCCTTTATCGCCTTTCTCAAAAGCTAAAGAAAAATTCGGCAGGCCGTCGTTGACAATGTTAATCCATAAAATTTGAACGGGCAAAATCGCCAAGGGCGCGCCAGCCATTATGGAACCGACAATTAAAATTACTTCGCAAAAACTGTCAGAAATTAAATAAGTAATCACCTTGCGGATATTGGAGAATATAATTCTTCCCTCCAGCACCGCCGCGACTATGGTTTTAAAATTATTATCTAAAAGCACTATATCCGAAGTTTCCTTGGCAATATCCGTGCCGGTGCCAAGCGCGACTCCGATATCCGCTGCCTTCAGGGCCGGCGAATCATTAATTCCGTCTCCGGTCATAGCCACTACTTCTCCCCGGGCCTGCAGGGCTTTAACAATCCTTAATTTATGATGCGGGCTTACCCGGGCGTAAATATCAATTCTTTTTACCAGCTCCTCAAGTTTCTTATCATCCATCTTTTCCAAAGTCTCGCCGGTAATAATATCTTCGGCTTTTACCTTTATGCCAACTTCTTCGGCAATCGCTCTGGCCGTTAAAGCGTGGTCGCCGGTAATGATAATCGGCCTGATTCCGGCCTGGCGGCAGATTTTTATAGTTTCCTTGGCTTCCGGCCGCAAAGGATCCTTTAAAGCAATAAAACCGACAAAAGTTAAATTCCGGTCAAGCCCCGACCAATTTTTTTCCTCTTTATTTACCTCTCCGTCTAAATCGACTAAATCACGGGTAGCCACGCCAAGGACTCGCAGACCGGAAGAAGTGAGTTTTTCATAAACCCGCGTCAGTTTTCCTTTCTCCTCTTTTGTCAGTTTATGCAGTTGGCCCTGGTGGTAAAATTCTTCTGATTTTTCCAATAATTTTTCCGGCGCGCCCTTTTCATAAAGGATATAATTTCCGTCTTCGCCTTTATGCAAAGTAATCATAAACTTTCTTTCGCTCGAAAAAGGCAATTCACCAATTTTTGGTTCAATTTTTAAAAGCTTATTCCGGTCCAGCCCGGATTGCCTGGCGGCCGAGAGCAAAGCGACTTCAGTCGGCGCGCCGATAATTCTTTCTTCGGCTAATTTATCTTTTGGAATTTCTATAATGGCATCGTTGCACATCATGCCGATCTGCAGAGCCAAACTGACAATTTTAGCTTCCTGGCTATCCTGCCTTCCGCCCATCGTTTTTAACTCAAATTCTCTTTCGCCAATAATAATATCAGATACCTGCATTTTGCCTTCGGTTAAAGTGCCGGTTTTATCCGTGCAAATTACAGTGGTTGAGCCCAAAGTTTCCGCGGCCACTAATTTTCTGGTCAAGGCCTTCTGCTTTAAAATCCTTTGCATGCCCAGAACCAAGATCACGGTCACAGCTATGGCTAAACCTTCCGGAATGGCCGCTACCGCGATCGCTACGGCCACCATAAACATCTCAAAAAAATCCCGGCCCTGCCAAACGCCGATACCTATAACCAAGAGACAAATAAGAACTACAGCCAAGCCTAAAAATTTAGATAGGCGCAACAAGCGTAACTGTAAAGGGGTCTTTTCTTCCGGCGTAGTTTTTACCAGGTTGGCAATTTTGCCTATCTCGCTTTTAGCGCCGACAGCAGTTACTACGGCTTTTCCACTACCACGGACAATAATTGTACTCCCAAAAACTATGTTCTCCTGGTCGGCCAAGGCCGCGCCTTTTGCCAGTTTGTCCAAGGATTTAGAAGAAGGGATTGATTCCCCGGTTAAATTAGCTTCATTGACCTGCAAATTATTGGCTTCAATCACCCGGCCATCAGCCAATACCCGGTTGCCTGTCTGTAAAATTATAATGTCGCCGATGGTTAATTGGCTGCTGTCAACTATAGTTTCCCGGCCGTCCCGCAAAACCAAAGCTTTGTGCTCCACCATTTTTCTTAATTGGCTTAAGGCCCGATTAGCTTTGTTTTCCTGGAAGAAACCAATAATGGTGTTAAGCACAACCGCACCCATAATCACGCCCGCATCCACATATTCAGAGAGAAAGAAAGAAATAATGGCCGCCGCTAATAAAACATAAATCAAGGGGCTCTTAAACTGGGAAATAAAAATAGTCATCCGGCCTAAGGGTTTTTCCTCTTCCAGTTTATTCGGCCCGTATTTTTTTAGCCGTCTGGCCGCTTCCTCGCTCCCCAGGCCGCTGGCCGAGGTTTTTAGCTCTCTAAGGCAGGATTCAATTGATAAACTATGAAAATCAGGCATGGTTTTAGCTTTTAGTTATTAGCTTTTAGTTTTCTGGATATTTACCATTATAACAAGAAATTCCACAAATAAAAAATCCGTTCCCAATACCTTGCTTAATGCTGGAAACGGATCTTTATTTTTAGATTTATATTTATATCCCGCCGCTTTTGGCATAAGCCAATAGCGGCGAAGGTAAATATAAACTTTAAAGAGGGTATGCCTCCTTAATAAATATTTCTACAACTATCAAAGGTAAAACCTTTATTTAGCGTAAAAATATTTAACTTAAAAGTATACCATACTTTAAAAAACTTGTCAAGTATTTTAAGCAAGAAATAGCTATATTTCGCTAAAATTAAACAAAATTATAGTATAAAAAAAATACGCATATAATGCGTATTCTAATATCTCCTAATATCTAATATCCAACACCCAATATCTAAAACCTAACAGCTACTCGCCCCCTCGGCTTTTAGGCGTCACAAAAAATCCCATGTACTTGCCTAACATCAGCCGAGTCTGCGCTTCTAATCCTGGAATAGCGCCAAAGATAATTATACTAAAGGGAAGAACCAGCCACTGCAGGACCATTATAATATTTTTATGCCAGCCGTATCGAGAAGGCCGCGGCGGCAGAAGCGAAGTGGAAATAATAGCTGATACCACCAAACCAGCCATGGCAAAAGTCATCAGAGTCCGGGTAATCAATGGCAGGTTGGAAGAAAGGACCGTGGCGTTAAAACGGTCTCCGCCCAGAATCATCGGCATCCAGCCGATTATCCCGATAATCAAAGCGTTAGTGGCCCAGGAATGGAATCCGTAAATCTGGACTAGAATCCGGCTGGCTATTTTTCTTTTTGGCAACTCCCTTCGTTTCTTTATGGCGTTAAAAATTAAATAAGGGATATTTTCCACTCCCCAGCCCCAGCGCCGCTGCTGCTTATAAAGACTCTTGGCGGTCTGACCCATGGTTTCATCCATCGTCACGTCCATAGAAACCGGAAAATGAAGCGACTCAACCCGGTAATCGCCCTTATAGTAGAGGAGACAATGCCAAAAAATCCGAGAATCTTCGCTCACCATATTGGTCGACCAGAAACCTATATCAACCAGAGCCCGCCAGGTCATGGAATGGGAAGAGTAGGTGGCTAATTTTTCCTGGCGCATCTGTTGCATCATCTGCCAGAAAGTATTGGAAGAAGCGGCCACCCGGGCGAAAAACGAGGACTGCCAGATATTGTTATGATAAACCGGCACCGGCTGGTAACTAGCCCTGTACGGAGCGGAAACAGTTAAAAATTTAAAGGTGAGACAGAAAAAATAACCGGGTTTAACCACGGTGTCGATGTCAAAAACGCTCACTAATATTTTATCGTAATTAAGTTTCTCTTTGTCAACAATTTCCTCTTTTACCCGTTGGGCCGCCCAGGCCTGATTGGCGCCCTTGCCCTTTAATTCCCCGGCAATATCCGGATGGACGGTAATTAAAAAACTCCTAAATTTATGCCCGAATTCCCGCTTAATTACTTCCGCCCTTTCCCGCGCCGCAACACCAGCCCGGCCCTCAATCGCTAAAACGACTATCATCTTTTCCGGCGGATAACCATCATTAATTAAGCCTTCAAAACTTGGCCTTATAACCTCCAGACTTTCGTTATAGGTTGGAAAAATTATCAGGTGGATTATGTCCGGCCAAGAAATTCCCGCCTTCGCCAGACAACCGCTCTCTGATTCTTTCCTTTTAGCGCGCGGAATATCGGGGTCAAGATAGCAAAAAGGAGAAACGGCCAGCTCTTCGCATTTTTTATGCCAGTCTATTTTTATATTCTCTTTTAATTTTCGGAAGGAAACCAGCAGGTATAAGCCAAGATATACAACTAAAAGAAGCCAGTAAACATCAAAGGCAATTAAAAAATAAGCTACCCAAACCGGCCGGAAGTATGAACCGACTAAAAGAATAAGCAAAGTTCCCCAGGACAAAAAACCAGGCAGAATTTCCAAAAGACGATACAGCCTTCTGTCCTGCCCGGTAAGTTCAACAGCCTTACCCACTTTTAAATAATCCATAATCCTATTCCTTATTAAAACTAATTTCTTCACCCTCGCTTATATTCCGCTCCTTACTTTTTCCGCCATAATTATTTTTAAATTCATTCCTTTTCCCGTCTTTAAAATCAACCGGCCTAATTTTCCTTATTTCTTCCAATGATAATTCCTCTCCCGAATCTTTTTTTGAATCTTCCTCTTCTATTCTTTTTAATTCCTCCTGCTTGCTTTTTTTCCTTAACTCCACTTCCTGCCGTTTTTCCTCGCGCAAAGCCGATAGGCATTCTTTGCAGTAGACCGGGCGAATGCCGTCCGGCTTAAAAGAAATCATTGTTTTTTTTCCGCAACGGGAACAGACAACGCTAAATCCATAATCCTTATCATCTTCTTTTTTGCCTCCCCCGCCTGCCCCGCTCTGGCGATGGCTAAGTTGGCGGTTTTCCTCTCTTTTTAAGGTCTCGCCGGAATTTCTAACGGGGTTTATTCTTACTTCCGCCACCGCTCTCTCCACCGGTCTTCTTGCCGGAGCCGGCCTATCGATTCTATTTTGGATGATTTTTTCTTTTTCGTCCTCTCCCCCGTCGTTTTCATGCCAGCGCATAATTTTATCTTCAACAACTTTTCTTTCCTTCGCATACCTCTCCCGCGTAACTCTTATAACTTTCTCCACATTGTCGGTTTTTTCTTCGACCGGCAGCGGCGCCAAGCCCCGGGCGGAGAATGGATCGGAAGCAATGCCGTCAATCATCAACTTTAAATACATTTCATATTTCGGCAGGCTGACTAAATCCTCCTCAATAAAAGTGGGAGTAAATTCCTTAACTAGCTCCTCGGCGTCAGTCGCCCCGACGCGAAAAACTATCAAAGTGCCGATATTGCCGAAAACCGCCGCCTTAACCACGTCTCCCAGCTGTTCAATATACTGGTTAGCCATAATTAAATCAAGGCGGTATTTTCTGGCTTCTGATAAAATATTGGCAAAACTATCAGTGGTAAAATTCTGGAATTCATCAATGTAAAGGTAGCAATCTTTTCTTTGGTTCTCCGGAATATTAACCCGGCTCATCGCTGCCAGCTGGATTTTAGTAATCATCATTGAGCCAAGTAAAGAAGAATTATCTTCCCCGATCCGGCCCTTGCTTAAATTCATTATTAGAATTTTTCCTTCGTCCATAATCTCGCGCATATCAATTGAAGATTTGACCTGGCCGACGATATTGCGGATTAAGGAACTCGACAAAAATTGCCCGACTTTATTCTGGATAGGCGAAACCGCTTCGGACGCGAATTTATCCGCATAGCTGGCAAATTCATTAACCCAAAAAGCTTTTACCACCGGATCTTGAATTTTAGCGATAACCTTCTTCCTGAAAACTTTATCAGAAAGCATTCTGGTGACGCCCAGAAGAGTCGAACCGGGATAATCCAAAATAGCCAGGATGGCGTTGCGCAAAATATATTCCAAGCGAGGTCCCCAGGAATCGGCCCATAATTTTTGGAAAACGCCGATTAAGCCCGAGGCGACCAGATGCCGCAGGTGCGGCTCTACCTGCTCCACGACGTTAAAGGCAATCGGGTATTCCATATCCGCCGGATTAAAATAAATTACGTCATTAATCCTATTAGTCGGAATATACTCAATGATTTTCTCCGCCAAATCGCCGTGCGGGTCAACCACCGCCACGCCCCGTCCGGCCCGGATATCCTCCACAATCATATTTTCCAGAACCGTTGATTTCCCCATGCCGGTTTTTCCAATTAAATACATATGGCGGCGCCGGTCGTCCTCTTTTATGCCAAATCTTCTTCTTTCATTGCGGAAAGTTGTTTCGGCAAAAATTGTAATTGATTTATCCATATCTTAAATTTAATGAGATTCTTGGGATTATTGAGACTTTTGCGATTCTTAAGATTCCCAATAATAAACAACCTCTTTGAAATTCACTACCTTTCCATTTTTCACTTTTACGCCTTCGCTAGCGAGTATTTTAACCTTAGCTTTCACGCCTTTATTAAACCCGCCTATGCCGCCGGTCCCATTTACTACCCGATGGCAAGGGACAACGGGCGCGTAAGGATTTTTGTTTAAAGCGTTGCCTACGGCCCGCCCGGCTTTAAGCCGGCCAAGAAGTCTGGCAATTTCGCCATAAGTCGTTACCCGGCCGCGCGGCACCTTTCTTGCGGCTTCTAAAACAGCTTTTTCAAAAACTGATAATTCCATAATTAACGCAAACCCCATTAGAAAAGAAAATGAAATTATATTTATCCCGTTAAATATTCGTAAAGTGAATTTGCGAGGTTCATCCCCCTCAAAGAGCGGGGCTTTCTAACGGGGTAAATACTTTTCCAATTCCGCGGGAACCATCCCCCCGCTGCCTTTCAAAAGGCTCTCTAGGGGATTGCCGCTGCCACTTTCCAAATTTAAACCGTCTCCCCCGCCCAATAAACTCTTATATTGCTGAAAAACACCTTTAAGTAAAGGCGGCAAATAAATAATACCAATAACAATCGGCACGACAATAATCAATATCTTCAAGAAGCTCCAGACGTTCTGCCAGAACATATAACTTTTTATGCTCTTTACCATCTTATGAATCTCGCCGGTCAGCTTCAGATTTTCTTCCAGTAATTTTTTAATTTCATCTTCCATATTTTTTAAATGGGATTCTTAAGATGTTTAGGATTTTTAGGATCTTTGCGATCCCAAGAATCTCAATAATCATAAGAGTCCCAAGGATCTTAACGTCATCTCGCCTCGCATCTCCTTACGTATTTTTTCCCTATCCGGACCATCTCTTCCATCTCCTTATCTTTAAACGGAGACAAACCCTGGAAGCTTTCATCAACCAAGTCTGTTCCGCTTTTAAATTTCTGCAGGAACCAATTTTCAGCCCCTTTTATAACTCGGCCAATTTCGGCAATATCTTCTTTCTCTAAAAGGCCAGGTACCACGGTAGTCCTAAATTCATGGGGCAATCCGCTTTCTCTTATTATTCTAACACTTTTTTCAATTTTTTTGAAATCGACTCGGACATTAGCCACTCTTTCGTATTTATCCTTTGGCGCTTTTATATCCATGGCTATATAATCAATTAATTTTCCTTTAATTAACTTCTCTAACATTTCCGGCTTAGTGCCGTTGGTGTCAAGCTTTACTAAATACCCTAAATTTTTTATTTTCCCCGCAAATTCGGGCAAATCCCCCTGGAGGGTGGGCTCTCCGCCGGTAATCACTATTCCTTCGAGTTTATTGCTCCTCTCTTTTAAAAAATCAAAAAGACCATCCTCTTTAATAGGAGCATGATCCTTTTGGCTTGCCCCGTTAAATACCGATACGGATTTAACGGGGCTTATTGACGAACTATTTTTAAACCTGCCAGCCTTTCCTTCGGGCCAGACAAGCATAGGGTTATAGCAAAAATGGCAGCGGAAATTACAACCTAAAGTAAAGACAATAGCCGCGATTTTTCCGGGATAATCAAGCAAGCTAAATTTTTGCAAACCGCCTATTAGCATAAGGATATTTTAACATAATCGGGATTATTTTAGATAATCGGGATAAAAGAACTCCCAAAAATCTTAAAACATCCCAAAAATCTTAAAACATCCCAAAATAATTATGCTTTTATTTTAAATGTTTTCCGGGCTGAAAACTCTTCTTGCTTGCCGTCGTTCCATTGCTTGACCGGCCGCAAATAACCGCAAACCCGGCTGTAAACTTCGCATTCCTGCCTTTTTATTTTTATCGGAGACATATGGGGAAGGGCGAGAAACTAGAAACTAGAAATTAGAGACTGTCTTTCTAATTACTAGGCCAATTTCTTTATTTTTATTTTATTATTTAATTACTTGATATTTTATCGCTAAGCTATTGCCCTAATAATATCCATATCAAGCTTAGAGGAATCGTCTTCATCCCTTGGCGTGGCAACATAAATTTCTTCTCTCCTCTCTCCGCCTCCCTCCACATAGCCGATTTCCTCATCGCACTTCGGGCAAAAATAATGTTCTCCGGCAATGTATCCATGCTTGGGGCAGATAGAAAAAGTCGGGGTAATGGTAAAATAAGGCAAATGGTAATTATGAGCGATGGCTTTAACTAATTTTTTAACCGCCTCGCTCGAGGGCAGAGCTTCCCCGATAAAAGAATGGAAGACTGTCCCCCCCGTATATTTAATCTGGATATCATCCTGCAAATCCAGGGCTTCAAATAAATCATCAGTATGGCTTACCGGCAACTGGGAGGAGTTAGTATAAAAAGGAGAGGCATTTCTTTCCCGGACCGCTTCTTCGTTAGCCACAATAATCTCGGGATATTTATCTTTATCAATCCGGGAAAGCCTCCGCGAAGTCCCCTCCGCCGGCGTGGCTTCCAAATTGTAAAGACGGTTGGTTTTATTCTGATAATCCATCATTTTCTCCCGCATATAATCAAGGACCTTCAGGGCGAATTCTTTTGCGGCCGGCGTCGTAATATCGCTTTTTATCGGAGCAAAATTAAGCAGGGCTTCGTTCATGCCGATAATGCCGATAGTGGAAAAATGGTTATTCCAGTACCCGCCAAATCTTTCTTTTACGTTGGCTAAGTAATGGCGGGCGTATGGATAGAGGCCGCCGTCAGTTAATTTTTCTAAAATATCCCTTTTGGTTTCAAGGCTTTCCTGGGCAATCTGCATTAAGTTATCCAGGCGGGAAAAAAATTCTTCCTTGGTTTTTGATAAATAGCCAATTCGGGGCAGATTGATGGTCACAACGCCGATTGAGCCGGTTAAAGGATTGGCGCCGAATAGTCCGCCCCCTCTTTTCCTTAATTCCCGGTTGTCTAAGCGCAGCCGGCAGCACATGCTTCTGGCATCTTCCGGGTTCATGTCCGAATTGATAAAATTAGAAAAATAAGGAATGCCATATTTAGCGGTCATTTCAAAAATTTTTGTCGCGACAGATGAATCCCATGGAAAATCATTGGTAATATTATAAGTTGGGATCGGAAAGGTAAAAACCCTCCCCTTCGCATCGCCTTTCATCATTAGTTCGGCAAAGGCGATATTAAACATATCCATCTCTTTTTGGAAATCTTTGTATTTTTCGGCCTGAACTTTGCCGCCGATAATAACGTTTTCTTCTCCCGTAGTTTTGCCTGGGGTTAAATCAAGGGTAATATTGGTAAAGGGCGTCTGGAAACCGACCCGCGTCGGAACATTGATATTAAAAAGGAATTCTTGCAAACATTGTTTTACTTCCTCATAATTAAGGCCGTCATACCTGATAAAAGGAGATAAATAAGTGTCAAAACTGGAAAAAGCTTCCGCCCCGGCCACCTCGCCCTGCAAAGTATAGAAAAAATTTACCACCTGGCCTAAAGCCGTGCGGAAATGCTTGGCCGGCCCTGATTCAACTTTCCCGCTTACTCCCCGGAAACCCTGCAAAAGTAAGTCTTTTAAATCCCAGCCAGCGCAATAAGGAGCCAGTATCTGCAAATCATGAAGATGAAAATCGCCGTTCTTATGGGCTTCTCTAATATTGGCCGCATAAACTTTATTTAGCCAATAATGGGAGGAAATCGTCGAAGCCAGATGATTATTTAACCCCTGCAGGCTATAGCCCATGTTTGAATTTTCTTTTACCCGCCAATCCGCCTGATCTATATATTCCTCCATCAACTCATTGGAATTTATCATGGTTGACTTTAGGTCGCGCAGTCTCGCCCGCTGATCGCGGTATAAAATATAGGCTTTGGCGATTTTAATGGACCGATTCCGGATTAAAACCTCTTCCACGATGTCCTGAACTTCTTCCACGGCCGGAATGCTGCGGAAATGGAACTTGCCTTTCAATATCTCCGCCACTTCATTGCTAAGTCTCCCGGCCAGTTCCTCGTCTAAAATCCCGACCGCTTCCGCCGCTTTAATTATGGCGTTAGTTATTTTTTTCTGGTCAAAATTGACGATTTCACCTGACCTTTTTCTAATTTGAGAAACGGTTTCCTGCATGGGATTAATTTAAATTATGTCTAGAGATTTGAATTATTTTCTGCCCGCCTTTTTCTTAACATCGGTTTTTAACAATTTGTTAAGCTCTTTCCGGAAAGTCTGGGCGTCTTTAAAGGATTCATAAACAGAAGCAAAACGGATATAAGCGACCTGGTCTACTTTTTTTAAATGCTTCATTATAATCTGGCCGACCTGGGAGGAGGTTATCTCGCTTTTCCTTAAGACCTGAATATCGCGCTCGATGGAATGGATAAGCCTTTTAAACTTATCTTCCGTAACCGACCTCTTTTCTAAAGCTTTTTTCAGGCCTCGGATTACTTTTTCCCGGTCGTAAGATTCTTTCCGGCCATCCCGCTTCACAATCATTAAGTCCAAAATCTCCATTTCCTCATAAGTAGAGAAACGGAAGCCGCATTTTAAACATTCCCGCCGGCGCCTAATAGACAAACCGTCAGTCGCCACCCGAGAATCAATTACTTTTGTGTCCAGATAATAACAGACCGGGCATTTCATATGATAACATTGAGATAATAAGGCCTTTGCCTTATAATTTTTGGCCAAATAAAAAACACCTATTTTTAATCCATTCTCTCCCTTTCAAGGTTCATTAGGTGTTTAAAAGGAAACTCGGGAAAAAGACTTTATATCTATATCTAGTGTCTATAATATCTTCTTTACCACTACATATTGTATCTACTTAATAGTATATACCCGCGCTTAAAGCTTGTCAAGTATCAATATCTTATCTAATTTTAGACCAATTTTTAAAAAATATTCAGACATCTTTTGCCAAGGCAATGTTTTTCTTAAAAATAGGCTGTGGATAAGTGGAAAAACATAATCTCTCTCCCCTAAAATAAGATTGCCGGATATTTTTAACCGCAAAAATCGTCTTGACAAATCCAAGGAAAAAAGATAAAACATAGTCAACTAGTTAAGACTTTTTGTTAATGGGAGGGGAAATATGGAAAAATTGGCTGGGAGGTGGAAGTGGTTAATTGCGATCTCCGGGGTATTAGGCATCATCGCTTTCCTCTATATCAAATTCTCTGGTCAGGGAGAGATTGGCGATGACGTAACCTGGGTCGGATGAGTATCCTTAAGAAGGAGGCGGACAAATGGACAGCATAAAAAACTTGGACCTGGAAAAAAGGGGCAAAAGAGGAACGATGATTTCCGTAATCATCATTGTTGCCGCTATCATCGGGTTTGCCGTCTGGGTCAACCAAGCCCCGGAAGAAGCACCGGTCCAGCAGAACACGGAGCAGGCCGCTCCAGCCCCGGCGCCCCAATAACCGGGATGCCAATCAATTCCATAAAGGCTGCGTTTGAGACGTAGCCTTTTTTTAATGCCCTCCTTCGAAAGGAGGGGTGGGGAGGTTTTAAAAAAAGGAGAGGACGGATAAATTCGCCTCTCCCCTGTTTTTAAAATCTGCAATTACGTGGTCATCATGCGCTTTGCAATGGCCTGCACGTATTGAGTGCCTCCTTCGGGCATTATTTCCATAAAACCACCTGCTTCATCCGGCGATGCAGAGCGACGAGCCAGTATAAGAAGAGCAGTCGCTCTTATCTCATTATTCGCCGCTCTATTCTCAGCAACAGCCACCAAGGCTTCTTTAGCTCCCTTATTCATATTAACCACACGAACAAATTCGGCGCCCGGTTCCCAAGCTTTCCCAAGTTTTTCGGGAGCGGCAAGAGCTAACTCCGTCCACTCTTCCCACCTGGGATAGCTCCGGTCAAGCCAGATGCACGCCAGGATCATGTGCATTGGGCAATTGCCTTCTGCCCACTGTGCATAGAGCTCCGAGCCATGTAATGCCTTGGCCAGCCGGCCGAATTTTTTCTCCAGATCGGAAAAAAGCGCTTCCAATTTATCAGGAGGTTCGCCGACAAGCAAAGCCTGTTTAAGGCAAGAACGCGCAGCACAGTAACGAGAAATCGCGGCCGAAGAAGACCTGCTGCCTGCTTGTCGCGCTGCCCATTTGTACATTTTAACCGCTAGCTTAAAAAATCCAAGAGCGTCATAAAAAGTCCCCATGTGGTATGAGTAGAGGTCAAGGCAGCGCTGCTTTCTGGTACCTTTTGGTAAAGCCGAAATGGCAGTCTTCAAATCATCTGAAAGTCCCTTAATACGCCCTTGCCGTTCCGAATCAAGATCAAGAAGCCGTTCGCCTCGAAGAATCATCAGCATCGCCAGCACGGCCATTTCCGGCAAATCCCTTACTTCCATGTATACTCTTCTGCCTATTAGAGCAAAAACAGCCGGGTCATCACATTCACCCACCACTGATGCATCTATACTTCTGATGAGAACATCTGTTTCCCACCCCTCCCGCAAATCTTCAGGATTGGGTACGGTTTTGTCCTTTCTCGCCATGGCGACCACTTGGTCAACCAAGGTGTCAATTCTTAATCGGTCTAGCACGTTGGTCTCCTTGTGGTTTATAAATCCATTGAATGAACATCTTATAGTTTTGTTTTATACTTTAACCTATCACGAAAATATCGTTTTGTCAACTCATAAAAAAGAGACGGCTATAAACCGTCTCTTTATATAAATTTCTTTAATTTCTATTATTTATAGTCCGCCACCACATTGCGAGACGAAAGACTACTTGTAGTCCGTAGCCCCGCCTGTAGTGGGGCGAAGGACTACATCATCTTCCTGCGAATAAACGCGGGAATGCCTAATTCATCCTCTTCTTCAGATTCCTCTCTGGTTTTCTTGCTGGCTGGTTCGGCCTGGGCCGCGCGCAAAGGAGAAATTTTGCTTTTCTTTTTTTCTTTCTTGTCCTGCTCTTTTTCCTCGTCCTCGATAAAGGCGTTAGGAGTATAAGACCTCTCCCCGCCCGTCTTAATAAGCCCCGGACCACGGCCGTTAAAGCCGGTTGCCACTACCGTTATCTTTATTTCATCTTTCAGCTTATCATTAATCACCGCGCCGAAAATAATCTTAGCGTCTTCATCAGCCGAAGCCGTAATAACCTTAGCCGCTTCATTAACTTCATTCATGCCCAGGGTCGGACCGCCGGTAATCGTGAAGACAATCCCCCGCGCCCCTTCAATAGACATATCAAGTAAAGGCGAACTGATAGCGGCTTTAGCCGCTTCAATCGCTTTGTTCTCGCCCGAGGCCTGGCCGATTCCCATTAAAGCCGAACCGGCATTAGACATCACGGCTTTGACATCGGCAAAATCAGCGTTGATAATTCCGGGCACGGTAATAATCTCGGCAATGCCGGCTACGCCCTGGCGCAAAACATCATCAGCCACCATGAAAGCTTCCAGGAGCGAAGTCTTTTTATCTATAACTTGTAATAATTTATCATTGGAAATTGTGATAATTGTATCCACCTTATCCGCCAATTCGGTAAATCCTCTTTCCGCGATATTTTTTCTCTGCCCGCCTTCAAACTGAAAAGGCTTGGTAACGACCGCCACGGTCAGAGCGCCTAAGTCTCTGGCAATCTCAGCGACAATCGGCGAAGCGCCAGTGCCGGTTCCGCCGCCTAAGCCGCAGGTAACAAAAACCATATCCGAATCTTTTAGAATATCCCTGATTTCGTTTTGCGATTCTTCCGCCGCCTGCCGGCCCAATTCCGGATTCATTCCCGCCCCCAAACCCCGGGTAACCGATTTGCCGATATGAAGCTTCTGGCTGGCTTTATTATAGTGAAGGGCCTGGACATCGGTATTGATCGCGACAAATTCAACTCCTTTTATTCCCCCCTCTACCATCCTGTTGATGGCGCTGCCGCCACCGCCGCCGACTCCAATCACTTTTATTTTAGCGAACGTTTCGGCCGCTGGTTTTACTTCTGCCATATATTTAGTTAAAAGTTATCACCGTCCCGCTAGGGCGGGATAAAGTTAAAAGTTATAAAAGGAAACTTTTTAAGCTTTACCCGCCTGCCATGCGAGGCATAAGCGGGCAGGTCAACTTTTTGTGAGGTTTTAACTAATTATTATTGTATACCATCATAAAAAAAATGGCAAGACCCCTTCGTCTTTGCCACTTTTAAAGCTGAACAAATTTTTTGTACACCCCGTTCAACTATTTAAAACACCCTACGGGATAAGGGAAGAAAACCATTTCTTCATTTTCTCTACCGTCTTATCAATCGTCTCCCCGCCCGGCCATTTGCTTCTTTTCCCTCCGGCCAAGTGGTCGCCCCAGACGACTAAACCTAAAGCGGTCAAAAATTCCATATCGTTAACTTTATCAATTACCGTATCAATATTTTTTGTATTGCCTAAAGCGACCGGCAGCCGTAATTTTTTCTTTCCCGTCTCCACCAAATCCGCGAGCTTGGCTCCGCCGCCGACCAGAAAGACTCCAGCCGGCAGCATTCCGGAACGGTCTATCTTTTTCAATTCTTCATCAATTTTCTCAAAAATTTCTTCTACCCGGGCTTCAATAATTTCAGAAATATATTTTCTGGAGACCACGCCTATGTCATCGTCAACTTCTTCTTCTTTCGCCAGTTCCGAAATATCAATCTCGTCTTTTTTAGAAAATTGGTCTGATTTGGCGCTGCCGTATTCTATCTTTATCCGTTCCGCTAAATTTATCGGGCAGCGCAGGCCGATAGCCACATCAGAGGTAATATGCTCGGAGCCGATAGGTAAAACCGCCGTATGCAAAAGCTCCCCCTCTTCATAAACCGCCAGACCGGTAGTGGAGGAACCGATATTTACCAGGGCTACCCCCAGCTCTTTTTGCTTATTATTAATGACCGCCTCGGCCGCTGCCAGAGGCGACAAAACCAAATCTTCAATATCAAAGCCGGTGCGGTAGATGGCTTTGGTTAAATTCTTTATCTGGCTGGAAAGACCCTGGATAATCAAAGTCTCCACCTCGAGGCGGACGCCGCTCATGCCGATCGGGTCTTTTATATCCTCTTGGTTGTCAACGGTAAACTTAACCGGAATAACGTGTAAAATTTCATAATTAGGAGGAACGGACATTGCCCGGGCGGCTTCAATCGCCCTTTCTACGTCGTCCTCGCCGATTTCCCCGTCGCTTTTCCCCACCGCCACCACGCCCCGGCTCTTGGTTGCCTTAATATGCGGGTCGTTAATGCTTACCCAGACGCTGTTTAAGGGCGCGCCAATCAAACGCTCGGCCTTTTCTAAGCAGGCGGAAATAGAAGAAGTGGCATCCTCTATGCTATTAATCATCCCCCGGTTAATGCCTTCAGCCGGAACCGAAACCGCCCCGATTATCTGTAATTTCTCCCCCTCCCCATGGTTTACTCTTTGGCCGACCACTAATCTCACAGCGGTTGAACCTATATCTAAACCAGCGATTATATCCTCTTTCATATGTTTATCAATAGTTAGTTATACTACTATTATACTAAATTATTCTTTTTTTGCCAACTAAAACAGGCCCAAATACCAGTTAATTATTTTATCTCCCCAAAAAACCGTGAAAATCGTGGCGCTGGAAAGAAAAATACCAAGAGGAACTTCTGAATTCCATTCCTTCTTTTTAGAAATTAAAAGGCTTAGGCCAACAACTGAACCAATAAAATAGGCCACCAGAATGGCTAAAATTAAATGGCTCACGCTTCCCAAAGAAAAACCCATCAGAAGCCCCAGCCTAATATCGCCTCCGCCAATCCATTTCCCTCCCGAGACAAGGAATTGGATAAGAAAAAAGCTTCCTCCTATTGCCGCCGA
>JBAZPX010000018.1:0-20545 GCA_041645555.1 Patescibacteria group bacterium
GTTTTTTTAACCGCCAGTATTTTCTTCACCCCGTTAGAAATTTTGTTATTTTTCTTTTCCATAATAATATGCTAGTTGATTTTTAAAAGAATTCTATTTTTTACCCGTTTATTTCTGGCTATATTTCTAACGGGGTAAATATAATTTTTGTTTAGATTCACTTTTTAATATTACTCCTTTTTACAGAAAAGTCAAACTGGGCGGAGAATTAAGAATTAAGATTTACGATTTAAGAATTTAATCCCCAAACCCTCCGCCTCGGCGAGACCTTGGCGAGACGGGCCTTTTCGAAAGGGGGCATTTGAAATAAAAAAAGACCAGGGGGTTGACCTGGCTCTTTTCATAATTTTCGCAATTCATCTTACGGGTTTTATTTTTTCTTCATTATCTTTTTGGCTCCGATAGCGCCGGCGATTAAAGCGGTAGCGCCGAGAAGGCCGGCTACTATCTGATTTTTCTTTTTGCTGTCCAGCTTATTATACTTTTTTTGAGCCCAATCAACCGTTTCCGTTAATTTGCCGTAAGCCTGCTTTAATTCGTCTTTTATCATTTCTCCAGGTTGTTTAGTTTTACTTTTTTTCACCCCATTAAAAACTTTATTGATTTTTTTCATAATGATACTTTATTTAATTTTTAAATGTTTTTTCCCCGTTAGATCCTCTTAGAAATTTATTTTTAACGGGGTAAATAAGAATATGTTGTAAATTAAGAGATTTAAAAAGCGGGTTGGGGCAGAAAATTCTACCGGGTTAAAAAACTCCACCAGGGTTTTTTTACGGAAATAACCTCTCCGGATTCGGCGCTTACCTTTGTTTCAATCTGGATTGAGACGGGGATTAAGAGAAATAATTTGGCTTGTTTTGTCCCTTTGACAGAATAGATTGGCGCCTGGGATTCTTCTATGAGCTCAATCGCGCTAACCTTGGTTAAGGTAGCTTTAGTAGAAGCTTCTTCGGGCGAAATTTTTATTTCTTTTTTCCCGGCTGATGTCCCTAAATATAAATTATCATCTTGAATCGTTAATTTTTCCTGCGTAATCGCCGTAGCTTTTCCTTCTTTTATGGATAAGCTGCCTTGTTTTTTTTCTATAGAAACTGTTTTTTGGTTAGATCCTATTGGCGTTTGGATTTCTTGAGCTTCGGCGGTTGGGCAGGTCGTGATATCCCCCTTGCAGACACATCCTTCTTTACATATTTTAGTTTCTGTTTCTTCCACGTCAGAACACCAGGGCTCATTACCGGTTTTGCAAAGGGGGGTTGTCTTATTGGTCTCTGGTATCGGGCAGGAACAAGTATTCCCGCTGACCGTACAAGGCGACTGGCAGACTGGTTTTACCGGGCAATTTACAACATCGCCAGCGCACCTACATCCGTCAGGGCAGGTTTTATCATCGGAAATGAGTTTGTAGATAATCTCGTATTTATCAAGATAACCTACTTTATGACCCCCGGGTTTTGTTGCTCCGGGCGCAGTCCATTCTAATCTCAAACCATGCAGATATTCTCCTGCCGGCCAATTCTCTTTGGAGGTTAAACTTGTTTTTAGGGTTAAAGTTTCTTGGGAATCCAGCATAAAATTAGGTTGCTGGTATTCCTTATTATTTTGGGAATAAATAAATAATGCCTTCCACACGCATTCTTTATTAAGACCATAACAATCATTTATTGTTTTTCCTTTTGGCGGGACATAAGGCATTAAGTTTATAAAATCTAAGCCGCGTCGCGCGCAACCAATATCGTTATTTTTCACTTCTAGATTGTAAGTCAGAGTTGTGCCAGCTTTCCCTTCCTGCTTTGTTGGCGGCAATATTAAAAAAGACGGGATATTCTCTTCGCAGGAGGAAAAATCTTTTGTCTGGGTTGTAATAATTGTTTGGCTGGGAGAAATTTCAATTGATTTAATTGAGGTGGAAGCGGCTTGCGTACTAATGGCAAAAATTAAAGATACGCTAAACAATACTAATGCCGGTAGTATTAATAATTTTATTCGTTTCATATTTAAAGGTTTAATAATAAAAATATTTATTTTTAAACTTAATCTTAAATCTGCAATCTAAAATCTAAAATCTAAAATCAAAAGGGTGGACCAGACAGGACTCGAACCTGCCACCCCCTGCTTGCAAAGCAGGTGCTCTACCAGATGAGCTACTGGCCCATTGTGTTATTTTTATTTTTTAAAATTTAATCTCCTACTTGCAATCCCGAGGACTCGGGACTACCAGATGAGCTACTGGCCCGGGATTAATTCTCTAATTTACAAATGTTCAAATGTTCGAATTAACAAATTTCAAAAATTAGAAAATTCGTTAATTCGTAAATTTGAACATTATTGCGGCTGGCTGTATTTAAGAAGGGGTGAAAAAACCCAGGTCATAAAACCGCCGATCATGTTAGTCATAATAAGCAAGCCGAGGAAGATTGTCAAGACGCCGACAATTTTGTAGCCAAGGCGCGAGCCGCCTTCCACGCCCAGATATTTTTCGAAAAATCCGATGCGGCCGAAGGCAGAAAGTATGCTCTCGGATTTTATGACGATTAATGCGCCGACTGCAATAATAATGATGCCTAAGATAAAGTGACCCATATTTTTTTAATTTTAAATTTTAAATTTTTAATGCCGGGAATTTGGCATTTATTTATTTGATATAGTTTAGCGGATTATATTTGCGGCCGTTGATCGTAACTTCAAAATGCAAGTGCGGACCGGTTGACCAGCCGGTTGAACCCATAGTCGCAATCGCGTCGCCTTTGCCGATTTTTTGCCCTTTCTCTATATAGAATTTAGACAAATGTCCATACAGGGTTTTTTTGCCGCCGCCATGGTTGATGATAATCGCGTTGCCATAGCCGGTTTTCCAGCCGGCGAACTCAATTGTGCCGGCGTCAGCCGCGTAAATCGGAGTGCCGATTTTGTTGGCGATATCAACAGCGTAATGGCGCCAGGAGAAATACTGGGTAATGCGCGAGCCGACGGTGGGCCAGTTCATCTTATTGGCCGTTGGCGCGGCTCCTGGCGGAGCGATTAAGTCCCTTAAGGCAGACAGGCCGGAATAGGTAGAGGCGGTGGAAATAGCGTAAGTAATCCGGCGGCCGCCCGGGATAACCAATTTTTGGCCGACCGTTAATTTATTTCCCGCGGCCAGCTGGTTGGCTTCCAGGATTTTAGTTTCTTCTATCCCGTATTTTTTGGCAATCGCGCCCAAGTTTTCTCCCCGGACGATTTTGTGGGCCACGCCGGTAGTCGGCAAAATTGCCAGATTCTGGCCCGGCCGGATCAGGCTGTAGGCGCTTAAATTATTTTCCCAAAGAATGGTATTGACGCTGATATCAAATTCCTCGGCAATGGTAGAGACCGAATCGCCCGGCTTAACCGCGTAAGAGATGATTTCCGAACGGGGCTTTTTACTTCTGGCTGTTGAAGCCATTTCCCGCTTGACCAGGGCCGAACCCTCCTGGGTGACAGAGGCGATATTTTCTTCCCGCTCGATTTCATCAGGCGATTTCATCATGGCCTGCGGCCCGCCCCTTAAGGTAGCGGAATTATCAAGGTAGGATTGCTGGACCGGATCGGGCGCGCCAGTTTCGTCGGCAAACTCCTCAATCAGCTCCTCTCCCTCCACGTCGCCGAATTCGCTTTGCACCAAGGAAGCCATAATGGTTTGGCTGGCTTTTTCCGACATCACCCCGGCTTTGGTTTGGGTTAAATTAGCCAAAGCGATAATTAAAACCAGGCCGGCGACAGAAACCTGGGTAAGCCTTCTTCCTAAAAAAGCTGACAAAGAGTTCCGGCCGCGCTTAGCCCAGCCCAGCCTTTTGCCCAAAGAAAGGTAGAAGCTATAGGCCCTGACAATAAACTGGTAAAAACCAAAACGCATAATCGCCCGGGTCGGTTTAAAGACAATAATAAAAAAAGCGGTTATCAACCTCTTTAGAAAGATCAGGAATTTAATGAGGAAGATCAGCAAATCCACTGATATTTTTTTCATTTTTATCCCATTTTTCCTGTAAATATAGTTTGGCCTTTAGTTGTTTATGATTTTAAGAAACTAAAATTATATTAACATTTTTAGCGGTTATGGTCAACTTGTTAGAGATACGTTTCTAGATTGTCCGAAAATTTAAAAACAATCATTTTTGTCATTTCGAGACCCGCTTGAGCGGGGCGAGAAATCTATAATAGATGACCAGAAGTACTAATAATGTATTACAGATCTCTCACCCTTCGGCAAGCTTAGGGTTCGAGATGACAAACAGGAGGAATAATAAAAACTTCGCTTTCAATAGAGTTTTTTGCCGTTGACTCTGCTATTAGATATATTATAATGAAATTAGAATATTTATTTTTAGGGATAATAATATGGAAGAGGTAACTCAGGAAATTTTAAATCTGGTGAAAAAGAAAATGAAAGAACAAGGCGCTTATGACCGCGAGGCCTACAAGCAATTCGTGGAAGAAACGATTGATTATTTTGAGGAAAAAGGCAAGCTGACTGATGATGACAATCTTGAATTTATGGAAGATCAGTTGTTGGACATGTGGGAAGAGGTGGAGGAGGAATTCGCTTCTTAGGGCTGAATAAAAACGTTTTTAAATAAAAAAAGACGGGCGTGTTGCCTGTCCTTTTTACCTCTCCCCCGTCCCCTCTCCTAATTAGGAGAGGGGGGAGCGATAGCGACGGGGTGAGGTGTTACACCTTAATTATTACCGGTAGAACCATGGGGCGGCGCTTAGTCTGGCTGAACAGGAACTGGCTGATATCATTTCTGATTTTATTTTTAATGTATTCGTCATCAGCCGGAGTGCGCTTATTATGATCTTTGACTAATTTTTTTACTTTCATCCGGGTTTTTTCTATGAGTTCGCGGTTTTCTTTCATATAGACAAAGCCGCGGGAAATTATGTCCGGGTTGCCGATGGTATCGCCGGTTTTTGAATCAATCGTGGCGATAACTACGATCATGCCATCTTCCGCCATCATGCGCCGGTCGCGCAGGACGATATTGGAAACGTCGCCGACACCCAAGCCGTCAACCATAACATAGTCAGTCGGGACTTTTTCTTTAGTTAAAATTCCCCGGACTTCTCCGCCTTCTTTTTTAAATTCTACAACCTGCCCATTATCAGCCACCAGAATATGATCTTTAGTTAGTCCGACTTGTTCGGCTAGCTGGGCATGGGCCCGGAGCATATAATGATTGCCTTCAATCGGCATAAGGTATTTGGGCTTAAAAAGCCGCATCATGAGCTTTAAGTCTTCCTGCTTGGCATGGCCGCCGGCATGGATATCCATCATTTCGTAATTAATGACATTAGCCCCCTGCCTGACCATCATATCTCTTAAGGTCTGGATAGTCCTTTCATTTCCCGGGATAACGGAGGAGGAAAAAATTACCGTGTCCCCGGACTTTAAACTAACAGTCCGGTGTTCGCCGTTTACCACCCGGGAAAGAAAAGCATTGCTCTCTCCCTGGGCGCCGGTGCCGATAATTAAAGTTTTATTGTCCGGCAGGCGGCGCAGTTCCGCGTCATCAATTAAAATTTTAGGGTTAAATTTCAAGTAGCCGATTTGGTGGGCGATTTCCACGTTAGCGTTCATAGACCGGCCCTGCAGATAAATTTTTCTTTCGTATTTTTCCGCCAGGTCAAATATTTTCTGGACCCGGCTTAATTGGGAAGCGAAGGTGCCAATAATAATCCGGCCTTCAATTTTTTCAAAAATTTTATCCATTTCATCGCCGATGGAAGACTCGGATATCTGGTAGCCGGGATGGGTTGAATCGGTTGAATCGGATAAGAGGAGCAGGACGCCGCGGCCTCCTATCTGGGCAATCCGGTTTAAGTCCGCCGGCTTGTCATTCACGGGCGAATAATCAATCTTAAAGTCGCCGGTATGGATAATAGTCCCTAAGGCGGTTTCAATAATAACCGCGAAACAGTCCGGGATGGAATGGTTTACGCGCAGGAATTTAACCCGGAAATCCTTGCCTAGTTTTATTTCCGAATTTTCATTAATCCGGACCATATTTAATTTCGGGGCCTGGCGGAATTCAACCTGGCGCTTATCAATCAGGCCGGCGGATAGAGCGCCGGTGTAAATCGGGGGATTGCCCAATTTTCCCATCAAATGGGGAATGGCGCCGATATGGTCGTAATGGCCGTGGGTGATAACGATACCCCGGATTTTATCGGTTTTGCCTTCCAGATAGGAGATATTGGGGATGATATAGTCAATGCCCAGCATATCTTCTTCCGGAAACTGCAGGCCCATATCAATAATTATAATGTCATCGCTGGTTTCCAGGACCGTCATATTTCGGCCGACCTCTTCCAGGCCGCCCAGGACCATAATTCTTAATTTTCCCCTTAAATCTGTCGGCTGGACTTTAGCAAAACCAGGCCTAAATTTAGCCTGGCCGCTTCCAGCAGGCTGACTTCTTTTTTTTGTTCTTTCCTGCGGCTGGGTAGCCGAGGGAAGAGACGATTTGTACCTTGTAATCATAATATTAATTAATTTTTAATCCCGAGTACTCGGGACAATTTTAAATTACTAAATTTTTAATGAGTTAATTTGTTAATTATAGAGAGAAGTTATATTTTGTTGAAGTCTTAAATTTAAGGTCGCCAATAAGGCCGTCAATCTAAAATCTGCAATCAAAATCCCCCTTAAGTCCCCCTTTAACGAAAGGGGGTTATAAGGTGTGCCGAAGAGACCCGCCTCGCTGAAGCCAAGCTTCAGCTTGGCGAGGCGGGGGATTTGACCAGCCCCTCGCGAGGGGCTGGAAAAGCTTTTTTTCCGTAAAGTGCCGAAGAGAGGATTTGAACCTCCACGGAGTTGCCCCCACAGCGCTCTGAACGCTGCGTGTCTACCAGTTCCACCACTTCGGCATAGCTTTTTGTCTTCACTGTTCGTTGGCAATTTCATCCTCAGGCTGCGTGTCTACCCGCCTCGCTCGCCTCGCTGAAGCTATGGCGAAGCGGGCTGAAGATGATCCCGCTTAGCGGGATTGTCGAGGCGGGCCAGTTCCCCCACTGTGCTTACGCATAAGCGGGGCGCAGCACCACTTCGGCGAGTATAAAATAATATAAAAATAAAATAATAAAATAAAAATTATTATCTTCTTAAATATTTTATTTTTAGTGAGGTTACCAGATAAGGCGTTTGCCGGTTTTTATATACCAGTCGGAGATATTGGCAAAACGATTGCTTGGGGTTAGAATATTTTTTACATCAAATCCCTTTATCTTTTTGCTTTGGGTATAAGTATAATAAGGCGAGTATAAAAATATAGCCGGCGTCTCTTCTGCCATAATCTCCTGGAACTTTTTATATTTTTCGATTCTCGTGGTTTGGTTTGAAGTAAGGCGGGCATCCTCCAGGAGCTGGTCTACATCTTTATTGGTGTAGTTAGCGAGGTTGGAGCCGCCTTCGCCAGTCTGGGAAGAATGCCAGAAAGTATAAACATCAGGGTCATTGCCGACGACTTGGCCGTAGAGAAGCGCTTCAAAGTTTTTCGGTTTTATAATTTCGGATTGGATTTGGCTTACCGGGGTTATGTTCAAATTGGTTTTAACTCCGGCTTTTTCCCAGAAGCTTTTTATTTTTTCAGCGATTTTAATATTATTTTCCGTTTCCACCGTGGTTAAATTTATAGCCAGGAATTTATTATCCTTTTTGCGCCAGCTGCCGGCGCCTTGAGCGAGTTTTGCTTCAGCTTCCGCCTTTATTTTTTCGTCAGTCGAAGCTTTGTCGGTTTCGGCCTTGGCTATTTCTTCAACGGTTATGGTTGTTGTCGCCCAGCCGGATTCGGTTAAAAGTTTATCCGCTTCCTCCGGGCTATATTTATATTTTTTCGCTTCCTGATTGTAAGCGAAACTGCTTGGCAGAATCGGGCCGTCAATTAAATAGGCGTCTTCCCCAAAAACCGCGGCCACAATTTCACTTTTGCTTAAAGCTAGACTCAAGGCCTGCCGGACTTTTTTGTCGGCCAGGGCCGGATTGTTTTTTTGGTTAAAGAAGACGGCGGTAATCTGCGGCTGGTTCAGCTTATGGAAATTCAAGGAATCCTTAGAAACCAGGCTGTCCTTTAAGGCGGCCGGCAGGTAGCTTAAGCCGCTGACGCTATTTTCATTTAAAGCCGCCACCGCCTCTTCAAAGCTTGAAAAAAATTTAAAAGTCAGAGTTTCCAAGTTTGGTTTAGGCCCGTAATAATCATTATTTACTGCTAAGTTATAACTCCTTATATTACCGGATTTATCTTTAGTTAAAGACTTGAATTTATAAGGGCCGGAACCGATTGGCTTAAAATTAAGTTCAGCCAGGCCGGCTGCTTCCGGGGAAATCGGCAGCCAAAGGTTCTCGGGGATAATGCCGAAAGTCAAAAGTTCTAAAAAAGCGGCATAGGGTTCGGTCAGATTGAACTTCACGGTTTTTTCATCTATCTTGGCAATGCTCACTCCGGAAAAACTTAATCGCAGGGGAGATTTATAGCTTAGGTTAGTGAGAGCGTTAAAGGTAAAGACAATATCATCAGTCGTGACTTTTTCGCCGTTATGCCATTTGCCGTCTTCCCTGATAGTTAAAGTATAAATTTTTCCATCTTCGCTTAAAGTGTAGTCGGTTACCAAATCCTTAACAAGTTCCCCGTTTTGGCCGTGCCTAAAAAGGGAAGAAAATATTAGCTGGCCAAGGTCGCTGTCAACGTCGCTGGTATTGGTATAAAGGGGATTTATATATTTAGGCGCTCCGATAAGGCCTTCTATATATTCGCCCCCGGCAACCGGCACGAGCCGAACATGGGTTTTATAAAAATTATAGCCGAGGACAAAGACATTTATAAGGATGACAAGCAGACACAGGTTTATGAGAATTAATTCCTTCCGGCTTAAAAATCTTTTTAAATATTTTATCTGTTTTAAATTCGGGATTCTTGATTTAGCCAGAGAGTAAATAAGTTTTTTATCAAGCTCCGTTTGTTTAGAGGAAAAAATGCTGCCGCCCTTGGCTTTAAATAAAAAATAAAAGGAAGCTAAAAGATTTTTAGCTTTTTCGAGATACCGGCTAATTTTACTTTTTCTCAAGTCCACTTGTTTAAAAGTTTAGAGAATGTGGGCGGCTAAAGAATTATAGCCGCAAGAGAGACCGCGAAAAATATTATGGAAAAGATTATAGTAGCGACGAATATTTTTTTCTCAAAGCCGCGCTTAGCCAGGTAAACGTTATTGCTCCCGCCAAAAACCGCCGAAAGGCCAGTGCCCCGGTTCTGCAGCAAAATAGCAACCATTAATGCCACTGCGATAATAACTTGGATAATTTGCATTGCGTCCATATATCTATTTTAGCTCTTTTATGATTTTTTCCAAAATGGCCGGGTTATTTTCCCCTAAGTCAGCCAGAATTTTCCGGTCCAGTTCGATTTTGTTAGTTTTTAACTTATTAATGAATTGGGAGTAAGACAAGCCGTAAGGGCGGACCGCAGCGTTTATTCTTATCTGCCAGAGATTCCGGCGGACCCTTTTTTCTTTTTTCCGGTCAACATAAGAATGCACGCCGGCTTTGGTAGCGGCGGTTTTAGCGAGGCGAAGCCAGTTTTTTCTTCCCCACTTGAATCCTTTTACTTTTTTCCTTAAGGTATGGCGCTTTTTTACGTGGCCCACGCCTCTTTTTACTCTTGGCATATTTTAGTTGAAAGTTGTAAAGCCATAAAATCCGCAAAGTCCGATTTTTTATGGCTTTAGTTTATCTGTATGGTAATAATTGTTTTATGGTTTTAACATTAGTCGAGCTCGCTTCAATATCCCGGCGTTTGTTGCGGGTGGTATTGCCCCGTTCCCGGGAATTAAAATGGTCCTGGCCGGCTTTTCTCCGCATTATTTTGTGCCGGGTTATGGTAAAGCGCTTAGCGGTAGCTTTATGGGTTTTAATTTTTGGCATATGTAAAAATAAAAAACAGGTTTAATCGGCCTGATTTAAGCTTTAATTATTTCTATTGGCTAGTATTATATTAAACCTTCCGCCCTGTTTTGTCAAGGGTTGCTCGGCCAGGACGTTTAAGCCCTCGGTTTTTTCCAGTTTTTGCACGAAATCCATTATAACTTCCCTGGCTTTTTCCGGATGCTGTTTTTCCCTTCCTTTTAGCACCAAGTCAATCTTTAATTTATCGCCGCTAGTTAAGAATTTTTTGGCCTGGTTTAAGCGGAAGTTAAAATCATGCTCGCTGATTCTCGCTGACAAACGGATGCCCTTGGTGTCTACTTTTTTCTGCATCACTTTCTGCTTATGCTCCTTTTTCTCCAGTTCATATTTCAGCTGGCCCAAATTTATGATTTTTACGACCGGCGGATTTAACTTCGGGTTGACTTCCACCAAATCCAAGCCGATTTCCGCGGCCATGGCCAGAGCCTTTTCCGTGGGAACATTACCGATAGTTTCCCCATTTTCATCAATTAGAAAAACTTCCGGCACCTTAATCTGCTGGTTGGACAGAAATTTCTTTTTATCTTCTTTTGGTTTGGCTCTTTGCCATTTCCTGCGCATTTTTGTATTAGTTAACAGTCCCGTCACTTTATTATATTTATTGTGGGCGGGATCCCGCTAAGGCGGTGATAATTAGTAAATAGTAAACAGTAAAAGGTATATTAATAACATTATAGCATTAAACCAGATACAGTCTCGCGAGTATATTTCGCTGGCACGTTTTTTAGAAACTACGATTATGGACGTTATCAGCGGCGGCAGATGGACTATTAAGGCGACTGCGGCAATAATGAATTTTAAATTAATTTTTGCTAAATAACCCAGGGTAATTAACAGAAATCCAAGACTGCAAATAAACCAAATAGCATGGTTGGCGTTTCTGAATATTTTTTTCTTAATTAGCCATTCAATCATTTTTTCTAAAATTTCTTAAATCTAAAATCTACAATCTAAAATCTGAAATTAATATGGAGCGGGTAACGGGAGTCGAACCCGTATTTCGACCTTGGCAAGGTCGCATAATAGCCGCTATACGATACCCGCCTACGCTCGCTGAGGCGAGCTTCGGCGGGCAGGCCCGCTAACTCACGATAGCGATTTAGGCTTTTAATTATTCGCTTGCCATCCGTAGCTTTAGCGAAGGATGGTGCCCGAGGCGGGACTCGCCCGGTCATCCGACCGGGCGTCAGGTCGAATGACCTGACGAACCTCTTGCTTTTTACAATTCTGTCATTATTTTTTAAGTGCCCGAGGCGGGACTCGGACCCGCACGGAGTATGAATCCAAGGGATTTTAAGTCCCTCGTGTATACCAATTTCACCACTCGGGCGTCTTTGATTTTAGAATTAAGATTTTAGATTTCAGATTGCTGGCTACTGGTTCTAAAGTTAAATTCTTAAATCTGAAATCTAAAATCTGAAATTACTTGGTGGAGATGGTGGGAATCGAACCCACGTCTAATAAGTTCTTCTAAGCATATTTACAGGAATAGCCTTATTTGTTTTCTTGTTATGGCCGTAAAAATAAAGCAAAATCGGCTATAACCAGTTCTCTTGGTTTTAATTTATAAGCGAGAACGATTTATAAATCTATCTTCATAAATGACACCCGATACCGGTTATGAAGACTCATCCGGTCGGATGGCTGCGGCTTTATTAAGCGACAGCAGGAGCAAAAGCCAAATTGGCAAAAGCCATTTTGACCTTGCTTACAAATGTGTTGACATTTGAATTTTACGGGCCAGTTTTACGTGAATAGCCCGTGGCCACGTCCCGAATGTTTAGAAAGAATTCTCATTATCGATGCCTGGCATCCCCGTTGTCTGTGGGATTCTTAGGATTATGGCGATTCTTGGGATTCTTAGGATGACTTTAAAAACAGAAATCCTAAGAATCTTAAGAATCCTAAAGATCGCAAGAATCCTATCGTCTACCGTCTTTTTGTCAAAGTGCGGATTTTGCGATCCACCTCTCTTTTCTTTATCGTTTCCCTTTTATCGTACTTCTTTTTGCCCTTACCTAAGCCGAATTCCAATTTTACAAAACTATGTTTAGTATATATTTTTAAAGGCACTAATGTCAACCCTTGCTCCTTCCTCTTCCCGATCAGGCGTTTTATCTCTTTTTTATTAAGCAGTAGCTGGCGCGGCCTGGTCGGGTCATAATCGGGGATTGGTCCGGCGTTCTTATATAAAGAGATATGGGCGTTAATCAGGTATACCTGCGGCTGCTGGTTCTTTTTGGGGGTTTTTAAAGTTACATAGCTTCCCTTTAGGCCGATATGCCCGGTTTTGGCGGATTTTACTTCGTGCCCGAAAAGGACTATGCCGGCTTCGTATTTATCGCCGATATTATAGTCAAAAATAGCTCGTTTGTTTATCGCTAAAGTAGGCATAGACGCAATTGCCCTCACCTCACCCCCATACCCCCTCTCCTAATTAGGAGAGGGGGAGGAGCTCCGCCAGCTGGCGGAGCGACGGGGAGAGGTAGGGGGGGCAATTTATTTATTTTTCCGTGTTCCATTCTTTAAGCTTCTCAACCACTTTATTGTTAATCAATGAATTGTGAAGGTAGAGCCGGTAATTAGGTTCTTTAACCCTTTCCTCAACTTTTTCATATCCCTTGTATTGCTTTAAAAGTTCCTCAATTTTTTCGTCAATTTCTTTTTCGCTAACCTCCAGTTTTTCTTCTATCGCAATCTGCCTGATTGCCAGAGCGCTTTTTACTCTTTTAATGGCGTTAGGCAAAAGGTCAAGCGTAAGCTGGTCTTGGGTTTTATTTAAGCTGGAAAGATAATCGGAAAATTTTCCGCCCTGATGGGTAACCGTATGCTCCAGTTCGGCCAGCATAGTCTCGGCCTCGTGGTTAATTAAGATTTCCGGAATTTCCCCGAACTTGGTTTTATCTAAAATTTTATCAATTATTTTTATTTCCAATTCCTGCTCGGCTTGTTGTTTATTTTCCATTTCCAAGTTTTGCCTTATATTTTTTTCTAAATCCTCTATAGACTTCGCTCCCATTCCCTTCGCCAGTTCGTCATTTAATTCCGGCACCTGCCTTTCATAGATTTCTTTTACCTTTACCCGGAACTGGACTAATTTTCCGGCCAGGTGCGCCTGATAATGATTCTTAGGATAGGGAAGGTCAAATTCTCTTGATTCGTCCTTTTTTATTCCGGCTAACTTTTGGTCAAAGCCCGGTATTAAATAGTCTTTGCCTAAAATAATCGCCGCGCCCTTGCTTTGGCCGCCGTCAACCGGAACGTTATCCAAAAACATTTCTATATTGGCGATAATTTTATCTCCCTCTTTTGCCGGCCTTAGAGCGATTACTTCTTTAGCCCGCATTTCCCTTAATTCATTGATTATTTTTTTTACCTCCTCGTCTTTTACTTCTTTTTTCTCTTTTTTTACTTTGCTGTTTTTGTAATCCCCGAGTTTTACTTCTGGCAAAGCCGACAGAGTGATTTTATAGACCAGCGGATTTTCCGGAGCCAGTTTCAAGATATCAACCCGCGGCTGGCCGATTACCTGCTTATCCGTATTTTCCGCCAAAACTTTCCCAATAGTTTTATCCACGGCAATCTGCGCCGCTTCTTCCAAAATCGTCATTTCCCCGATTTTTTGCTTTAAAACGGCAAACGGGACTTTGCCCGGCCGAAAGCCCTCTATTTTTATTTCCTCGGAAACCTTTTTCACGCCCTTATCTATATAGGGCTTAAATTCCGCCAAAGATAATTCAACGGTCAGTTCAATTTGCGATTTTTCTAGTTCTTTTTTTGTTATTTCCATATAAACACGAATTTTACAAATTATTAACGAATTTTACGAATGCTTGTTTTTTAATTAATTTCTCCTATATCAATTTTTCTTATATCATTATTAGTAATTCCAAGTCCCAAATCTCTCATAACTTTGAAAGCGTCTGCTGGTCTACTCAAGAAATATCCTTTTAAATCTTTAGGATTTATATAATATGCTTCGCCATTCTGCTCAACATCCAAGACTATCTTGCCTGATAATCTGCTAGGAAATTTTGAATTAAGATAGCCAGTTAGTTCGCTATGTTTTATACCTAACCCTAAATTTCTCATAATACTAAAAGCGTCTGCTGGACGACCTAAATAATATTTCTTTTTATTTTCTGGATTAACATACCAGCCCTCGCCATTCTTTTCTACTTGCAACAGGATATTTCCGCTAACTCTTTTTGACAGATTATTATCTATTTTCGTTATTAATTTTTTTTCTTCCGCAATAACTGTTTGGCTTTCTGTTACGATTTTTATATTTGCCTCATCTCCGGCAATAAATAAACCCAGAGAGCTAAGCGCATTTAAATCAATTTCATCTAATAAATAAGCGACTCTCGAATAGTTGTTATTTACGCCAGAATTATACGCATAGCTGGAACCGTTCATCCAGCTTTTAATTTTGTCTACTGATAATATGTAACCTATAGTATTTATCTTACCTTTTGTTGCCGCGGATGGTATTCCAACAAAGTTTCCATTTTCCAAATAAGCTCCTCCGCCGGAATTTCCCTCCTCTACTATTGCGTCAGTTTTTAAATAATTGCCTTCAACGCCGCTAAAACTCCCGTCTGTAAAGGTTATATTATCTCCAAAAGCAGGTGGGTAACCATATAAGGTTAATTTATCGCCTAATCTTAAATTACTATTGTTGCCTTTTATAATATCAATGTATGATAGAGTTTTATCATTTGGATTTCTTAATTTCAAAATGGCTATATCTTCATCATTTGATACATTATAAATATCCGCCGCTTGACTGTTATTAAAATATGGCTTGCTACCATAGTTATCAATAAAACCAACATAACAACCAGCGGTGTCGCTAATAACATGCTTATTCGTTAATATTAAACCGGACGAATTAATAACCGTACCTGTTCCTATCTTTTTCAAATATTTTGTTACAGGACACTCCAATTTAACGGTGGATTTTATGATTGAATCTTGATTTATTATATTTGAATTTTGTGTCGGAACTTGATAATCTGGTTTGTATATCGATTCACAATATTGCGATGTAGCGGGCGCGGCTGTTTCAGCGGACGGGCAATCATAAGTCCTACTACAACTTCGGGTTTGAATTCCCCGCGGTGAACAAGTTCCCCAATTACCACATTCCCAAGTATCTAATAAACAGGCTGGGGCATAGGTGCAGGATTGAGTTAATTTAGGTAATTCTCCGCCTTCGCAATTAGTCGGATGCTTAGATGTTATGCTTCTCGTTTGTTTTCCGTCTGACGCACATTCGGACCAGTTGGAATAATAAAATGAGATACAGGTAGAAGCATAAGTGCAGGACTGTGTTGTTGCAGGAGAAGGACCTCCGTCGCAATTTGAAATTTTATTGCAAGTTCTTGTCTGTTTTCCATAAGATGAACATGTTCCCCAATTTCCACAATCCCAGTTATCCACCGAGCAATAAGGTATTACTGCTAAATTAAATTGGTTGCTTTCACTGCCATTTTTATCAATTACTGTAATGTAGCCGCTTACTGCATCGCTGGGTAACCTTACAATAATATTTGTATTAGACCAAAAATAATTCCACCCTGAAGGGAAAGAAATACCACTAACTTTAATGTTACATAAACTGCAATAGGTTCCGTCACCATAGGTATTAAAATTTTCACCTGTAATTTTAATTTCTGAATCTGGATATATACCAGAACGGCTGCTTGGAGAGATGGAAGTTATTATAGGTTTAGTCAGTTCACATGATTGAGTATTGGGCGATGGAGTATCTACTAATCCACAATCAAATGTTTTAGTGCAGGTTCTCGTCTGTTCTTTTTTGATAGAACATTCACCCCAGTTATCACAACTCCAAGTATCTTCAGTGCATTCTGATATGCTGCAGGGTAGTGTAGCCGCGGGCGGAGTATAAGAGTCATTGTCTATACAGCCAGTGACTTTGCTACATACTCTCGTCTTTATACCCTCGGGAGAGCAACTGCCCCAATCTTCGCACCCCCAATTGTCAAGAGTACAATAGTTGATCCTCATAGCGTTAGCATCTTGACTAAAGTTAATGTATCCTAATCCTAAAACGAAAGTTAAAATCAAAAAAATTATAAATTGTTTTCTCATATATTTTAATTAGTTCGCAAATCGAAAGGATAAGTTATTATTGTTTGGGGCAAATTGAAAATTCCTTTTATGACTTTGCAGCCTTGTTAACCCTTAAAATATAATCAAATATTATATCGATATCTACAGTAATTTTCATTGCTAGGTTTACTAATTTATTTCTTTTACTAAAAAATAAATTTACTATCGCTAGAGTGGGTTCAGAATATTCTCCATATGGGAACCTTTGTTCTTGGTTTAATTCATCATTTGGCACAAAACCAGAATTTTTTAAAAATGCACCCATATTTTTTTGAAAGTTTTCTACAAAATTATCAAATTCCATGGGTCTATTTATTAATCTATCTCGCTTGATGCCATTCCATAATTTTTGTTGTTTATTATTGTTGATCCAAAATGCTGATAATTTATCCAAAAATATTTTTTCTAATACTTCTAAATCATGCGTGTGCAATTTTTTATTGCCTACAGCAAAATCAAATTTAAGAATTCTTTTCAGGGATAATTCTATAGCATGTTTTAATAAATAAATCATAGGCATAACTAACCGATGGTATTCTTTAATCTCGTTATTTTCACATATAATTTCTGCTGATTTGATGTAACTATTGGATAATAACGCATAATTAAGCCAATCTCCACTCTCTAGATATTTATTATTTTTATTCATATTAATTATAAATTTCTTTCCGTAATTTTACCCGAATATAACCTCCGGCTTTTTTCTTTCCGGCGCTTCCGGGAAACTATCGGTCTTGCCGAGGCAAAAAGAAAGTAAAATTTCCCAATTGTTTGGTATTCCGAGTTCCTTTTTTACTCCCGGGCTTTCTTCCAGTAAAGTCGCTTGGCCGACAATGACCGTGGCCAAATCCATTTCTCTCGCTTCCAGCAAGCAATTCTGGCAGGCAAGGGCGGCGTCGGCTAAAGCATATTTATTTTTTGGCTCGCTAACGCAGAGAAAAATTACAACCGGCGCCTGATAGAAGGTTGGGTCGGGTAATTCTTTGCGCCAGATATTTTCCCCGGCTTTTGTTCTTATTTCTCTTATTTTTTCTCCAGCCAGTTTAATCTTAGCCGGGTCTTCTAAAACAAAAAATTTAATCGGCTGCTCATTAAAGGCGCTTGGCGCCCAGATGCCGGTTTCAATTATTTTCTCAATCTGATCTCTGGGAATTTTCTCTTGCCTATACTGCCTGACGCTTCTTCTTAATTTTGCCAGTTCTAAGAAATTCATATTATTTAATCCCCCTCACCCCCTTTTCGAAGGGGGGCATTTTGTCATTGCGAGGAAGGAGACCCGTCCCGCCAAAGCGGGACGGGACGACTGACGCGGCAATCTAACGCACAATGATTTTAATCTAAAGATGGTTTTTATTCTCGCACATCATTCGTTAGATTGCTTCGTCGCTACGCTCCTCGCAATGACAATGAAAATCCCCCTTAGTCCCCCTTTAACGAAAGGGGGTTAGATGGAATTACAGAATCAAAAGCGGCGCTATGATTAAGGCAACAATGGACAATAACTTAATTAAGATATTTAAGCTTGGGCCGGAAGTGTCTTTGAACGGATCGCCGACCGTGTCGCCAACCACCGCGGCTTTATGAGTGTCCGAACCCTTGCCTCCTAAGTTGCCGGCTTCAATATATTTTTTGGCGTTATCCCAGGCCCCGCCGGCATTCGCCATTATGACCGCTAATAAAAATCCGGTAACGAGGGATCCGGCCAATAACCCGGCCAGAGCTTCGGCGCCTAAAATAAAACCGACCACAACCGGAGCCACGACCGTGATTAGACCGGGAGCAATCATTTTTTTCAAAGCCGCGCCCGTGGAAATCTCAATGCAGCGCTTATAATCCGGTTTGCCGGTTCCTTCCATAATTCCCGGGATTTCTTTAAACTGCCTTCTCACTTCTACGACCATATCAGAAGCGGCTTCGCCCACGGCTTTCATGGAAAGGGCGCAGAAAATACAAGGCAGTAAGCCGCCCAGGAATAAGCCGATTAAAACGTTTGAATCCATTAAATTAACTATTTGCAAATTTACGGCCTGGCCAAAACCGACGAGCAGAGCCAAGGCGGTTAAAGCGGCCGAGCCGATAGCAAAGCCCTTGCCAATCGCGGCGGTGGTATTGCCGACCGCGTCTAATTCTTCCGCCCGCTTTCTGGTTTCTTCGCCCATTCCCGCCATTTCCGCGATGCCGGCGGCGTTATCCGCGACCGGGCCGTAAGTGTCGGTCGCTAAAGTAATGCCTAAAGTGGAAAGCATGCCGACCGCGGCAATGGCAATCCCGTAAAGTCCGGCGAATTTAAAAGATAAAAAGATAGCGAGGCACACGACCAAAACCGGAACGACTGTGCTCATCATGCCTAAAGCCAGTCCGGCGATAATATTGGTGCCGGCTCCGCTTTGGGCGGCTTTGGCCACGCCTTGCGCCGGTTTGTTTTTATCCGAAGTGTAGTATTCGGTGATTAAGCCGATAGCAATGCCGGCGAGTAAACCGGTAAGCAAGGCCCAGTAAACTCCGGTTTTTCCCACGGTGTAAATAATTATCGGGTAAGCGCCTGCGCCCATCAAAATCGCGGCGGCAAAAATTCCCCGGTTTAAAACCGCTTGCGGCTTGGCGTTTTTAGATAATTTAACAATGAAGTTTCCTAAAATGGAAGCGATAATTCCGGCGCCGGCCAGCAGTAAGGGGAGAACCACGGCTTCAGGCCCGAAAGTGGCAACGGTTATAACGCCGAAGGCCATGGCCGCGATTATGGAATCAACATAACTTTCAAAAAGGTCGGCGCCCATGCCGGCGACGTCGCCGACATTATCCCCGACGTTATCGGCAATCGTGGCCGGGTTTCTCGGGTCGTCTTCCGGAATGCCGGCTTCAACCTTGCCGACCAAGTCCGCGCCGACGTCCGCGGCTTTAGTGTAAATCCCGCCGCCCACGCGGGCAAAAAGCGCGACCGAAGAAGCGCCGAAACCGAAACCGTAAATAACGTTCGGGTCCTTAAAAATATAATAAGCTAAACTTACGCCTAAGAGTCCTAAGCCGACCACGGATAATCCCATAACGCTGCCGGAAGAAAAAGCAACGCCCAAACCCTTGCTTATGCTTTCTTTAGCCGCTTCAGCGGTTCGGACATTAGCGGCCGTGGCAATGCGCATGCCGATATTGCCGGCTAAGATGGAAAAAACAGCTCCGGCGACAAAGCAGATAGCGGTGTTCCCGGATAGGCCCGGAGTAAACCAAAGGATGAGCGCTACTACGACAACAAAGATGCCTAAAATTCTATATTCTTTATGAAGGAAGGCCATAGCGCCTTCGTGGATAAAACCGGAAATTTCTCCGGCTTTTGCATCTAAGACAGGTTGCTTTTTAAGCTGGTAAGCCAGCCAGCCGGCAAAGGCCAAGCCGACTAAGGCGATTACCGCAGTCCAAAGTTCGAGTTGCATAGGTTTTTTGTTTTTTGATTAATTATTAAATGACTAAATTATTAAATTTCTGAAATTGCTAAACGGCTTTTTCGGTTTCTTCTTTCTTCTCTTCGGACAGCTGACCAGCTGTCTCTACACCAGACGCAATAAATTGCGTCTCTACGATTTTTTCAGACGCATCATTGGGCGTCTCTATCTTTTCCTCTTTTGGTTTTTTTTCATTCTTTTTTTTGCTTTCTTTTTTCTCCTTTTTCTCCTTTTTGGGCAGCTGGCCAGCTGCCCCTACGGCCTCTTCATCTTTTTTTTCCTTCTTTCCCTCTTTCCCTTCTTCGCCCTTTTCTTCTTTTTCAATTTTGGCTTCGCCGATATCAATTTTCCAGCCGGTTAAACGAGCGGCCAAACGGGCATTCTGGCCGTTTTTGCCAATCGCTAAGGAAAGCTGGTCGGCAATAACTTTCACATAAGCTTTCTTTTCTTTTTCATCCAGCTTGATGGAAATTATTTTTGCCGGAGACAGGGCGTTGCCAATGAATTTAGAAGGATTTTCATCGTACTGGATAATATCAATTTTTTCCCCGCCCAGTTCGGAAATAATTGTCTGGATGCGGGAGCCGCGCTGGCCGACGCAAGACCCGATCGGGTCAACGTTTTCCGAATCAGTGGCCACGGCTACCTTTGAGCGCGCGCCGGCTTCCCGGGCGACCGCTTTTAACTCTACCAAACCATTGGAGATTTCCGGAATTTCCAGATAAAAAACTTTTCTAAGGATTTCGTCCGAGGTTCTGGAAAGAATTATTTCCGGGCCCTTGGAACCCAATCTTACTTCCTTAATATAGACTTTTATCCTTTCGCCCGGCAGGTATTTTTCCCCAAAAATTTGCTCTTCGGCCGACAGATAGCCGACAGCCTTGCCCAAATCAACTAAAACAAACCGGCCTTCGTGCCGCTGGATTACACCGCTCACGACTTCTTTCTCTTTACCTTTAAATTCTCCGAAAATCATTTCCCGCTCCGCTTCCCT
>JBAZPX010000019.1:0-20378 GCA_041645555.1 Patescibacteria group bacterium
TAGGGATTGGTTATTGTTTGGAATTTGTTTCTTGATTATTGATTATTTATGATTTTATGTATTATAAAATAATTTCTCTAATATTAAGCTCGGCCCAAAACCCTGATTCAACCAGCGAGGTTTTTATCGCCCAGCCCGACGCCAATAAGGAAGCTTTGGCCGGGAAACTTTTCGCCCTGGTTGAAATTAATTCAAGAAGGAGCGAGGCCTTAAAAATCATTAATTTTTTAATTAACGCCTTAAACCATAATTACTACCAAAACGAAAAAATAATCCTGCGGGAAAGGATAAGCACTTTAAAAGTAGAGCATATTTTTGAAACCTCTCTGGCTAAAACCAACAAAGAGCTGGTTGATTTTTTAGAAAGAGAAAAAATAAATATTCCGCTGGCGGCTTTCAATATAGCCGTCGGCATAGTTTACGAAAATGAACTGCATTTTTCTAATCTCGGGAAAAACCGCTGCCTGCTTATTTACAAGCACCGGGAGGAGCCGAAGGCAGCGTCCGGAAAAGTTAGAAGCGCTGCCAGGCCCCAACCGGAAGTGAGCTATAAAATCGCTGACATCGGTCAAAGTAAAAAAACTCAAGCCATAACCAGCGGCGGGAAAAGCAAAGGGGCCGCTCCTCAAACCGGCGGGGCAATAAAATTATTTTCAAACATCATCAGCGGGGTAATCCCAACGGGCGGCTATTTCCTGTTTACGAACGAAACTCTGCCCGAATATCTCTCCAGTAAACAGCTCGTTGATATTATAACAAAACTGCCTCCGGCCAGCGCAATCGAACAGATAAAAAATATCCTAAGCGGCGTCAATGCCTACGTTTCTTTCCTGGGCATTCTCATAAAAAACACGGCGGGCCTAAAGGTGGCGGCGGAAAGAGAGCCGACCGCGGAAGTTTCTGCTAAAGACTCAATCAGCCGCCTAAACTCCACGGAAGAGAAAACGGAAAAACTTCTTATGCCGTCGGGGCTGATAAACTTCAAAAAATGGCTTAAAATCCCGGGGCTGATTTCGGCTAAAATAAAAACTCCGGATAGCGCCGCCCGCAACAAAAAAATCTTCCTGATAAAAGATAAAATATTTTTTAAGAAAAAACAAACCTGGATTTTCGGGAAAAAAATAATCCTCCTCCTGCGGGATATTCTCGCTAATCTCCTCCGTCTCCTTATCTTTCTTTTCCGCGCCCTTACCAATAAAGAACAGGCCGGAATTTTAGCCGAAACAATTGCTGAAAAAATCAGGTCAAGCCGGGAGAATATAAAAGAAAAAGGCCGGCAGATTTATGGCTGGGTCAAAGGCCTTAATAAAAAAAATAAAATCTTTCTGGCTGCCGCCGTCGCCTGCCTCTTGCTGTTTATTATCAGCCTGTCCTTTACCGGCGTAAAGAATAAAATGGAAGCGGAAAAAATCGCCTTAAACGACCTGGTCCAAACGGTTGAGCAGAAGCAGAACCAGGTTGACGCCCATCTTCTCTATAATAACGAAGAGGGGGCAAAAACTATTCTTGATGAGCTAAAAGGGCTGATAGAAAAGCTCCCCCAAGAAACGGACGCGCAAAAAGAATATTACGGGAAAATTGCGGAAAAGAACAACCAGCAGCTGGAAAAAATAAGGCATATTGTAAAAATTGAAACCGGAGCGGAATTGGCTGATTTTTCCAAGCTCAACAGCCAGACAAAAATTTCCAACATAATTTTAGCCGGCAATAAAATTTACGCGGGAGACGGAACGCAAAAAACGGTTTATACCCTGGATTTGTCTAAAAACCTGGTTACGGCCATTACCGACCTAAACCAGCCGATAAAAGATCTTCTCTACCCGGTCCTTGATAATAATAAAAATATTTATTATTTTAACGATAATTCCATTATCCAGCTTAAGACAGAAACGGAAGAAATTTCTAATTTAACTATTGACCTGCCGGCGGCCCGAGAAAGTATCGTCGCCGCCACCGGCTATAATAACCTGCTTTATTTTTTAGAAAAAAAGGACGGGCAAATCTACCGCTACCGGAAAGCCGAGGGCGGGTTTTCCTCAAAAGAAAAATGGATGAAGGATAAGGCGGATTTCTCTAAAGCTACGAGTTTCTCGATTGACGGCCAGGTTTATGTCTTAAACGCCGACGGGAGCGTCCTTAAATATCTAAAAGGGGAAAAACAGGACTTTGCCTTAAAAGCGATTGACCCGCCCCTTACCGCGGCTACAAAAATTATTGTTTCCCCGGAGTTGGAGTATATTTATATTTTAGAGCCGGCGAGCAAGCGCCTTGCTATCTTTAACAAAGCCGGAGAATTTTTAAGCCAATACCAATTTGACAAGCTTGATAATTTAAAAGATTTTGACGTAGATGAAAAGGGCAAAAAAATATATCTCTTAGACGGAACAAAAGTTTACGCCATTGACGCCACGCATTTTAAAAAGTAAAAAAATTAATTCTTTATAAATGGAACAAAAGATTAAAAATATAATAATTTTTTTGAATGACATTGAGCGTCTGAAATCTGTTACGCGTCATTCCTGGACATCAACAGGCAGACAGGAAAGTGTGCCCGAACATTGCTGGAGAATGGCTCTTATGGCAATGATTTTAAAAGAAAATTTTCCCGGAGTCGACATAGCTAGAGTAACGGAAATGTGCCTTATCCACGATTTCGGCGAGGTTTATGATGGGGATGTTCCGGCGTTTCTTAAAAATTCGGAGCATAAACTAATTGAAGAAAAAGCGATAAAAAAAGTTATTGAGCCATTGTCGGAAAACCTTCAGAATAGAATCATCGCCATTTACAAAGAGTTTGAAGATTGGGTAACGCCGGAAGCGAAACTGGCAAAAGCCATTGATAAATTAGAAGTCCTTATCCAGCACAATGAAGCCGATATTTCGACCTGGATCCCGAAAGAATATGAGTTAAATTTAACACACGGCCTTGAGTATAACAAATATAATGATTTTATAAAATCTTTTAGGAATATAGTTGACCAGATGACCAGAGATAAAATTTTAAAAAGAAAATGACAAATAAAATTATCAACATACAAAAAAGACGGGAGCAAACCCCGTCTTTTTTATTTTTCTGCCTCTTCGGCAGGCAAGTCTATTTTTTGTCTTTTATTTTAGAGTTACCTTTGCTCCAGCTTCTTCTAAGGCCTTTTTCATGGTTTCCGCTTCTTCTTTCTTCACGCCTTCTTTTACCATCTTCGGAGCTCCGTCAACCAAGTCCTTAGCGTCTTTTAGGCCCATATCAGTAACGGCTCGGACCGCTTTAATTACGGCGATTTTACTTGCGCCAGCTTCAGTCAACTCAACGTCAAAGCTGGTTTTTTCTTCAACCGGAGCGGCAGCGGCTGCCGGACCCGCCATCATCATGGCCGGAGCGGCGGCGGAAACGCCGAATTTATCTTCCAAGATTTTAACCAACTCGGCTAAATCAAGGACAGACATTTTTTCAATCTCCCCTACAAGGGATTTGAACTTTTCAGGAACTATTACTTCCTTTTTTTCTTCCTTGCCCGCCGAAGCGGTAGCGGAGGAGGACTTTGTTTCTTCTGGCATAAAATTATTTATTAGTTTATTATTTTATTATTTTATTTTTATATTATTTTTTTTCACTAATTGCCTTTAAGACGCAGACTAAACCGCGCAGATTCCCAGACAAAACATGAACGAAACCGGAAATGGGGGCTTTTATGGAGCCGACCATCTTGGCGTACAATTCCTGTTTGCCCGGCAAATTAGATAAAGTTTCCACCGTTTCCGAGGAAATAAACTTATTTTCCAAAATTCCGCCGGTAAAGCTAATTTTATCAGGCGTCCCCTTTTTAAATTGGCCGATAATTTTAGCCGGCGCCACTTCGTCTTCATAGCCGAAAACCGCGGCTACTTTTCCCTCGAAATCCCTGATATTTAAATCTTTTATTCCACTGTCTTTAAAAGCCAGGTCTAACAAGGTTTTCTTGGCCACATAATATTCACTGCCTTCTTCTTTAAGCTTTTTCCTAAGGTCTTCATTTTCCTTAACCCCCAGGCCTTCAAATTTGGCAAAAATAACGGATTTGGCCTTTTTCAACTTTTCCGCCAAATCTCTTAAAATTTCCTTCTTTTGTTCTTTGGTTTTTGGCATATTTTTTCTACGAATTACGAATTAGTACGAATGTACGAATACAATACAAAACGTTTCAATGAAAATTCGTATATTCGTAAAGTATTTGTAATTCGTAGTAAATAAAAAAATCTGTGTTTTCAACCACAGACCAGAAAAAAACTAAAAATTAGCTTTTTACCTCGGCAGGTCTTATTCTTTGCCTGCTGTCTGTGGTAATTATTCAATTATCTATACAATAACACATCCTAAAAATATGTCAAGATGGGGATGGGCATGCCCCCTTTCGGCAAAGGGGGTCGGGGGATTTTACAGTTAAACAAATAAAAAATGGCCCAAGAAAATAACTTCCTTCCGGGGCCATTATAATTCTAACTTCATTGCAATTAAATGGCGGACAAACATGGCGCAGTGCTCCCTCTATCTAAGGAGAAAGACAAGGTTGGCTGAACATACTTACGGGAAAGAGATTTGAGCTCTTCCGGCCAAAGGCTTATTTTTTCCAGTTCTTCAGCGGGAATAAATTTTTTCGCCAAAGGAATGTGGAACTCCAGCGTTTCTTCGGCAACGCTTTGCCGTTTCCGGGCAGGCAAAAATTCAAGCGTCCTCATATTATGGATTCGGTCCGCCAGCCGAACCAACACTACGCGGTAATCTTTCTCCGCCGCTGCGATTAGCTTGGCCCGATAAACCGTATCCTGATCGCCGACCTTAGTCATGCCGTCAACCAGGAAAGCCACTTCGGGGCCGAAATATTGCCTGATCTCGGCAATCGTAACCCTAGTGTCTTCCACCGTATCATGCAGAACCCCGGCGGCAATAACCACGGCTGATTGCCCAATATCAAGCAATAATTCAGCCACGGCCAATAAATGGAAAATAAAATCTTCGCCGGAAAATCTTTTCTGGCCGTAATGCGCGTTTGCGGCAAAGCAGCAAGCCCTTTTTACCAACTCTTTTCCGGCTTCATATAAGCCGCTGGCATCCAGCTTTTTAAAGAAGCCTTCCGCCATCCTCTTAAGAACGTCCGATACATCCATCGAATTCACCTCCTTCTCTCCGGAAAAACTGCGTTATAATTGCAACATCTTCAAAAGAACGAACAAAAAACAGACTTTATTTTATTATAGCAAGCGGCGAAAAAAAATCAAATACAAGACTTGAGAAAATTTCCTTTTTGCCATCTCTAACCCCGGGCATTCGGGATAGAAAAATTAAACATTTTATGCGATCAAATAAAATGCGAAGTTAAAAAATTTTTTTTCATTCTTAGCTATTGACAATTGTTTCTATAAAAATTATAATTTAGTAAGCGAGAGTATTTTTATACCTTTTATTATTAAAAAATTTTCTAGGAGGAAAAAAATTATGAACTCAAACGGAAGCTTTGCGGGTAAAACTATTCTTTTAGTCAACACCGGTCCGATCAAAAAGAAATTCATTTTAAAAAAATTAAAAAAAATGGAATTAACCGTGGTCGCCCTGAACAAGGAAAAAAATTGGGCGGCCGGTTACGTTGACTATTGGGTTTTAGCCGATACTAACAACCACGGCCAGGCGATGGAAGCTCTTGATTCTTTTCTGGCTGCCAACCCGGCCGTTAAAATCGACGGCATTATCACTTTCTGGGAAGATGATATTTTACTCACTTCTAAAATATCAGACCGGTGGGGACTCATCGGCATCCCTTTTAAAATCGCCAAAAAGGCCAGAAATAAATACCTATTCAGGGAATTCTGCAAAGAAAATAAAATTAAAGCTCCTCAGTATACTTTGCTAAAATCCAAGGATCTTGATTACGTAAGCCAGAATTTTAATTTCCCTTTAGTGATCAAACCGGCTTACGGCTCCTCAAGCGCTTTTGTTGTTAAGGTGGAAAATAAAGAAGAACTGGCCGCTACTTACAATTACATAAAAAAAAATATTTCCGCCACGACGGAATCGGCCCTATCGGACGGCCTGGAAATACTGGCGGAAGAATATATTGACGGCGAAGAAGTGGACGTTAATATCATCCTCCAGAACGGGAAAATAAAATTTTCCTCAATCGTGGACAACTACAAAACCGCCGAGCCCTTCTTCGTGGAAACCCAGTGGGCGATTCCTTCCCGTCTTCATAAAAACGACCAGCAGGCTTTAACTGAAATGGCGGAAATGATTTTAGAAAAATTAGGCGTCCAGAACGGCTGTATCCATTTCGAAGCCAAAGTTACCAAAGACGGGCCGGTAGCGATAGAAGCGAACCTCCGAATGGGCGGAGACGAAACTTATTCTTTCACTAAAGAAGCCTGGCAGGTGGACTTGATTGAAAATATGGTTAAAGTCGCTTTAGGCGTTTATATAGAAAAAATAAAAAAACCGGAAGTGCCTTATAAATACCTTATCAGCTACGATTTCATCCCCGAGTATTCCGGCATCTTAGTCAAGCTTGATGTTGATGAAAATATCAAAAAAAACGAACATCTGGAAGAATTGTATATTTTCAAAAAAATCGGCGACCCGATTTTAGTCCCGCCCGAAGGTTATGAATACATGGGCTGGGTAAGCGTTTCCGGGAATAACCCGCTTGATGCCGAAGATAATCTGAAAAATATCCTTAAATACATAAAATATGAAGTGGTAAAATTTGACCCGTCTTCTTCCATCGGCAAAACCTTGCGCCGCAACCGCTTTTCTTCCGCCGCCATGAATAAAGATATTTTGAAGGGAATGGCTAAAATTGAAAGGATAAAAAGATTTAAGGTGGAAGACCAGCGCAAACTTCATATCGGCGTCGCCTGCAATATTTATCAGGATGAGCAGGCGGCGGTGGAATCCGATCTGACTTCGGTTGGAAAAAATATAGAAAAAACTTTAAAAGAAAAAGGCTATAAAGTTACCTTTTTTGATTTTAACGATCTGCCTAAAGCTTTTAATGACTTAAGGAAAAGCAATGTTGACCTAGTCTTTAATGTCTGCGAAAGGATTAACAATTCCAGTTTGCTTGAGCCGCACGTCGCTGCCATTCTTGACACCCTGCAAATCCCTTACACCGGCTCCAACCCTTTTACCCTGGGTTTATGCATTGATAAAATCCGGGTTAAAAAACTGCTTAATTACCACGGCATCCCGACGCCAAAATGGGATTACGCTTATAGCTTAGAAGATAAGATTGACGAAAATTTAAAATATCCCCTAATAATCAAACCGGCTAATTCCGACAATTCTATTGGAATAACTAATGATTCGGTGGTCACAGATAAGGAAGGCCTGGAAAGGCAGATAAAAAAAATTACCGAGGAAATGGATCAGCCGGCTTTGGTGGAAGAATATATTGACGGCGACGAATATGATATTTCCATTTTAGGCAGCGAAGAAGACGATCTGCGGGTCCTGCCCCTGTCGCGTTCCATATTTGATAAGATGCCGGAGGGCTATTGGCACATTTATCCTTATGATGCAAAATGGACGGATAACCCGGCTTATAAAACTGGCATTACGGTCCAGCGACCGGCCAAAAATATCCCTAAAAAATTGGAGTCTTTAATTACGGAGATATCTCTTGATACCTATAACATTCTGGACTGCCATGATTATGGCCGGGTAGAAGTCCGGGTGGATAAAAATAATAATCCTTACGTCCTTGAATTAAACCCCAATCCTTCCATAAATATTGGCGACTGCGTTTCGGCCGCAGCGGAATTTATCGGCATGGATTACGCCGGTTTTTTGGAAGAAATTATCAGAATGGCTATAAGACGATATAAAAACCGGCCGCCGTATTACCACTTGCAGGGAAATTTTATGTAAATAAAAGTAGGGACAACTCGCGAGTTGTCCCTACTTTTATTTTTTTATTGGTGAAAATTATTTTTTCATCCTTCCCCTCTCCACTTCTAAACTTTTTCGGTATTTAAAAGACGACGGCGTGCGATAAGCCGGCCGGCCCGGACGATTGCCGATTTTAGAATGAATTTTCACCCCGTTAGAAATTTAAAAATAATATTTTAGCTTTCTAAAATAGAAATCCGTTTTACCCCGCTAGAAATCTTGCTATCGCTTCCAATCAAATTTCTAACGGGGTTCATAATTAATCAATTAAGAATTCTTGCACCCGCAATTATAAAAATCTATTTTGGAAATGGCTTTAACTAAAAGCTTTTTTACCCTATCGGCATTCTGCTCCATTCTTTTCGTTATAATTTCCCAGGTAACCGGCTCCTCTCCCTCCCGCCAGCAGTCATAATCGGTTGACATAGCGATTGTCTGGTAGCAGATGCCGGCTTCCCGGGCTAAAATCACTTCCGGCACGGTTGACATATTAACCGCGTCCGCTCCCCACTGGCGGAATAAATGCGATTCGGCTCTGGTGGAAAAACGCGGCCCCTCAATCGTAATCATCGTCCCCTTAGGATGAAAATTTAATTTAAGCTCTTCGGCCGATTTTATAAGTAATTGGCACAATTTAGGGCAAAACGGTTCGGCCATAGACGTATGAACCACTTTTTCTTCAAAAAAAGTCAGAGCCCGGTGTTTGGTGTTATCTATAAACTGATCTATAAAAACAAAATCTCCCGGCTTGATTTCTTCGCGCAAAGAGCCGCAAGCCGTGGTCGCTAAAATATGGCTGCAGCCGGCTTCCTTTAAGGCCCAGATATTGGCGCGGAAAGGCACTTTTGTCGGCATAATTGAATGATTTTTTCCGTGGCGGGCAATAATAACCACTTCCGTCCCCCCTAATTTTCCAACGGTTAATTTAGAAGATGGCCGGCCGAAATTAGTTTCGACCTCTATTTCCTTAAAATCACTTAATAACCCCGGGTCGTCTAACCCGGAACCGCCGATTATTCCTATTTTAATTTTTTCTTCTGGCATAAATTAATGCTTTACCTCCTCACTGTCATAACTTATTAAATAGTTAATCCGATAATTTTTTTCTTGTAATTTTTTAAAGCCGGGCAGAAAAGACAAATTAATAATAAAATCAATGCCAATTATTTCCCCGCCCATATTCTCCACCAGCTCTACGGCCGCCAGCATTGTTCCACCGGTGGCCAAAAGGTCATCCACAATAATTACCCTCTCCCCTTCTTTAATAGTGTCCTCATGCATCTCGATAGTATCCTGGCCATATTCTTTTTCATAAGTAACGGCTTTGGTTTTATGGGGCAGTTTCCCTTTTTTGCGCACAATAGAAATCCCGGCCCCAAGCTTATAAGCGACCGCGGCCGCCAATAAAAAACCTCGAGCGTCAATGCCGACCACTTTATCGATTTTTTTATCAATATAAAATCCGCTCAACTCATCCACAATTTTTCTAAAAGCCTCCCCGTCTTCAAATAAAGTCGTGATGTCATAAAATAGAATCCCTTCTTTCGGAAAATTGGGAATTTTTCTGATTTTTTTGTCTAAATAATCTCTGTCCATAATTTTTTGTTTTTACAGTTTCCACAAGAATAGTATAAACTAAAACAAAAAATTAAACAAATCCCCCAACTTTTAAGGTTAAAGGTTAATCTTAAAAGTTGGGGGATCGCCGACCATCGCCACTATATTTCCTTTACCCCGTTAGAAATAATGTCCCGCTGGAATTTCTAACGGGGTTCACTTTATAACCGTTTATATACTACTCCACTTCGCAAACGCAATAAACAATGACAAGAAAGCTACGCCCATTATTATCGGCGCGATCAGAGAGATATAATTTCTTTTTTGCGGATGGAAACGGCGCAGCAGCAACGAATTGCTCACAACCGAAACCGAACTTAAAGCCATGGTCAAGCCCGCTAATTCCGGCTTGAGAATCATCCCTAAGCCGATAAACACGCGCGCCGCAATCGGAATTCCAATGACATTGTAGAACAAAGCAAAAAACATATTCTGTTTAATCTTATTCATTGTTTCTCGGCTTAATTTTATGGCGGTTAGAACATCGCGCAAATCATTTTTGATTATGACGATTCCGCCGGTTTCCATGGCCACATCCGTGCCTCCGCCCATAGCAATTCCTAAATCAGCCTGGGCTAAAGCCGGAGCGTCGTTGATGCCATCGCCAACCATCGCCACTTTTATCCCCGTCCCTTGTAGCTTTTTTACTTCGTTGGCCTTGTCCTCCGGCAACACCTCGGCCAAGACATTTTTAATTCCAACTTGTTTGGCAATAGCTTCAGCCGTTCTTTGATTGTCACCGGTTATCATATAGACTTCAAGGCCGCGTTTCTGCAATTGTTGCACCGCTTCTATCGTATTGTCTTTCGGGGTATCGGCCACCGCGATTAACCCTAAAATTTCTTTATCCGAAGCTAATATCATTGTTGTTTTTCCGCCTTCTTCCAGCTTGCGGATTTTACGCTCGGCTTTGCTCGCATCCAAACCGACAACATCGGTAATTAATTTTCGATTGCCAAAAAAGTATTTCTTATTTTCAATAACGCCTTCAACGCCATGGCCGGGAATCGCTTTAAAATTATTCGCTTCCGTGAGCGTGATAGATTCTTCTTCCGCATATTTGACTATGGCTTCCGCCAAAGGGTGCTCGGATAATTTTTCTAAACTGGCGGCAATAGAGACGATCTCTTCCTCATCGCTTGACGATAAACCGACAATATCGGTAACTTCCGGCTCGCCCTTGGTTAGCGTGCCAGTCTTATCAAATATTATCGCTTTGATTTTGCAAGCCGCCTCTAATGGTTCGCCTCCCTTAATTAACACTCCGTATTCCGCTCCCTTGCCGGTACCGACTGCTATAGCCGTTGGCGTGGCTAAACCCAAGGCGCACGGGCAGGCGATGACGATAACGGCGGTAAAGGCCATCAAACTGAAAGCCAAGCTGGCGTTCAAAAGAAAAAACCACGCTAAAAATGTTAAAATAGCCAGAATAATTATGGTTGGAACAAACCAGGCGGAAACTCTGTCGGCAAAAGCCTGGATGGGCGCTTTTGACCCCTGTGCTTCTTCAATCAGGCGGATAATTTGCGCCAAGGCGGTTTCGCTGCCGATTCTGGTCGCCTTAAATTCAAAACTGCCATGCTTATTTATGGTCGCGCCAATTACGGCGTCACCGATATTTTTCTCTACCGGTATGCTTTCGCCGGTAATCATCGATTCATCAACGGATGAATATCCTTTAATAATCTCGCCATCAACCGGGATTTTTTCTCCCGGGCGCACCACAATAATATCACCAACCTGAACCTGTTCAATCGGCACATCTATTGTCGCATTATTTTTTATAATGCGCGCCGTTTTCGGCTGCAGGCCCATTAACTTTTTTATCGCCTCGGAAGTGCGGCCTTTAGTTTTTGCCTCAAGCCATTTACCAAGGGTAACAAAAGTAATAAGGAAAGCGGCGGTCTCAAAATACAAATCAGGTATTTTTTCACCCCCCAATCCTATCAGACTCCAATTGCTGATAGCGTAGTTAAGAAATAAAACTAAACTATAAATATAGGCGGTGCTTGTGCCAATCGCTATCAAGCTGTCCATGTTGAAGGTTTTCATCTTCAGGCTGCTCCACATGCCGCGATAAAATCCGGCGCCGATTATAAATTGGACCGGCGTCGTGAGCAGAAAAGAAATCACGCCTATAAGCGGCATGATTGATTCGCGGGCCGGCAAAAATTTAAAGAAATCAAGCAACATGAAATACAGCATCGGCAAGCTTAAAACCAAGCCCCAAATGAACTTTTTTAAATATCCTTTAATTATTTTTTCTCTTCTTAATCTTTCCGCTTCCGGCGTATCCGCACCCATTAAATCCGCTTTATAGCCGGCTTTTTTTACAGCATTAATAAGCTGGTCCGTTGTCGCGAGAGCGCGATCATATGTTATTCTGGCTTTCTCGGACGCGAAATTCACGTTTACTTCTTTGACGCCGGGAATCTTCTTTAAGCTTCGTTCAATAATCCCCGCGCAGGATGCGCAATGCATGCCAACAATATTCAGGGCGACGCGTTCTTCACCTCCTTGCCGTGCGGTCGAAGAAGCGTGAGCAGATTCCTCTTTTCCTTTTAAAGGAGAGGGTTGGGACGGATGCGCATGATAGTCCGCGGAACCGTCCGAAAACACGCTGAACAATTGCCCCAGTTTGGAAGAATTAACCAATTTATCCACAAATAAATCAATATCCGGCCTGTTCTTCGGCACCTCAAACTCGCCTCTTTTACGCTGAGTAATTTTCCCCTGAAACGAAGGCCCATCGTTTTTTTGGCCGAACTCGCCATCGGCTTCAACCGAAGTTTCTAGCTTAATTTTGAATGGCTCGTCGTCATTTACAGTTTTTTTTTCTACAACCAGGCCATTATTCCGGTCATCCGGTTCCTCTCCGACTACTTCGGCTTCATATCCGGCCCTTTTAACCGCATCTAATATGGCATTCCTGTCAGTCCCAGATTCTGCCTCAATAATTGCCTCTCCGGTCTGATAATTCACCTTGACTGTTTCAACCCCCGCCACCTCCTTTAATTCCAGGCTGATAATTTTTTCGCAAGAAGCGCAGTGCATATCCGAAATTTTTAAAATTATTTTTTTCATATTTTTATTTGATTAATTATTATTTATAAATAAACCCCGAAATTAGAAGCAAGAATAGCTAGGCTCGCATGAATTAAAAAGAAAATCAAAGTCAAATAAATTATTAGTTTATGATATTTTTGGAAAAAGCATAACAGGTTCTTCTCTTTCAAAAATGTGAAACAACAGCCCGAGAAAGTAAAAACGAAGAGAATACCGGTTAAAATACCGCTCCAATAAATTAAACTTTTGCCAAAAATTAATGTCATTTTTATTCAACAATTAAAGTTCCCTGCATCTGACGGTGACCTTCGCCGCAAAAATTATTGCAAAGCCAGATAAACTGTCCGTTCTTTTCAGCAGTAAACTCTAAAATATTATTATCCGCTAACCCCAGCTCCGGAATTCTAATCCCGTGCATAGTGTCTGTGTTATTAATTATAATTTTTACCTTTTCTCCCCTTTTAACTTTAATGCTATCGGGGCTATAGCCGAAATTAAAAGCGTCTATTCTAAACTCTTTTGCTGCTATCACATTTGCTTCAACAATATTTTTGTCCTCGGTTGTTGTCTTTTTGCTAAATATCAAGCCAGCACCGATCAAAACAGCCGCCAAGGCAGCGCAACAGAGGATATAAAGAAAGATTTTTTTGTTTTTCATAATTATTTTTATTACTTTCTAAAATTTAGTTATAAATTTTCTTGAGGTATTTATTTCCTCCCCTAGCATCTTTATTCAAACGCCTGCCATAAATTTTAAATAAGGCCGAGTTCCATTCCTTCGGTTCAATGAAAAAATCGCAAACCGGATAATGAATTTCATCTTCTCTCCGCCTGTGTTTTTTCAAGGCGTGCTGAAGATGGCGGCTGGTTATTTTAACTTTTCCAATATCTCCGCCAAGACTCGCTTCTTCTACCATAACCAGCAATTTTATAATATTGCGATGATCGCGAATCGCCATCGCCAGCAAACCGGGATTTACCCCCATGTTAATATGGCTGTTTAAAAGTGGAAAAAGAAAATTATCTTCAAGCCTGATATGCAAGAGAAGATGCTGCTTAAATCGCTTAAGCAGGTTAGACGACTTTTCTGGATTATTTTCTTCACCCAGAAACTTAGTCCATAGCTTATCAAGATAAGTATGGTCAGCATCCATAAAATTTGAAACAAGGCCACTCATATTTTATTTTTCTGTTATGATTGTTCTGTTTTAATCTCCTAAATCCCTCTTTTTTTCTTCAAATTCTTTCTTGTCAATTTCGCCTCTGGCATATCTTTCTTTCAAAATATCCAAAGCGGATTTATTCTCTTTTTTTATTCCTTCCTGGCTAACTAGCCAGCGGATCAGGACGATAATGCCCCAGCCAATAAGAACCCAAAAGAAAAGCATAAAAATCCAGCCCAAGCCAAAACCTCCCCAGCCGCCCATCATGCCCATCGTATAGTTGTAGTTGTCCCAGGCAAAATTGTCAGAATAAGTACGGGCGTAAACAGTACTGCCAGAGCTAAGGAAAGAAAAAACTGCCAGAGTAATTATAAATAATTTTTTTCCGCCAGGGGCGGATCCGCCTCTGGCGGACATATTGTCTGGTTTATCCATATTTTTATTTTTAATTATTAACCAATCTTTTATTTTCATCCTGCCGCCACAAATAAATTAATTATTCTACGGTTATAGTCCCAAAATTAATCATCCCCATGCCACAAGTGATGTCATAGCTACCTTTAGTTGTAGGTGTAAACTCCATAGTAATCGGCTGGCCAGCTTGAAGCGGAGTGGCCTTGTCATATAAACCCGGGATCATAATTTCATAACCGCAGCCGGAACCGGAATCCTTGACGTCAATGGTAAATTTTACGCTTGTGCCTGCTTTAACCTTAAAAGAATTTGGCTGTAAATATTCGCTCGCCGTATAAGTACTTTTTATTAACTGAATATTACTTTCAACTTGAGCGACGGTATCAACAGCATCTTTCTGAATTTTAGCGCCACCACCGCCACAACCGCAACCACCGCCGCTCGCTCCGCGGGTTGAAGCGGCTTGAGCCGTTGCGACGACCCCCGTATTATCAGAAACATTGCTGTTTGATCCTCCGTTATCCGAATTCGTTTGGTCGGAGATTACAAACTTCCCCCAAATCATGCGCATCCCGCAAGAAAATTTTATTTCGGAAACGCCTTCCGGCGGAGTAAACTCTATGATATTTTCCCCTTTTTCCAGATTCTTTTTAATACCCAAGGATTCAATCATAATGGCACTGTTGCAACCAGTTAATTGTTTGACATTAATAATCCAGCGGACCGGCACTCCTTTTTTAATGTAAAGGGTATTCGGCTTATAGCCCGAATAGGAAACTTCCATTTTTACCGTCTGGTATCCCTCAATATCGCCGGTAACCGGAGATTCAATTTGTCCGACATTGTTTTTAAGAGATAAAGAGTTGAAACCATAACCAAAATTAGTAAGCCCCCGGTTGGCCATAAATAAACCCAAAATTATTACCAAAATTCCTGAAACTTTTACTATTCTTTTTATATATTGCTGGCCGATGCTTGAGATAGCTACGCCGAAACCGAACATCAAAGGAATTGTGCCCAAGACGTAAACCGCCATACTGATCGCTCCCCTGGTAACGCTCCCGGAAGCTAAAGCGTAAAGCTGCATGGCTTGCAATGGCCCGCAGGGCATAAAACCGTTGAGAAGACCGATAATAAACGGTCCTTTAGGCCTTTTGCTATGCTTCTCATTGTAGAGAAACCGGGCAATAAATTGCGGAGTCCTGGGTTTTATTTTTTCTAAAATTTGCCAATTGCTTATAAAAGACAGCCCCATTAAAATCATAAACACGCCGGCGCCTAAGGTAATTATGCCGGTAAAAATCGGATTAATGCCAAAGAAGGACCCGATTCCGCCGAGAATCCCGCCGATTACCGTATAGGAAATAAACCGGCCGGCATTATATTGCCAATGCGGGGTTAAGGTTTTTCTCCCTCCGATTTCGGGCGAATCTTTTACTCTTTTTAAGTGACTGGCAGAGTAAGATACGACCAGGCCGCCGCACATTCCTATGCAATGGAAGCCGGCCAGGAGGCCGATAACGAAAATAAGGCCATAACCGATATTGCCCTCATTTAATTTTGCCAGTAAAGAAAAACCGCCAAGTTTCTGGATAATAAGATATATTTCTATTAAAAAAACCGCCGCTAATAAAAACGCTAAGCCATATAAAAATGGTTTGGAGCCGGACTCCTTTTTTTGCTCTTTCTCTTCTGCGCCCGCCCTTTCTTTGACTTGATAATTTAATCTTCTGATTTCCGAAAAAATTTTTTCTTTCCTGATTTTTTCCTCATCAAATTCAACTTCCGCCTCACCGCTTTTATAATCCACTTCAACTTTATTAACTCCGGGCAAAACGTCAATTTCCGTTTCAATCAGAGTTTTGCAGCTCCGGCAATGGATGCCGGAAATATGAAATTTAATTTTTTTAAGCATGGATTTATAATTTAATTATAAATTTATTTATTCGCTAATTTACTCACCTTTAAAATTTCATCTATCATCTCCTGCTTTAATTTTTCATTTTTAGCCGCCATGGCATTTTTAAAGCAGGTGTTCAAATGATTCTCCATAAGCATCTGATGGGCCGACTTTAAAAGCCCAATGGCGGCCAGGTTCTGCTGCATAATATCAACGCAGTACTCCTTGCTTTCCACCATTTTTATGATTTTCGCCATCAGGCTTTGGGTTTTTCTAAAGTTAATCAATGTTTTAATTTTTTCCTCTTTCATAATTTTTAGATTAAAATTAAGTTATCCACACCCCCACCATAGGTAGGGGTATATCTTAAATATATATCAAGCAATTTATCCTGTCAAGGGGTATCGGAATACATGGTGTTTTGACCTCTGGCGGGACTAATTTTGAACCAAGCAGCATCTCGTCTCGCCCCGCAGTATTGCGGGGTCAAGGGGCATTGATATACTCTGGCACCCCCGCCCAGTGGGACTGGTTCTTTGGCTAGAACAACACCTCGTCTCGCCCGCTCGCCTCGCTATAGCCTTGGCGAAGCGGGCCGTAGTCCTTAAACACTCAGGAGGGACGAAGGCGGGTCAAGGGATATTGGTATGCCCCGTTTTCCGCTTAAGGTTCGCCTAATAAAAAAAGACAGGCAACCCCATCTTTTTTTATATTATTTTCTGCCTGCCGGCAGGTGTTATTCGCTTCTAAAAGCAATCAAAAAGCATCTCGGAAGTAAAGCCGTATTTAGCCAAGGTGCACGGTATGCCGCCGTTGCCATCAAAAACTATCTGCCATTCCCCGTCAATTTTAACCGCAAAAAAATTACCGCCTTCACCCGGCTTGCCACTTGGATCTAAAAAGGTAACTCCGCCGCGGATATGGCTTTCTTCTTCCATGGTAATATTTACCTTGATTGAAGAAGGGATTTTTTTATATTTCTCCCCGAAGAGTTCTTCTATTTCCTGCTCTAATATAATCTCCGAAATATCATTTTTATTAAAATACCCGCATTCCAGCTTAACATTCAGTTTATCCCCCACCGGCTCCTCTAAACCCTCTGAATTTTTTTTAAATTCAGCCCAGCGGAAATTCAAGCCACAAACCATATAATCTAAAAAATATCCGCGCAAACCGCTGACTACCCCGTCCGCTAAATTATATAAATCTAACTCGGCGTTTTCATTTAAATACTTTTTAATTTTTTCATAATCAGCCATTTTCACTCCACTGGCTTCGTATAAAAGACCGGCAATTTTAACATCAGCCGTCCTGTCGCCCTCGCCCACAATCCAGTTAAATTCGGTCTCGCCCTCAGAAAAAATTTCTGCACCGGAATTTCCTTCAACCTTAGAGGAAAATTTTATCCCGGAATTTTTTTCAATTTGGCTGACCAGGTCATAAACAGCGTCTGGGCAGAATTCTTCGAATATGCGCAGGCATTTGCTTTTAGCTTCGCACCAGCTATAGCCGGCCGGCCCCAAGCAGCCATGCCCGTCTTTGTCTCCGCCGATAATCATTCCCGGATTTTGCCCATCCGGCACAGTAACGCCCTGCCCGTCCCCCGCTCTATCCAAATAATTCCGGAAGATGTAAGAGGCGCCGATAACTATTTCCAAAGCAATCGCTACAATTAAAATAATTAGGACAATTTTCCCCGGCCCAGTTTCTTTTTTTATATTCACCCCGTTAGCCTCGCTCAGATATTTATTTTTAAAAGGGTTAGAAATTTTTTTGTTTTTTTCTTCCATAATAATATTTTATCTATTTAATTCTATCTAATTAGAAACCTGAAAATATTTATTACTGCCGTTCCAGCCGCTTGCCGGAGCGATAAAAACACCCTTGCCCCCGCCAGGAGTTGGCTCTGATATGCTCAGTAAAGTTACTTCCTGCTTATCATTTTCTAAATTGGCATAGAGCACGCACTTATTATCAGCCGAAACTATATATTTATAATTGGCCGCGCTGTCCGTGCCGGTTTTCGGGTCGCGGATATTTTTAGGAATAAAATTGGCATACTGCGGATATTTGCTTTTATATTTAGCAATCAATTCATTCAAATCATACTCCCCCGCTCCTGTTTCCGGAGTTAAACAGCCAAAACTTAAGAAACGGCCTATCTGGTTAAGGTCGTTTAAACGCTTGGCATCGCGCGCTTTTGCCCAAGTGCTGGAGAAAGCTAAGGTAACGAAAGTCGCCAAAATCGCGATAATGGCAATCACCACCAAAATTTCAATTAAAGTAAATCCCGTCAAATTGCCCTTGGCAGTATTTGATGGGATAAACCCCGTTAAATTCGTTCTGCGACTATTTAATGGGGTAAAACCACGGTTGGATCTTTTTAACGGCATATTTATTATCTCTCTTATACATAATATTATACGATAGAATGAAATAAAAAAACACACGGCCCTCGGCCTTAAAACACAAAAACAAAGATGCCTTAGTGTTTTTGTTCGTAATTACGGCTGTAAAACATCTTCGGTCCGGCCGTTGATTGAAATAATAACATCATCTACGGTCGAAAATTGCCTAAGCGTCTCGGCAATTTGCGATCGGATGGCGGAAACCCGGCAAGAACCGCCGACCTGAAATTCCAACTGCTCGTTAAAATCAACTCTGGCCGCTCCGTTTTCAATAGCTAGGCTTTTGATTTTTACTCCGGGGTTGAAGTTAGAAAAAAATCCGTTCCTCTTTTCTTCTTCACTCGGACCCTTCGCTAACTCCTCTAAAGCGGCCCGGGCAACCCCTTCCGTTTTTGCTATTTCTCTCTCAACCGGGAAAACCTTATTACAAGAAAGTTCCGGATCTAATTCATTATTATTAAAATAAACTTTGATTTTTATTTTTTCTGTCGCCGATTCGAAAACTACCGGGATTCTTAATTCATCATCATTTTCCGGCAAGCCCGAAGGATTGTCTTTTTTCAAAACGAGCTCCCCCTTAGTACCTGGCGCGGCGGAAAATTTCAATTGCGCTTCAAATGGCACAAAATCTTCCGTCATCCAATTGCCTTTGGCGGAAGCTATGCCAGAGACAATGGTTTCCCCCTTATCATTAAGTAAAACCGCGGGAAAACTGGCTTCAAAAAACCAACTCCCCCGCGCCTGCCCAGTTATAGATAACGGGCTTTTTATAACTTGGTTAGGCCGGGGCGAATCAACCTTGATTAAATCGGCTTTTTCCAGTTCGTTGCCGATATCCTCAATAAACGTCTGACCGCCGGCCCGGCATTGCCGCGGATAACTTTCCATTACGGCATTGCCAACCGCGGCGCATTCGGAAAAATTGCTAATTATTATTTCCGTTTTTTCTCCGCAAAGACCAGCCGGTCTTGGCGCGCTCGGCGCTCCGTGTTTTACCCACTCTCCGTTTGCGCAAAGCCACGTATCTTCCGGACCGCCGATAATAAACCGCAAACTAAAAATAATTGTCAGAAATAAAATAATAATCCCTAAAATTATCAATGCTTTTTTCATATTAAAAAGATGAATATCTAAGTAAACATTTCCTTTATTATAACCTGTCTCCGCCGGCAAAGCAAATAAAAATTACAGAGTCACCCCTGTAATTTTTATTTGGCTCCATTTATATAAAGAAGCTAAACTTTTTTACTGAGCGATCGTTACCGGTGTGGTAAAAATCAGTTCGTCGTTAAAATAAATATTTAAATCATAATCTCCCGATAAACCGCCGGGAAGACCAAAACCCGTCCCCCAGCTGCCCTGGACTACTTTTTGTTTATAATCCGCGCTGGACATTTCTTTTTCGCCCGTCGTGGAATTTATAAGCTCATAGTAAAAAGTCCCTCCGACGGCCTCTTTCGTGGCTATAACGTCTATTTCCATAGCATCAGCAATCTTAAACTCGGTTGTCGGAACCGGTATATTATTCGGACCCGGCGGCAACCCCTGCTTCATTTTTGAAATCGTGATTTTATCAAAATATGTTTTATAAGAAGGAGGATTCGCGCAGGCTGACTTTAAGCAATAAAGCCCGCTTTGGCAATCTTTATAATTAACGCAAGCCGAACCCAACTGCCCGGAAGAGCAGACGTTGCTCAAGCATTTTAAGCCTGTCGCACAAGTTTTTTCGGCATTGCAGGCTTCTCCCTCCTTGCCAAAAGTTTTGGCTTTTTCGCAGCCCGCGCCAACCAGAAGCAGAGCGGCTATAACAATCCCGAAGAAAAATAAAGATTTTTTCATAAGGTTCTATGTTAATAATTATACTTTTATTATAGCACGAGAGAACTTTGGCCGCCAATAAT
>JBAZPX010000020.1:0-17141 GCA_041645555.1 Patescibacteria group bacterium
GCCGAAAATTAAAGAAATTTTAGATTATGAAATAGGTCAGAAAGGCAAAGTGATAAGAGTGATATGGGTCGGTAGGAATTTACTAATAGAAACTACTTCTGACGTTGACGCGGAACATATTAGTAAGCAGAAAACAAGATTTTCTATAAAATCAATCGCTAACACTGGCACGGGGACACTAAAGAATCTCGGCGCTAGACAAATCAAAAAATATTTAGGGATAGATTTTTCAAATAATTATGAGAAAATGTGGGAGGAATTAAAAAAATATTTGAATAATTTTGTTTCTTCACAAGGTCAAATTAAGAAAAGAGTACAGAGAAACAAAGAATTGTTAAAATGGGCTACCGAAAATGGTAAGAAATATCAAGTCATTTTGAATGAGATGTGTTTTAAAAATTTTAATTCCCTACCATTGAATAAAAAAATTGATTTTTTGAATTTTATAACCGACTGTAACGACGATGATTTATACGTGATTATAGTTAACTCCCTTGATGTAATAATTTATAAACCAGTTGAAAAAAAGCTAAAAATTATTAAGAGCATAGAGGCCAAAAAAGATAGAATGACCAATGTTGGCTATATAATATTTGTTGATAATAAACCAACCTATAGAGTCCAAACAAATAATACAAATGGAATCGGGATAAGTGCTTTCTGCCAAAGAATTTTTTGGGTATAAAAAATATGAATTGTATTTTTAAAAAACCTGATGGTAAATTATGCGGTTTCCCGGTCTTAGACAACTCTAAATATTGTTGTCTACATGATAAAAACTCAATTTCTCTCTTTTTTAAAAAAGATTGTTCTCCTTACAAAAAAGACCAATTTGTTTTTGGATTATCAAAAGAAAGAGGAGAAAAATATTTAGAAAGCGACATTGCCGCAAAAATAGATAGAAAATTATATAAAAGATTCATAAAATAATAAAAAAGAAATAGATGCCAAACGAAAATAACCAAGAAGAAATAAAAGTGGAAAATACGACGGCGTCCACAACTCCCGAAATTCAGACGGAAAACCAACCCGTAGCGACAACTACGCCCTCCTCCGCCGAAGCTACGGCGGACCCGCCCGTCGGAGAGGCAAGCAAGCCAGCCGAAATTATAGAAACGCCAACCCCGGAACCCATTCCCACTCCACCAACCCCGGAATCCTCGCCCTCGCCGATAAAAAATCTTTTGCTCAAAGCCAAAGAGATGATCCAGTTCAGAAAAGGGGCTAAGCTGGAAAAAATTATGGTTTTGGCGCGAACAAAAGCCGCTGCGGGAGCGGGGCAGGGAAAAATTACGAATGACGACATTCAAAAATTATTATATGTGTCTGACGCCACGGCAACCAGATATTTAAACCAACTAACAAAAGAAGGCAGGTTAAAGCTAACAAGCAGGCGCGGAGGAGCTTTTTACCAGCTGCCGTAGCCAGATTGGCTCAAGCGCTTGCCGGCATTGGCTCATTTCCACCATTTGAGCCAATCACCTTAGGGGCATGAGCCATTGGTTTGGCCCTTGATAGCTTCAAATTTGAACTCGCATTTCTCGCCCTTAACCAATCCGAGCATTGTCAGGAGCACAAAAAACCGGTTCCAATCGCCTTCGCTTTCGGCAAAGCCGGCCTGTTCCCCGTTTACGTACTTTTTTCCGTGATGCAGATTTTTATTCTCATCATAGCCGATCATAAGATAGCAGTTCCCGCCATAGGCATTGTGGTATCTCATAAAGCTGAAAGGGCCTTCTTTGTTAAAAGTAAAGAAGTCCGGCTCATACAGCGCGGTTCCGGTGATCTTTCGCCCGTCCTTAATCACATGGCTCACGAAAAGGACGTTGAAAGGGAAATTATTAAGCTCGGGTTTCCAGCTAATCTCAAGGGGATGGGGAATAAAAGCGTACGGAGTCCCTTTTCTGACCGCTTCTTCGGCTTTTTCTTGATCGATGTCCATAAAATTGAACTTTAAAAGCAAAAGCTCTTCTCCGCGGGGAGAAGAGCAGTAAATAAAAAATCGACCTTTATCTCTCCCCGAATTGGGGCTGGATTTAGCACCTTCTTTGAAGTGTCGCTTCAAAGGGTTGCCGGGCGGGTCATTGAGCCAGGGCTCTAACCGCCGCTCTTGATAAACTTCATTATTCAGTTGTACTTTAATATTACTCCAAAATTTGAAATATTGCAAGTGGGTAACTTTTTAAAAAAATTCAAAAATCAAAAAAATATGATTATAGGCATAATTATCCTCTTTGTCGTTCTCGCTGTCATCGCGATAGTTATGGGCGCGAGAGAATCAATTAACAATTATCAATTACGAATTAAGAATTTACGAATTACAAATTTAAAAATTATTTTATAAACAATGTGGTACGTCTATATTTTGCGATGCAAAGATAAAACGCTTTATACCGGAGTTACGACTGATTTAAAAAGGCGGGTAAAGGAGCATAATGATTCGGTTTTGGGAGCTAAATACGTAAAAGGCCGGCGGCCGGTTAAATTGGTTTATTCCGTCAGGAAAAAAAATAAATCTCTGGCGCAAAAAGAAGAATGCAGGATAAAAAAATTATCCAGGGCTGAGAAACTTAAAATTATAAACAAATAAATTTTATGCCAAATCCTTATCTAAAAGGTAAAATTAGAAAATATGAATTATATAGATATGTTATTGTAATTATTTTAATTCTTTTTGCTTATTTCGCGGGAAGATTTTTCTTTTTTGATAATAACTTGTCAAATTTTGTTGTAGGGTTGGTATTGGGCGCCGTTGGGGTGGTTGTGCTTTTTATTATCGAATATTGTTTAAATAGACAAGATTCTTATGGAAAGGGGCTTAATTTGGAAACCCAGATAGAGAAGAAATTAGAAAAATTAGGGATTAAATATGATCAACATATAGAAACTGGCTACGGTGACCTAGATTTTTTAATCACAAAGGCTAATTCGTATTTTGGAGTGGAAGCAAAAAATTGGCCTGGTACAGTAATATTTGAAAATGGCATATTGAAAGTAGATGGTTGGGAAAATAATTATGTTTTAAACGCATTATTAAAACATTGCAAACTGGTTAGAAATGAAAAATACGGAGAGAATTCTGGAAAATTTATTAAACCCATGCTTGTTTTCGGCCATAAATCCACTGTTCATATTCCCCAAAATAAAATCAAATTTAATAATGCGGAAATTATTATTGCTACTATCAAAGACTTTGATCAATATATTAAATAAATTAATTTTAAAATCTAAAAAACTATGCCAATTAAAAAAATCCTAAAAATTTCCGGTTTAATTCTAGTGGTTATTTTTATTTTATTTTTCGGCCTCTTAATTATTTCAGACAGTTTAAGTAGGACGAGCAGTGATAATTCCGGATATGGCGAGTCGGGCGTGACTGCAAAGGGTGTATTTAGATCTAGCGCTCCGTCAGCTACCCAAAACTCGTATTCCGAAGAAATGGCTTTAGATTCTGATATGGCCGCACCAAAATCGGCTCCGGGAGTTACGGCCGAGATTGATAAAAAAATCATTAAAACCGGAAACTTAAGCTTAAAGGTGGAAAAGGCGGAAACCGCGGCGGAAAGCATTGCTAATATCGCGAAGTTAAATAAAGGGGAAGTTTCCGATTCCAGTTTCTACGAATCGGGCCAGGGAATAAAGTCCGGCTATATCACGATCCGCGTGCCTTATGATAGTTTTGACAAGGTTTTTGCCGAGATTAAAAAAGTCGCTACCCAGGTAATTTCCGAAGCCAGCAACGCCCAGGACATAACGGCCGACTACATTGATTTGGAAGCGAGGTTAAAAAATACGCAGGCCGAGGAAGCCTCCTTTGTGGCAATACTCTCCCGTTCCGGTAAAATTGAGGACGTTTTAGCCGTTACCAAGGAAGTGGCGCGGGTGCGCGGAGAAATTGAGCAACTAGAAGGCCAGATGCGCTATCTTAATTCGCAAACCGACATGTCAACCATAACCACCCAGATAAGCGAAGACGTGGAAATCGCGGCCGTAAATAAGGACTGGCGGCCCTGGGAAAAGGTTAAACTTTCGGTCAAGCAATTTTTAACCAATGGCCAGGGTTTTATTGACGGTTTGATCGCCTTTATAATCGTGGTTCTGCCCATGCTCGTAATTTACGGCCTGATAATCTGGCTCGTTTACCGGATCGCTAAAAAAATCTACCGCCGTTTTAGGCCCTAAGCTTATGGACGGAACAAATCGAGACAATATTAAACCCGGCCTTAAGGTTGCTATTGTACAAAAACAAGATCAGCCGACAGGCGAGTTAACTGAAGGCATCGTGGCTGATATTTTAACCAGTTCATCTTTTCATCCTCACGGCATAAAGGTGCGCCTGGAAACCGGAGAAGTCGGCAGAGTACAAATTGTGTATTAATTTTGCTTTAAAAAGGGGGCGATACGTCAACGTATCGCCCCCTTGATTTTTTTGGGGATTTCCTGTAATCTAAGAAAAAACGCACCTTACTAATATTAACTTTATAAATAAGGAGGAACCATGATACTGCCGTTTATGTTCTTGGAAATTTGCGGGCCAACTACCGAAGAAATCAGGAAACACCTGGTTATGACGGCCTGCCAGATGATAATGCGCCGCTCTCCGCAGGGTATAATCCAATTTCACTCTGCCGGCAATAAGAGCGGAAACGTCCGTTGCACTATCTTGGTCGAAACCGGGGGAGAAGCTTTTCGAACCGGTCCGCACTTTAACGCCGCCCTTTTCCATGGTTATGGAAAAATAAAGAAAGAAGAAGATCTTTTTCTTTTCCAGGCAGACTTTCTGGTTGACCCGGCAAAAATGGGGATAGACCTAATGAAAACCAGTTTAACCGACCCATGGGCTTTTATGAACAGGCTGGGAAAAGACTTCTGCTGGCAGTAATACCCCCCCCCACGGAAAATAATGCCATAAAAATCATAATGGACGGAACACCTTGCCCGCAAAGCAGGGTGTTTTTTAATTTAAATCCTTTCTTCTCTATTAAAAATTTAATTATTAAAAATTGTTTGAAAATTTAAAATTTAAAATTAAAAATTCTTCTCCAAAACCCCATCTAAACTAATCTAGCAACCATAATTTATAAGTTAATTATCCGGTTGCCATCTCCCCTCTAGTATGATGTAATATCAGTATGACAAAAACAAAAGAAAAGCTAATAATCATAGATGGCAATGCTCTAATCCATCGCAGTTTTCATGCCCTGCCGCCCACCATGGCGACCAAGGCCGGGGAAATGGTTAACGCCGTCTACGGCTTTACCGCGGTCCTCTTAAAAGCGATCCGGGAATTTAAGCCCGAATACGTGGTTTTGACTTTGGACAGGAAAGCCCCGACTTTTCGGCATGAACAATTCAAGGAATACAAGGCGACGCGAGTTAAGGCCCCGGATGAACTTTATGCCCAGATTCCGCGGGTAAAAGAAATCGCGGAAAGTTTTTCTATCCCAATTTTTGAAAAAGACGGGTTTGAAGCGGATGATTTAATCGGCACGATTGCCAGGAAAACCGATGGAAAAATTGAAAAAATAATTGTGACCGGAGATATGGATACTTTGCAACTAATTAACGACCATACTAAAGTCTATACCATGAGCCGCGGCCTGTCCGACAGTGTAATTTACGATGAGAAAGCGGTTAAAGAAAGATTTAATTTAACCCCGGAACAGATGATTGACTTTAAGGCTTTGCGCGGAGACCCAAGCGATAATATTCCGGGAGTAAAGGGAATTGGCGAGAAAGGCGCGATTGAACTTTTAACGAATTTTAAAACTTTGGACGGGATTTACAAAAATATTGACTCAAAAAAAATTAAAGACCGGGTCAGGGTTTTATTAAAAGAGCAGAAAAAAGAGGCTTATATGTCCCGAGATTTGGCGACGATTAAATGCGACGTTGGCATAGACTTTAACCTTGAGAAAACCCGCTTTGCCGGCTTCAACCAGGAAAAAGTCGTTAAACTTTTCTCTGATCTGGAATTTAAATCGCTTCTGCCTCGTTTGCACACCCTGGCCGGCCAAACCGAAACCGCTAAAGAAGTCCGGGAAGAAAAAATATTAGATAAGTTTGAACGCAACCGCAAAATGTTTAAATATATCTTAATAAACAAAGACAAAGACTTTAATTCATTTTTAGCTAAATTAAAAAGAGAAGCCAATTTTACTTTTGATACCGAAACTTCTTCTTTCGATCCTCTAACCGCCCGGCTCCTCGGCATTAGTTTTTCCTGGGAACCTGGCGTTGCTTATTTTATCAGCACGAGAGGCAAAGACTCATCTCCTAAAACCAATGATTTATTTAGCTATAAATCGCAAATCGCAAATCGCAAATCGCAAATCGCTTCCCCCTGGCTCGCCTCGCTTGCTCCCATCTTTTCTGATCCAAAAATAAAAAAATACGGGCATAACATAAAATTTGATACCCGGGTTATAGAAGCGCACGGTTTAAAAGTAGAGGGCATTGCCTTTGACACCATGATCGCTTCGTATCTTTTAAATCCGGGGACGCGCCAGCATAATTTAGACGCCGTGACTTTTTCTGAGCTGGGCTTTGAAAAAATAAGCAAGGACGATTTACTGGGTAAGGGCCGGGATAAAATTACTTTTCCCGAAGTAACGGAAGAAAAATTAGCTCTTTATTCCTGCGAAGACGCGGATTTTACCAACCGACTGGTGAGCAAACTAAGAAGCGAACTTAAAAAACATAAATTAGACCCTCTTTTTGGAAAAATTGAGATGCCCTTAATAGACGTCCTGGCGGAAATGGAAAATAACGGAATTTTAATTGATAAAAACCTGCTTAATAAAATGAGCAAGAAAGTTTCAGAGAAACTGGAAGAACTGGAGAAAAAAATCTACAAACAGGCCGGGGCTAAATTCAATATTAATTCCACCCAGCAACTGCGGGAAATCCTTTTTACTAAACTGGAAATCCCGATTGATAATATTAAAAAAAATAAAACCGGCCTGTCCACGGCCGCGGACGAACTGGATAAGTTAAAAGACCTGCATCCCATAATTCCTTTAATGCAAGAATACCGCGAACTGAAAAAACTGGCTACGACCTATATTGACGCTCTCCCCGAGCTAATTAACAAAAAAACCGAGCGCTTACATACCAGCTTTAACCAGACGATCACGGCCACGGGGAGGCTCTCTTCCACCGAGCCTAATTTACAAAATATCCCGGTGCGGACGGAATTAGGCAGGGAGATCCGAAAAGCTTTTGTTGCGGATAAAGGGAAAAAATTAGTGAGTTTTGATTATTCCCAGATTGAACTGCGCCTGGCCGCCCATATGTCCGGGGACAAAAAAATGATCAAGGCCTTTAAAGACGGGGCGGACATTCACACGGCCACGGCCGCGGAAATTAACCAGGTTAACCCGGAGGTCGTTACGAAAAACATGCGCCGCGAAGCCAAGGCCACGAATTTCGGCATCCTTTACGGCCAGGGGCCGCACGGCCTGTCCCAGAGCGCCGGCATTCCCTATACCCGGGCCAAAGATTTTATTGACCAGTATTTTATCGTTCATAAAGACATAAAAAAATTCATAGATAAAACTATTGGCCAGGCGAAAGCTAGGGGCTATGTAGAAACCTTGTTTGGCCGCCGGCGGTACCTCCCGGAAATAAATTCTTCCGTAATCCAGGTGAAAAAAGGAGCCGAGCGCATGGCTGTTAATGCGCCCCTCCAGGGCACAGCCGCAGACTTGATAAAGGCGGCGATGATAGAAATCCATGGCTTGCTTAAAGACAATCCGGATGTTAAGATATTGCTTCAGGTCCATGACGAGTTGGTTTTTGAAATGGAAGAAAAAGAAATAAAAGAAATCGTCCCAAAAATTAAGGATATTATGGAAAACGTTTTAAAATTAAAAGTCCCGATTATTGTGGAAGCAAGCTCGGGCGATAATTGGGGAGAAATGAAAAAAATATTGTAGAGACGCATAATCATGCGTCTCCAATTATGCGAAGCGTCCTATGAATTTAAATAATCTAACCAACAAAAAAATCTGCATTTTAGGATACGGCCTTGAAAACCGGGCTCTGGTTGATTTTTTAATTAAGAAAAAAATTCCTTGCCAGATTACGATTTGCGATGCCAATAACGTAAAGACGCGATTTGTCGCGTCTCCCAATATCGTCTGGCATCTAGGCAAAAATTATAATAAAAATCTATCTCAATTTGACCTAATCTCCCGCATTGCCGGCTATCCCCTGTTTTCTTCAACTCTTAAGAAAGCCAAGCGGGCCGACGTAGAAATCAGCAGCCCGGTAAAATTATTTTTTGACCTTTGCCCGAGTAAAAATATTATTGGCGTAACCGGCACCAAAGGCAAGGGCACGACGGCCAGCCTAATCACGGCCATCTTAAAGCAGGCGGGCAAACGGGTTTTCTTGGGCGGAAATATCGGCGTGCCCATGTTTTCCTTTTTGCCTGAAATTAAAAAAAATGACTGGGTAATTTTAGAGCTTTCCAGTTTCCAACTGGAGGATTTGAGGACGAGTCCGAAAATCGCGGTCATCACTAATTTTTACAGGGAGCATCTTAAGCCGGTTGACCCGATTAATCCCAATTTCCACAAAAACCTGTCTTCTTATTGGAGCGCCAAAGCCAATATTTTTAAACATCAAAAAGCGGGTGATAAACTGATAGCCAATAGAAAATTAGAAAAAATCATAAAAAATTATCATCTTTCCAGCCGAATAATTTATTTTTCTAAATCTGACTTGGCGAGCGAATTGCTGGGCGAGCACAATAAGGAAAATATTGCCGCGGCCGCTACCGTGGCTAAATCTATCGGCGTAAAAGAAAAGCCCATAACCAAAGCCGTAGCAAGATTTAAAGGTTTAGAACACCGCTTAGAATTCGTTAAAAAAGCTAACGGCGTCAGTTTTTATAATGACAGCTTTGCCACGACTCCGGAGAATACGATCGCGGCCCTAAATTCTTTTTCTTCTCCCATAATTCTTCTGGCTGGCGGAGCGGACAAGGGTTCAAGCTTCAGAGAACTGGCTAAAGTTATAAAAAAGAAGGTAAAATTGGTAATTTTATTTCCCGGAAAAGCCACCAGCCGGTTAAGGGGGGATTTGATCATGGCGGGATTTTTAAGAAACAAAATAAAACCGGCTGGCAGTATGGGAGAAGCGATAAAAATCGCTCTGGAAAAAGCCGAAAGCGGAGATATTGTTCTTCTTTCTCCGGCCTGCGCCAGCTTCGGCCTGTTTAAAAACTATAAAGAGCGCGGAGAACAATTTAAAAATAAAATAAAAAAATAATATAAAAAATTAACTTACTCTCTATTCTGTTATTTTATTATTTTAACTATGATAATATTTATCTACGGCGAAGATACTTTTAGGGGCCGGAAAAAATTAAAAGAGCTTAGGGAAAAATTTATCCGCGAAATTGACCCCGGGGAAAGCAGTTTAACCGTTGTTGACGGCAAAACCGCCAAGGCCAAAGAAATTATTGACTGCTTTGGTGCCCGTTCGCTTCTGGCGAAAAAACGGATGGCTATCATGGAAAATGTCTTTTTAAATAAAAATAAAGACGTGCCCGAAGAAATTTTTAATTATCTAAAAAAAATAAAAACGGGAAAAGACGACAACATTATTATCTTTTGGGATCCGGCCGTAAAAACTAAGGCCTTCAGCGCGAAAAAGAATGCCTTCCTGCTTGACTCTGACGGCCGGGAAAATACCCTGCCCAAAACCCTCCAGCCGCTTTTTAATTTTTTGACCAGCCAGCCCTATGCCCAGGAATTTAAGCTCCTTTCTAACCAGGAGCTATCTGCCTGGATTAAAAAAGAAGTGGAGACCAGAGGCGGCTTAATTACTGACCGGGCGGCCCAGACCTTAATCAGTTTAGTCGGCAATGATTTATGGCAAATAAACAACGAAATTGATAAGCTCCTCAGTTATGAGTCCGGACGGGAAGGGAAACTGATAGCTGGCGGAGTAAAAGAAGAAAAGAAGACTATTGGCGAACAAGCGATAAGAGAACTGGTAAAAGGAGGATTTGATGAAAATATTTTTGCTTTAACTGACGCTTTAAGCAACCGCAATAGGAAACAAGCGAGCGAGCTTCTGAACGAGCAGTATGAAGCCGGGTTATCGGACGGCTATCTCTTAAACATGATCACCAGGCAGTTTAAAATTTTACTCCAGGTAAGGCAGGCCCTTGATTCCCGCTTCTCCAGCCGAAAAATTATTACAACCCTCAAGATTCATCCCTTTGTGGCGCAGAAGAGCATTAATCAAGTACGCAATTTTAATTTAGCCAGTCTAAAAAGCGCCCTGAATAGATTAGTCGAAATAGATTATTTGGTAAAAACCGGCAAAGGTGAAGCCAAAATTTTACTTAATTTATTTATCCATAAAATTTAAACAAAAAGAAATCCCCCTCCCGGGGGGATTTCTCAAACTATTTATAGTTTTTACAAAAGAACAAAAAAATTTCTAACCAAAAAACAAAAAATTAGGGATAGATTTATTCCTAATTTTTTGTTATAAACAAATTTATCCGACACCTTCTAGAATATTCCGTAGAAAGGCGCGGGATTTATTTTATTTTTTGATTGAACAGTTTATTGAGCCGCGATTTTTTTCGGTTGCAGGTATTTTTCTTTATTATACCTTTCTGCGCGGCCTTGTCAAGAGTTTTCATCGCCCCCCGAACAAGATCCTTGGCCTTACTGTCCTTAGCCGCGATGGCTTTCCGGCTTTTTTTAAGCAGGGCCCTCAAATTTTCCTTAATCTTCCTGTTAAAAGCCGACCTTTTAACGCTTTTGCGCAATTCCTTTTTTGCTGATTTAATGTTTGGCATAATGAAAAATTATTAAAAATAAAATATTTTAAGTCGGGGTGCCGGGATTCGAACCCGGGATCTTCTGGTCCCAAACCAGACGCCCTAAGCCAACTAGGCCACACCCCGGTATGTTATAGGCGTCTCCTGCCCTAATTACTTACTTCAAATATTTCGCCATTGCCCAGCCGGATTCCCATTACATAGCCGTTCCCCCCCGGCTGAGGTTCATAATAAAAACTTTCTTCTTTGGGAAGGCCGCTATTTATGTAGACGCCGATAATTTCTTCCATGTCTTCGGGATATTGCCCCTTTTCCATATTGTAAACCTCTAAAGCTTCAGCTAATTTATTTATCGAGCCGATCTTTACTTTATCCCCGCTGGCGGCGCTTTCCTTAAGAATATCAGGCACTTCCTTAACCGCTTCTTTTATTTTAAAAATATCAGACTTCACATAATTCCCAAAAGAAAGATTCTCATCTCTAATTCTGGCTTTGCTATAACCGTCCCACCAATAAAAACCTAAGATGGTAAAAATGGCAATTGCGGAAACTATTATTCCATTTTTTATGCTAAAAAGCCTCATACCGGCGCTGAAAAGATTTAGTCGCAAATCTGAAATTATTAGGGTGCCCCGGGTCAGAATTGAACTGACGACACAAGGCCCCGCAATACATTTGCTACGCAAATGAATGCGGGGTAAAATTTTCTCCTCCGGCGCCTGTCCCGCTCTAATGCCGAGAGATAATTATCCCTCGAAAAAATTTTCGATTTACAATTTTATGGTGCCTGGGGTGAGAATTGGACTCACGACACAAGGATTTTCAGTCCTTTGCTCTACCACTGAGCTACCCAGGCTTTCTTACCCGGCATTGGGGCGGGACTCTACCACTTAAGCTACCGAGGCGAAGTCGCATAACAAGAAACACATAACACATAACTTTCCCAAAATAAACTTTATGCAATAGTTATACATTGCACATTATGCGTTTTTAGTTACGGGTAATGAACGACTTTAAAATTTGTCTTAATCTAAGATGCCAATTTCAGCTACATCGGGTTCCGCATGAGGCAAATTATCTCTAATCTCTTTAAGATTATCCGTAGTAAGTTTTTTATAAAAAGGTATTCCGTTATATTTGATATATCTCGGGAAATTACCATATTTGGTGCTAAACCAGTAATAAACTTTAAAATCTTCATTTTTATTAAACTGTCCCCTTATTGATAGCACAGGTACTGTTCTTTCTGGAAATACATTCGAGTCTACCACCCCCCTTAATTCAAAATACTCTTCACCGTCCTCGCTCGGAATTCTATGCTTAAATTCATAATTTGGGTCCCTTATCAAAGAAGTTTGCTGACCGTTATCCTTAAAAAAAACTTTTGTTAATGATAGGCGACCGGTTGCGTCTTCCTCCGCAATGATCCTTGTAGGAATATAAAAATGAAAATAAATCTCGCCCTTATTATAATACTGGAATCTCTTATTGTTCTTCAGTATAAAATCTGTTTGGCCCTCATTAGTACCAGGGATCATGTTCGTTTCCAGGGTGAGAGTAAAATTAGGTGTCCTTAGAATAAATGTCAAAAAAATTGCGACAATCAATGTAATTACCAGCCCGGATAATATAGACGAGCTATCTATAAATTTAATTACTTTTATCACAAAATAAAATAAATTAACTATAATCTCTTCAATTAGATTCATAAATTTAATTTCAGAAATAGAAATTAAAATTTGTTGCGGGGGTTGGATTCGAACCAACGACCTCCAGGTTATGGGCCTGGCGAGCTGCCAGCTGCTCTACCCCGCGGCAATAAAAATGAAGGATGTAAAAATCAAAATTTAAAATTTAGGTATCGCTATCGCGGCAGATTTATTAAATAAATCTATGAGCGAAGCGAATACAATAATTTTTATTTTTGATTTTTTAATTTTAAACTTTTTATGTGGGCGTACATGGACTCGAACCATGGACCTCGTCCTTATCAGGGACGCGCTCTAGCCAACTGAGCTATACGCCCATTTTAAAGATACGGCAGGGGTATACACCCAGACTCCCTAATATCAATATACCATCTTTGCCAAAAAATAAGAAAAAGCTCTCTCTAAAAGCTCGATAATAATATAACAGAGAAAAAACAAAAAGGCAAGAGCTAAAAAATTGTTCTCGGCTTGTTCCCTACCTTTAAATTATCCCCTCTCTCTGTTATAATAAAAGAGATAGTTCTAAAACTATCTCCAGTATAAAAAGTCATTTTCAAAAATATATGGAAAAAATGAAATCGGAAATCAGAAAATCCTATCTTTTGGATAAATATGTAATTATTACTCCGGGCCGAGCCGCCCGGCCGCGGGATATAAAAGAAGAGACTGTCATAAAAAGAGTAAAATCCTGCTTTTTTTGCCCGAAAAACATCAACCTGGCTAATGTTGTCGACCAGCTCCCGGCCGCGGGCAGCCGCACAAATTGGCAGGTTTTAGCCATAAAAAACGCTTTTCCGGCCGTGGAGCTATTTAATAAAAAAGCTTACGGCAAGCAGGAAGTAATAATAGAAACCCCGGTCCATACCAAAGAAATGGCTGACTTAACCGAAGACCAGATTGCTGAGGTCCTTAAAATGTATATCCGCCGGACCGAGGCGATTGCTAAAAATAAAAAGATTAAATATATCCTATGCTTTAAAAATCAGGGCTCAAAAGCCGGGGCTTCAATTATCCATGCCCACTCGCAGGTATTTGCCACGGCCATAATTCCGCCGGAACTCTATGAAGAAGAAATGGCCGTAAAAAATTACCGGGCTAAAACCGGCCGCTGCCCTTATTGCGATATCATTAAAAAAGAAATAAAAGGAAAAAGAAAAATTTTCGCCGACCAATATGCCGTTGCTTTTGCCCCCTATGCCAGCGAGTTCCATTATGAATCCTGGATTTTCCCTAAAAGGCACCTTGATAATATCACCCTGCTTAACGCGAACGAAATTAAATCCCTGGCTAAAATCTTAAAAAGAATTTTAACCAAAATGCAGACTCTGGATTTATCTTTTAATTATTTTCTCCATAATGCCGTTTCTGATAAAAGCCAGCATCTTTATTTAAAGATCCAGCCGCGGGACAGTGTCTGGGCCGGCGTGGAATTAGGTTCTGGCATTGTTATAAATTCTGTTCCTCCGGAAGAAGCCGCCGAATATTTAAGAAATTAAATTTCTCCCGGACTTTTTAACTTTTAACTAAATTATGCCCATACCCCAACTTTCTTATTCAAATAAAAATCGGCCTTCCTGGCGCGGCCAAAAAAAGAAATATTATCTCTCCTCAAAAAGAAGCAGTTTTAGAATTGGCTCAACCTCCCAAAAACCGAAATTTAGTTTTAAAAACAAAAAATTTTCCGGCCTCCTCTGGACCCTACTCTCCAACAAAAGATTTTTAAAATTTTTAACCCTATTTACTTTAGCGGCCGTGGTTTTCGGAATGATTTTTGTGGCCTGGGTTTCGCGGGGCCTGCCTGATCCGAATAAGCTTATGGAAAGGCAGGTCGCCCAAAGCACAAAAATCTATGACCGCACCGGCGAAACTATTCTTTATGAAATCCATGGCGAAGAAAAAAGAACCCTGGTAAACCTAAATGAAATTCCCGATTATGTGAAGTGGGCAACTATCGCCGTTGAGGATAAAAATTTTTATAAGCATGGCGGGATAAGCCTTTGGAGCATTTTCCGGGGCGTGGTCTGGCAGACTCTGCGGGGCAAACGCGCCCAGGGCGGATCAACCCTTACCCAGCAATTCGTTAAAAACGCCATTCTCACTCCGGAGCGGACGGTCGCGCGCAAAATAAGGGAATGGATCCTTTCCTACCGGATTGAAAAAAAATTCACCAAGGAGGAAATTCTCCAAATGTATTTTAACGAGATTCCTTACGGCTCAACCGCCTATGGCGTGGAAGCGGCCAGCCAAAAATATTTTGGCAAAAGCGTTAAAGATATCAATCTGGCCGAAGCGGCCATCTTAGCCGCCCTGCCCCAGGCCCCCAGCCGCTACTCCCCCTACGGCTCCAACCTTAACCTCCTGATCCAACGCCAGCATTACATCCTGGACTTGATGAAGGAGCAGGGCTACGTTCCGGAAGCCAAGGCCGAAGCCGCCAAACAATTCAAGCTGGAATTTAAAAAACAGACAGAGAATATAACGGCCCCGCATTTTGTCATGTATATAAAAGAAATTCTCTCGGAAAAATACGGGGAAAAAATGATTGAGCAGGAAGGTTTAAAAATTTATACTACCCTTGACCTATACAAACAAAAAATAGCCGAGGAGGTGATAACGGCTCAGACGGAAAAAAATGAAAAAAATTATAACGCCACTAATGCCGCTTTAGTTTCCCTTGACCCAAAAACCGGGCAAATCCTGGCCATGGTCGGCTCGCGCGATTATTTTAATGACGAGATTGACGGCCAGGTTAATGTTACCACCAGCCTGCGCCAGCCCGGCTCTTCTTTAAAGCCCTTGGTTTACTCAGCCGCTTTTACAAAGGGCTATACTCCAGATACGGTTCTTTATGATGTGGTCACTAATTTTTCTAACAACCCGGCTAATCCTTACGAGCCGCACAATTACGATAGCAAAGAACACGGGCCGGTAACGATGAAAAAAGCTTTAGCCGGCTCCCTTAACATCCCGGCAGTCAAAACTATATATCTGGCTGGCATAGATAATGTCTTAAATTTAGCTCAAGATTTCGGCTACACATCTCTAAATGATCGGGATCGCTTCGGCCTTTCTTTGGTTTTGGGCGGCGGAGAAGTAAAACTGCTTGAACATGCCAACGCTTACGGCGTTTTTGCCCGGGAAGGATTAATTAACCCGGTTACGGCTATCTTAAAAATAGAAGATAAAAACGGCAAAGTGATTGAGGAATTTAAGGCCCCGGAAGAAAAAAGAGTACTTGACCCCAAAATCGCCAGAATAATTAACGGTATTTTATCCGACAATAGCGCCCGCGCCTATATCTTTGGCAAAAGCAACTGGCTTAACTTAGCTTCCCGGCCAATAGCCGCCAAAACCGGCACCACTAATGATTACCACGACGCCTGGACGATGGGATATACTCCTTCTATCGTAACCGGCGTCTGGGTGGGCAACAGTGACAACACAGCTATGAAGAGAGGAGCGGACGGCAGCGTGGTAGCCGCGCCCATTTGGCATGATTTCATGCAAAGAGTTTTGGGTGATACCCCAATAGAAGAATTCAATCCTCCGGAAATAGAAAAAACCGGCAAACCGGTCCTGGACGGAGAGATTGGAGACGGAGAAAAAGTAAAAATTGATATTGCTTCCGGGTTGTTAGCCACTCCCTACACTCCGGAAAACTTTATTGAAGAAAAAACTTACAAGCAGGATCATTGCATTCTTTATTATATTAATAAAGATGATCCCCGGGGCCCGGCGCCAAAAAACCCGGGCAATGACCCGCAATTTGAGCTTTGGGAAAGCCGGGTGCTGGCTTGGGCTCGAGCCTCTTCCACGGTTGCCGCCGCTCCGCCGACTGAATACGACAATCTCCATAAGCCGGAAAACCGGCCGGAGTTTGGGATTATTTCCCCGACCAGCAACCAAACTATTATGGAGCCCCTGCTTACGGCTAAAATAAAAGCTTCGGCTCCGCGCGGAGTCAACCGGGCCGAATATTATATTGATAATAATTTAATAATAAGCAATAATGTTTTTCCTTTTGATTTGGGAAAAAATATCAGTTTTCTAAATAACGGCTTTCACAATTTAAAAGTAAGAGTCTGCGACGATATTGATAATTGCTCCGAAGAGTCTCTGGAATTTAATCTGATTTTAGACGAAAAAACCGGAGCCAGAGGCGAGGTTACTGTTTCCTGGCTTGAGCCAGCGAGTGGCGCCACTCTTAACACCGCTAATTTCCCGGCTGGCCTGAAAATGAAAACAACTAACCCGGGCCAAACCGCCAGAATTGACATATTTTTGCGGGGCGAAGATAATAACCCCGTTCTTATAACAAGCTTGCAGCAAATTGAAAACGAAACCGTTTCCGGCAGCTGGAAAAAAATTCCTTCCTCCGGCGCTTATAAATTATACGCTGAGGCCAAAACTTGGGGCGGCCAAACTAAAAAGAGCGAAGAAATCACGGTTACAGTTGATAATTAAATAATATAAAAATAAAATAATAAAATAAAAACCGCCGGCTACTTTGCTGGCGGTTTTGTATACACCTATTTTTATATTATTTTATTATTTTATTTTTACTGTTTAATCGGCATGATAATATATAAATAATCTTTTTCTTTTTCCGGCTTGAGGAGGCAGGG
>JBAZPX010000021.1:0-16768 GCA_041645555.1 Patescibacteria group bacterium
TAGTCAAATTAAAAGGCAAAACTATGCAGATAGAGGATATTATTGAAAAGCCGTCGGTTGAGGAAGCGCCTTCGCGATTGGCGGATTTCGGCCGCATGATACTTAACCAGGAAATAATAGATATTTTGAGAAAGATTCCTCTAGGTAAGGGCAACGAGTTGTGGATAGTAGACGCTATCAGAGAATATGTTAGGAAGGGCGGAAAATTTTACGCCAAGAAGATTGCCGGCGGAGAGTGGCTTACTACCGGCGATCCGTTAAATTATTTTAAAGCGAATTTAAGATATGGTTTGAAAGATGAAGAGATTGGGAAAGAACTTAAAGAATATATAAAAAAGTTGAGCAAATAAAATAAATATGAAATAAAAAAGAACATCCCCGTAAGGATGTTCTTTTTTAATTTACAATTCCTAATTTTAAATTTTCAAACAATTTTCAATTTTTTAATTTTCAAAACTTGGAGAAATTTAGAAATTAGAAATTAAGTCATTAAAAAATTGTTTAGAAATTAAAAATTGTAAATTAGAAATTATTCGCCGTATGGCGATTACTGTATCTCCAGCTTATACAGCCCTTCTTGGTTTCCGATTTTAGCTCCGAAATAAAGAGTGTTGCCTTTTTGGTCTAAAGCCAGAGAATGGATTTGGTCTACTTTTATTAGTTCGGTTACGTTTCTTTTTCCCCTTTCATCAAGCTCGATTATATTGATAGTTTTGTCGGTGGAATAAATTATATAATTTTTACTGGGATGCCAGAGGATGCCCGTGATCGGCTCGCTTATCCTGGTTAGGATTTTTTTGCCGGCTTTGCCCAGGAGAGAGCCGCTCGTATCCATATCAAAAAGCCAGATTTCAAAATCATTGGCGTAAAGGAGTCTGCCCTCATCAAGCCATTCGGAATATTTGATATTATTAACCACTTCTTTCAAAGGGTTGACGGCGGCAAGATAGTCAATTAAATAGAGAAGCTGGTGGGTGCTGTCGTAGAGATTGATTAGATTATGGCCGGGATTTATCAGGCGATAGGCGGAAGAAAAAGGCAGGCTGATTTCTTTTGTCGGTTCCCCGTTTTTTAAAGAAATTCCTTTCAATTTTAAGGTCTTTCCTCCCCCGGAAATGAAAAAAATATAGTCATTTTTTATAAGGTAATCGTAATAATTTTCTCCATTGGCCAGAATTTTTTTATTTCCAGTAGCCAGGTCAAGGTAACCGATGGAGTCGGCAGATTGGTAGTAAAGAGCGTTGCTGTCCGCCCCCCATTTAAAATTATCCGCTTGTCCGTCCAGAAGGCTATCCGGATAAGTTATTCTATTTTCGTCTTTTAAATCAAAAACAATTCTCCCGGCAATAACTTTAGTATTGTCCGGCGACCAGATAATCGGGGAGTCTTGTTCGATTTTTACTTTCAGGGAAGAGAGGGGGGAAGAAGAAATGTTTATTCCTCCCGATTCAATGATAGTTATTTTTTCTTCATTTTGGATAAAAAAGTATTTTTTGTCCGGCGACGGCTCGATTTTTCTTATCGGCAGGCGGGAAAAGTTTTTTTCTTCCGGAGCAACGCTTATTATCTGCAAAGGCAGGTCTTTTTTAAATAAATAGACATCCTCGGCGTAAGTCGCCTGGCCTGGCTCTATTTTAAGTTTTTTCTCCCAGGACCAATAACCGTCTAATTCCAGCCTTACATCATATTCTCCGGGCAGGACGTTTTTTATTTTAGCCGGCGTTTTTATGTAGCTTTGCTCTTTATTAAAATATTTTTTAAAAAATAGCTGACTGGGCTTATTGTCTATAAAAATTTTTGCGCCCCGCGGAGAAGTATCAAAAATAAACATCCCGGTTTTCTGCAGGGGCTGCCTAAAATCCGGCGGCCAGCCCGGCTTTATCTTATAGCCGGCGGCATAAAAGCTAAGCCAGGGAGTAACCGTGAAAAATATGATAACAAAAAAGAAAAAAAGAATTCGACGTATTTTAAGAGTCATAAATATTTAAATTTTTTACAGATTGAGGGTGCCGATTCTTTTAATATCCGCCCCCAGAGCTCGCAGCCGTCCATCAATATCTTCATAGCCTCGGTCTATCTGGTAAATATTGTCAATTTCCGTCTGCCCCGAAGCGGCCAAAGCGGCGATTAAAATTCCAATACCGGCCCGCAAGTCCGGGCTGGTCAATTTTTTCCCGTAAAGTCTGGCCGGGCCGTTGACGACAACCCGGTGCGGGTCGCACATCGTAATGTCAGCGCCCATCTGCAGTAAATTATCAACGTAAAGCAGGCGGCGGTCATAAATCGTTTCATGGATTAGAGATGAGCCCGTGGCCTGTGTCATAAGAACCGTATAAGGCGGCTGTAGATCGGTCGGGAAGCCGGGATATTCGTGGGTTTTTATGCTGTAGGGTTTTATTTCCTTGGCTTCCTTGATTTTTAAGAAATCCTTGCCAACTTCAAAGGGCACGCCGATTTTGTTGAAAATAGAAAGAAGCACCTGTATATGTTCGGGTTCGCAATTAGTAATAGTGATATTGGATTTAGTGGCCGCGGCCAGGATGGCGAAAGAGCCTGTTTCAATGCGGTCCGGGATTATTTTGAAATTGCCGGCGCTAATTTTTTCTACCCCTTCTACCGCAATAGTCGGCGTACCCGCGCCTTTTATTTTTGCTCCTTGTTCATTGAGATAATCAGCCAGTGCTTTAATCTCCGGCTCCATAGCGCAGTTTTTTAAAATCGTGGTGCCTTGCGCCAAAACCGCTGTCATCATCATAGCTTCGGTAGCCGTAACGCTTATTAAAGGGAAGAAATATTCACAGCCTTTAAGTTTTTTTGCCTTTAAATGGTAATAATTGCCGCTCACTTCAATTTTGGCCCCTAAACATTTAAAGCCCTCCAAAAATAAATCAATCGGCCGGCCGCCGGCGCCAATAACGCACCCGCCGGGGTGAGGGAATTTTACTTCGCCGAATCTAGCCAAAATCGGGCCGACAAACATTACTGAGGCTCTGAATTTATTGGCGAATTCAGGATTAAGCTCAATTTTACTCATGTTAGCCGTTTTAATTTCCAGGCGGTCTTTTACCCGGTTTATCTCGGCGCCTAAATCTTCGAGTAAAGATAAGGCCTTGTTTATATCCTCAATCTTTGGCAGGTTGGAGATAGAAATTTTTTCTTTGGAAAGAATGGCCGCTGGAATAATTTTTAAAGCGGCATTTTTAGCCCCTTTAACCTCTATTTTTCCGGCTAATTTTTTGCCTCCCTCAATTATGAATTTTGACATAAAGAAAAATGAATAATGAAAATTATGTTTACATTATAGCCTATATTCAATAAAATTTCAACTTGTTGTCAATTTCTTAAGAACGGGTGTAAAATAGTTAATATAAGTAAAACTTAGTAGCTAATTTGTAAGGTTATGTTTATAGATACTCATGCTCATGTTAATTTTAACGCTTTCAGCCAAGATGCCGACGAGGTAATCCGCCGTTCGCTCGCTGGCGATACCTGGATGATTTTGGTTGGGTCAGAATATAAGACCTCGAGGAAAGGTTTGGACTACGCCAACAAATATGAAAAAGGAGTTTATGCCGCGGTCGGCCTGCATCCAATTCACCTTGATGATTTAACGGTTGCTAATGACGATGAAAATGGAGAGTACAGTTTTAAGGCGAAAGCTGAGGAATTTAGCTATGACAGTTATGAAAAACTGGCTAAATTTGAAAAAGTGGTGGCGATCGGCGAAATCGGGTTGGACTATTACCATATAAATTTAGCCGGCGATATCCCCGCCATAAAGAGAAAGCAGCAGGAAATTTTTGAGAAGCAATTACTCCTGGCCAGGAAGCTGGATTTACCGGTTATTATCCATTGCCGCCAGGCCCATGACGATATGCTGGCGATTTTATCTGATTTCAAGAAAAAGTACAGGGAGATAATTCCGCTCACCCGGCCCTGGGGAGTGATGCATTGTTTTTCCGGGGACGAAGACTTGGCCTGGAAATATTTTTCTCTCGGCCTAATTATTTCTTTCACCGGCTTAATAACTTTTAGCAAGCGTTGGGACGACTTAATCCGGAAAATGCCGCCGGAAAAATTTATGATAGAGACCGACTGCCCCTATATGACCCCGGAGCCCTACCGCGGGAAACGCAATGAGCCGCTTTTGGTTAAGTATGTGGCTGACCGGATTGGGGAAATAAGAAATATAAGTTCAGAGCGGGTAGGGGAGACTACAACTAAAAATGCGAGGGAATTCTTTAATATCTAATTTACGTGACCTATGCGACGTTATATTTTAGCTTATTTTCAAGTTAATACCCTACGAATGTGGGAATATGATATAAAACGTTTTAATGAGAATCCGTATATTTGTAAGCTCTATGCAATCCGCCGCCGCCAGCCTTTACAAAAATTTATAAATTCCTCTGATGCAATAAACCTATGAAGAAAATTTTGTCGAAAATAAAATATCCCAAACTACTATTTTTAATATTCACCTTTGTCGCTGCGTATTTAATGTTTATAGGGCGAGACTTCTCGCCGCTTCACACTTTTTTATTGAGTTTAGGATATTTCGGCACATTTTTAGCAGGTATATTTTTTACATACGGTTTTACGGCAGCACCTGCAACAGCCATCTTGTTGATATTAGCTAAGGAGCAAAATATTTTATTTGCAGGATTTATTGCCGGTTTCGGAGCATTGATTGGTGATTTGATAATATTCAAATTTATTAGATATTCTTTTGCTGATGAAATTAAAAAATTATCTAAAGAAAAAGCAATACATTACCTTAATAACAAAACCCCGAATTTATTAAAAAAATACTTTGTTCCTATTCTCGCGGGTTTTATAATCGCTTCACCGTTGCCTGATGAAATCGGTGTTTCTTTATTGGCTACTTCTCAATCAATTTCGACAAAATCTTTCTCTATACTATGTTATATCCTTAATACAACAGGAATTTTTATAATATTATTAATTGGTAGCGCTATTTAATTCAACGGGCTACGGCGGACTTTCTCGGCTAACGCCTCGAACCCCGCTGCACTCTCGCTCCACTGCGTTACGCTCGGGGCACATGACACGGGATAAAAGGTTCGGCCTCAACTCGCGCCTCACCCAAATTTTTTTATCCCAAAACGGTATTCGTAATTCGTAGGCTTGATTGTGGATATTTGGTCTTGACTTAAAAATATTTGTTTGTTAAGATAAGATTGATTTCAGAAGAAATCATATAAATTAAATAAAGAATGGTTTTTAACTACTTTATTATGCCCCTTAGCCGGACTACGTCCGGGATAATTAGGGGGTTAGTTTTTGTTTTTAAAAAAAGAAATATTTTTTTGTGGGTGGGGGTAGAGTTATAAGACCAGTGTTGTAAAAATATATATGAAAGAAGATTTTTTAGACAAATATAAAAATGTGAGGCAATTATCCTGGGCTTTAGCTTTTTATAGCAGTACTTCTATTTTTGGTCCCATTTTAATAATCGGCGGAGCCGGCTGGTGGCTAGACAGAGTTTTCAATACTCGCCCCTGGCTTTTAATTGTTGGTGTATTTATCGCTTTTATTGTTACTAACATTTTACTTTTTAAGAAAGTGGTCGCTTTAACTAAATGGATTGACCGCCAGAGAGATATGAGGAAGAAAAATGAGACTGCTCAAAAGGCTGGGGCGGGAGAGGAAGACAGTAAAAATATTCTTTAATTAAACTTATGGAATTAAGCGTAAAATTGGCACCGGACATTTTGTTTTTTATCGGCGGTTTTCCCGTAACCAATACGTTTTTTTGGTCTCTATTCATCAGTTTGTTTTTAATTATTTTTACCTTGTTCGTCCGGGCCAGATTAAAATTAATCCCGGGAGGATTGCAGAATATCGTTGAGCTTCTTTTAGAAGGCGGTTATTCCTTTGTTAGATCCATTGCCGGCACGGAGAAAAAAACAAAGCGGCTTTTTCCTTTGGTTTTTACCATGTTTGTCTTTATTTTAGTGGCCAATTTGGCTACTTATATTCCCGGCCAATCTGCCGTGACCTTGCATAAAGAAGAAGGCGTGGTCTCGGTTTTCCGGGCGGTAATAGCTGATTATGGCATGGTGTTTGCCATGACCCTGGTTACTTTTTTAATTACGCAAATTGTTTTAATAGCAGTCCATGGCCCTTTCGGATATTTAGGCAAGTTTATTAATTTAAAAGGACCCATGCAATTTTTTTTGGGACTGATGGACCTAGTCGGAGAGCTGGCCAAAGTCATTTCCCTGTCTTTCCGTTTATTCGGCAATATTTTTGCCGGAGAAATTTTAGGGGCGGTAATGCTGTTTTTATTTCCATTTTTTTTGCCTTTGCCTTTTATGTTTTTAGGGTTGGTAACGGCCGTGGTGCAAGCTTTTGTTTTTTCCGTTTTAACTTTAGTGTTTATAACTTTGGCTTCGGAGATTCCGGAAAGTGAAGTAGCTAAAGAAAAGCTGGTTTAAAAAATTTAAAAATAAACTAATAAAATAACAAAATAATAATTCTAACTTTTTCAATTTTACATCCCGAGTGCTCGGGATTGTGAATTGAAAATTGTGGATTGATTTAATATGGAAACAGAAGCTATAAAAGCTCTAGCCGCCGGTATTGCCATGGGATTTGGGGCTATCGGTCCGGCCGTGGGAGAAGGTTTTGTGGCGGCTAAAGCTATGGAAGCCATCGGCCGCAATCCGGAAGCGGCTGATAAAATCACGCCCCTTATGTTCGTGACTATGGCCATTTGCGAATCTACCGGTATTTACGCTTTAGTCGTTGCCCTGATCATTCTTTTTGGTTAGAAAATAGAGCCCGTCCCGCTTTTAGGAAAAATGGCGGGATGTCCTTATTTTTTAAAAATTATTTTTTCATATGGAATTACTTAACGCCTTAGGCCTGGATGTTAAAATTTTAATTGCCCAACTTATTAATTTTGCGATTTTGGTTTTAGTCTTGTGGAGGTTCGGCTACAAGCCGATTTTAAAATTTTTAAATGACCGCAAGGAAAAAATTGAAAAAGGCGTGGAAGACGCTAGAAAGGCTTCGGAAAAATTAGAAGAAATGGAAAAAAGGGAGGGCGAACTGGTAAGGGCGGCCAAAAAGGAGGCAGCTAAAATTTTAGAAGCGGCCAAAAAACAGGGCGAAGCCAATCGCCAAAAAATTGTTGACAAAGCCAAAGAAGAAATCGGCCAGATTATCAATCAGGAGAAAGCCAAAATGGAAGCGGAAAAGGGAGAAACTTTAAGAGAAATAAAAAAGGAAGTGGGGGATTTAATTGTAATTTCTTTGGAAAAAGTTTTGGAGGAAAAAATAACTGATAAGAAAGACGAAGAGCTTATAAAAAAGATTGTAAGGAATTTAAAATAATATGAAGATTACAGCTAAACAATATGGGGAGGCCCTGTTTGAATCAGTAAGCGACGCTTCTGGCGGAAAAGTTAAGGAAGTGGTGAAGAATTTTTGCCGGGTGCTTAAGGCCAATAACCAGGTTTCCCAGCTCGGAAAAATTATCGGGCAATTTGAGCAGATTTGGAATAAAAAGAACAATATAACAAAAGCCGAAATTATCAGCGCCCTGAAGTTAGCGCCGGAAACGGAGAAGGTCATCGGGCGGTATCTGGTGAAAACTGCCAACGGCGGAGAAGTAAAATTGAGCAAACAGATTGATAAAAATATTTTGGGTGGAGTAATTATTAAGCACGGGGATAGAATTTTAGACGAGAGCCTAAGGACGAGATTAGCCGAATTTAAAAATGCGATAGGGCGATAAAAATGGAAGATAAAAATAAAATAATAAAATAATATAAATATATATGAATAAAACAAAAGATTTTATCGTTGAGCAATTAAAAGAGCAGATAAGCGGGTTTAAGGCGGAAGCGGGAGAAAAGACTTTCGGTCGGGTGACTGAAGTCGGCGACGGCATTGCCCGAGTTTCTGGTTTGTCTGACGCTATGATGTCGGAAATGCTTGAATTTAAAATTGCCGGCGGGTCTGCTTTCGGCGTGGTCTTAAATTTAGAAGAAGACAGCGTGGGCGCCATTATTTTGGGAGACGCTTCCTCTATTAAGGAAGGAGACGAGGTGATAGCTTTAAAGAGGATTTTGGAAGTTCCGGTCGGCGATGAACTGGTTGGCCGGGTAGTCAATCCTTTAGGGAAGGCTTTAGACGGAAAAGGGGATTTAAAGACGAAAAAGTCCTATCCGGTCGAAAAAATCGCTCCCGGGGTAATTGCCCGCGAATCAGTTAAACAGCCGGTGCAAACCGGGATTAAAGCCATTGACGCTATGATTCCGATTGGGCGCGGACAAAGAGAACTAATTATTGGGGACCGCCAGATCGGTAAAACCGCTATTGCCATTGATACAATTATCAACCAGAAAGGCCAGCGTATGAAATGCATTTATGTGGCGATCGGCCAGAAAGAGTCAAAAGTCGCTTCTATCGTGGCGCGGTTGGAAAAATTCGGAGCCATGAAATACACCACGGTCGTTATGGCCGGCGCTTCTGACCCGGCTCCTCTTCTTTATATCGCCCCTTATGCCGGTTGCGCTATGGCTGAGTATTTTTTAGACAAAGGCGAGGATGTTTTAATAATTTATGATGATTTGTCAAAACACGCGGTGTCTTACCGCGAGGTTTCCCTGCTTTTGCGCCGGCCGCCTGGACGCGAGGCTTTTCCGGGAGACGTTTTTTATCTCCATTCCCGTTTATTGGAAAGGGCCTGCAAATTAAATAAAGATTATGGCGGTGGCTCTATTACCGCCCTGCCTTTAATCGAAACCCAGGCCGGAGACGTTTCCGCTTATATTCCGACTAATGTTATTTCCATAACCGATGGCCAAATTTACTTGGAGTCAGATCTATTTTATAAAGGCAACCGTCCGGCTATAAATGCCGGTTTGTCTGTTTCCCGCGTCGGTAACAAAGCGCAAATTAAAGCTATGAAAAAAGTCGCTGGCCGGATGCGGTTAGAGGCGGCCCAATACAGGGAATTGGAAGCTTTTGCCCAGTTCGGATCTGATTTAGATAAAGAAACAAGAGAAAAACTGGAAAGGGGCCGGCGCATGATTGAAGTTTTAAAGCAGGACCAGTATGTGCCGATGCCAGTGGGGCAACAGGTAATTATTTTCTTTGCCTTAATTTCCGGATTTTTGGATAATGTGCCGGTAGAAAAAGTAAGGGATTTTGAAGCCAGCCTCCTTGAGTATGTCCAGGATGTAAATTCCGATTTGATAAAAGAAATAGAGAAAACCGGAGAGTTAACTGAGGCCGAGGAGAAAAAATTACAAAAAATTATTAAAGATTATAAAGATACACTGGATTATTTAGAGAGTGATAAAGTTAAAAGTTCATAAAGTTATAAAGTTAAATACTTTAAGACTTTTTACTTTTAACTTTATAAACTAAGAGATGGCTAAGACAAAAGAAATCCAAAGAAGAATAAAGTCAATCGCCAACACCAAAAAGATAACGCGGGCCATGGAAATGGTGGCGGCGTCAAAGATGAAGAAGGCGGTGGAATCAGTCCTGCGCACCCGGACTTATGCTAATTTGAGCTGGACCACGATTTTAAATCTTTCGGCTGCGGTTGATTCCGGCAAGAATCTTCACCCTTTGCTGTCAAACCGGAAAGAAATAAAAAAAGTGGGAGTAGTTTTATTTTCTTCAAACCGCGGCCTTTGCGGCGGGTTTAACGCCGCTGTCGTCAATAAAGCGGTTGATTCGGCGAAAAAGCATGAGAAAAACGAGAAAGGCGAAAAAATAGAAAATGAATTTATTATAGTCGGGAAAAAAGGCCGTTCGATTTATTCCCGTTTCGGGTATAAAATTGTGGCGGCGTTTGAAAAGCAGGATACTTGCACCGAGGTAAGGGAAGTAAGCTCTTTAGCTCGTTTAATAATTGATGATTTTTTAGCCCATAAATACGATAAAATTATGGTCGCTTATTCGGATTTTGTTAGCGCTACCCGCCAAGTACCGCGGGTTAAGCAGCTTTTACCCATAGACATATCGGTTCATGAGGAGTTTTTAGGGGTAGTCGGGGAAGATAGCCGGATTGGCGCGGATAGGCAATATCTTAAAGGCAAGGAAGATAAATACCTGCATGACGAAAAGAAAAATAGTTATGTTTTTACCTATGAGCCGACGCCGGCAGAAGTTTTAAATGAGATGTTGCCGCGGCTTTTGGAGATTCAGCTTTTTCAGGCTTTACTTGAGTCAAACGCTTCCGAGCACAGCGCCCGGATGGCGGCTATGCATCAGGCCACGGACGCGGCCGGGGACTTAGTTGATGAGCTGACCCTCTATTACAATAAAGCCAGGCAGGCCGCGATTACGTCTGAAATAGCGGAAATCAGCGCCGGCGCTAATGCCTTGAAAAATTAAAATTAAAAATAATATCACCGCCGAGGCGGGATTCCGCCCACAAATATTATAATAAAGTGGCGGGAAAATAATATAAAAATATGACATCTGATAAAAAAAATATTGGCACAATTAAGCAGGTTATCGGCGCGGTGGTTGATATCCATTTCGAGGATAACCTGCCGGGAATTTATACGGCCTTAGAAACTAAATTGCCGGATGGGAAAAAATTAGTTTTAGAAGTAGAGCAGCATATCGGCTTTAATGTGGTTCGGACCGTGGCTATGGGTTCAACCGACGGCTTAAAAAGGGGAGATGAGGTGGTAAACACCGGCCGAGGGATTACGGTTCCGGTCGGAGAAGAAACCTTAGGCCGGATTTTTAATGTCTTGGGCGAACCGGTAGATGGAGGCAAGGAAGTAAAAACCGGGAAGAAATACGAAATCCATCGCCCGGCGCCGGAATTCACCGAGCAGTCAACTAATACGGAAATTTTAGAAACCGGCATCAAAGTTATTGATTTAATCTGCCCGATTGCCAAAGGCGGAAAAGTCGGCATGTTCGGCGGCGCCGGCGTAGGCAAAACCGTGGTTATCCAGGAATTTATAAATAATATTGCTAAAGCCCATGGCGGCTATTCGGTTTTTGCCGGAGTCGGAGAGCGAAGCCGCGAAGGTAATGACCTTTACAACGAAATGAAAGACGCTAAAGTCCTTGATAAACTGGCTATGGTTTTTGGCCAGATGAATGAACCGCCGGGATGCCGCGCTCGCGTGGCTTTGACCGGCTTGTCAATCGCCGAATATTTCCGCGATGAAAAAAATCAGGACGTGCTTTTCTTTATAGATAATATTTTTAGATTTACGCAGGCCGGTTCCGAAGTTTCAACCTTACTCGGCCGGATGCCTTCTGCGGTCGGTTATCAGCCGACTTTAGCGACAGAAATGGGCGAACTGCAGGAAAGGATTACTTCCACTAATAAGGGTTCTATTACTTCTATCCAGGCGATTTACGTGCCAGCTGACGACTTAACTGACCCAGCGCCGGCTACGACTTTCGGCCACCTTGATTCAACCGTAGTGCTTTCCCGCAGTTTAACGGAATTAGGCATTTATCCAGCGGTTGACCCGCTTGACTCTTCTTCCACCATCCTTGACCCAAAAATAGTCGGGGAAAGGCATTACCGCGTGGCCCGCGGCGTGCAAAAGGTTTTGCAGAGATATAAAGATTTGCAGGATATAATTGCCATACTCGGCATGGAGGAATTATCCGACGAGGATAAATTAGCCGTCGTCCGGGCGAGAAAAATTCAAAGATTCCTGTCCCAGCCTTTTCACGTAGCTGAAACTTTTACCGGCCGGCCGGGTAAATACGTAAAATTAGAAGATACTATCCGCGGTTTTGAAGAAATCCTTTCCGGCAAGCATGATGATAAAAATGAAGGTGATTTCTATATGCGCGGCGGTATTGAGGAAATCAGCAAATAATTTTATATTATGTTTGAAAGCGATAAAACAATTAAATTTGAGGTGGTGACGCCGGAGAGAGTGGTTTTAAAAGAGCGGATTCACCAGGTGACGGTTCCGACTCGGTCCGGGGAGATCACGGTTTTGCCTAACCATACGCCTTTAATCTCGGTTTTAAAGCCGGGCGTGATTGAATTAAAGAAAGAAAACGGAGACATGGAAATAATGTCGGTTTCCGGCGGGTTTATTGAGGTTTTAAAAAACAAAGTTGTGATTTTAGCTGATACGGCCGAGCGGGCCGAGGAGCTTGACTTAAGAAGGGCGGAAGAAGCCCGAGTCAGGGCGGAGAAAATAAAAGAGGAAACCAAGCATGAAGATGCGGAGAGTTTTGCCGCGATTACGGCCCAATTGGAGAAAGAATTAGCCAGGACAAAGGCGATAAGCCGGTGGAAGAAAATAAAGAAAATGAACTAATAAAAGGTAAAAATAGATATATAAAAACGGGGGAAAACCTCGTTTTTAGTTATTTTGGGGAGTAATTTATAAGGACTTGACAGATTTAAAAAAAGTGATAAAATACTTATGAGATTTAGCACTCTCTATCGTTAAGTGCTAATTTATTTAGAATTAATACTTCCAGCTGATAATTTTTAAATTACCGGCAGGAAGAGAAGAATTTTAATATGAAACTAAAACCGATTCATGACAATGTTGTCATCAAACCGATTGTTGAGGACAAAACCACTAAGTCCGGCATAATTATACCTGATACCGTGGATAAGGAAAAGCCGGAGAAGGGCGAAGTTCTGGCGGTTGGCGAAGGGAAACTTTTAGATAACGGCCAGCGGGCGCCAATGTCCGTTAAGGTCGGGGATAAGGTCATGTTTAAAAAATATTCTCCGGACGAAATAAAAGTTGACGGGGAGGAATATCTGGTTATTAGCGAAAACGATATAATTGCGATAATAAATTAATTTACAATTTTTAATTTTTAAACAATTTTTAATGATTAATTACTAATTTAGAACAAAGTCATTGAAAATTGGAAATTGATAATTGAAAATTTATAGAAATATGTCTAAACAAATTATTTTTAATGAAAAAGCCAGGGCGGCTTTAAAAAGAGGCGTTGATAAATTGACTAACGCCGTAAAAGTTACTTTGGGTCCGCGGGGGCGCAATGTAGTTTTGGGTAAAAGCTATGGCAGTCCGCAAGTGACTAAGGACGGCGTAACCGTGGCTAAAGAGGTTGAGTTAGAAGATAAAGTGGAAAATATGGGAGCGGAAATAATAAAGGAAGTGGCTTCAAAAACCAATGAGGCCGCCGGTGACGGCACCACGACCGCCACGATTTTGGCTCAAGCTATGATTAGCGAAGGTTTGAAGCTGGTTTCAGCCGGAGTAAGCCCGGTAGAAATCAGGGAAGCGATTGAAAAAAAGGTTTCTTTAATCGTGGCTAAATTAAAAGAAATGAGCAAAACCATTTCTACTAAAGAAGAAATCGCCCAGGTCGCTTCTATTTCTGCCAATGATAAGGAAATTGGCCAGATTATTGCCGAGGCCATGGAAGCGGTTGGCAAAGACGGGGTTATTACCGTTGAGGAAGGCCAGCATTTTGGCGTGGAAAAAGAAGTGGTTAAGGGTATAGAATTTGATAAAGGTTACGTTTCTCCTTATATGATAACCAATCCGGATAAGATGCAGGCGGAATTTGAAGACCCGTATATTTTAATTACGGACAAAAAAATTTCCGCTTTGGCTGATATTCTGCCGCTTCTGGAAAAATTAGTCCAGTCCGGCAAGAAGGATTTAGTGATTGTTGCCGAAGAAATTGAGGGTGAAGCTTTAGCCACTTTTGTGGTTAATAAATTAAGAGGGACATTTAACGTTTTAGGCGTTAAGGCCCCGGGTTTTGGCGATAGGCGGAAAGCTATGCTGGAAGACATTGCGATATTGACCGGCGGGAAATTAATTTCTGAAGAAGTCGGGTTAAAATTAGAAAATGTCGGTGTTGATGATTTGGGCCAGGCCCGCAAAGTCGTTTCCACGAAAGAAAAAACCACGATTGTTGAAGGTAAGGGCGAAGCCAAAAAGATAAAAGAGAGAGTGGAACAAATAAAGAAAGAAATTGAAATATCCGATTCTGATTTTGAAAAAGAAAAATTGCAGGAGCGGCTGGCTAAATTAGCCGGCGGCGTCGCCGTGATTAAAGTCGGAGCTGCGACCGAAACGGAAATGAAAGAAAAGAAAGACCGGATTGAAGACGCTTTGAACGCTACCCGCGCCGCGCAAGCCGAAGGGATTGTGCCGGGCGGGGGATTGGCCTTGGCTTTAGCCGGCGATGCTTTTAACGAGCTGACTGACAAAAAAGAAGACGGCTTGGAAGTAAAGATTGTTGACAGCGCGATCCTTGAGCCGATAAAGCAGATTGCCGCTAACTCCGGCAAGGACGGTTCCTTAATTCTTTTTAATATAATTAAAGAGAACAAGAAAGGAAATAAAAATATCGGCTATAACGCCGCCACTAATAAATTTGAAGATATGATCGAAGCTGGGATTGTTGACCCGACTAAAGTCGTGCGGAGCGCTTTGGAGAATGCCGCTTCGGCCGCGATTATGTTTTTAACTATTGAAGCCGTGATTGTTGACAAGCCGGAAAAAGAGGAAAAGGGAAACCATATGCACGGCGGCATGGGCGACGGCATGGATATGATGTAATTATAAAAATAAAATAACATAAAAATATAAAATAAAAAGAAGGTGAGAAAAATTTTTCTCACCTTCTTTTGTATTGTTCGAGAAGCATTATATAGTTCAGCCCCTCGCCCTCCAGCCATCCCTCATCCCCAACCCTTCTCCCGTTTCGTAACCTCATGGGAGAAGGGAGATGTTTTAAAATTTTTTTAGTGATTCTTGTTTATCAATCTTCCCTCTCCCGCGATGAAAGAGCGGGAGAGGGACGGGAGGGTGAGGGAGGAGGTTTTAGGCCGGAGGTGGATAAACCGGCTGGTATTTTGTTTGCTAAAACCATTATTGTGTATAACCCCCTATTTTTTAAAATTCCTTTATTCTCCAGCTGCCATTACCCCTTTAGAAACAGGCAAAAAATATTTGAATGGCCATAGCTTAAAATGGTATAATAATAGGGCGTTTTACTTATTGATTGGCAAGCCAATCAATTAAAGAATCACAGCCAATCAATTATTTTATCAAGTAATATAAGAACAAAGTGAAAAGGGAGGAAAAAAGTGCCAATCAGGCAGAGGAAAAAGGGCAAGAGGGAATAGAAAAATATTCCCCTTTATCTGATTTGGCGAAGGAATATAATATATCCCGCGACTATCTGAACACGCTGGTTAACAGGGGCAGACTTAAAGCTAAAAAGATTGGCCGGATTTGGTTTTCGACGCGAGAGTGGCTCGATGAATACCTGGCCGAGGATGGTAAAAATAAGAAGCACAAAAAGGAAAGCGAAGACTGTTTGCCTTTATCCGAATTAGCGGAAAAATATAGTATCTCCCGCGACTATTTAAATACCCTGGTTAATAGGAAAAAACTCAAAGCGAAAAAGATCGGGCGAATTTGGTTTTCCACTTCGGAATGGCTTGAAGAATACTTAGCCGAGGAAGGGAAAAATAAGAAGCACAAAAAGCAAGAACAGGAAGCTTCTTCAAGAAAAGAAAAAGCTGTTGGCCGAGAAAAATTTCCGGAGAAGCCGGCTTTAATAAATGAGTTGGTTGATAGCAGGCGCGAAGAAGAAAAAATAGATTGGATATTTTTAGAAAAGGGTGATTTTTCAAAAGAGGCCGAGGCCAGAAAAGATTGGGAAGAAAAAACGGGTAAGGCGGGGAAAGAAATAGAGAGGAAAAAACAAAATATCCGGCCAGAGAAAATTAAATATTTTTTTCGGAAAGTTGATTTTAGTTCTGTTGGGATAAGAGGAGCAGCCATTTGTTTTATTTCAATAGTGGCTGCTTTTTCTTTTTTCTATTTTGAGCCCGAAGTTAAGGCTGATTTTTTTGATATGGCGAATAAGCTTATTGCTTTTTCTTCTAAAAAAACCGAAGAAGTTTTTGCAGGCGCGAAACATATTGCTTCTTCTACTTTTAAGAAAGTGTCTACTCCCTGGCGGGGAGATCAAGGGTTAGGTCGGGTAGCGGGCATAAGCGAAGCCGCCGGTCATTCGATTATAGCTGGAGTCCAGTCGTTTGCTTATGAGATGGGCGGAACGACAAAAGATTCTATTCTTTCCGTCTTACAAAATTTAGCCGAAGCGCAAAAAGATTTATCGATTAAACTGGGTCAGGAGGCGGCCGACTTAACTTTGTCTAGCGCCGGCCGGGTAAAGGGAGTATCTGAAACAGGGGAAATAAAACTGGCGCAATTAGCGGATAAGGTCGGCGAAACTAATCAGGGCGTTAAAGATTACGCTCAGATAAGCAAATATAGCTTTTTAAAAGAGTTTTCCCGTTCGGCCCAATCTTTAGTTAATCTTTATACTAGGGTCGTAGATTTTTTGACCCCTAATTCTTTAAAGAAATATTATGTTTACGCTCCGGCAGAAAAAGGGGCAGTCGAAATTCCTGTTGAAGAAGAGAAGGCAGCAGAGGAGGGCAAAGAAGGGGAAAGCAGAACGGCGCAGACTACGGCTCCGGTTGCTTCTAAAATTACTGCTGCCCCTACTCCAAAGTCGTCTGGTGGTACCGCAGGAGTCCCAGCAGTTTTCGCTCCTGCCCCCACCAAAATTCAGCCGACGGTTTTGCAAACTTCCTCCGACGGGACAACAAATGTGGACGGCAATTTAATGGTAAAAGGCGCAGCCACTTTCAACGATAACCTGACGGTTGATGATAATTTGACAGTTAAAGGCGTAATTTACGGCGGCAGCCCGGTAGAAATCGCGGGCGGACTAAAAGTAAGCGGCAACGCTGAATTTACTG
>JBAZPX010000022.1:0-16443 GCA_041645555.1 Patescibacteria group bacterium
TTAAATGGCTCACGCTTCCCAAAGAAAAACCCATCAGAAGCCCCAGCCTAATATCGCCTCCGCCAATCCATTTCCCTCCCGAGACAAGGAATTGGATAAGAAAAAAGCTTCCTCCTATTGCCGCCGAGACTACAAGAGCCAACCAACTTACTCCCAGCGCTAAATTCAGTATAAAAACCACTAGGCAGGCAGGCAGGGTGACCTTGTCCAGAATTAAACTCCAGCGCAAGTCATAAATAAAAATCACAATCATCACCGCAATTATAAACCAATCCCTCAAAGTTAGAATTAAGAAGTGAGAAGTAAAAAGTAATTGAAAATTAAAAATTGAAAATTGAGAATTAGGAAGTAAGGCAGAAGTAAAAGTCTTTAAATTCAAATAAAAAGATAAAACGAATAAAATACCTACTATCAGCTCAACGACTGGATATTGCCACGAAATGGGCTTGCCACAATGCCGGCATTTCCCGCCCAATAGGATAAAACTCAAAATGGGAATATTGTCATACCAAGCGATTTGCTTTTGGCAGAGAGGGCAATAAGAGCGGTTCCACATTCCCTCCTCTTTATGCAGGCGCCAAATCAGGCAGTTTAAAAATGAGCCGATAACCAGGCCAAAGAGAAAAACAAATCCTAAAATAATATAAATCATAAAGTTACCTAGCTAAAATTATTAATTTATAGGGCCAGCGCATAATTTTTAATAAAACTAACTTCAATTTTCCGTAATGCTTTTTATAAAAATAATCTTGGGAAAGATAATAATACTTTTTCCTGGTCTTATTATCCCTTAAGCTTTGTCCGCCCAAATGGATTACGGTTTCCGACGGCAGAACCGCCACTTTGTAATTAATATCTTTGGTCCGCTTGCATAGATCGATATCTTCAAAATACATAAAAAATTTTTCATCAAACCCGCCGATTTTTTCCCAAACATTTTTTCTTATTGCCAGGGCGGCCCCGCTTACCCAGTCAACCGTAAAACCGGATTTATTTTTATCAGATTCCTGGCCAGAGTTTCTCGCCAATAAGCCAACTAAGCCGGGGAAGCGCCCATAAGCGTATTTTTGGTTTGTTCCATCCGATAAAATCAGCCTGGGGCTAATAACTCCAGCCGTCGGATTTAAAATAAAAAATTCTTTTAAAGGGGTTAAAATATCCTCTTTAATTACCGTATCGCTATTTAGAAAAAAAAGATACTCTCCTTTGGCGATTTTTGCGCCTCGATTATTAGCGGGTCCGAAGCCGATATTCTTCTTATTGGCAATCAACTTAATCCTCTGGTTGAAATCGCCATTTAACATCTCTGCGCTACCGTCGCCTGAATTATTATCAACCACAATTATTTCAAAATTACCCAGCCCGCAGCTTGAAAAAATTGAGTTAAGACAGCCCTTAATTAATCCCTTGGTATTGTAATTTGTTATTATAATAGAAAAATCCATAAAAATTAATCTGGCGCCCGCGCCGCAACCTCTGCGGGGGCTACCCTGCTCGCGCCCTAAAAAACGTCATAATTTTTTGCCTTTTACCAAGCGCTTTATTTTATCCGAAAAATATAATTTTAGATAATGCAAAGACCTATAATCTCTTTTTTCTATCTCCCTGACCCTCCTATTGCCTATAATTGAATACAACTGATAAAGAGATAAGTCTCTTTCCTGAAAATTAAGCGGCTTGCCCGCTTTTAAAAATACTCCGGGGTCTTGCGGATCTTTTTGCAGACTTAATATTTTAAAATCGGAAAATATTTCTTTCATGTCGCTAACCTCGTAACGCCAAAAATCAAAAGGATGGGCATGATAGCCAAAACCGCAAGAACGGGTAGTGATTATTATAATCCCGCCGGGGCGGCAGATTCGCTTTAAATTAGAAATGGCCTTTCTCCAATCTAAAACATGCTCAAGCAGTTCCGTAGCGATAACAATATCAAAGCTCTCTCGGCCGAATTCGTCTACGATATCCTCAACCCGGCAAACTTTATCAACCCCCGGACCTTTAACTCGATCCACGCCAATATATCCGGCCGAACCCCAATTTTCAATAATGGGCCGCAAACTGCCGTTTACATTATAAGAACCGACCTCAATCACTTTTTTCCCCGCCACCTCGTCTCTGGCCAAATTTTTCACTCCAAAAATAATACAGTTAGCGTTGCACATATTTATAGGGACAGACGGCAGTAATCATAATTTACCACCATCTTATATTATTTTTACATAAATTAAATAGCGGTAGCAATGGCCAAAATTCAATAAACGCCTGGCGGGAACAAGAATCAAACCCAAATAGTAAACTATGCTTAAGCCCACGCTATGGCTGATTTTACATTTCATTAGCGCCTCCCGCAAATATATATTCAATAACCGCTTCTGCTTTATAATTTTAATAATTTTGCCATTAGCTTCAGCTCCCTGATTAATAAATTCAATCAGCTCCTCAAGCTGTGGCAAACCGTTGGCTATGTGCTCTTGCAGGAAGCGGTCGTAATACCCGTTAATTTTATAAAAATAAGCCTGCAATTTTTTATCGTGCCGAGCCGCCTCCTGGCCGCAAGGGACAACGAATATCACTCCGCTTCGGGCCACCCGCATAATCTCATTTATATGATTGCGCCTTTGCGCCGGAGCAATATGCTCTAGGCTGTCCACGGTTAGGATCAAATCAAATTGCCCGCTCATAAACGGGAACTTTCCGCCCTGATATTTTATTTTTTCCAGCCTCCGGCTTTCCTCGCCGCTAAATTCTATGTCTAATCCCGTAATCTTTTTCTTTAAATAAGTAGTAATTCCATAATCTCCCGAACCCACTTCAAGAATTGAAGAATTATTTAATTTATTCTTGGTTATAATATCAACCACTGGTAAATATCTCAAAGCAATATCAGGGGAATAATCCCCAAATAAAATGTTTTTAATTTTTTTTAACATCCTCTCTTATTTATTATAAATCTTGTTCACTTTGTTTATTCGCCGCTTATTCCGAACCTTCGATGATATTTCTTATATCTTTATCGCCCGGCTTTAATTCCTCGGCTTCGGCAGAATACTGCGCGGCTTTAGCAGCGTCGCCACGCTCTTTATAAAGCAAGGAGAGAGACAGCGGCCAGGCGTAATCTTTAGGATTTAACCTATATCCCCTTTCATTATAAAAAATAGCGCTGTCTAAATCTCCTTCTTTATAATAGACATCGGCTATTTCTTTGTAAAGGGGCAGGTAGTGAGGATTAAATTCTAATGCCTGTTGATAATAATCTAACGCCTTATTCCAATCTTCCTTAAAGCCCGCGGTAAGCCCCATCATCTCAAATAAATGCACTTTTTCTGATTTTATCTCTTCTTTGTGCTCATTATTGAGAAAGGGGCTACTTAGGTCCGGAAAAACGGCTGCCGCCTTATTAAAGCTAACCAGAGCCGCTTCATAGTCTTTCTGCCAAAGCTTCATTCTGCCCAAATCCTCATAAGTGGTGGTGATAAAGGGGCTCATTTTTATTAAGCGCCCATAATCTTCCTCGGCTCCTCCGTAATAGGCCGGGTCAATATAATACCCGAACAGGGATTCGGCATGGGCGATATGGGTTAAGGTATAAAATCCATGTTCACGGGGGCCGATAGAATTAGCCATGCTTAAGACATTATTATATAAATCAAGCTGGCTTTCTTTTGAAGCTACGGCCTCAAAACAATTCAAATTATGGTAAATATAGCGTTCTTTGTAAAAAGTGCTTATTGGATTCAAAGCGGCTGCTTTTTCCATATTATCCAGAACCTGGCGGCAATCCTTCTTTGCTTCCGCTTTTCTGGCCTTCATATAGTAATAATCAGCCCGCCAGACGGCAAGATTGTAATAATAAACCAAAATTACACCCAAAAAAAGCAGGGACAGCCAGATTAAAACCAAAGAAACCGGCCGGAAAAATTCTCTTGCCTTTCCCCCGGGACGGCAGGGAAACTCGGGAAAAATAATAACCGCCAGGAGAGCCAATATAAGGTAAAAACAAACATAACCGACTGTCAGAGAAAAGCTTAACAAGTTATTGGTGAAATAACCGGCTAGCGCAGCCAAAAGAAAAATGACCAGCCAAGACTCTTTAGCAAGAGTTGATTTCTTTAAATATCTAAACGCCGCCACAAAAATATAGCCCAGGAACAAAGAGAAGAAAATCAGCCCGGCTAAACCGAACTGTAAAACCACATCGAAGAAAGCATTATGGGAGCGATCCGGGAAAGTATTTATTTCTTCATATATGCCCCACTCCGGCCGATAATGTTTGACAAAAATATCAGCCAGCGTTTCCGGCCCGTAACCGATTAATTTTCTAAATCGACTGGCCTCTTTAAATTCCTGCCAAGCCGCCTGCCAATAATAAAGTCTGATTCTGTTTGAGCCGCCCCTTAAGTCAAAGGCGCTTTTAACCCGGCCGGAAAAAGTAAGGTGATCCTCAAGGGAAAAATTACGGTGAGAATAAAAAACCCCGAAAGAAAAAGCGGAAAAAATTACGACAAAAAGAAGCGCGGCCAGAGCCCAGAATGTTTTCTTAAAGCCCTTGGCCCGCAAAAATAAAAATAAAAAAACGGCCGAAGAAGCAATAAGCCCCAGCCAAGCGGAACGGCTATAAGTAAAAATTAAACAAGCCAGCTGGGAAATTAAGAGGATAATTGTTAAAAAGCGGCTAAAAAAACGCTTAGTTAAAAAAATTAAGCTAAAAGCAGTGAGGGGAATAACTAAAATCAAATATTGCCCTAAAAAATTGGGCTGGCCCAAGCTCGAAAAAATTCTGCCAGTATAAGTAATTTTTTCTTTCCAATCTAGCGGGTCAAGGTTGAAATATTGGAGTAAGCCGTAGAAGCAGACAAAAATTGAAGAAAAAATTAAGGTTTCTATGGCTCTTTTTACCTTTAACCAATCTCTTAGGGTTAGAACTAACAGAATAAAAAACAGCCAATAATGGAGAATATTATAGAAACCCTGCTGCCGGCCATAGCTCCCCCAAAAACTCAAATCGGGGTGGATTGAAAAATAAGTAGAAACAAAAACTGATAAGCCGAACAAAGCCAACAATATAAACAATTTCCGAGGAAAAGACCAATAACTAATCCCTCTCGCAAAGACTTTGGCCGCAAAAGCCAAAAAGGCGATTGTTAAAAAAATCCTAAAAATCACTACCTTATTGAGTTCAAAAACATTATAATTCTCCTGGGCAAGGGCAAAATAAACGGGAATAAAAAAGATTATGCCCAATAAAATAATTTCCTGCAGATAATCGCAAATCTTTATAATTTTGTTAGCCATAAGTTTAATCCCTTAATAATTAGTATAACATTATTTTTCCTATAACAAAAAACTCTCACCCCTTGGGGATGAGAGTTTTTATCAAAACCCTAAAATAGGATTCAATTTAAATATTTACTTTAATCGTCAATTCCAGCCGGGGTAGCGGTATGCGTACCAGCATCTAGGCCGCCAGTTGTTCCGCCCAAACAATAAGAAATGTGGTAGGAAGAACCGCTACCATCTTGGGTAAAGGTATAATCGCCGGTAGGGCAATCTCCATCATTTTGCGGAGAAGGATTCTCAGGTACGATTGACATATAAGTAGTGCCGCTGTAAGCGACTGAACCGGTGCCGAAAGTTAATGCCGTGGGGTAAGCGTTAGCGTCGTTGTAATAGAGCTCTAAGGCCGTTTGGATCTGCTTTATGTCAGATACCCGCTTAGCATCCCTTGATTTTTGTCTGGCGTTATTTAAGGCTACTACGGCTAAAGTTGACAATAAACCGATAATAGCGATAACGACCAACAACTCAATTAAAGTAAAACCTTTTTGTTTTCTCATAATTCACCTCCCATCTTACTTCCCTTAAAGTCATTAACTTAATCCCAGGAATTAAGCTAGTGACCGGGAGAATAATTTAATTTTTAAAATTAAATATTTAAATTTACCCCGTTAGAAATAATGCCTGTTGCCCTAACATCGGGGTTATATTTTATTATATTTTCAGGATAACTACGGCGAGATTTAATGCCCAGTTAGAATTTCTAACGGGGTTTACTTAAATTACCTAAAAAATAAGTCTTAACCACTTATCCACATTATACCATAAAACGAAACAACCCGCAAAAATAATAACCAATTCCCGTCTTTTCCCTCTACCAACCCCTAATAATCTGAACCTCGACGCTCTCTTCAACGTTATAAGCTAAAACAAACTCGCTTCCGCCAGCATTTGAAACATAACGATAGAGATAAACTCCATCACCCTTAGGATCTACCGGCAAGTCTGCCATATAGGGTTTAGCGCGCTCAATCAGACTGCTGCCTAAAGTTTTATTATAACAGTCGGCCGTGGCGCCGAAATCATCTGCTTCGTCATCCCAGGTGCCGCATATGGGGTATTCTAAATTATCATCATAATAAAGATAAAGGGCAATTCTCATCTGGACCATATCGGCTTTTCTTTTGGCATCGCGCGCTTTAATTCTGGCGCCGTTCAAGGAAACCACGGAAAAAGAAGCTAAAATGCCTATTATACTGATAACCACCAGGAGCTCAATCAGAGTAAAACCCCTTTTGCCAATAAGCCATTTCCCCCTAATTTTTTTCACCCCGTTAGAAATTTTATTATTTTCTTTCTCCATAATAGTATTCTAATTAATTTTTTAATATTTTATTATTTACCCGCTTATTTCTAGCAAGATTTCTAACGGGGTTCATAATTTTATGGTTTTAAAAATATAAATATATAAAAATAATCTAAAATTGGCTGGCCAAATTATACATGGGTAAAATTATGGCCGCTACCATAACGCCGACGGCTATACCCATAACCACCATAATTATCGGCTCCATTAAAGTCATAAGGTTGGCCACGATATTGTTTATTTCCCGGGAATAAAAATCGGTTATTCGCCCTAAAATTACATCCATCTTTCCGGTTTTCTCTCCGATAGCCATCATCTGGGAAACCATTTTCGGTATTTCCTTACTTTCCACAAAAACGCTGGAAATAGAATCCCCGTCCTCAACCGCCTGCGAGGTCTCCTCTATCAACTCTTTATAAACCTCATTGCCCACCACCTCCGAGGCTATTTTCAAGCTTTTAGTAATTGTCACTCCGCCCATAATCAGGGTATTCATGGAACGGGTAAAGCGGACTAAATAAATTCTCTGGAATAGCTTGCCGAAAATCGGCAGCCGGAGCTTTAAAAGATCAAATTGCCTTTTGCCTGCCGGCGATTTAAGATAAAACCTTGAGCCGACAGCCGCGCCAACCAAAACAATCAGAAGAAGCCACCAATAAGCGGATAAGAAGTCAGAAGTGCCGATTAATGCCCTTGTCGGCAGCGGCAGAGTCGCTCCGGTTTCTGTAAGAATGCCGGTCAACTTCGGCACCACAAACATCATCATTACCACTCCGACTACCCCTAAACCGGCGAGGACAAAAACCGGATAAATCATGGCCCCCCTGATTTTACTCGTCATGTCGTAATCTTTTTCCATCTCATCGGCCAGATAATTTAAGACTTCATCTAATTTTCCAGAAGTCTCGCCTGATCTAATGACGTTAATATAGAAACTGGAGAAAACTTTCGGCCGCTTGGCTAAAGCGTCGGAAAGGCGCAACCCGCTGTCTACCTCATCGGCCATTTCGGAAATAATCATTTTCAGGGTAATATTTTCCGTTTGTTCAATCAAAATTTTCAAGGCCTGCACCAAAGCGACATTAGCGGAAATCATAACGGAAAACTGGCGGGAAAAAATCACTATATCCTTGCCCTTAACCCGGTTTAAAATAGCTAAAAATTTCGTTTCTCCTTTGCCTTCCGAATGCTTCTTTATGGAAACAATGGAAAAGCCTCTTTCCTGCAGGGTTTCCGCAGCCATTTTTTCATTAACCGCCTCTATTAACCCTTCGGTTATCTTCTTGTCCGAATCTAGAGCTTTATATTTAAAAATCGCCATAAGCTTATTAAATGTTTAGTTTTATTTTTCTGGCTTCTTCGGGAGAAACTTCCCCCTTCTTTACTAATTCATCAACGGCTTTTTCCAGGCTAATCATACCTTCTTCTCGGGAAGTCTGAATAATACTCTCTATCTGATATATTTTGCCTTCTCTAATTAAAGATTTGACGGCTGAGTTAACAATTAAAATTTCACTGGCCAAAACTAAGCCTCCGCCCAGGCGGGGAACAAGCTTTTGGGTAGTAATTCCGATTAAAACATCGGCTAAACTGAAACGGGCCGCTTCCTGAGAGATTGTTGTTTTGGCCGCATCTAAAATTTTTTCTATCACCCTTATTGAATTGGCCGAATTCATCTCTAAAACCACCAAGGAATTGCCGGCGGCCAGCTGCAAAATAAAGGGAAGAGCGGCGACAAACTCTTTTTTTATTTCATCAATAAAAACTAAGTCTACGTCCTCGTCTAAACAATGTTTTAAACCGGCCACATAGGATATTACGTCCCGGCCGATTTGCCTCTGCTCAATAATGCTTTTCTTATTAATAAACAGATATTCAATCGGGTCTTCCAGGGTAATTATATATTTTTTTTCTCTTTTATTGATATCCTCTATAAAAGCGGCCGCCGTTCCTGTTTTTCCCGAATCGTTGGGCCCGGCCACAATCAATAATCCGGAATTCAGATTAATTTTTTCCTTAAAAGCGGCGGGAAGCCTTAAATCTTCTATGCTCCTGATAATGGTCGGGACATAATTAAAGGAAAGGGCGGGCAAGTCTTTTTGATAAAAAATGTTTACCCGGAAACGGAAATCGCCGGCGAAAGTCTTTACCACCACTATTTCTTTTTCCTCTTTAAATTTCTTCGCTTCCTCTTCGCTGATAAAAGAGTCAATAATTTTTCCTAACAATTCCGAAGTCAGGATGCCTTCTTTCTCCATTGGAATTAATTTGTCGTCAACTCTGGTCACGGGCGGACTGCCAACGGAAAAATGAAGGCTGGAAGCTCCCTTTTTGGCTGCTTCCGCTAATATTCTATTTAAAAAAATGGATGGCACTTCCATAATGTTCAAGATATTTTAGTTGGTTACTTTATTTAGATGAACCATTAATGCGAATTAGACGTTACTTATCTTAGAGAACGGTGCTAGAATGCGAATGCCACAAATGCGAACATAAATCATTCGCATAATTAGTATTTGCGGCATTAGCATTAATTCGCGGATTAGCATTATCTACTTATTTATCAGTTTCTTTATTTTTTCAACCACTTCCGAGGGCATAAAATGGGCTTTTATAAGATAATCATTTGCCCCCAGGGAAAGCCCTTCCTTTACCTTTTCTTTCTGGCTCAAATTAGTCAGCAAAATCACCGGAATACCGCTAGTTTTTTTATCCGCTTTCAAGGCTTTTAAAACCTCGAAGCCGTCCATCCGGGGAAGCATAATATCCAATAAGATTACATCCGGAAGTTCTTTTAAAGCCAGTTTTAGCCCCTTTTCTCCGTCTTCGGCCGCTACGACTTTGAAGTTCTCCAGCTCAAACTTCGTATTGTACATGCTTAATAAAAAAGGATCGTCTTCCACTAATAAAATTTTAATTTTAGATGAGCCGCTTGGCTGATAATTTTGGCTGTCCATATTTTTAAATATATCTTAATTAATAAGTTAACTCTGAATAACCCGGAAAATTTCCTCCATCGTTGTCTCCCCCCGCAGGACTTTTATAGTCCCGTCCTGCTTCATAGTGATAAAATCCTGGCTTTTTTTTATATCTTCAAACCGCAAATTTTTATTTTTATCCATTACTATCTCTTTTATTTTGTCATTAATATCAAACACTTCAACGATAGCTATCCGGCCGCTGTAACCGGAATTGCCGCAACGAGCGCAGCCGCTGCCCTTCAGAAAAACCGTCTTCTTTAAATCGGTGAAATCTTTTACTGATTCTTTCATAATACTGGCGGGTATATTTTTTATCTCATTCTCCATATCAGCCAAAACATCTTCGGGAAGCTTTTCCTCTTTCTTGCAATAAGGGCAAATTTTTCTCGCCAGTCTCTGGGCAATTATTACATTAAGGGTCGACCCCAAAAGAAACGGCTCAACTTTCATATCCAACAGGCGCGGCACCGCTCCCAGCGCATCGTTAGTGTGGAGAGTGGACAAGACGAAATGCCCGGTTAAGCTGGCGTGAATAGCCAGTTCGGCTGTTTCATTATCCCTTATCTCGCCAACCATAACAATATCAGGGTCCTGGCGCAGCAGAGAACGAAGCCCGTTCGCGAAAGTAAAACCGATTTCCGGCCTGGTTTGGGACTGGTTAACGCCTTTTATGAAATATTCTACCGGATCCTCCAAGGTGGAAATATTAATCCCCTCTTTATTAAGCATATTTAAAATCGAAAACAGGGTGGTAGATTTGCCGGACCCAGTCGGACCGGTAACCAGAAGCATGCCATTAGTCTTTTTTATATTTTCTTTTATAATCCTCAAGGCCCGGCCGTCAAACCCTAATTCTTCCAGGGTTGGCGCGCCCCGGGTGGTGTCCAAAATTCTCATTACTATCTTCTCTTCACCTATTAAAGGCAGAACTGAAACTCGAAAATCGATTTTCTTTTCTCCTATTTCCATGCTTATCCGCCCGTCCTGCGGGAGCCTAGTTTCGTCTAGTTTCAAATTGGCTAATACTTTAATCCTGGCTATGATGGCGCTATGAATATTTTTCGGCAGGACTAAAGAAGTATGAAGAACGCCGTCTATGCGGTAGCGGACCCGGCTCTCTTTCTGGGTGGGCTCAATATGGATATCGCTGGCTCTCCCCTCTACGGCATGCCTAATTATGACGGAAACAATTTTGGCTACAGGCGCGCTTTTTATAATCTCCTCCAGCTCTCCCCCTTCTTCTTTTTTCTTTTTTGACATTTCCTCCTTCTCCTCTTTGGCCCGGGTTTCCAGAGCTTTGCCGATTTCACTTTTCAGGTTTTTGTATTGTTTGAAAATTTTGTCAAAACTCAATTCGGAAATCAAATAATATTCTACCCGCAGTTTTTCTTCCTTGACTAAAAAATTAACCGCCTCCATCGCCTTAAAATTTTCCGGGTCGGTTAGACCGACTTTTATTTTATTTCCGCTTTTGTCAAAACAAACTATCCTGTAATTTTCCGCCGCCTCGAAAGCAATGATGTTAATCACCTCATTGCTCACTTCCCGGTCAAGAAGATTCTGGTAGGGGAGGCGATAAACCTTTGCTTTCATTTGCGCAATTTCTTCAGAATCAATCAGGTTTTCCCCGATTAAAATATCTTCGATTTTCTTTCCGGACGCATTCGCCCTCCCCTTTATTTCTAAAAGGCTGCTTTCGCTCAACTTATTGCTTGCCTTTAATAATTCTAATAATTCCTCCTGTTTGCCCATAGTAAATAAAAAATTTTCTAAGAATAAATTTTCGCCGCCATCTTTAATCTTGTTCAGGGGGAGAAAAAGCAAAGGGATTGCTTGTGCCGACCTTAGAACCCCCTTCTTCCAGGGTATTTTCCTTTAATTTTTTAAACTTTGTATTAGCCAATAAATCTAAATCAAGCAACTCTTCTTCTTTTACCGGCTCCTCGCTGGTTAAATCAGTTTCTTCCTTCTCTCCGGCGCCCGCCCCCTCTTCTTTAAGATTTACTTGTTTCAAGAGGCTATCTAAACTATCGCTGCCTTGCCCGGTCATCTCGGCCGGCGCCTCCATCGTCATCGACTTATTGACCGTGGTTAGAGAATAATTTTTGTAAAGGAAAAAACCTGTCCCCGCGATCATAACCGCAATGACAGAAATATAGGCTATTAACTTATTTTTTTCTATTTTTTTCGGAGCTAACATATTATTCTATACCGGAAGCCGTCCCGCTCTTCGCAAGGGGCGGGATGGATCGGTATATCCCGCCGTTTCGGCGTATGGTAATTTTTAAATTAAATAAGAAGAAAGGCGAAGCCGCTAGTCCTAAAAACTTTTTAAAAACTAAAAATGGTTTTTGGAAACGGCGGGATGTAAAGACGCCACAGGCAGTAAGTCTACCTTGCTTGCACTCACATTTTGAGCAAGCAACCCTCTAAAATTTTACTCTTTTAAATAATAAGTATAAAAAGTTAGCTGGACGGAATTTCCCTCCGGGACGAAATCTACATTAACCACGTCCATCAGCATCAAATTATTTTCTATCGAAGTCAGAAGGCTTTTTAAGCCGAAATAATCAACCCCCATAATTTCCAGCGTCGCTTTTGTCTTCCCTATTTCCGGAGGCAGGGAAACGGCTGCTTTTTCCTCTCCCCTTTTTACCTTCTGGCTGCTGCTCTTGCTTTCTGGCTCTATTGGCTCGATTTTTAAGGACTTCAGGAGCAAACCGTTCTTTTTAACAATTGCTTCTACCTGGCTGAATAATTCTTCCGGCACATCTTTTTTCCTTAAAATATAATCAATTTTCTCTTGGTCGCTCAATTTAACGCTTTGAAAAACCGCCACTAAATTTTTTAAACTCTCCAGATATCCCCGCCTCTCCAGATATTCCTGCTCTTTGCTTGACTGGCCGTCACTGGTTAATTTGGCAATTTCCTCATATTTTGGTTTAAGCAGAAGAAAATAACCGAGGATAAACACAACTAAAACAAAAAGGACAACCAGCCATTTAAAATACCTGGTTAACAAAACATTAATTTTCTGCCCGATTTTCTCCTCTTTTCCGTTTTTCCCCTTATCCATAAGCTAAAAACTTATAATTTATTCACCCCGTTAATATATATTATTCATCAGCCGGCTGAATCACCGGCCGTGGCTTGTTTTATACCCAGGACTTCGCCGATAATTTTATTTAACCGGGGTAAAAATGGCCGGATCTATCGCCAGCCTCAATCCAAAAGCGATTCCACCAATATCACCCTCTTTCCTTTCCGCCGTAGAAATCCCCGCCTGGTCTACGCTGGCTTCGGAAACATATTCGCTGGAAAGGAATCTCTCTACCTGGGCCTGAATAATGCTAAAATCCTTAGCATTAGCCGTCAGATTGTACTTCCCCTTATTATCTCCGGCAAAGCCAGAATAATAAACATCGGCTAAAGTATTCTCCTCTAAAAATTTGAAGAAATCAGTCCAATAAATATGCTGGCCCAGCAAAGAATTCACTAAACTTAATTTTTTCTTAAAAACTAAAACTTTTTTCGCTTCAACCTCGACTTTCGCTATTTCTTTGTCTAATTCGAAAAATCTGTTAACAAAATACTGGCCTTCTTTTTCTTTTTGGCTTCCTTGCCAGGAAAGCCAGCCATAGACCGCCCCGACTGCCAAAGCGGCTAAAATCATGGAAATAATAAGAAGAGCCGCATTTTTCTGCCAGTTAAAAAAGACAGTTATTTCCCCTTTTATTAAATTGGTTTCTAAAATTTCTCCACCGTTCCCTCCGCCGTTCCCTTCTTTCTTGCCTTCGGCTTGGATAAATTCTGGAATAATTTCTTTTTCTTTCCCCATCTCGCCCTCCTCGCTCCCGCTATGGTCTTGGCGGTGATTGTCTTCCTTTTTATTTTCCAACAACGGCTTGGGCTTTTGTTCTTTTTCTTCCCGGCCACTGTCTATTTTCGGCTTTTTGGCAAATTTTTTAAAAATAGCGGCCATCGGCTTAAACAAATTCATTATTTTCGACCGAATCTCCAGCCGCTTCTTTTTTACCGGGGAAACTTTTGTCTCTTCTGCCTTGCCGGCTGTTGGCGGATAACTAGCCGCTTTTTTCTGCTCGCCAATAAGTTTTAATAATTCCCGGCGCGATTCCTTTAACTTGCTCCCATTAGGAAAATTATTGGCATAAGCCGCTCCCGCCTTTTCTTTCTTTCTTTTTAAGAAATTAGCATTAAAAAAATCAGGCAAATAACTTTTTATCCCCTTCTTTACCCCGGATAGTTTAAGCAATTTTTTTTCTTCCGGACTAGACCACTTTACTTCTTCCCCTAATTCCTTCTTTTCCTTTTGCTCCCGGGAAGGTTTGCCTTTTTTCTCTTCGTCCGGCAAAAAATCTATATCCATATCTTGAACTAAAATAAAAATTTAAAAAGTAAAAATCCCCGGCCCGCCTCGCGTTAAATAATTTATCAATAATTACTTGCCTATATCTGCTAAATAATATAAATTGAAAAACAAGTAAACGGCGAGCGGGGCAGGCAAAATGACAATGTAAAATGTAGAATTACCTTCTTAAGTCCTAATTTCTAATTCACCTAATTTCTAATAAAATGCCTAATTCTCAAATGTCTAATTTTTAATTAGTTCTTGAATTATTTTGGTCATTGGACATTTGGATTTTTATTAGAAATTAGAAATTAGGACTTAGAAATTTTCTATCATTCATCATTCGTTCACGCCCAACTGGACCCTTCCTATTAAGCTACTTAGTTTCTCTCATCGCCAAGCCAATGGCGACAGAAAGCTTCGGCCCTATCTCGGCAATAACCGGCCCTAAATCAACCGGAAAAGAAACCCTAGTCCAGGGATCGCCGATAATTATGTTCATGTTAAAAATTTTCGATAAATAACTTACGAAATTAGGCAGAAGCGAAGAACCGCCGGATAAGATTAACTTTTCTACTTTTTTCTCGCTATTCTTGCTTTCAAATAAATTAAGCATATACTTTATTTCATTGATAATTGGGCTGATTGTTTCCGCGATCGCTTTCGGCACAACCTCTTCGCTGGAGCCGACCGAGCTTATTCCTAAATCATATTTAAACTGCTCGGCTCTTTCCGAACCAACGCCTAAATTATTGCTGATCGCCTTAGTTATGGCCAAACCGCCGACATCTATGCTCCGGGAAAGCACGGGGATGCCCTTATCGATGACGGAAATATCAGTCGTACTCATGCCCACCTCAACGATTATTACCGTTGATTTGTCGCCTCCTAATAAAGCTCTAATCAGGGAAAAAGTTTCCGTTTCCAAACTCAACAAGCTAATCTGGGCTTCCTTAAAAATGCTTATATATTTTTTCACCAAGGCTTTCGGCGCCCCGGTTAAAAGTATTTTTACGTTTTTATCTTTCTGCTCCCCGCCTTCTATTTTTTTCCAATCCAGGACCATCTCCTCCAGGGGCAGAGGAATAACTTTTTTAGCCTCCCAATGGACGGCGGAAGAAAAATCTTTCTGGTCGACATTGGCTAAATTAATAATTGAAGAAAAAACGGAAAAAGTAGGCAGAGCCGCCACCGCGCTCCGGCTCACGGTCTTTGCCTTCTTGCAAATCTCATTTATAACTTTAGCGGTGTACTTAGCGTCGTTCTGCCAATCCTTTCTCTCTATCTCCCCCAGATTCTCGGTAAAACCATAAGTTAACAATCGTAATCCGCCTGCTCCTCTTTCTAACTCCACGACTTTTATACTGGCTGTGCCAATATCAATCCCCAGGTGGCTTTTTTCTGAAGAAAATAAGCTCATAATGTTATTCTAAATCACTCCGCCGGCCAGTTAAGAGGGCTTTTGGAGCTTAATTTTATAATCGCTTGGAATTTATATGTTTATATTATATAATATTAAAAGAAATATAACAAAATTTTTCTTTGCTCAAGAATTGCGCTTCCACTGTTAATTATAACATAAACTAATAAATTAACAAAATAAATCAACTTTATATGAATTTCTTTATTAAATACAAAAAAATCATATTAATAGTGGCCTTTTTAGCGGCAATTTTTGTTTTTGGTTATCTGCTCTATGCCTTATTTTTTCGGCCGCCGGCAGAAGAAGTTATTCCGTCCCAGCCGATTTCTACCACTACGCCAGCCGGCTTGCCGAGCGCCTCTACCGGCCCGGGTCAAGTTGTTGGTCCGGAGGAAACCGGAGCTCTGCCTGAGGGAGGAGAGGGAGAAACCGCCAGTGAAAGGGCCTTGGGCGGCATCACCCAGACAGTTGAACTAAGCCAGACCCAGGCTTTGGCTGCGACTTTGGCCGGTGATGGCTCTAATCTGCAATATTACAGCCAGGCAGACGGCAAATTTTATAAAATAGACAAAGACGGCCAGGTAACGGTTTTAGCCGATAAAGTTTTCCACAACGTTGAAACCATAAAATGGGCGCCGGATAAAAATAAAGCGATTTTGGAATATCCGGACGGCGCCAATATTCTCTATAATTTCTCCACCGATAAACAGGTAACTTTGCCAACCCACTGGAAAGACTTTGATTTCTCCCCTGACAGCAGCCAGATAGTTATGAAAAGTATCGGGCTTGACCCTAACAACCGCTGGCTGGCTATAACTAATGAGGATGGTTCTAAAACAACCGCCATTGAAGCTATTGGGGAAAAAGACGAAACCGTCTATCCTTCCTGGTCGCCCAATAACCAGGTTATCGCCATGTACACGGAAGGAAATGATTTTGACCGCCAGGAAGTTTTCTTCGTCGGCTTAAACCAGGAAAATTTTAAATCTACGATTGTTGAAGGCCGCGGTTTCCAGCCCCAATGGTCGCC
>JBAZPX010000023.1:0-15841 GCA_041645555.1 Patescibacteria group bacterium
CAATGTACCAGAATGCGCAAGGTGCGCCAGGCGCCCAAGCCGGCGGCGGAGAAGCGGGCAAAGAAGAAAAGAAGGGTGATGAACCGGTTGAAGGTGAAGTGGTTGATAATAAATAACCCTCACCCCCCGACCCCTCTCCCGACGTTCCCTCACCCTCATTCCCTCTCCCATCGTCCTTTGCGAAAGGTCGATGAGAGAGGGATGACTAGTTTAATTGATTTAGTGAAATATAATAGGCATAGAGCTGGGGATGAGGGAAAGAGAGGGGAATTAGGGAAGAGATATGAGTAAAAAAATTAAAGTCCAACTAGCTAGGGGGTTCAGAAAGAATCCGACTGAATCAGAAAAGATAATGTGGAACGCCCTACGGGATAGGCAATTTTTGAATTTAAAGTTTAGGCGGCAATATTTTGTAGATGGTTACCTAATTGATTTTTACTGTTCAGAATTAAGGTTAGCAATTGAGGTTGATGGTCCAATCCATTCGCAGAAAGAGCAGATAGAAAATGACCAGGCCAGACAGGATATAATTGAGAAAAAAAACATAAAATTTTTTAGGATAAAAAGTAGAGAAATTAAGTTAAATATAAATCAGGTATTGAAAGAATTGGAGGTTTTTATTAAAAAAAATTTAAAATATTTTCCTTCTCCCGCGAAGTACGAGCGGGAGAAGGATTAAGGATGAGGGAAAGTCAACTTGTTAAGCACATTTTCAATAATAAATAACGACAAAAAATAGGGGAGGGAATTATGGTAATGGCAAGAGCTAATGATTTTTTTAATCTGGTGATTATAGCCCTTTTGGCCCTAGTTGTTCTGCCAGCCGGCTATTATTACCTTGGATTGTTTTTGAAAGAGTATTATAAGCCGATCTTGATAGCGGTTTTTATCTTTTCCTTGATCGATTTATTTATTCTCGGCCCAAGAAGGGAAGAGGACGCTAGGGAGCACGGCGAGGAACGGCTGAAAAAGTTGAAGCAGAGAGGAAAAAAGCCATGAAAATTCAAGAGATTAACTGGTCTATTCTGGCCGGGTCCGCAGGTGTTATTCTATTCGGGGTTTCAGTTTATCTTATTCTTTCCAAAAACAGTATTTTCCAGGAAATTTTGTCTGGGCTTATTATTATTTCTACCGGCAAGAAGTTGTTTTAACCTTTGGCCGAAGGAAAAATTTCGGGGCATGATTCTTATGCCCCCTTTTCATCAGTTATTAATTTATATATCTTATTTATAACTTAAGAATAATATGGAAAATCAAAAACCGAATACTCCGCCCGCGGGCGCGCAGGAAATAAAAATAGCGGATAATATTCCCGGAGCCGAATACGCCAACGCGATGCAGGTTAATCACAATAAAGACGAATTTCAGATTATGTTTTTAAATATTTTAGGGATTTCCGGACGGGTAACGGGAAAAATCATAACCAGCCCGGGCCATTTTAAAAGGATGATTGCGGCCATGGCGGATAATTTAAAAAAATACGAGGAAAAATTCGGAGAGGTGGAAAAATCAGCCAGTCCGGAAAAAGAGATTGGATTTAAAGGATAGAATCAATTGATAATTGATATAAGTCTGTTCATTCCAAAGGAAGAGGAGGAAAGTATGGCAGGAGCTTTAGTTGCTCTTAGCGTAGAAAAAAAGGTTTATGCGGCCAGTGAAGGAAGCGCGAACATTGACCTGGCGTTTGCCACGGATTTGTTTTGGCTCACCTTCTACCATCATCACTTGATAAACACGAAATTCGGAGGTATGGCGACTTTGTCTCCGGCAGGAGCGGAAGAACCGATTATTGTGGAAACGCATAGGGGGGAATTCGGCGAGCAGTTCGAGAGAGATCTCGAAATGTTCAGAGCCCCTTTAGGCATAAGCCACATAGGTTCAAGAGTGCGCCAGCCCTATCTTCTCAAAAGATCTGCTTTTCCGTTTTTCGCCATTTGTTTTGCCGGGCTCGTGAGCAACAGGGAAGAAATTATTTCCATGATCACGAAAACCGGGCATGGCCTGGGAATGACTGATGATGTGGCTTTGATTGCCCAGCTTATTGTGAAAGCTGGCTGGGACGGCGAGAAAAACGCGGATGAAAATTTCAGAGCCGGCATTATTCGCATGACCGAAGAACTTGAAGGAGCTTATGCTCTGGCGATTCTGACGGAAAGAAAAATCTATGTGGTGAGAGGTCCGGACGGGCACGAAGCAATAAGCCTCGGGGGAAAAAGCGGAGCGATTGTTGCCGCTTCAGAATCTTGCGCTTTTTATAACCAGGGCTTTGAATTCGTAAGAGGCCTTGATCCCGGAGAAATGGTTATTCTGGAAAACGGGCGGATGGAGTCGAAGGGGGTTATTCAAACCAAAAAGAAGATTCGGGACCAGGTGTGTTCCTTCGGTCCGGTTTACACTTCTTTTCCCACGACCGTCTTGTCCGGCATTTCGGCTCGGGAAACGAGAAAAAGGCTCGGCGCCCGTCTGGCTGAGAGAGATATTGCCAAAAGATTTATTCCCGATATCGTAATTGATGTTCCTGACTCCGGCAGATTTTCCGGCATCGGTTATCTTGACAGATTTATCCAGGCGATGATTGCCGGGGAAATTACTCGGATGCCGATATTTGACGAGATTTTGATCAAATATCCGGATGTCGGCCGGAGTTTTGTCCAAAACAACGGGCCGAAGAGAAAGATGGTGGCTAGGAAGAAATTGATTCCAGCCATTGAAGTTGACCCGGCGGCGATAAAAACGTATCTGCGGGAAGGGCAGAAAAAGATTGTTATTGTCGTTCTGGACGATTCTATTGTCCGCGGCACCCAAACGGTGAGCGACCTGGTTCCGAAAATCAAAGCGGCTTTTGCTTCGGTTATGCCGGAAATTGAGATAGAAATTCATTTAAGGATTTCTAATCCCAAGTTGCTTTCGTATTGCCCTTGGGGGAAAGAACTTAAAAAGGGGGAAGATCTGGCCGCTGTTGACGAGACGGGAAGAGTCAGAAAGTCAGAAGAAATCGCCAAAAGATTGGGCGTGGCGAGCTGTTTCTTCACAACCGTGGACGATCTGGCAGAAGCTACCGGCGTTCCGCTTGAGCGGTTATGCGTTGACTGCGACAAATGCCATTAAACAATTATTCGGAGCCTTGACCTTGGTTAAGGCTCCCTTTCTACAAATTACAAGTTCATATATATGGGTAAGGATTACTACCCTAAACCAGAACTCTCCCGCTGAGGCGGGATCGTTCGGTATAGGGCAAGCAATATTAAACATGGGTAAGGATTACTACAACATATTAGGAGTTGGTAAGAACGCCAGCCAGGATGAAATAAAAAAAGTTTTTAGGCAGAAAGCGCATCAGTACCATCCGGACAAGGCGGGCGGAGACGAAGCCAAGTTTAAGGAAATAAACGAAGCTTATCAGGTTTTAGGCGACCAAAAAAAGCGAGCTCAATACGACCAGTTCGGCTCGGCTTTTGAGCATGGCCAGGCCGGCGGCGGCTTTTCCGGATTTGACGGCTTCCGAGATTTTTCCGGTTTTGCCAACGGCTTTAACGTTAACTTTGAAGACTTGGGCGATGTCTTTGGCGGCTTAGGCGATATTTTCGGTTTTGGCGGAGGCAGGCAGAGAGGAACGAGAGCCAGAAGGGGAAACGATATAGAAGTAGTTTTAACCATTGATTTTTTTGAGGCGGTTTTCGGCGCGGAAAAAGAAATCAGTTTGCAAAAAGTTGTTAAATGCGACAAATGCGGAGGCAATGGAGCCGAGCCGGGCGCAAAAATTGAAACTTGTAAAACCTGCCGGGGTTCCGGCCGGGTAAACCGAGTGCAAAGAACGATTTTTGGCCAGATGCAGACCCAAACCGCTTGCCCGGACTGCGCTGGCGAAGGAAAAACCTTTAGCCAGAAATGTTCTAAATGCGGGGGCCAGGGCATAGTCCGCGAATTAACAAACTTAAAAGTTAAAATTCCGGCCGGGATTGACGAAGGCGAATCCATACGCCTTTCCGGCCAGGGCGAAGCCGGAGGCAAGGGCGCTTCAGCCGGTGATTTATATTTAAAAATTAGAGTTAAGCCGGATAAGCGCTTTGAGCGCGACGGCTATGATATTAAATCTACAAGCGAAATAAAATTTAGCCAGGCGGCTTTGGGAGATAAAATTAAAGTGGAAACGGTTGACGGGCCGATAGAATTAAAAATTCCCGAAGGCACGCAATCGGGCACGGTTTTTAGATTGTGCGACCGGGGCGTGATAAAATTACAGGGACGGGGCAGAGGCGACCATTTAGTAAAAGTAATTATTAAAACTCCGACTAATCTTTCGCGGAAACAGAGAAAGGCGCTGGAAGAACTAGGGGTTTAGGAGGCGGGTTTTAGGTGTTAGATGTTAGGTTTTAAGATTTTCTTTTATAATGATATAATATAAAAATAAAATAATAAAATAATATAAAATAATGGAGGGGATAAGTCAAAAACAGCATAGTTTTGAAGATATAAAAGCCTGGCAATTAGCCAGAGATTTCCGAGAGAATATTTATAAAATTACTAGAATTTTCCCCAAAGAAGAATTATATTGTTTGACAGCGCAGATGAGAAGGGCGGTTATCTCAATAACTTCTAATATTGCCGAAGGTTATGGCCGATACAATTTTCAAGAAAATATACAATTTTGTCGAATGGCTCGAGGTTCTCTTATTGAAGTTTTAGACCAGCTTTATGTTGCTTTAGATGAAAATTATATAAACCGAGAAGAGTTTAATAATTTATATAATAAGGGGAAGAATATAGAAAGAGCTATTAATGGTTATTTAGGATTTTTAAAAGGACAGCAGTTAAAATATAAAAAGTAAATCAGTTTTTTATATTATTTTATTTTTATATTATTTTATTATTTAGTTAGAAAAAATATGAGAACATTAACCACGAAAAAACTTTTAATAAGCATCTTTTTGCTCTTGGTATTAGGCATTGGGATAAACTTTTATTTTAACCTGCCGAACCTGAATTTAGCCGGGGCGGATAACTTGCGTTTGGACGACCAGGAAGCGACGATATTGGCTATAAAAAAAGTTATGCCTTCAGTCGTGAGCATTATTGTCTACGGGCAGAAAGAGTCGGTCAGCATTAATCTTTCTACCGGCCAAAAAAGCACTATTAAGGAAAAAGCCGAGCTCGGTTCCGGCACCGGATTTTTAATTTCAGCCGACGGCTTAATTTTAACTAATAAACATGTGGCTAATGCCGGCGGAGGCAAAGGCGAATACCGGATAATTCTTTCTGACGGAAAAAAATATTATGCCCAGTTAATCGGCAATGACCCCTTGAAAGATTTGGCGGTTTTAAAAATTTTTGACAAAAATCTGCCTTACGTAGAATTGGGCGATAGCGATAAACTGCAAGTCGGAGCCACGGTTATTGCCATTGGCAATGCTTTGGGGCTTTACCAAAATAGCGTCACTAAGGGAATCGTCTCCGGTTTGGGCAGAAGCCTTGAAGCAAGCGACCAGGCCGGCAATGCCGAAGCTTTAGATAATGTTATTCAGACTGATGCGGAAATTAACCTCGGCAATTCCGGCGGCCCGTTGATTGACTTATCGGGCAAGGTTGTCGGCGTTAACGTCGCCGTTGACCAAAGCGGCTCGGCCATCGGTTTTGCTATTCCGGTAAATGATGCCAAGCCGGTAATAAAGAGCGTCAGGGAAATCGGCCGGATTGTCAGGCCGCGGCTGGGCGTACTCTATACAATGATAACTCCGGAAATAAGGGAACAGGAGAAACTAACCAGAGATGCCGGCGCTTTGTTAATGAAGGGTGAAGACGGCAGCCCGGCAGTTCTGCCTGATTCGCCAGGGGCCAAAGCCGGGCTCGAAGCCGGAGATATTATTTTTGAAGTTAACGCCATTAAGGTTGAAGGCAATAATACCTTGCTTTCAATTCTCCAGAAATATAAACCGGGAGATAAGATTGGCTTAAAAATCCAAAGAGGCAGCGATGTTTTTACCAAGGTAGTGGTTTTGGATGAGTTTAAGTAATATAATGCGAATCTACGAATAAATGCCAATCTACGAATTACGAATAATGCGAATAAGTATTCGCGGCATTCGCATTCTTCTGACAATGTTTAAAAATCACAGAAGCATTCGCATTAATGGTTCATAGAAAGGTTTAAAAATAAATGAACATATTGAACATATGAAAGTATTAAAATTCGGGGCGGTGTGGTGCATGCAGTGTTTAGTCATGCGGCCGGTCTGGGAAGAAATTGAGGCGGAAATTCGGGATTTAGAAACCGAATATTTTGACATTGACGAAAATCCGGAAGTTAAAGAAAAATATGGCCTTAAGGATGTTCCGATTTTTATTTTTTTAGATAAAGACGGAAATGAGATTCTTAGATTAGAGGGATTGCAGAATAAGGAAGAGCTAGTCAAGATTATCAGAGGTTATTTGGAGAAATAGAAAAAATTTTTAATTTCTAATTTTCAATTTCTAAACAATTTTCAATTAATCAATTTTAGAATTATAGTAAATTATGTTGTATGATTTAGAGGAAAGAACCAAAAATTTCAGCAAGAATATTATTATCTGTCTAAAGAAGGTAAATCAAAATGAATTAAATAGAAATATAATCTCACAATTAATTAAATCTGCCACCAGTATTGGGGCAAACTACTGTGAAGCGAACGGTGCAGCTTCCAGGAAAGATTTTTCTAATAAAATATCTATTTGTCGTAAAGAAATACAAGAAACGGAATATTGGATAGAATTGATGGCTGAGGTTAATCCAGAAATAAAAATTGATTTAAGAAAATTATGGAAAGAAGCTCATGAGCTAACTCTCATTTTTAATAAAATAAGTTCAAGTTTAAGGAGCAGATAATTTACAATTAGTAAATTAGAAATTGTTTGAAAATTAGAAATTGAAAATTAAAAATTAAACTGTATTTGATAAAATTTTTGTTTTATCTTAAACTAAAACCATGACTTCTAAAGAGCTTCGCAGTAAATATTTAGAATTTTTCAAAGCCCGGGGGCATGCGGTTATCCCGAGCGCTTCTTTAATTCCGGAAAATGACCCGACTGCCCTTTTTACGACTGCGGGCATGCACCCCTTGGTCCCTTATTTAATGGGAGAAAAGCATCCGGAAGGCCGTCGTCTGGTTGATACGCAGAAATGCGTCAGGACAGACGATATTGAGGATGTAGGCGACGCTACTCACCATACTTTTTTTGAAATGCTTGGCAATTGGTCTTTGGGCGACTATTTTAAGGAAGAAGCCATAAAATTAAGCTGGGAATTTTTAACTTCGCCAAAATGGCTTGGGCTTGATAAGGATAAAATTGCTGTTTCGGTTTTTGCCGGAGATAAAGACGCAGGCTTTGATAAAGAATCTTTTGCTATCTGGAAAAGCCTAGGAATTCCGGAAGCCAGAATTGCCAAATTGCCCAAAAAAAATAATTGGTGGGGGCCGGCCGGCCAAACCGGGCCTTGCGGGCCTTGTACTGAAATGTTTTACTGGACCGGGGATTCGAACAAAGTTCCGGCCGGTTTTAACGATGACAATGAAAAATGGGTGGAAATCTGGAATGACGTGTTTATGAAATTTAATAAAAAAGCGGACGGCTCTTTTGAACCCTTAAAGCAGAAAAACGTGGACACGGGGATGGGCCTCGAACGAACTTTGGCCGTGATGAATAATTTTAGCGATAATTACCAGACTGATTTATTTTTTAATATTATCAATAAGATAAAGATTTTATCAGGTAAGGAATATAAGGAAGAAGGAGATATCAGGGCTATGCGAATAATTGCCGACCATTTGCGGGCCGCGACTTTTATAATTGGCGATAGTAAAGGCGTGACGCCTTCCAATACTGACCAGGGCTATATTGTCCGGCGCTTATTAAGGCGAGCCATAAGATATGGCAAGCAATTGGGCATAGAGAACCAAGAAGAAGGCGGTTGGACTAAAGAAATTGCCAAAATCGTCATTCATGATTATGCGGAAGCTTATCCGGAATTGCGCCAAAACGCTAATTTTATTATTAAGCAGTTCAAAGAAGAGGAAGAAAAATTTAGAAAAACAATAAAAGAAGGTTTAGAAAGAGCCAGCCAGATTTTAGAAAAAAAGAAGCCAATCTCCGATAAAATTTATGCTCAGATAATGGAAACTAAGGATAAGGGCGAGATTTTAGGGGAGATATACAAAGACAGAAAATCCAAAAAAGGTGGCAGCAGGTTTTTAAAGCATGGTGTTTCTGTAACAGACGAAGAAATTATCCAGGCTTTTGTTACTGGCGAAGAAGCTTTTAAATTATACCAATCATATGGTTTTCCGATTGAAATGATTTTAGAATTAGTGCAGGAAAAGAATTTATTCGTTGATACCAGGGAGTTTCGCGAAGAGTTGAAGAAACACCAGGAGCTTTCCCGCACCGCTAGCGCCGGAAAATTTAAAGGCGGACTGGCTGATGCTTCCGAAGAAACGAAAAAACTTCATACCGCCGCTCATCTGTTACTGGCGGCTTTAAGAAAAGTTTTAGGCGATCAGGTCTTCCAGAAGGGAAGCAATATTACGGCCGAACGTTTGCGTTTTGATTTTTCCCATAAAGAAAAAATGACAGCGGAGCAGATTAAGAAAGCGGAAGATTTGGTGAATAAGGCCATAAAAGATAATCTGCCCGTAGTTTGCGAAGAGATGCCTTTGCCCGAAGCGAAGAAAAAAGGCGCGATGGGAGTTTTTGAGTCAAAGTACGGGGAGAAAGTGAAGGTCTATAAGGTAGGCCCTTCGGCGAGCTCAGGGCAGGGAGAAGATAAAACGTTTTCTTATGAAATCTGCGGCGGACCGCACGTTAATCGCACCGGCGAGTTAGGGCATTTTAAAATAATGAAAGAAGAAAGCTCTTCTGCCGGCGTAAGGCGGATAAAAGCCGTACTGGAATAGTACTCTTGACAAAAAATAAACTTGCCTATATAATTAGCTTACGATATTTATAATGAAAAATATAAGCAAATAAGCTAAAATATTTACCAAGAATTTTGGTAAAGTTTTTTAATCCTTTGCCGAAATTTTTTGTGTTAATGCCCGAAAATAATTTTCAAAATCAAAGCGAGGCTAAAGGGGGAAAAACGCTTAATTCAAAGGATTTTATCGAATTACAAGGCGAGGTTCTTGAGTTAATGCCGGATACGACCTTTAAGATTTTGTTGGAAAACGGACATGAGATATTCGCCTATTTGGCCGGCCGGATGCGGATGAATAAAATCCGCCTGCTTCCCGGAGACAGGGTAAGGGTCCAGATCAGCCCTTATGATTTAACGAAAGGCCGGGTAGTCTATAGATTGTAAAAATTCAAATCTACGAATACATTCAAATGCCTCGAATAAACATCCACTTCCTGTCTGCCCTGAAGACATTTGAAGCATTTGAATTAACCTACCGAATTTAGCATAAGGCTTCGGCACGGGTTTAAAAGGAATGTTTAAGTCAAACGATTTGAATTATGTTTTATTAATTCGAATTATTTTTATGAAAGTTAGAGCCAGCGCAAAAAAAATTTGTAAAGATTGTAAAGTAGTCCGAAGAAAAGGCCGGGTGCGAGTGATATGTAAAAATCCAAAACATAAACAAAGACAGGGCTAGATTAATTTAAGAAGGCAAAATTAGATAAGTTGTCAATCTTAAATCTAAAATCTTAAATCTAAAATCAAAAGTATGGCCGTAAGAATAGCCGGAGTGACAATTCCAAACGAAAAAAGGGTGGAGATTTCTTTAACCTATATTTTTGGCATTGGCGTTTCCACCTCCAATAAGATTTTAGAAATGACCGGCATAAATCCGGACAAAAGAGTGAAAGATTTGACGGAAGAGGAAATAAACAAATTAAGAGTATTAATAGAGAAACAGCATCGGGTAGAAGGAGATTTAAAAAGGGAAATAGCCGGCAATATTAAACGCTTAAAAGAAATAAATAGCTATCGAGGGATAAGGCATACTAAAGGTTTGCCGGTAAGAGGGCAAAGAACTAAGACTAATAATCGGACTGTCCGGGGCAACGTCAAGAAGACTGCCGGTTCCGGCCGCAAAATGTCGGCGCAGAAAACCTAGTAATAAACAATTAACATCATTTTTATACTATGAGCGATGACAAGACTATAAAAACAGAAGAGAAAGCTGAAAAAACGGAGAAAAAATCCGGTAAGGTTAAATTAGAAAAGGAAGCGAAGGGGAAAGAGAAAGCGGTTGAAGAAACAGCTAAAGTTAAAGTTGGAGAAAAAGAGGATAAAAATTTTAAAATGGAAAGAGAGGAAAAAGATTTTTTAGGCGGCGGTGAGATTGACGAATTGCCGGACGATGTAAAGAAAAAATTGGCGGAAAAGAAAGAAGAAAAAGCTAAAAAGAAATTTAAGAGAAAGAAAAAGGCGGCCAAAACCGTAAAATCCGGCCGGGCTTATGTTAAAGCCACTTATAACAATACGATTGTAACCCTGACCGATTTAACCGGGAACGTCCTTTCCTGGGCCAGCGCTGGCATGGCCGGATTTAAGGGGGCGAAAAAATCAACCCCTTACGCCGCTCAGATTATAACTAAAATTGCGGTAAGCGCCGCCAGGGAAGATTTCGGGCTGGAAGAAGTTATGGTTTTTGTGAAGGGCGTGGGAACGGGCAGAGAATCAGCGGTCAGAGCTTTAAACGCCAACGGTTTAAATATTACAGCAATTAAAGACATAACGCCGGTTCCGCACAATGGTTGCCGTCCGAAAAAACCGAGGAGAGTGTAAATTAACTATTAACTATTAACAATTAACTCGTAATTCGTAATTGATAATTGAATCAAATATGGGAAGAAATTTAGACGCAAAATGCAAACAATGCCGAAGATTGGGAGAGAAGCTGTTTTTAAAAGGCGAACGCTGTTATTTGCCCAAATGCGCCATGGTGAAAAGAAATTACCCGCCTGGCTTTCATGGGCAAAAGGGCAATAAAAGAAGGCAGAGCGATTATGGAATGCAGTTAGCCGAAAAGCAGAAAGCCAAGAAGCAGTATAATCTGCTGGAAAAGCAATTTAAGTTAACTTTTCTAAAGGCTAAAAGAAAACCAGGCGATGCCAGCGAAAATCTGCTGAGAACGTTGGAATTGAGGCTGGATAATACTGTTTATCGGCTTGGTTTTGCCAGTTCCCGGACCCAAGCCAGGCAATTAGCCAGCCATGGCCACATTGAAGTCAACGGCCGGAAAGTAAATATACCTTCTTATGAAGTTAAAGAAGGAGATATTATAAGAGTTAGGGAAAGAAGCAAAAAATATAAATTTTTCAAGGAATTGCCGGATAAGTTAACCCGCCAGAAAGATAGTGTTCCGGGCTGGCTTAATTTAGATATCAAAGAGCTCGCCGGTAAAGTTTTGCATGAGCCAAAAGTTGGCGATATTAAGGCAAATGTAAACGCCCAGATAATCGTTGAATATTATTCAAAATAAAGTTATTTTTTCCTATCGGAAAAAAGCGGCGCTACGAATGCCGCACATGCGAATTAAACATAGTTAATTTTATCTTCCTGTCTTAACGGACAGGTATATCTAAATTATATGCAAAAAATTGCTTTGCCCCAAAAAATAGATTTCAAAGACGGCGAAAAGCCTAATCAGGGTTTAATTACTATAGAACCCTGCTATCCTGGCTACGGCATGACTTTGGGCAACTCTTTGAGGCGGGTTTTGCTTTCTTCGCTGCCGGGCGCGGCGATTGTCGGCGTAAAAATTAAGGGGGCGGACCACGAGTTTATGGCCCTGCCGCATATTAAGGAGGACGTTTTGCAGATTATTTTAAATTTGAAAAAATTAAGAGTGAAAGTATTTTCCGAGGAAGAAGTAAAACTGGAATTGGACGCTCATGGGAAAAAGGAAGTAAAGGCGGGGGATATTACCAAAAATTCGCAGGTAGAAATAAAAAATCCGGATTTGGTTTTGGCCCATATTACCGATATGGCTGGCAGTTTAAATATAGAAATTTATGTAAGCCAGGGACGGGGCTATAGGCCGGTGGAAAATATAGAGAACGAGAATAAAGAAATCGGCTACATAGAAATGGATTCTATTTTTTCTCCGGTTTTTTCCGTAAGCATTAAGGTGGAAAATACCCGTGTCGGAAAGATGACCAACTGGGATAAATTAATATTGGATATTATCACCGACGGCACAATTGCGCCGCGGGAAGCGTTCGAGCAGGCCGTGGCTATATTGATAGAACAATTTGATTCTCTTACTAAGAAGGAGGCGGCTGTTAAAGAGGAAAAATTAGTTCCGGAAGAAGAAGAGGAAGAAAAGGGAGAAGCGGCGGAAGAACCGAAAAAGAAGAGGGGAAGACCAAAGAAGAGTGAATAACATTATATAGGATTCTTAGGATTCTTAAGACTTTTGGGATTATTGGGATTTAAGATGTTCGTAATCTCAAGAATCGCAAAGATCACAAACATCCCAAGAATCGCATCAGTATAATATGAGACATAGAAAGAAAGGAAAAACTTTAGACAGAAAAAAAGAACCGAGGGAAGCGATGCTTAAAAATCTAGCTTCCAGCGTTTTAATATATGAGAAAGTAAAAACTACGCAAGCCAAAGCCAAGGCCGTAAAGCCTTTGGTTGAAAAAATGATTTCCGCGGCCAAAATCGGCGATTTAACCGCCAGAAGAAAATTAATTGAGGCTTTGCCGCAAAAAATGGCGATTAAAAAAGCGATGGAAGTTTTGGGCTCCAGATATAAAGAAAGGAAAGGCGGTTATACGCGGACTATTAAATTAGGCAAAAGGCAGGGCGATGGGGCGGACATGGTGCAAATAGAGCTGGTATAGTTACAGATTGCAAATTGATTACAAATTTTACAAATAATATATGGAAAGAAAATTACATAAAATTGATGCTACTAACAAAGCAGTTGGCCGGATAGCTAGCCAGATTGCGGTTTTATTGAGGGGGAAAAATAAGCCTGGATTTGAGCCGCGGCTTGATAATGGGGATATAGTCGAAGTGGCCAATATTGATAAATTAAAATTTACGGGGAAAAAGTTAGACCAAAAAAATTATTTCAGATACTCCGGCTATCCGGGAGGCTTAAAAACAGAAAGCATGAGGAAGCTTAGGCAGTCACGGCCGGACGGATCGGCGGAAATTCTAAGAAGAGCGGTTAGAGAAATGCTGCCGCCAATTAAATTCAGGGGGGCGATGCTTAAAAGACTGATTGTTAAATAATAAAATAACAAAATAATAAAATAACAAAATAATAAAAATAGTAAGGAATGTGCGGGTTAGCTGTTCAGATAAAAGAGTTATCAGGTTTATAATTTTTATATTATTTTATTTTTATATTATTTAATATATGGTAGAAAAAAAGATGACCAAAAATGAAGAAAAGAAAGATGAGCCTATTAAGTTTAAGGGCAAATTTATAAAAGCGATCGGCCGGAGAAAGACTTCTTCCGCGCAGGCAAGGTTATATAAAGACGGCCGCGGGGTTATTATAGTTAATGGTTTAAAAATAAGCCAGTACTTTAGCGAGGGCGAAGCCGCAGTTGCCGTTCAGTCGCTTAAATTAGTCGGTCGCTTAAAAGATTTTGATTTTTCTATTTCAGTAAGGGGTAGCGGGAAGTGCGCGCAGGCCGAAGCGGTCAGGCACGCCATAACCAGGGCTTTAATTATTTTTGATAAAGAAATGAAGCCGGCTTTAAAAGTTAAGGGATTTTTAACTAGAGACGCCCGCAAGGTAGAAAGAAAGAAACCGGGTTTGAAAAAAGCCAGAAGGGCGCCCCAGTGGTCGAAACGTTAAACTTAAAAATAAAATAGGAAAATATAAAAACAGCGGTCTGATATGGCTGCTGTTTTTTGTTTTAGGTTGTCATTTTTAAAGATAACAGAAGGATAATAAAATTAAAATACTAATTTGCAGGGCCAAGCTCCCTCAAGAAGAGCAGTTATTGTTTTTCCCAAATGCTTGTGGATAACTTTTGGTTCCGCCCTTAAATTCCTTATAATCCTTAGCCATATAATTGCCGTGCGATTAATATTATTGCCATAAACCATATTAAGGGGCGGGATTTTTTTGTTTAAAATAAGCTGATTTTCTCAAGGAAAAACTCAATTTTTTGCTTCCCGTCGGGCTAATAGTTGCCTGGGAAAGAATACTTGCAAGAAATACCAGACTTATGTTTTAAAATGTTGATAATTTGTGGTATAATTGTTGATAAGAACATTATGGCAACAAGCCGATAAGATGAGGGCGTTAATAGACGCTCTTAATCTTGGCTCCGCCCCCTCGCGAAAGACGGGGGAGGAGAATTCTCTTATTTTAGATATGAGATTCTTGTTATGGTTATAATAAAAATTTTAAATCATTTGATAGTCTAAAAATAAAAATTTAAATTTTCTGCCTGCAAAGGCGGATAGATAAAAGCAACCCCATGCTTATTCAAAATAAACAAGAGGAATATAAAAAATTAATTCCTCTGCGTCGTTTAGCTAAGGAGGTGCCGTATAAGGTTACCTATCTTTCTCTTTTAGTGCAAAGAGGAAAACTGCGGGCGGAAAAAATCGGTCGGAATTACTTTACCAGCCGCGAGTGGTTTAATGAGTATTTAGAAATGCATGCCCGGGATGAAAAGATAGAAAAGGCGGAAGAAGGGCGGACGGAGAAAGCGGAAGAAAAATCCCCCAACTCCTTTACCGAAAGGGGGCAAGAATTGGATTTGTCCGTTCTAGAAAAAGCGGATAAGAAAAATGAAATTTTAAGCAATTGGAGCGAGCAGGCCGATAAAGAACAAGAGAATATTATAAGCGAGACGAAGGACGCTTCTTCTTTTATTTCAGTGAATAATTTTTTTAATGAAATAAATAGTTTAGTGGCTAAATCTTGGCGGAAAAAATTAGCAGTCATTTGCTATGTTGGCTTGGTGGCTGCTTTTTCTTTTTCCCTTTTTGCCCCGGGCGCTTCCGCTTCTTTTGCAACCATGTTGGATAAAACTTTATCCGCGCCGGTAGAAGCGACGCAAGCTATGGTAAGGGCGGCCGGAGAAGCGGTGAGAGAGACGAGCCGGATGATAGCTCAAGGTCCGGCTGGCCAGGTTGTTGGCGGCCGCGTTGCCGGCACAAGCGAGAAAGACGACGGAAATTCGGTTGTTAATAGTATTTTGGCTTTTGCCGATAAAACGGCGGAAAAGGGCAGCGAGGCCTGGGAAGCGGTTAAATCCGGCACGGTTGGGATTTTCGAGGATTTAGCGCAGGCGCAAAAAGATTTATCAATTAAACTTAATGATAAAGTGGCTAAGCTTACCGTGGCTGGCGCCGGCCAGGTAAAGGGAATTTCTGAGACCGGGGGAGTAAAATTAGCCAGCGCTTTTTCCAATTTTTATAATAGGGTCGTAGATTTTTTTACCCCTGATTCTTTAAAGGAAGATTCCGGCCAGGGAGAGGAAGCGCCAGAGACTCCAGAAGAAAGCCCTTCAACAGGCTCAGGTCAGGGAACGACTCAGACCTCCCCTCCTTCTGCTCCTGTTTCTACTCCCAAAGTTACCATTCCCACTCCGGCTAAAAAATCAACGGCTGGAACAACCTCTACAACTCCGGGCGCTAAAGCCACAACCGCTTCCCCCGCGACTATCCCCGCTCAAATTGTTGTCCAGCCTCAGACTACGGTTTTATCATCCTCGGGCGGGGGAACCTCGGTGGCGGGAAATCTATCAGTCCAGGGCGCAGCCACTTTCAACGATAACCTGACGGTTGATGATAATTTGACAGTTAAAGGCGTAATTTACGGCGGCAGCCCGGTAGAAATCGCGGGCGGACTAAAAGTAAGCGGCAACGCTGAATTTACTG
>JBAZPX010000024.1:0-15083 GCA_041645555.1 Patescibacteria group bacterium
GTAAAGCAAAGCAGTAAATTTTTAAAGTCCATCTTTTCTAAAGCGATTTTGACCTATAGTTTGACAAAAAAATGTAAATATGATACTATATAGTTATCATTATCTCATGGGGGTGAGCGTTTTTTCCCGGAAGACATGTTTCTTTCAAAAAGCCAAAGGAGGTACGGAATGGCGGGGAGAACTCTCACTGAGATGATTATTATCAAGGTTTACGTTCTCGAATCTATCGCGTCTGTTCTTTGCTTATTAAAAAGGTTCGCCATCAAGAAGATGGCAGCCGCAAAATTTGCGGTTGAAGATTTTGGGGCCTTTTTGGCAAGGGTTGCTATTAAGAAGTTGGCAGCCGCGAAAGTTGTGATTGAGAACTCTGTGGCCTTTTTGGAAAGGGCCACTACCGAGACACGGGTTGCTGCGAGAGTCACAGTCGGATTCTTCGGAATCTGCCTGTTAGTCGGTGCCTTTGTCGCTCTTTTCTCATCAATGATTTTCTTTCCGCTCGGTAAACCCGGGCTCAATCTCTTGTGTATCTGCGTTGTTGTCTTCGGGGCGCTAATCCTCCAGTTCGCGAGGGAGGATTTCGACAGAGATTAGAGATTGATATGGAATTCAAGAAAAGTCGGACGTATTCTTGCCCGGCTTTTTTATTTGGTTTTTCTGTGTTAATATCAGAGTATATGATAAATTTTCTCCATACTTTTAACCCTAATCCGATTTTAGTTTCTTTCGGCCCGATCCACGTCTATTGGTATGGTTTTTTTATTGTTTTAGGGGTTTTAGCGGCCATAGCTGCGGCCTTAAAGATTTCTTCTTATTATGGTCTAAAAAAAGAAACTATTATTGACTTAGCTTTTTGGCTGGTTTTGGGAGGAATAATCGGGGCTCGGATTTACCATGTTTTTTTAGAGTTGCCTTATTATTCAAAATATCCTCTAGATATTTTTAAAGTCTGGCAGGGCGGTTTGGCTATTCATGGTGCGATTATTGCCGGCCTGTTACTAATTTGGCTTTTTGCCAGAAAGCGCAATTTAGATTTTTGGCTTTTAGCCGCCATAATAACTCCGGGTATGGCTTTGGCCCAGGCTATTGGCCGGTGGGGAAATTATTTTAATCAGGAACTTTTTGGCAAGCCGACTGATTTATCCCTAGGAATCCCGATTGATATTATGAAACGGCCGGTTGAATATATCTCCTCGGATTTTTTTCATCCGACGTTTTTGTACGAATCAATCGGAAATTTTTTGATCTTCTTAGTTTTAATTTCTTTCCATATTTGGGTTATAAAAAAAGGGCAGTTTAAAGATTATTTTTATTTGTTATTTTTTATTTTTTATCTAATAATGTATTCTGCTTTGCGGTTTAGTTTGGAATTTGTCAGGATAGATGAAACGCCGGTCATCTGGAATTTAAGGTTTCCCCAGATTGCCAGCCTAATTATAATCTTATTGACTTTTGCTCTATTAATCTATAGAATTAGGAAAGATAAATTAAAAACATAACTTTTCTCGCCTACGCGAGTTACTGCGGGCATTGCCCGCCGTAGCTCGCTCCGGCGAGCGAAGGCGGGTATCGTATAATGGTTTATTATATTAGCCTTCCAAGCTGAGGATGGGGGTTCGATTCCCCCTACCCGCTCCATATTAATTTCCGATTTAAGATTGTAGATTGTAGATTTCAGATTTTATGAAATATTTTCTCTTCTCCACTAAGAGCAACCCCGGGTTGGCAAAAGAGCTAATTAAAAAGGCCCCTTGTTTAGCCGGGGGAAAATGCCTTATTTCCCACTATAAGGACGGGGAAATTTTGGTGCACATTGATGAAGATATAAAAGGCAAAAAAGTTTTTGTTTTAGGTTCAACTTTCCCGCCGGCGAAAAATATGCTGGAGTTAATTATTCTAATCAATACTTTAAAGGAGAACGGGGCTAAAAAAATTATAGTTTTAATGCCATATTTCGGCTATGGCAAGCAGGATAAAATGAAATATTCCGGGGATGCCATGAGCGCTAAATTAATGGCGAATATTATAGATCTTGCCGGGGCGGGAGAAATAATCGCCCTTGACCTCCATAGTGAAATGGCCGGCAGCTATTTTAGGAAATTAAAACACCTTAGTGCCGTCAATACCTTGGCGGTTTATTTTAAAGTTATTGGTTTAAAAAAAATTATCATTATTTCTCCGGATAAGGGCGGGGTAGAGAGGGCTAAACGATTCGCAAGCAACCTGAAAATTAAAAAAATAGTAGTCATAGAAAAATACCGGCCAAAAGTGGATGAAAACAGGGTGACAAAAATTAAAGGCCGGGTAAAGGGCAGGAATATTATTATTGTCGACGACATGACCCAAACCGGGGGAACTTTGATTGAATCCGCCAAGGCTTTAAAAAAAATGGGAGCAGGCGATATCTACGTTGCTTTAACCCATCTGGTCCCTACCGGCCCGGCGGTTAAGAATTTAGAGAAAGACAAGAATATAAAAAAAATCGTGGTAACTAATTCAATCAGGTTGCCGGCCAGCATTTACAAGAGTAAAAAGTTTGAAATTATTTCCTGCGTGGACGTTTTCGCTAATAATTTAAAATAAATATATGGACATAAAAGACTTAATGGGCAACGCAAAAAATTTAAAAGACTACGAATTTGAGCGGAAACTAAATGATCTGGTGCGGGATAATTACCGCTATGGCAATTTAAGTGATAGCAATAAAGAGATTGTTTTAGGTTTGGTAAAAAAATATAAATCTTATTTAAGAAAAGGGATTGGCATTTCTTCCGTTAATTTAAGAAATGAGTCGTACCATTTGTACCAAAACAGATTAAAATTGGGTTTGACCCCGGAGGATTTGAATGATATAAAAGAAATTTTAGGAGAATTGAGAAGCTAAATAAATCTAGCAAATAAAAAATACGTATTTAAATTACGTATTTTTTATTTTTGAAGAGATTAATTTATGTCAGCCCTTAAATATTTATTCCTTTTAGAAAATATTTCAGAATATTTTTTATCCATAAAATGCTGCGCTAGTTCGCTTCTCCCCGGTTCATGGCCCAAGTCTTTTTCCGTTTCTTGCTTGTGCCAAAGAGAGTTCATTATTTCAATTTGTTTTTTTTGGTAACTCTTTAAATCTAGCCCTTTATAATCATAAAGTAGGCCTATAATTTCCCCATCTTCCTCCTGCCTGAATTTTTCTCGCAGCAATTCGCGGACTTTGTTTATTGGCATGGCGTCTTTATAAGGGCGTTTATATAAGAGGGAATCAAATTCGTCTATGATAGAAATTATTCTAATCATTTTTTCAGTTTCTTGGCCGAATTTTTTTCTCCTGTCCCCCTCGTTATTGCCGCTGGCTTGATTATTGCGCCCGTCCCTGTCCTTATGATGGGAACCGATAATAAGAGCAACCGGTCTGTATAATTCTTCGGGTATTTTACCTTTTAAGTGCTCAATCCCTTCCGTAACATGCCTGTCTATTTCGGCGTTTTCCTCCTCGGTTAATGTTCCCGGCTTATTGAGAATATTTTTGTCTACGTAGATTTTACCGATGTCGTGGAGCAAGGCGGCGGTAAAAAAAGTTTTTTCTCCGTTTTCATCAAAGCCCAAACCGCCCTTATTTATTATTACCCGGGCGCAGTCAGCCATTCGCAGAGAATGCTCAAAGGTGCCTTCGTCATAATCAAGAATTTCTCCGAGCAATTTTTTTAGCTCGGGGTTATTTTTTATATTTTCCTCGGTTTCCGGGCTGATATCTAAAAATTTTACGGCTTCTGTTTGTTGGATTTTTTCCCAGGATTCTAACTTCTCCGCGGTCTCCTGTTTTTTATTATTTTCTCCCGCGTTTGAAGCTGATAGAACTTCCTTCATAGTTTTATTATTTCTTTAAAATTGCGTAATAATTAAATTTGTCTTTGTAGATTTTTTCAATTTTTAGCCCGGCTTTTTTTATAATTTTTTTCAGGCCCCATTTAGTAAAGGCGTGGTAATAGCGCCGGCTCATGGCTTCGCCGCCTGGATTTTTCCAGTCAAATAGAATATCGCCGAAATCCATTCTGCCAGCGGGCAGATTTTTTTTAATTAATTTAAGCAAGGCGAATTTTAAAATCAGTTTCCTAAATTTCGGCTGACTCCATAAATTCCAGACCACAATAATTATTTTTCCGTTTTCGCCCACTTTATTTTTTAGTTGCCTTAGGGCGGCAATCCGCAAATCATTTCCCGGGAGATGATGAAAAAGGGCGATAGAAAAGACATAATCAAAATTCATTTCCGGAATTTTTCCCAGATCCAAAATATCGCCGACAAGGAATTTATTTTTAGGGCGCAGGCTTTTAGCGTGGGCAATAAGGTTTTCGCTGGCATCAACCCCCAGATAATCAATTTTTTTGCCTTTGAACGCTTCCAGCAAGCGGCCATTGCCGCAGCCGACATCTAAAATTTTATCTCCGGCCTTAATTATCTTTGTTAGTTCAATTAATTCCGGCCATAAATATTTTTTTCGGGTTTCGTTAAACTGGTCAGCGATTTCTTCGTAGCTGGATTTAACCAAACCCAGCAAATTTTTTTGCGTTTGTTTATTCATGTCATTAGTTATTAGATATTGGGGGTTAGGTGTTAGTAGCTTAAAATTTAGGATAATAAATAATATACAACCCGCGATCTGTATTTTTGCGAGTTATCTGACTTTAAACTATCATTTTTTAGATAAAAAGAAAAGGGCGGACCCGTAGTGGATCCGTCCTTATTTACTTTGATACCTTTCTCGCTCAAGCGACGAATGGTATCTTTTCGCCGTTGAGCATTGAATGAATGATTACTTGAGGTTTTTTCTCTCTCGTGATGCGTCCGCATTTTTTTACGTCTATTCCGAAAGTTCTTCCGAGAGAGATGAATGCTTCAGCGTCTTTTTCTTCAATGACCACAAGCGCGCCTTGCCCACCGTTCCAGATTTCGTAAAGTTCTCGATCGCTGAGTCCTCTCCACTCCGCGCATTTTCTCATTATGGGCGGAAGATCCCAAAGGTTATCCAACTCCGCAGAAAGACCACGGGGGAACAAAATATCTTCAGCGAACTTTGACTTTATAGCGCCGCCAGTAACATGTACGATGAGGTACATGGGAATTTCTGGCAGGAAGTCGGGTGAGCGCCATCCGTTCGCCCTTTCAAGAAAACTGTCGTAAAGCACCGCTGGAGTCGCAGCCGCTCGAATGTCATCTTGCGCATCGGGGTTGTTGTGCCAGTCTTGCCCGTAGTGGATAGCCATGCCTTTCCGAAGACTACTGAACCCGTTATTGCGAAGCCCGAGCTCTCGCAGAGCCATCACCAGCATATCCTTCTTTACTCCGTCGCCGGTAATGATTGTTCTGGGGTTATACACCCCGAGACATACTCCACACCAGGAATATGTCACTAGAGCTTGTTTGTTGCGCGAAGTGATTATACCGGGCAATTCAGCCGTTTCACCCTTGAACATGATCAGATGTTCTTCATCTGCGATCCGCTTTAGCCCATCCATCATTGATTTATGGGCTTCGAATCTCGGGTCTCCCACCTCGCCAAGATTTTCAGTATCCAGGTTATTCACCAAAATGATTCCTTTGCCGCCCCAACGAGTGATATCACCCCGAGTCATGGCTACCCAACCTCGAGCGGCATTGGGGAAATCTCCGGCTGCAGAGATAACCTCAACTTTAGTGCCGTCGCCATCAGGAGCAATATCAATGTAACAATTTCTCGGTAAATTCCGAAGGCGAAAAGCTCTTGGGCCTCGAAAATGACCACGGGAAAAATCACGAACGGTAACAAAAGGAGAGTTCTTGAATGTTGACTGGCAAAGCTTTCCTGCGTAAGAGCTGAAAGCATCGCCCGCTTTTACATCAACGCCGTCTTCCTTGTACTTTTTTGCCATGATATTCCATCCTTTCTCAAACGAAAATAAAAAGAGCGACTTTCGTCCCTCCTTACGATGATACTTAACATTTGCTTTAACTTTACTTAAGTTTAAACTAAAAGTCAATTAAATTATTTCCGGCCGTTTATTTTAGCAAATACCAATTTTATCTCTTCGTAGCTTACATCTTCGCCTAATTCTTCTTTAACTGGTTTTAATTTATCACCGCCGACTTTAGCCATGGCTTTTTTTATTTTTTTCTGCTGTTCCGGCTTAACTAATTTGTCTATATCTTTTATTAATCCTTTTTTTATTAAAAAAGCCAGATGCCCGATGATTGTGTTTAAAGATAAATCGCGTTCTCTTGCTATTTCTTCGGGCGCTAGATTTTTATTATATAAATCAAAAGTTTCCAGCTGGGTTAATTTAGTACTAAGAGCCGGTTTTGAGCTTGGTTTTTCCACTATCTCATCTAAGCTAACTCTGAAAATTTTTCCGCCATGACTTTTTTTTCGCGGCAACTGGTGCTTTCTTTGGTAGCCCCCGGCCGTTAAGCAATTATCGCATTTTCCGCAGATTTTAGCGTTGATGTCCTTGAAATAATTTAGGATATATTCCTGCCTACAGCCAAAATTATAAATATAATCTTCCATTTTATCTAATTTAGCGTAAGCCCTTTTAAGCTTTTCAGCCAGAGCGGAAAAATCAATCTTAACTTCGCTCAAGTCCACCCTTTTTAAAATATTAATTTCCGTTCCCCGAAAGGGGGGTTGGTACTCGGCTAAATTATTTTCCGCCAAATGGCGGGTAAGGCGCACAAAAGAATCCTTGCTTACTTTAATTATGCCGGCCGTTTCCTCAAAATTAAAACGCCAGCCGGCTTCCAGTTCCGCTCCAAATCGGTCATAGAGTTTATGGAAAATATCAATTTTAGTCTTGGCCCGGCTGCCGAAAGAATCCAAGACGGAAGCAAAATCTTTATTTAATTTTAGGAAAGCATTGGCGGTTTTTTCATTCGGCCGGCTGATATAGCCTTCGCGTTCCAGGACTTTTAAACTCGTGCCAATCGCCATTTCCGGAACATCCTCGGAAAGCATTTCCGCCAAATCGGCGTAAGTGATTAAAACCGTGTCCGATTCATAATCAGTCAAAATTTTATAAACCTCTAAAATAATTTTTGGCGGGGGATTATCACCCTTTATAAAAAATTCGCGCAAATAGCGGTCGCGGGGAGAGTAAAACAATAAACAAAAACTGGGCTTCCCGTCGCGTCCGGCCCGGCCCGCTTCCTGGTAATAAGCTTCAATGGTGCCGGGCATATCATGGTGGATAACGAACCGGATATCTTTTTTATCAATGCCTAGGCCGAAAGCGTTAGTGGCGACAATGGCCCTCACCTTTCCCGCCATAAAGTTTTCCTGAACCCAGGTTCTGTCAGAAGCGTCCATGCCGGCGTGATAAACCACGGTCGGGATGTCCTCCTCCAGTAAAGTTTGCGCCAGACCATCGGCTTTAGCCCGCGTGCCGACATAAATTATCCCCGACCCTTCCGTAGTTTTTAAGGCGTCTAAAATTAAGTTTGGCTTTTGCGCGTCGCTGGCCTGGATAACTCCAAATTGCAAATTGGGCCGGGCAAAGCCGGTTATTACAGTTTCCGGATTTTTTAAGTTTAGCTGCTTTACAATATCTCCCCGCACTTCCGGAGTGGCCGTGGCGGTTAAAGCGACAACGGGCGGATTGCCCACCAAATCAATGGCGTTTTTTAATCTTAAATAACTGGGCCGGAAGTCATGCCCCCACTGGCTGATGCAATGGGCTTCGTCTATGGCAAAAAGGCTTACTTTGATATTTCCCAAAGCGTTAACGAATTCCTGATTATAGAATCTTTCCGGAGCGATAAAAAGAAGCTTGTAATGATTTTTTTTAACCGCTTCTAGGCGCTCGTAAGTTTCGTCCGGTGAAATTGAAGAATTAACAAAAGTGGCCGGAATGCCGACTTTTTTTAAACTATCCACCTGGTCTTTCATTAAAGCGATTAAAGGAGAAATAACTATGGTGACGCCTTCTAAAACTAAAGCTGGCAGCTGGTAAATCAAGGATTTTCCCCCGCCGGTCGGCATAATAACGATTGAGCTTAAACCGGCTAAAATATTATCAATGGCTTTTTCCTGGCCGGGCCGAAAATCTTTAAAGCCATAATGAATTTTAAGCAGTTCTAAGAGTTGTTGCTTTTTTAGGTTTGGCATTATTATCTGGTAAAAACTTTTTTAAAAACTAATTTCATATTAGCAGACAAAGAAAACGCGGTCAAAAGAAAAAGGTCGGCTTGACAGTCGACCTTCTGAATTTTTTTTGTAAAAAATTATAACACCCATTGTCCGATTAAATCCCTGATATGGCTTACCTGGTGATAGGAAACCATTTTAAGGAAAAAGTCATGCATATCAGACATGGCGTTTCCGTTTCCGAATAAACCCGTACCAACTTCAACAACGCTGGCGCCAGCCAGAATCATTTCCATAGCGCTTTCTCCGTCGTCGTTTCCGCCAATGCCGATAATCGGAATTCCCAAATCGGCTTGAGCAAGGTCATAGACCACTTTTACAGCGTGAGCATGAATAGCCGGTCCGGACATACCGCCAAAACCCCGGCCAATTTTTGGCTTTCTAATGTAAACATCAATTGCCATGCCAGGCAGGGTGTTTATGGCTGCTATAGCATCGGCCCCGGCTTCTTTTGCGGCTCGAGCTACGTCAACAATCCGAAAGCCGGCGGTTGGCGTAAGTTTGACAATCAGGAACATGTTCGGTGCGACTTCGCGAATAGCTTTTACAACTTCGGAAGTTTGTACGGGATCTACGCCAAAGGCCAGGCCGCCACGTACATTGGGGCAGGAGATATTAACCTTAAAAGCAGCAACACCAGTATTAGCTAATCGTTGGGTGATTTTCACATATTCAGCAACAGTGGAACCAGCGATGTTGGCAATTACTGGCGGGCCGAAACTCAACCATCGAGGTAAATCTTTTTCACAGAATTCTTCAACCCCATCGCCGGCTAACCCAATTGCGTTGAGCATCCCCGATTTTACCTCGCAGGTGCGGGGGCCATCGTTTCCAGGGCGTTTTCCAAGCGTTACTGACTTAGGAATGAGCGCGCCAGCGCGGATGGTATTTACCCAACCTCCTTCTATAGCCATAATATCTAAGCAGCCAGCGGCGTTCATTATCGGGGTTGCCAACCTAAGCGTTCTGTTGCCTTGGCCGGTTAAGACGGTTTTGAGAGGGTCTACTGCCTTCTTGCTTCTTGGCGGGGGCGTAACTTCGTAACGGCGCATCATCCTTTCCCAATCAACCCAGGAAGCGTCAAAAGCCGGGCCGTCTTTGCAGACATATTTCACCGTCCCGTCTTTGCCGAAAACCGCGCAACCTTTGCAGGAGCCAACTCCGCCGCAAGCCATAATTTCTTCAAGCAGGACCAGACACTTATTACCGCTTTCAGCTGTCATTTCCGCAATCCGTTTTAACATCACTACTGGGCCGCAGGCGATTATTGTGGATCTACCCTCGTCGCTTGCCAAGGATTCTTTCAGCAAATCCGTAACCACGCCGGTATTAGCGGCATCTCTTTCTGCTATTATCTGAAAACAGCAGCCAATGGCTTTTAACTCCTCAATTCCGAAAATTTGGCTTGGCTCTTTTACTCCAAGCAGAAAATTTACAGTTTTACCATCCAGCCCCAACTCTTTTGCCGAAGGCATTAAAGCCGCGCCGCCGATTCCACCGGCAACCAAAATATACCTTTCAACTTTCGGATCAAGCGGTATGGGATTGCCTTTCGGACCGAAAATTTTTATTTCATCTCCGGGTTTCAGCCCCGCATAAGCGGCGGTATTAAGCCCGGCGACTTTGATTATTACCCTAATCCGGTCACCGATTATTGAAAGAACACAACAGACCGAAAATGGCCTTTGCATCACAGATAACGGATTTCGCGGTTCAAGGGTAATGAACTGGCCAGGTTTAAATCTTAGGCGTTTCTCCTTTAGGGAGAAATCCAATGAAAATATTCCTGACCCCTTTGCCGTCTCTTGGCATTTCTCTACTATCGCTCTCATTTTTTCTCCCTTTTGTGAAAGAGCGTTTCTTTGTTGGTTTTATAAAATATTAGATGATAAAGCTCTATTTGTCAAACTTAAAACCCGCCAAATTTTCGGCGGATTTTATTTTAATTTCCGCTTGAGTCCGCGTCAGTCCGTATAAGTCCGCGATTAGATGCCTCTTACCTTGATAGCTTTCCGCAATCTTTCCACGGCGACGATGTAGGCAGCGGTGCGCATATCCACTTTATATCTTTCCTTTGTTTCCCAAATAAAATTGGTGGCCTGAGACATTTTTTCTTTTAATCTCGCCCGCACTTTTTCCGCCTCCCAATAATATTGCCTGGTGTTCTGCACCCATTCAAAATAAGAAACCGTCACGCCTCCGGCATTGGCCAGGACGTCGGGAATAATTAAAACGTCTTTTTCCGCCAAGGCTTCGCTCGCGTCCATTTTCACCGGGCCGTTGGCAAGTTCCAAAATTATGCTCGCCTTTATATCATTAACCATTTCCAGGGAAATAACATTTTCAAAAGCGGCCGGAACGAGAATTTTAACTGGCAAAGTCAAAAGCTCTTCGTTGGAAATATTTTTGGCATTAGGAAAGTTAATAACCGAACCGCTGGAATTTTTATGCTCAACCACTTTTTCAATGTCAATTCCTTCCTCATTGTAAATTCCGCCTTTGGAATCAGAAACGGCGACCACGCAATAGCCGGCGTCGTGGGCAATTTTGGCAAAGTTATAGCCGGCATTGCCGAAACCCTGGACGGCAATGGAAATATCTTTTTTATTTTGGTCAGAAGACAGATTTGATATTTTTTTTAAGACCTCTTCCAAGACAAAGAACCCGCCCTGGGCTGTGGCCGTGTCCCGGCCTAAGGAACCGCCGATTTCTACCGGTTTTCCCGTCACCACTGCCGGCACGTTTTTACCCTGAATTTGGCTGTATTCATCCATGAGCCAAGCCATGATTTGGGGAGTGGTATAAACATCAGGAGCCGGGATATCAACCTCCGGGCCGATAATATTAGAAATCGCCCGGGTATAACTTCTGGTTAATCTTTCCAGCTCGCCTGCGCTTAATTGTTTTGGGTCCAGGGTTATTCCGCCCTTGGCTCCGCCGTAAGGAATGTCCACGGTCGCGCATTTAATTGTCATCCAAAAAGCCAGAGATTTAACTTCGTTTAAATCAACCTGGGGGTGGAAGCGAATCCCGCCCTTATAGGGTCCGCGAATATTAGAGTGCTGGACGCGGTAGCCGGTAAAAATTTTCAGATGGCCGTCATCCATTATCACCGGCAGGGAAACTTCCGTGACGCGGTTAGGATGCTTTAAGATTTCCATTTCGTGGTAGGTTAGTTCGGCCTCGGCGTTTCCGCTTTCCGTTTTTTTTATAATGGCGCAAATTTTATCAAGCTGATTAATTGCGTGTTCGTATTGGTTCATGGTTTATTACCTCACCCCCCCCGGCCCCTCTCCTAATTAGGAGAGGGGAGGCGAATTCCGCCCGCTGGCGGGATGAGCGGGGTGAGGTATATTATTTTGTTATTTTATTTTTAAGTTTATATAATTCTAAAGTATTTCTAAAAAGCATAGCAATGGTTAAGGGGCCGACTCCGCCGGGAACAGGAGTTATGAAACTGGCAATTTTTTTAACATTTTCAAAATCCACATCACCGCAAATTTTTTCTTTGATTTTTGTAATACCGACATCAATTACAACCGCGTCTTTTTTTACCATTTCTTCCTTAATTAATTTCGGCTGGCCGACAGCGGTGATTAAAATATCGGCTTTGTTTGTTTTTTCTCCTAAATTTTTATCATTGGCTTTAATGGTTTTAACCTTTGCTCCTTGACATTCCAAAACTTTAGCCAAACTTTTGCCGAAAATATCCGAATTAATTACTAGGCAAACTTGTTTATCCGTTAAACCGCAATTTATGCTTTTTAAAATTTCCAAAACCGTGCCGGGAACGGGAGGAAGCATTTTATAATCGCAAGACGACATTAAGGTTTTGATATTATCAGGATGAAAGCGGTCAACATCTTTTTTGGGATCCAGGGCTTTGATTATTTTGTTAGTGTTGAAACCAGACGGCAAAGGAAGCTGAACCAAAATAGCATCAATCAATTTGTCTTTATTTAGGCAATCAATTATATCAAAAATTTCTTTTTCCGGAATATTTACCGGGCATCTATAAATATGAGTATCAATTCCCACGATTTTGGCTTCTTTTTCTTTTAAACTCACATAAAGCTTTGAATCTTCCCGTTCGCCGACTAAAACAATCGCCAGATTAGGTCTTTTTTCTGGAAAAATAGGGTCATTTTTTTTAGCTGGTCGGTTTAGGTTTATTTTTATGATTTCTTCTACTATGCCGTCTTTGATTTTTTCCGCTAATTTTTTACCGTCGATTATTTGTGCGGGCATAAGGTGTGATTGCGAATTTATCACCGCTACGAGCGGGATCTCGCCCTCAAATAGTTGTATAAGTGGCGGGACAAATTAGAACACAAATTCACAAATTTTATGTAAACATCTTTTTTATTTGTGTTATTTGTGATATTATTCGTGAATTTGTAATAAATATATTATGATTAAATACTTGGAATAGGAAAATTTAGACACATTTTTTTCACTTCTTCTTTTATTTCCGCCAGCGCGTTTTCGTTATCTTTATTTTCTATTGCTTTATTGACCCAGCCGGCGATTATTTTTATTTCATTTTCTTTCATGCCGCGGGTGGTAATAGCCGGAGTGCCGAAGCGGACGCCGGAGGGCCTCATCGGAGGATTAGGGTCATTCGGAATAGTGGAACGGCTCACGGAAATGCCGACTTTATTTAAAACTGCCTCGGCATCAAGCCCGTTGATATTTTTCGAAGTCATATCTACTACCATCAAATGATTATCAGTGCCTCCGGAAACTATTTTGTAGCCCATGCTCAAAAATTCCTGCGCTAATATTTTAGCACTAGCCATAATTTGCTTGGCATATTCTTTAAATTCCGGCCTTAGGGCTTCGCCGAAAGCCACGGCTTTGGCCGCCTGAATATGGTCATGCGGACCGCCTTGCATGCCCGGGAAGACCGCTCGATTAACCTGCTTGGCGAATTGTTCCTTGCACATTATCATCGCGCCTCTCGGTCCGCGCAAAGTTTTGTGCGTAGTCGTGGAAACAACATCAAAAATCGGCACCGGATTATTCATTTCTCCGGCGGCTATAAGGCCGGCGGTGTGGGCGATGTCGGCAAAAGTATAGGCGCCGACTTCATCAGCAATATCTTTAAATTTTTGCCATTCAATTTCCCGCGAATAAGCGCTGTAGCCGGCGACAATCATTTTTGGCTTTTCCCGCAAAGCGATTTCTCTTACTTTTTCCATATTGACCCGGCCGGTGTCTATATCTACTTCATATTGGACAAAATTATAAAGCATGCCGGAAAAATTTATGGGATGGCCGTGGGAAAGATGCCCGCCGTGGTCAAGGCGCAAACCCAAAACTTTATCGCCCGGTTTTATAAAAGCGAAATAAACCGCGGCGTTCGCGGGTGAGCCGGAAAGGGGCTGGACGTTCACATGCTCGGCGGAAAATAATTTTTTTGCCCGCTCGATAGCAATGTTTTCCACTTCGTCAATAATCTGGTTGCCGCCGTAATAGCGGTGGCCCGGATAGCCCTCGCTGTATTTATTGGTTAGAACCGTGCCCATAGCTTCCAGGACCGCTTTAGAAACATAATTTTCCGAAGCGATTAATTCCATTTCCTCGCTTTGCCTTTTCATTTCTTTGGCAACTGAAGAGAAAACTTCCGGGTCTTGGTTTGATAAATTTTTATAGTAGAGCATATGTTTAATTTGAATAATAAGCAAGTATTTTTATAATAAGCTTTATATAGTTTTTTGTCAAAAAAAGAAGGCCAAAAGCCCTCTTTCCGTTTCTGTCATTCCCGCGAAAGCGGGAATCCAGGGTTAAATAATTAAAAGTTTGATTTATTGAAATTGTGGAAAAATTAGATGTCCATGCCGTCAAACCCTGGATCCCGGGTCAAGCCCGGGATGACAAGGGGGGCTACTTAATTCTTAAACCCGAAATGCTTTAGAGCCGGTAAAATATTTGGCCCTAAGTCTTCGGGAAGATTATTAATATCCAACCAATCCCATTTGTTTATGCCATCGCCCGGTTTTATTTCGCCGCTTCTTTTGGCCAGAAAATGGACGAGAATAATATCAATTTTCTCTCCGTCTTTTTCCTTTCTGGTAAAAGTTATAAACGGCTTTTGGTCCAGAATCTCAATATCAATTCCCATTTCTTCTTTTACTTTTCTTTTGGCGTTATCAATTAAATTAGTTTCAAAATTTTCAACCCGTCCGCCGCAGAATTTCCAAAAAGGCGTATCGCCGTGCTTATCAAGGAGGACCTTGTCGTTTTCAATAATAACTGGTCCGGAAGCAATTATTATTTTTGGCATATGGTTGTTTTTTAATGTTTAATAATCGTTAGTTCAACTTTATTATTAACTTTTAATTTTGCAGTTCCGCCAATTGGGAAAGTGATAAGGGGATTTGTATGTCCGAAATTAACCCCTGCGATTATTGGAATATTTTTTAACTCCTCTTTTGTTTGAATTATATATTTCAATTTTTCAAGATTCATATCTGTATTTTTTTGAAATCTTCCGATAATAATTCCCCTGACTTTATCGAAATTTGGCTGGTGAATCAATGATTGTAAATTTCTATCAAATTCAACTCCAAAATTATTTCCCGCCATATCGTCATCTTCAACAAAAAGAATTGAATCTGAAATATTTGGCATGAATTCAGTCCCTTGCAGCAAATTAAAAGTACAAAGATTTCCTCCAAAAATTATTCCCTCCGCCTCTCCTTGGTTGAGAATTATAAATCCTTCATTTTTTTCTATTTTCCTATTTTCCTGGTCTTTATACCAAGCGTCATCAGACCAGGTTTTTGAAGGTTCAACGATAAACTCATCTTCGTTCATTAAACATTTTTTAAAGTATTCTAGATTATACTCAAATTCTTTTTTCATTGCCCAGGTAGAAAAATGAAGACCCGAATAAGTAATCAAATCAGTTTTC
>JBAZPX010000025.1:0-8452 GCA_041645555.1 Patescibacteria group bacterium
CGCGGGCAAGGCCGTCTGCATCATCGGCAACACGGTCCGCACCAACCTCTTCCGCGGCGGCGACGCGGTCGGCTTGCGCATGCGGATCGGCGCGATCAGTTGCGATGTGGTCGGCGTCCTCTCCGCCCGCGGCCAGGCCGGGTTCGGCGGCGATCAGGACGATGTCGTCATCATGCCGATCAAGGCGGTCCAAAGGCGTTTCACGGGGAGCCGCGATATCCGCCTGATGCTCGTCGGCGTCGACCAGAAATTCTCGACCGCGACCGTCCAGGCCTCGATCACCGACCTGCTCCGCGAACGCCGCACGATCACCGCGGGTAAGGAAGACGACTTCAACATCTTCGATACCAAGCAGATTTCGGACACGCTGACGGGCACCACGACATTGCTCACCGGCATCGTCGCCGCGGTCGCCGGGATCAGCCTGGTGGTCGGCGGGATCGGCATCATGAACATCATGCTGGTGTCGGTGACCGAGCGCACCCGCGAGATCGGTATCCGCCTCGCGATCGGCGCGGTCGCGCGCGAGGTGCTGATGCAGTTCCTCGTCGAGGCGATCGCGCTGTCGTGCCTCGGCGGCGTCATCGGCCTCGTGATCGCACAGCTGGCGATCGCGATCATCGCGCCGCTGATCAAGGTTCAGTGGATCTTCGTGCCCGAGATCAACATCTTCGCGTTCGTCATTTCGGCGGTGATCGGCGTGGTGTTCGGCTACTTCCCCGCGCGGAGGGCCGCCGCGATGAACCCTATCGACGCGTTAAGGCACGAGTGATCGCCGCCTTGGGATCGTGGACCAGCGCCTGCAGCCGGTCCAGATCCTCCGGCGTGTCGATATCGATCAGCTCGGCCGGCGCGGTCACGACGTGCCGCCCCGCCTTCACCAGATCACGCGCACCCGCATCGCCGTCGAGCGTCAGCAGGAAATCGAACCGATCGCGCCCGAACAGCGCAGGGGGGCTCGGCTTCTCGCCATCGCTCGACGCGACCACCGCGTCCGCGCTGTCGGCGGCATCCAGCATCCGGTGAATATGCGCCGCAGTGACGCGCGGCATGTCGGCTAGTGCGATCAGCACCGCCTGCGCACCCTCGTCCTTCGCGCACTGCACGCCGAGCTTCACCGACTGCGACATGCCTGACGACGGATCGTCGTTGTGGACGACCTCGAAATGATGGCTGAGGAAGTCGAGCTTGCAGCCGTCGGTGACCACCAGCCGGCGCTTGAACGGGATGTTCTCGAACGCGGTGACGACATGCATCCCCAGCGGCTTGTTGAGGAACGGCACCTCGAGCTTGTTCGGGATCCCGAACCGCTCCGAGCGACCGGCGGCGAGGAGGATGAGGAAGACGTCTTCAGCGGCGATCATTGAACGCTCCTATCATCGCCGCCGCGACCGACAGCGCAATCTCCGAGGGGCCGATCGCGCCGATGTCGAGCCCGACCGGCGCATCGATCCGGTCGATGTTCTCAGGCGTAACACCTTCGGCGGCCAAACGCTCCCGCCGCGCCGCGTGGCTCTTGCGGCTGCCGAGCGCACCGATATACGCGGCATCGCTCGCGAGCGCAGCGATCAGCGCGGGATCGTCGATCTTGATGTCGTGGCTCAGCGTCACGACCGCAGTCGACAGACCCGGCCGATAGGCGGCAATCGCCTCGTCCGGCCAGCGATCGTCGAGCGTCACGCCCGGAAACCGCTCCTCAGTCAGGAAGCGTGCACGCGGGTCGATCACCACCGTCTCGATCCCGAGTTCGCGTGCCAGCCCCGCCAACGCCTGCGCGATCTGCACCGCGCCGACGATCAGCAACCGGCGCGGCGGATCGTAGCGGTTGACGAACACTTCCCCCGTCTCCAGCGGCCGCGCGTCGCTGTGCCCGGTCGCGAGATCGGTCGTCACCGTCAGCGCATCGCCCTGATCGCGCGCATCGGCGATCCGGTCGAACAGCTCGGGATCGAACCCTTCCGCCGACACCGGCTGCACCATGACCGCGATCTCGCCGCCGCAGGGCAGCCCGACTTCCCACGCCGCCGCATCCGCCACGCCGTAGTTGCGGACCTGGAACGGCGCACCAGCGATCACCTCGGCGGCGGTGGCGAGGATGTCGCTCTCGACGCACCCGCCGGAGACGGAACCCTCGAACCGCCCATCGGCGTGGACGAGCATATGGCTCCCCTTGGGCCGCGGCGCCGAGCCCCAGGTCGAGACGACCGTGGCGATCGCCATCGGTTCGCCCTTCCAGCTCTTCGCAGCAGCGAGCACGCTATCGTTTTCGGCCATGGTTCGTCTTCTTCCGTCATGCCGGGCTTGTTCCGGCATCCACGGTGCCGCAAACCCTCAGCGTTCGATGTGCGGTCCGGTGGACCCCGGAACAAGTCCGGGGTGACGGAGGAGTTCCGTCAAATGGCGGGCAAACCTTCGAGCAGCTTGTCGAGCGTCACCGGAAAGTCCCGAACCCGCACCCCGGTCGCGTTGTAGATGGCATTCGCCACCGCAGCCCCCGCCCCGGAAATCCCAAGCTCCCCAACGCCCTTCGCCCCGACCGGGTTCGCCGACGTGTCGACCTCCTCGATAAAGTGCACCTCCAGCTGCGGAATGTCGGCATTCACCGCGACATGATAATCGCCGAAATCGGGGTTCACGAACGCCCCCGTCCGCGTGTCGACGATGCCCTCCTCGCTCAGCGCATAGGCGATCCCCCACGCCATCCCGCCGGTGATCTGGCTGGTCGCGGTCTTGCGATTGAGCACCCGTCCGACGTCGAACACGCCCAGCATCCGCCGCACGCGCGTCTCACCCGTCACCGCGTTCACCGCGACCTCGACGAAGTGCGCACCGTGGCTCGCCTGGCTGGTGCGCTTGCTCTCGGCACCCGGACCGGTCTTGCCCATCGCCACTATGGCCTCGCCGCGCACGAGATCGGCGAGCGCCACAGACCGCCCACCAGCGCTCACGCACCCATCGCGCAGGCTCAAATCCTCGGGCGCCGCATTCATCCTGAGCGCCAGTTCACCAAGGACATCCTCGCACGCCAGCACCACCGCCGAACACGCACTGCCTGCCCCGAACGATCCGCCCGAGCCGGCGCTCGCCGGAAGGTCGCTATCGCCGAGCCGCACGGTCACGTCCGCCACCGGCAGCCCGAGCATCTCACCCGCGGTCTGCGCAAGAATGGTGTACGTCCCCGTGCCGATATCCGTCATGTCGCACTCGACCGTCGCGCGCCCGTCCGCCTCCAGCCGCACGCGCGCCTGCGCCTCGACGGTGAAGTTGCCGCGCAGGCTCGCCGCCATGCCGATCCCGACCAGCCACTCGCCCTCGCGCACCGAGCCCGGCGCCGGTACCTTCGCAGGCCAGCGGAACCGCTCCGCCCCTTGCGTGTAGCAATCGACCATCCGACGCGTGGAGAACGGCTTGCCGCTCACCGGATCGGCTTCGGGCTCGTTGCGCCGCCGCAGTTCGATCGGGTCGATCCCCAGTTGCTCGGCCAGTTCGTCCATCGCGCACTCGATCCCGAACGTGCCGACCGCCTCGCCCGGCGCGCGCACCGCGCCCGTCTCGGGCAAATCGACGCGAACGAGCCCGGTCTTGAACCGCCGCGCATCGCCCCGGTACAGCGGCAACGTCCCGAACGGCACGGGCTCCAGAAATTCGCCATCGTCGTTCTGCGCGACGACGCTCTCATGCCCCATGCCGAGGATCACGCCGTCTACGTCGGCGGCGATACGGACACGCTGCGTCGTGTGCGAGCGGTGGTGGACCATATAGGCGGTCTGGCGGCGGGGCAGGGCGATCTTCACCGGCCGCCCGACGACCTCCGCCGCGATTGCCGCGAGGATCGCCTCCGCGCCGACGCCGGTCTTGCCGCCGAACCCGCCGCCGACATACGGGGCAAGCGCGCGCACCTTGTCGGCACCGATCTTGAGCGCCTTGGCGATCGTCTTCCGCGCGCCGCCGATCACCTGGTTGCTGGTGCGGACGGTGAGCCTGTCGCCGTCCCACCACGCGGTGGTCGCGTGCGGCTCCAGCGCGGCAGGGAAATGCACCGGCGTCGTGTAGGTCCGGTCGATCGTCACCGCCGCCTCCGCCATCACCGCGTCGAGATCGCCGTTATCGATGGGTGGCAAGAAGCCGATCTTCGGCGCGGTATCGACCGGCTGCGAGTCGACGTCGAACCGGTCCTCGCCCGCTTCCGTGCGGACCACGACCAGCGCGGCGGCATCGCGCGCGATAGCCTGGTCCTCCGCGACGACGATCGCGACCGGCTGGCCGAGGTGGAGGATGACGTCGGTGTTCAACTTCGGCATCGCCCGCGAATTGGATTGGCCGGCGGGGATGCGCGGATCGTCGTGGATGACGGCGATGACGCCCGGCAACGCCTCGGCGGCGCTGACGTCGATGTCGAGGATGCGCCCGCTGCCTACGGGCGTACCGACGATCGCGGCATAGGCGATGCCGTCGGGCGTGCCTTCATACGCATAGTCTGCCACGCCGGTGACCTTGGCCGGCCCTTCGATCCGGTCCAGCCCGAGCCCGAGAACGCCCTGTTTCGCGCGGTCGAGACCAGCCGGTCGAAACGCCGCATCCATCACGTGTTCGTTCATTCGTCGGTCCTCGGGGTGGAGGGAAGGATATGGGTAGGTGGGGGTGTTTGACGAGGGTTAGGAGTGAGACGCCCTCCACCTCGCCGCCACCCCGGCGAAGGCCGGGGCCCAGTTGGAAAGGTCTTGATAACGGAGGACGATCCTTCGTTATCTTCGTCCCCCAACTGGGCCCCGGCCTTCGCCGGGGTGGTACCTGTCTATGGTATTGGTATTACCAACCCTCAAACAGCCGGCAACTGATCCAGCAGCTTATCCAGCGTGATCGGGAACTCGCGCACCCGGATCCCCGTCGCATTATACACCGCGTTCGCCACCGCAGCACCCGCACCCGAGATCCCCAGCTCGCCGATCCCCTTCGCGTGGATCGGGTTCGCATGGATATCGCGCTCGTCGACGAAGTGGACGTCCATCTGCGGCACGTCCGCATTGGCCGGCACGTGATATTCGCCGAGGTCGTGGTTCACCAGCTTGCCGGTCCGCGTGTCGTGGACGAGGTCCTCGGTCAGCGCCGTGCCGATCCCGAACGTCATCCCGCCGAGGCACTGCGACCGCGCGGTCTTCGCGTTGAGCACGCGCCCCGCCGCGAACGAGCCGAGCATCCGCCGCACCCGCGTCTCGCCGGTGACCACGTTGACCGCGACCTCGGCGAAATGCGCACCGAACCCGGCCTGCGTCGTTTCCTTCTCCTGCTTGCCCGGCTTGACGTGACCGGTCGCTTCCAGCCCCTTACCGACCAGCTCACCGATCGGCGTCGAGCGATTGTCGCCGATCGCGTTGCCGTCCTTCAGCGTCAGGCCATCCTCGTCGACGCCCATCGCCTTGGCGATCTTCCCACGCAGCATCTCGCACGCAAGATACACCGCCGTTCCCGAAGACGCCGCACCCCAGGATCCGCCCGACCCCGCCGCCGGAGGATCGTTGGTATCCCCCAGCGCCATCGTGATGTTCGCGACCGGAATCCCCAGGATCTCCGACGCGATCTGCGCCAGGATCGTGTAGCTGCCCGTGCCGATATCGGTCATCGCCGAGGACACGGTCGCGGAGCCATCCGGATGGATCTCGACCTTGGCGGACGATTCCATCAGCATGTTCCCGCGCACAGCACCGGCGACGCCCATGCCGATCAGCCACTCGCCCTCGCGCCGCGTCCCGGCCTTCTGCCGCTTGTCCCAACCGAACTTCTTCGCACCCTCGTCGAGCGCACGCGTCAGGTTGCGCGACGAATAGGGCACGTCCTTCTCAGGGTCGATCTTCGGATCGTTGCGCTTGCGCAGCTCGATCGGATCCATGTCCAGCTTTTCGGCCAGCTCGTCCATCGCGCCTTCCAGCGCCAGCATGCCGACCGCCTCGCCCGGCGCCCGCATCGAGCCCGACACGACGAAGTTCATATCGACCAGCTCATGCGTGATCAGCCGGTTCTCGCCACCGTACAGCATATGCGTGCCGCTCCCCGCCGGCTCGAAATAATCCTCGGTCGACTGGTTCGACGCCAACGTTTCGTGACCGATCGCCGACAGCTTGCCGGACGCATCCGCCGCCAGCCGCACGCGCTGCTCGGTATTCGACCGCCGCACGGTCGCCTCGAATACCTGCGGGCGAGACATGACCGCCTTGACCGGACGGCCAAGCTGCTTCGCCGCGATCGCCGCCGCGACGCTCTCGGGGGCGATGCCGAGCTTCGACCCGAACCCTCCGCCGATATACCGCGCGATGATCCGCACCTTCTTCTCGGGCAGCCCCAGCGACTTCGCCAGCTGCTGCGCATCCGAGGTCGGCATCTGGTACGCGCCGTACAGCGACAGCGAGCCGTCCTCTTCCCACACCGCGGTGGAGGCATGCGGCTCCATCGCCGCCGAATTCTGGCTCGGCGTGACATAGGTCGAGTCGATCGTCACCGCCGCCTCGGCCATCGCCTTGTCGACGTCGCCCTGCTTGAAGTGCGCGGGCGTAGCGTCGTCCGGCGGCGTCCGCGTCTCGTCGCGATGCGCGGCGAAGTCGTACTGGCCCTCCGACACGTCATATACGATCGGCAGCCGCGCCGCCGCATCGCGCGCGACCTCGAAGCTCTCGGCGAGTACGATCGCGACGATCTGGCCGAAGAACGCAATGTCCTTCACGCCCTGCGTCGGTGCATCGGTCGCACCCCCCTGCGCCGCGACGCGGATGAACCGGTCGAAATCCGTCACAACGTCGATCACGCCGGGGATCGACTTCACCGCTTCGACGTCGATCGAGACGACCTTGCCCGCCGAAATCTTCGTGCCGACCAGCACGCCATACGCCATGTTCGCGAACTGGTATTCCGCAGCGTAAGTCGCCGTTCCGGTAACCTTCAGCGGTCCGTCGATCCGGTCGAGCGGCTTGCCGATGACGCCCTGGACGCCCGTATCCAGCAACGAGTCCGGATGCGGCGTGTCCATCGTCAGACTATTCGTGGTGCCTAAACCGAACATGCTCATGCTCCCGTGACGTTGCGCAGCGTCGCGATCAGCGTGCGACGGGCGAGGGGGATCTTGAAGTCGTTCGAGCCATAGCCCTTGGCATCGGCCAACAGCGCGGTCGCCGCAGCCTCGAACACGGCATCGGACGGCGCCTTGCCGACCAACGCCGCCTCGACCGCCGGATTGCGCCACGGCATCGGCCCAAGCCCACCGAATGCGAGTGAGGCCGACGCGATCACGCCGTCCTGCACGTCGACCACGGCCGCGATCGACACGAGCGCGAACGCATACGACGCACGGTCGCGAACCTTGCGGTATTCCTGCTTGCCCTTCGGCGGCGCCGGCAACTCGATGTGCGTGATCAGTTCACCCGCTTCGAGCGCGTTCTCGATCTGCGGCGTATCGCCCGGCAAACGGTAGAAGTCGTGGATCGAGATCCGTCGACGATCGCCATCCGCCTTCAGCGTCACGATCGTGGCGTCGAGTGCGCGCATCGCCACCGCCATGTCGCTCGGATGCGTCGCGATGCAGTGCTCGCTCGTCCCCAGCACGGCGAGGATGCGGTTGAAGCCGCCGATCGCCGAACAGCCGCTGCCCGGCTCGCGCTTGTTGCACGCCGCGGCCGTGTCGTAGAAATAATAGCACCGCGTCCGCTGGAGCAGATTGCCCCCGGTCGACGCCTTGTTGCGCAACTGCCCCGAGGCACCCGCCAGCAACGCCCGGCTCAGCACTTCGTACTTGGCGACGACGCGACGGTCGGCGGCGAGATCGCTGTTCGGCACCAGCGCCCCGATCGTCAGCCCGCCATCCTCGCGCTCCTCGATCTTCGCGAGATCGAGCCGCGAGATGTCGACCAGCTTGTCCGGCGTCTCGACCTGCAACTTCATCAGGTCGAGCAAATTGGTGCCGCCAGCGATGAACTTCGCACCAACCGTATCGATATCCTTGACCGCAGCCTCGGGCGTCGCGGGCTTCTCATACGTGAAGGTCTTCATGCCACCAGCTCCCCGCGCGCGTTGGCTTCCATCGCGGCGTCCTTCTCGTCGGCGGTCCGGCCGGCGGGCTCGGCACCACCGACTTCGCGGATCGCATCGACGATGTTCGGGTACGCAGCGCAGCGGCACAGGTTACCGCTCATCCGCTCCGAAATCTCGGCATCGTCGAACTTCGGATCGGTCAGGTCGCCCGACGCATGGCTGGCCCAGCCCTTCTTGACCTCGTCGAGCATGCCGACCGCCGAACAAATCTGCCCCGGCGTGCAATAGCCGCACTGATAGCCGTCGTGGCGCACGAACGCGTCCTGCAACGCGTGGAGGTTGCCCGGCTGGCCGATCCCCTCGATCGTCGTGATCTCGTCGTCCTGATGCATCACCGCGAGCGTCAGGCAGGAATTGACGCGCCGCCCGTTGATCA
>JBAZPX010000026.1:0-6583 GCA_041645555.1 Patescibacteria group bacterium
CCCGCCCTCGGCGGGACTCGAAATTTGTCTCGCTCCTGCCCGTTCGATTCCCCTTAGCAAATCAAGTAAATTAAAATGCCCTCGAAAAACGAGAGCATTTTATTTTATTTGTACCGCCACGGGGAATTCCGCCTTGCTCTCGCTTCCGCTCGAGCTTCGTTGCCCTGGGCAGCGCTGAATGCTCCTATGGTCGCATTCATCGGCGCTCGACAGCGTTTCTCGTCCCGCCCTCGGCGGGACTCGAAATTTGTCTCGCTCCTGCCCGTTCGATTCCCCTTAGCAAATCAAGTAAATTAAAATGCCCTCGAAAAACGAGAGCATTTTATTTTATTTGTACCGCCACGGGGAATCGAACCCCGGTTACCAGGATGAAAACCTGGTGTCCTAACCACTAGACGATGGCGGCGAAATTAAAACACCCCGAAGTAGGGATGGATTTTTTTAGGAAAGTATGGTAATACTAAGAATAGTTTAGTTAATTTTTTAGTTTTAGTCAAGCCAATGATAATTTTAGGAATTGAGGCTAGCTGTGATGAAACTGCCGCGGCTATTATTGAGGGAGGTAAGAGGGGAATTAAGGTTTTGTCTAACGTGGTTTCTTCGCAAATAGAAATCCATAAAAAATACGGAGGTGTGGTGCCGGAAGTGGCGGCCAGGGAGCATGTTTTAAATATTTTGCCCGTGGTTAATGAAGCTCTAGAGAAAGCTGGGATTAAACGTGAAGAAGCGGCGGAAAAAATAGACGCTATCGCCGTTACTGTCGGCCCGGGTTTGATTACTTCTTTAATTGTGGGCGTGGAAACCGCTAAAACCTTATCTTATGTTTGGGATATTCCTTTGGTGGCGATTAATCATATTGAAGGGCACATCTACGCTAACTTTGTTAGCGTAGATTCCAAAATACAAAATCCAAATTCCAAACAAATCCAAAATACAAAATCCAAAATTTCAGATATAAAGTTCCCGGCTTTAATTTTGACAGTATCCGGCGGGCATACGATGCTGGTTTTAATGACTGGGCATGGTAAATATAAAGTGATTGGCGATACGCGGGATGATGCCGCCGGAGAAGCGTTTGATAAAGCGGCCAAGCTTCTTGATATTGGTTATCCTGGAGGACCGGCCATAGCCGCTTACGCGGCTAAGTCAAAAGTCAAAAGTCAAAAGTCAAAAGTTTCTTTGCCCCGGCCCATGATTAATTCGAAAGATTATGATTTTTCTTTTTCCGGATTAAAAACCGCTTTGCTTTATCAGCTAAAAAAAGATGGGAAGTGGCGTGAAAGAATTCCGGAATATTGCTCTGAATTTCAAGATGCCGTAGTTGATGTTCTTGTTTCCAAAACAATTAAAGCCGCCGAAGAATTTAAGGTCGAAACTGTAATGCTGGCTGGCGGAGTGTCTGCCAACAGGCAATTGCGCGGACAAATGGAAGAAAAAGTAAAAATAGAGTTGCCCAAAACCCAATACCTAATGCCTAACATCCAGTACACGACTGATAATGCGGCGATGATCGCCACGGCCGGTTATTTCCGCGCTTTGAGAAAAGGTTTTATCCCTTGGGAAAAAATAAAAGTTGATCCTAATTTAGAATTAAAATAAAATATTTATGCTAAACAAAGAATTTATCCAAAAAATGAAAATCAAACTGGAAGAAGAGAGAAAGGCGGTAGCCGAAAAGATTTTAAAATTAAAAAAGCCGGAAGTTGATGAAGACAATCCCGACTTTGACGATATTGGGCATGATGCTTCGGAAGATATTTTGGAAGAGTCGCTTTTATCAGTCCATGAAGAGATTTTAGAAAAGATAGATGGCGCCTTGGGAAGAATTACTGATGGCACTTACGGGGTTTGCCTTAAATGCGGAAAAAATATAGATAAGGAAGATTTAGCTAAAGAGCCGTGGGCCGAACATTGCAGTCTTTGCGGAAAATAATTTTTTCAGAAATAAAAAAGGACGTTCGCTGGAACGTTCTTTTTTATTATGTTTATGTTTTATTTTCTTCTCCTTCCTTTCATTTTTTTCTCTTTTTTGTTAATTTCTATGGTGGTTTTAACAACCGTATCCGGGATTAAAGAAATAGAATCTATGCCGCATTCGACTAAAAAGGTGGCAAAATCCGGATAATCGCTCGGAGCCTGGCCGCAGATGCCGATTTTAGTTTTTGTGCGGCGGGCTGCGTCGATGGCGTATCTGATTAAAGTTTTTACAGCTTCGTTTTTTTCATCGTAAACGTGGCTCACTAAAGAGCTATCGCGGTCAACCCCCAAGGTAAGCTGAGTCAGGTCATTACTGCCGATAGAAAAGCCGTCAAAAACTTCGGCGAATTGTTCAGCCAAAATTACATTAGAAGGAATTTCTACCATGCAATAAAGCTCAAAGCCGTTTTTACCTTGTTTTAAACCGTGTTCAGAGAGAATTTTTCTGACTTTTTTTGCTTCCTCCAAAGTGCGGCAGAAAGGCACCATAACTTTTAAGTTAGAGAGGCCCATTTCTTCCCTTACTTTTTTTATGGCCTGGCATTCAAGCTTAAAAGCCGGCAGAAATTTCGGCGAGTAATAGCGGGAAGCGCCGCGCCAGCCGATCATCGGGTTGGATTCAATTGGCTCATATTTAGTTCCGCCAACCAAATTGGCATACTCATTGGTTTTAAAATCAGAAAGCCGGATAATCACGTCCTTAGGATAAAAAGCCGCAGCGATCATCGCTACCCCTTCGGCCAATTTATCAATGAAAAATTGTTTTTTGTTTTCATAGCCGACAGTTAAATTATCTATTTTCTTTTTAACGTCTTTATCTTTTGTCTTATCGTAGTTAATCAAAGCCAGGGGATGGATTTTAATATAATTATTAATGATGAATTCCAATCTGGCCAGGCCCACGCCGTCATTAGGAATAAAAGAGGTGGAGAAAGCCAGGTCCGGTTCGCCAAGATTCATCATAATCTTAGTTCTGGGCCGCTTCAATTTTTTTATGTTAGTCTTTTTAATTTTAAAAGGCATAATGCCTTCGTAAACATATCCTTCTTCGCCTTCGGCGCAACTGATGGTCACTTTTTTCCCGGTTTTAATCCGGTAAGAGACGTTATTAGTGCCGACAATACAGGGAATGCCAAGCTCGCGGGAAACAATAGCCGCGTGGCAGGTTCGGCCGCCTTTATCCGTGACGATGGCCGAGGCAATTTTCATAATCGGCTCCCAATCTGGGTCAGTCATGTCTGTGACTAGGACCTGGCCGGGCTTAAAGTTTTTAATGCCGCTTATTTCCATAATCCGGTTAGCCACGCCAACGCCTATTTTATTGCCCACGCTTTGTCCCTTAGTTATAATTTTGCCCTTTTTGCCGAGGCTATATTCTTCCAAGATATTATAGTTTTTAAGGCTTTGGACGGTTTCCGGACGGGCCTGGATTATATATAATTTTCCGTCTTTTCCATCCAAGGCCCATTCAATATCCATGGGCCGGCCATAATGTTTTTCTATAATCATCGCCCACTGGCCTAATTTTTTTACCTGTTCGTCGGTAATTGACTGTCTTACCTGTTCTTTCGGCTTAATCCTTATATTTTTAGTCGGTTCTTTGGGGTCGTTATTGTAAACCATTTTTAAGAGCTTTCGGCCGATTGAGCGGGAAATTATAGCGCCCGTAGGCTTAAAGACATAAAATTCGTCTGGATTAACCCGGCCCTGGACAATATTTTCCCCCAAGCCATAGATAGAATTAATCAGGACAGCATTAGAAAAACCGGACTCGGTATCAATCGTAAAAATTACCCCGGAAGCGGCCAAATCAGCCCGAATCATTTTCTGCACGCCGACGGAAAGGGCAATCTTAAAATGGTCAAATTTTTTGTCAACGCGGTAGGAGATGGCCCGGTTGGTAAACAAGGAAGCGATGCATTTTTTTACAGCCAGCAATAACTCTTTTTCTCCGCTGATATTTAAATAAGTTTCCTGCTGACCGGCGAAAGAAGCGTCCGGCAAATCTTCAGCCGTGGCCGAAGACCGGACAGCCACCGCCAGATTTTTAACCCCATATTCGGCTGAAAGTCTTTTATAGGCCTGGCCAATCGCTTTTTCGAAATCCTCCGGGAAAGGAGTGCTCACTATCAATTTTCGTATTTCTGATCCTCGGCGCATCAGGTCCATTACGTTATGGGTGTTAAGGCCTTTTAGGATTTTTTTTATTTCTTTTTTTACGCCCGTGCCTTCCAGGAAGTAATTATAAGCAGAAGCCGTGGTGGCAAAGCCATTAGGCACTCTTACGCCTTGAGAGGAAAGTTTACGGTACATCTCCCCCAAAGAAGCATTTTTGCCTCCGACAATCGGTACATCTTTAATCGTCAGCTGGTTAAAAAATTTTATAAACTTGTTTTTGGACATAGATTTTACATTTTAATATCCCACAAATCTACGAATCCACTACAAATTTACAAATGCGCTATAAGACATTTTTGCAAGTATTTGTAAATTTGTGAAAAGATTTGTTGATTTGTGGGTCCTAAAGGTTAATTTTTTTGCTCCATTCGTAAATAAAAGGAATTTTCCACCATTCGCCATTATAGGTTTTAATAATGCCCATAACCGAAATGACAATCAAGACGAGCATCAGAAGCTGCCCGAAAAATGGAAACCAGGCGAACAAGCCGGCGACCAGTTCAACAACAAACAGGATTAAACCCTGTTTGGCGTGGAATTGGGCAAACTCGGAATCCTTTTTGCCCAAAAGAGGTACTAAACAGAGGATCCAGACATAAGACAGAATGGCAATATTTTTATTAGTTTCCACATCGGGATTGGTGGAAGTTTTTTTACTTTCTTGTTTGGCCATATTTTTGCTATCGCGGACCCACGCAGACTTATGCTGACCAATGCGGAAGAACGCGATAATTAATTATTTATTTATGGATATTATTATCATAACATAATTTTTGCTATAATAAAAATACTGGTATTTGACCCCACTCCGTCCCGAGGCTTCGGGACTTCGAGGGGCGAGATGAAGCAATAAGGAATCTAAGATTTAGAAACAAACCTTTAGACTTTATTAAAGGGGTTGTATTTAGTTGTTGACAGCAGGATTAAATTGGTTTAAGAATAAAGAAAGATAAAAGGGGATATGGTGAAATTGGTATACACGCTTGCCTTAGGAGCAAGTGGAGCAATCCGTGAGAGTTCGAGTCTCTCTATCCCCACAGTGGTAATTTCAGATTTTAGATTTTAGATTAACGACCTTGCCTACCGGCAGGCAGGTTGACGATTTTAGATTGGGAGATTTGGTGTTTTTACGATGAATATCACTCGAGGCAGTCCCACTAAAAGCGGACTGTTTTTTTTGTTTTAATCCTTGCTTTTTTATTCGATTTGGTATAATTTGCGATAAAGGAGGTCAAGCTAATAATTTAATTTAATTCGTACCTTTCGTACCTTGAAAACAAAAAGCTAAAAAGGCCATTATATATGCATTTCAATCATGCTTTGACAGGAAGGGAGCGAACTATGAAAAAGGAAAGATTGGCATTTCTTGGGCCAGAATACACTTTCGGCCACATTGCTGCCATCGGGGTAGCCAAGCGTTTCCTACCCAATGGTTTTACTGGCCACTTGTGCAAAACTAATTCTGCGATCATCGAAACGGTTGCAAGTAAACAGTTAAATTGGGGGGTGGTACCTGTTTTTAACAGTCTTGCCGATGTGGTCATTCCTTCGCTAGATGCCATTTGTAAAACTTGGCAGAATGGCAAACCCATATATTTCTACGGAGAAATTATCCTACTAATAAAACATCACCTCATCGGCTTACCTAGTGTTGATTTGAGGAAGATAAAGAAAATAATGTCTCATCCTCATGCTTTCAGTCAGTGCGAGCAGTTCCTTCGTGAGATGGAGCCATTTGTTCGTCAAGAAACTACTAGCACTGCTGAGGGAGTCCGCCTGGTAGCCGAAGAAAAAAACCCGACCACCGCGGCGATCGGCTCACAAGCCGCTGCCGAAGCCTATGGCCTAACAATCTTGGTTGAAGGAATCCACAGTGATCCCTCCAATATGACCCGGTTTATGTTAATCTCTAATAAAGGAGACCACGAACTGACCGGAAACGATTCTACGTGGATTACCTTCACGTGTGCAAATACTCCCGGATCCCTTTGGAAGACAATTGCACCTCTGGCAGAAGCGGGCATTAATATGCACGCAATCCACAGCCGGGCCACTGGTCCAAACAGTTTTCGTTTCTCTATCGGCTTTGATGGTCACCGTCAGGATCCCGTGGTCAAGGATGTACTATCAGCTATGGCTGCTTGTACCCAAACTTTATTTATCCTTGGGTCTTACCCTAAGGATGTCACAGGAGGGAAATTCTGATATTTAAGTCTGCCCGCTATGTCTTCTGACCTCTAGCGGGCCTTTTATTTTTTTGATAAAGAATTTGTTGCCCATACTTTACTAAAGCTTTGTGGGGTAAAGCAAAGCAGTAAATTTTTAAAGTCCATCTTTTCTAAAGCGATTTTGACCTATAGTTTGACAAAAAAATGTAAATATGATACTATATAGTTATCATTATCTCATGGGGGTGAGCGTTTTTTCC
>JBAZPX010000027.1:0-6419 GCA_041645555.1 Patescibacteria group bacterium
CGGCCATTTTTCTTTAAAAATACTTTCTTTATTTCCAAGTTCGTGCCATAACTCTTCGGCAAAATGCGGAGCAAAAGGAGCGAGCAGCTTTAAAAAATTCCTAAAAGCGCCGCGCGGCAATACCTCAAATCCGCTGATAAAATTTACAAAAATCATCATCTGCGCGATAGCGGTGTTATAATGAAAATTTTCAATATCTTCGCTGACTTTCTTTATGGTTTTATGAAGCAGCTTTGGCAAACCCAATTCTTTCATCTTGCAGTCCCCGCCCTGGCAATCGTATAATTTTTTATCTCTTAGCTTATAAACATTTTCTAAAAATCTCCTTGCCCCAATCAGTCCATTCGTATTCCAGGCGCAGGCTCCCGAAAATGGCCCCATAAACATTTCATAAACGCGCAGAGAATCAGCCCCGTATTTTTCCACGACTTCATCCGGATTGATGACGTTCCCCCAGCGTTTGCTCATCTTCCGGCCGTCTTCGGCTAAAATTAAGCCGACATGCTGTAATCTGGTAAACGGCTCCGGATAATTCACTACGCCGATATCAAATAAAAATTTATGCCAGAAACGGGCGTAAATTAAATGCCGGGTGGCGTGCTCCGCCCCGCCCACGTAAAAATCAACCGGCGACCAGTATTTTTCTTTCTTCTTATCAACCAGCGCCTTATCATTTTTCGGGTCAATATATCTTAGCCAGTACCAGGAAGAGCCGGCCCATTGCGGCATCGTGTTGGTTTCGCGTTTTCCCGGCCCGCCGCATTTCGGGCACTTAGTATTTACCCAGTCTTTGATGTTCGCCAGGGGCGACTCGCCCGTTCCGGTCGGCTCGTAATGCTTCACTTCCGGCAATTTTACCGGCAAATCTTTTTCCGGCACGGCTACGGCGCCGCATTTAGTGCAATGAATAATCGGAATCGGCTCTCCCCAATATCTTTGCCGCGAAAACACCCAGTCTTTCAATTTATAGTTAACCGCTTTTTTACCGACTTTATTTTTCTCCAACCATTTAATTATTTTTTCTAATGATTCTTTTTTATCCAAGCCATCTAAAAATCCAGAATTAACATGCAGGCCATCCGAAGTAAACGCTTGCTTTTCCACGTCTCCGCCTTTTAGCACTTCAATAATGGGCAAATCATATTTTTTCGCAAATTCCCAGTCTCTTTCGTCATGCCCCGGCACGGCCATAATCGCACCTGTTCCGTAATCCATCATCACATAATCAGCCACAAAAATTGGTATTTCTTCATTATTAACCGGATTTATTGCCATCAATCCCTCCAATTCCACACCTGTTTTTTCTTTCTGCAGTTCAGTTCTTTCTAAATCTGATTTCTTCTTCGCCTGCTCAATATATTTCTTCACTTCGCCGTAATTCGTAATTCGTAATTCGTAATTCTTTATTAGATCGTGTTCCGGCGCCACAACCATATAAGTGCAACCAAACAAAGTATCCGGACGAGTTGTAAATACTTCTAACTTATTATCTTGTTCGTTAGATTGCTTCGCTTCGCTCGCAATGACAGAAAATTGGACAATCGCACCTTCCGACCTTCCAATCCAGTTCCTCTGCATTTCTTTTATTGATTCTTCCCAGTCCGGCAGTTTTTCCAAATCGTTAAGCAGGCGATCGGCATAATCCGTAATCTTTAAAACCCATTGCCGCATCGGCTTTCTTTCAATTTCCGACCCGCAGCGTTCGCATTTTCCGTTTTCCAAGTCCTCATTAGCCAGGCCCGTCTGGCAACTTGGGCACCAGTTAATCGGCTCATGAGACTCATAAGCCAAACCCTTTTTAAACATCTGCAAAAATATCCACTGCGTCCATTTATAATATTCCGGGTCGGTCGTATTTATCTCCCGGCCCCAGTCATAAGTAAAGCCGATTTTTAACAGCTGACTTTTAAATTTTTTGATATTTTCTTCTACGGCCTGGCGCGGATGGACTTTATTTTCTAAAGCATAGTTCTCCGCCGGCAAACCAAAAGCGTCCCAGGCCATGGGATGGAGGACATTATACCCTTGCATCATCTTCATCCGGGCAAAAACGTCCGTGGCAATATAACCTTTTGGGTGCCCGACATGAAGCCCGGCTCCGGAAGGATAAGGAAACATATCTAAAATATAATATTTCGGCTTGTCCCGGGTTTCCGAAGTCTTATATAATTTTTCTTTTTGCCAATATTTTTGCCATTTCAACTCTATACTTTTGTGATCGTATTTCTCCATAATATTTATGCTTGCCTCGCCGTAGTCCCGCTAAGCGGGACGAAGGCGGGCCACTTTTTTTCTATCTCTTTATGGTTATACATATATAATTCAAATTACAATTATATCTTAATACTATCCTAAAATCCCTTAAAAATCAAATGCCCGGAGGACGAACTTCGGGCATTTTTTATAACATAAAAACTCTTCTTATATTTTTATCTCTATTCCAACCGGACAATGGTCAGAACCCTCGGTTTTTTCCAAAATGAAAGCTTTTTTCAGGCATTTTATTGTCTTAGCAGAAACGCAGAAATAATCAATCCGCCAGCCGATGTTCCTAGCCCGGAGATTAAACCGATAGCCCCACCAGGAATACTGAACTTTATCCTTATTAAAATAACGGAAAGTGTCAATAAAACCAGAATTTAAAAATTTAGTCAGCCAATTCCGCTCTTGGCTCGTAAAACCCGGATTGCCAATATTATCTTTCGGCCGGGCTAAATCAATTTCTTCATGAGCCACATTGAAATCGCCAGCAACTATTAAAGGTTTTTTCTTACTTAACTTTTTTAAATACTCCAACAATTTATCATTAAACTCTAATTTAAAATTCAGGCGCGACAATTCATGGTTGGCATTGGGAAAATAAACATTAACTAAATAAAAATCGCTGCAGTCTAAAACCTGTACCCGGCCTTCATTATCCCAGCTCAAATAAGGTAAAATTTCTGCGGTCACTCCTTCCTTAACTAAAATCGCCGTGCCGCTATAACCAGGGCGCTCGGCCGGATGCCAATATTCTTTGAAACCGGAAAAGTCAAAATTTTCTTTAAGCCGGGCTAGATTAGAAATTTTAATTTCCTGCAGGCATAAAATATCGGGCCTTTTCTCTTTTAAAAAATTCAAAAAACCCTTGCGCACAACCGCTCTTACGCCGTTGACGTTCCAGGATAATATTTCCATATAATTAGATTTAAAAATTAAGATTGAAGAATTATGAATTCCGGCTTAAATCTTAATTCTTAAATCTAAACCGGTTTTAACGCTAAATACCAAAAACTATAAAATTCACATTTTATCGCGAATTATTTTTTGCAGAGTTTTTACTCCCGCTCCGCTCACTTTCATGTTTTTCTTCTTTTTCTTATCGCGCTTTTTCCGCCTTTTTTCCGCTTCCGCCTCCAAATTCTCAAAATTTTGTTTATTCATAGGAAAAATGATATAATAAAACTATCTTTATCATAGATAAAATTTACTAATTTAGCAATGGAAACCGGAAAAAAACAATGGTATAGCCAGTGGTGGGGAATTATATTAATTCTTTTTTTAACTTTAGCCGCTATCGTTTTTGTGGCTTTAGGCTTTTATATTGCTGACCTAACCGGAAGGATTAAAAGCGGAGAAATAGTGGACGAGCAAGTATTGGCGGAGATTAATAAATACAAAACCGCCAAAGAAAACCCGACCATACTCGGAGTTAATAATTACTGGCTCGGTTCGGCCAAGCCAAAAATAACGATTGTGGAGTTTGCCGACTTTAACTGCCCGAATTGTAAAAATTCCTTTCCAAATATAAGAGAAATTAGCTTAAAGTACAAAAATGATGTTAAAATAATATTCAGGGATTTCCCGATTTACGAAAATTCAATAAATTTAGCTTTAGCCGGCCGCTGCGCCGGCGAGCAGGGATTGTTTTGGTTAATGCACGATAAGCTCTTCGCCAAACAAGGAAATTTTAGTCTGGAAGAACTGCCAAGCTTTGCCAACCAAATCGGAGCGGACATAAATAGATTTAACAGCTGCCTTAAGAACGAAAAATATTTAAATGATATAAAAAAAGATTATGCCGACGGGCAGTCTTTGGGAATAACCGGCACGCCCACCTGGTTTATAAATGGTTATAAAATTGAAGGCGACATACCCCGTGATTTATTTATCCAGATAGTTGAAGAACTAATAAGATAATGCAAACCAACGAATTAAATGCGAATTCCGCAAATTCTAATAATGCAAATACATGGATAAAGTTATTTACAAAGAGTTATCTTACCAAATCACTGGCATGCTTTTTAAAACCCACCAAGAGCTTGGCAGTTACAGAAACGAAAAACAATACGCTGATTACTTTGAAAAATTATTAATATTAGAGAATATAAAATATACCAGAGAATACCGATTTGAAGATAATCGATTTGGAGAAGGAAAAATAAGATGTATTTGCGACTTTATTATCGATGATAAAATTATATTAGAATTCAAAACAGTTGATTATTTAACTAAAAATGATTATTTTCAAACAAAACGCTATTTAATTACTTTAAATTTGAAATTAGCATTGTTAGTAAACTTTCGCCAAAAAAGATTAGCTCCTAAAAGAATCTTAAATAGCGAATATTTTGATAATTCTAATTCGCATAATTCGTAATTCGCAACATTTGCATAAATTTGCGGATTTGCATTATATAATCGTCAACATATGAAGCAGATACGTATTCATGGCCGCGGCGGGCAGGGAGTAGTGACGGCGGCGGAGTTAATCGCCATCGCCGCTTTTGCCGACGGGAAGGAGGCTCAAGCCTTTCCCTCTTTCGGCGTGGAAAGGACCGGTGCGCCGATTGAATCTTTCGCCAGGATTGATGATAAGCCAATTAGAATCAGGGAGCATGTCTATAAACCGGACGTTTTAATAGTCCAGGACCCTTCTTTGCTTAATACCGTTGATATAACCAAAGGCGCCGGAGCCAGTACTTTAATCATAATAAACACGGCGAAAAATAAAAATGAGCTTAAATTAAACCTGCGGGAAGAGAATATCTGCACCGTAGACGCCACTAAAATCGCTTTAGAAATTATCGGCAAAAATATCGTTAATACGATAATCCTGGGGGCTTTTGCCCGCGCTACTAATTTAATCAGCCTGGACGGCCTTAAAAAAGCCATTGCCCAAAAATTTGCCGATAAAGGAAGAGAGATTATAGAAAAAAATACCAAAGCAGTAATTAAAGCTTATAACTCTTAACCCATATGAAAATTAATATAACCGCAAAACCAAATACGACTTTAAAAAATAAAACCGGCAGCTGGCGGACGTTTAAGCCAAAAATTGATTTAAACAAATGTATTGGCTGTGGAATTTGTTCCCGAATTTGTCCGGAAGGAATTATAAGAATGGAAGCAAACAAAGAAGGGAAACCCAAGCCAAAAACCGATTACGATTATTGCAAGGGTTGCGGCGTTTGCGCGGCCGAATGCCCGGTTAAAGCTATTATTATGGAATTAGATAAAAAGTGAGATTCTTAGGATTCTTGAGATCTTTAGGATCTTTGGGATATCTATAGTTCCTAAGAATCGCAAAAATCGCAAAAGTCCTAAGAATCCAAAATATTTAAATTGTATGTCAAAAAATATTCAATCATCTAAATCCCAGATCCTCGAGGGTTCACGTGCCATCGCTCTGACCATAAAAAATATCAAACCGGCGGTTATTTCCGCTTATCCCATTACTCCGCAAACCCATATCGTTGAAGACTTGGCAAAATTCAAGGCGGACGGAGAGGTAAGCTATGAATATGTGCGGGCGGAAAGCGAATTTGCCGCCGCGTCTATTATTCTTGGCGCCAGCGCTACCGGCGTGCGGGTTTATTCCGCCACTTCTTCCCAAGGTTTGCTTTTGATGGCCGAGGTTGTATTTAATATTGCCGGCATGCGCCTGCCGATAGTTATGACCTGCGCCAACCGCGCGGTCTCGGCTCCGATTAATATCTGGAATGACCAGCAGGACGCGATGACTGTCCGTGATGCCGGCTGGATTATGCTTTTTGCCGAAAATCATCAGGAAGCGGTTGACCAGCATATTATCGCTTATAAAGTGGCGGAGAAATTAAATCTGCCGGTTATGGTTAATGTTGACGGATTTGTTTTAACCCACACTTACGAGCCGGTTATTATTCCTGAAACTAAACAAATAAAAAAATATTTGCCTGATTATAAACCTAAAGCCGGACAATTTTTAGACCCGGCTAATCCGGTTACTATGGGCGCTTTTGCCACCCCGGCCCATTATATGGAAATCCGCCAAGACCTGCACGATGACCTAATTTCCAGCCTTGAGGTTATAAATGAAGAATATATAAAATACAACAAAGTAATTCAAAATTCAAAATTCAAAATTCAAAATTCGACTAACAATGGTCTAGTCGAATACT
>JBAZPX010000028.1:0-6386 GCA_041645555.1 Patescibacteria group bacterium
ACACTGGCAGGGACCAGAGAGGGCCATGTCCATGATGTGGCCATTATGAAAGAATCACCCAATTATCAGGTGGAGTAATAATCTACATTTCATCTGACGGGGTGACAGTATCAAACAAGGGATTGCGTTAAAGCGTAGTCCCTTTTTTATACCTCACCCCTAACCCCTCTCCTCCCCAGTCATACGACGGGGTAAAAATTAGGAGAGGGGGAGTCCCGCGTTTTAGCACTCTCTTGACCCCGCACAAGTCGCTCCGCTCCTATGCGGGGCAGGCAAGAGTTTTTTCCATGGAATTAGCACTCTCTTGACATGAGTGCTAATAGTGTTATAATCAAAATATGGATGAGAGAAAACTAATAATCTTAAATACAATTATAAAAGAGCATATTAAAACCGGCGCTCCTGTGGGGTCGGGTGTTTTGGTTGATAAATACCGCCTGGATATTTCTCCGGCGACGGTCAGGAACGAAATGGCGGAGCTGGAAGAAGAGGATTTTATAATCCAGCCCCATACTTCGGCCGGCCGCGTGCCTACGGAAAAGGCCTATAATTTATATCTGGCCAGCTTGAAAGAAAAGCAATTGGCGGAAAAAGAAGCGGAAGTTTTAAGGCGGGCTTTAAAAGGAAATGACGAAGCCAGTTTTAAGCAAACGGCGAAAGAGATGGCGAAAATTTCCGGCAACGCGATTTTTTGGGCATTCCACAAAAATAATCTTTACTATACCGGTATTTCCAACTTATTTTCCCAGCCGGAATTTTCCGAGCCGAATTTAATTTATGATATCTCGGCGATTATTGACCGGATGGACGAAATTATTGACGATATTTTTAGCGAAGTGAAAGAGACGGAGGTCTTATTAGGCTCGGCCAATCCTTTCGGCGATTCCTGCTCCACGATTTTTTCTAAATACAAAAGAAGCGGCAAAACCGGCTTGTTCGGGATTTTAGGCCCGATGCGGATGGATTATGAAAAGAATCTGGCCGTGATTAAATATGTCAGTGGGTTAATACAGAAATAATCTCCTACGAATTACGAATTTTTACGAATTTACGAATAATAAGGTAATATTATGAGTGAAGATAAAAAATATCCAAAAGTTTGCACCGGGGCGTTTATCTTTAGTGATAAGGGTGAGTTATTTTTAATGAAAGCTCCGGCCTGGCAGAATACCTTTACCCCGCCGGGCGGCAGAGTGGAATTCGGTGAAACCATAGAAGAGGCGGTTAAGCGGGAAGTAAAAGAAGAAACGAATCTTAATATAAAGAATTTAAAATTTTTAGGTTTTCAAGAGGCCAATAAAATAGGGAAAGAATATTTAAAAGAAGACAGGCACCTGATTTTATTTGATTACCGGGCGGAAGTGGAAGGAAAACCGGAAATAAAGTTGGGGGAAGAGGGAGTAGAATATAAGTGGTTAAAAGTTGAAGAATGGCTTAAGAGAAAAGACTTAGCCGATTTTACCCGGGCAACAATTGAAAAAAATTTAAAAACTGATGAAGTTTCTTAATAATACATTAATGGATAAATAATATGAGTGAGGGAAAAGAGATTAATAATTTTGGCTATAAACATGCCATTGCCTGCGTTAGCGCATTTATTTTTAATAGTAAAGAAGAATTATTATTGGTCAGGGAGAAGGCCTGGAATAATCTTTGGGTAGTTCCCGGCGGCATGGTTAGATTCGGTGAAAGCCAAATGGAAACTTTAAAGCGTAAAATAAAGGATGAAATTGGCATAGAAATAAATGACGCGGAATATTTAAAGGTTATTGAATTAAATAAAACCAAGGAGAGGCCGAATTTTCACGCGGTGGTCAGTGAATTTATTGTTAAATCCGGAAATCAAGATGTAAAATTGAACAATGACCATAGCGGATTTGATTGGCGCAAGCCCGAAGATTGGCTTAAGGAAAAAGATTTGTATCCGGCCGTAAGAGAAGTAATTGAATATTATTTAAATAAATTTTTGCCGGCAAAAGATTGTGAAAATTTATATAAGCGCGCTTTGGCGGATTATCAGAATTTATTAAAGCGGACGGCGCAGGAAAAGGTGGAATTCGTGAAATACGCTAACGAGGATTTAATTCAGTCCATAATTCCGGTTTATGATAATTTAAAAATGTCTTTGGCGCATGTTGACGAGACGGTAGAAAAAAACGGCTGGCTGGAAGGCATAAAGCATGTTATCAGGCAGTTTAAAGACGTTTTAGAATCTATGGGCGTGGAAGAAATAAAAACCGTTGGAGAAAAATTTGACCATAACACGATGGAAGCGATTGAAGGAAAAGGTGAAAAGGTGGTCAAAGAAGCCAGGCCGGGATATAAGTTAAATGGAAAAGTGATAGTGGCGGCAAAAGTGATAGTGGGATAATTTTCAATTTCTAATTTTCAATTTTCAAACAATGACTTAATTTATCAATTCATTAATTAATTTAATCATTGAAAATTGTTTAGAAATTAAAAATTGTAAATTAAAAATTAATACATTGCCAGAGCGAAGTTCGTGGATTACGAATTCCTCTCGCGCAACAAAATAAATAATATGTCAGCGCTTATTAAGTGGACCCCGTTTTTTCCCGAAGCTTCGGGATTTGAGGACATGGACAAGATGTTCTCGGAACTTTCTCCTTCCTTTTGGGCCGGGCGGAACGGCTTTACTCCGGCGGTTGATATTTACGAAGATAAAAATAACGTAATCGTGGAAACCCAATTAGCCGGCGTGGATTTGGAAAATGTTAATATTTCGATTGAAAACGACGTCTTGATTATTAAGGGCGAAGGCGAAAAAAAGTCTGAAGTGGAAGACAAGAATTATTATAGAAAAGAAATAAGGCGCGGGAGTTTTTACAGAAGCGTGGCTTTGCCCGCTCATGTTAATGGCGGGAAAGCGAGTGCGGAAGCGATTGACGGAGTTTTAAAGATTTCTATTCCGAAAGCAGTCGGAAGCAAACCGAAGACGATAAAAATTAAGACGCGGACTCATACTGACTAATGCGGACTAATGCGGACTAATGCGGAATGCGCAACACATATCGCATAATACCTTGTCATTTCGAATCCGTCGCTCGCAAGCGACGGGTGAGAAATCCCTTAAAGATTATGGACGACAGGGACGTGCCAATTTCCGAGTTTAAGGGATTCCTCACCGCCGGCTGGCGGTTCGGAATGACAGAACAAAATTAAAATGTAAAATTTAAAGTTATCAATAAAAAATATGTTACAAAATGATAAACATTTTTTTGAACCACCTAAAGTTAATAAAAACAGAAAATTAGCAATTTTTAATTGTTTATTATTAGTAATTTTAGCAATAATTTTTGGTGCACTTTCATTGGAATCTAAATCAGTAATATTTTTATATATTTCGTGGATTTTTATTTACCTTTTAGCTTATATGCATGGTAAAATCCAGGCGAAAACAGAAGACGGAAATTTATTAAAAGAAATTAATAAAGAAATAAATATTATCGATAAAATTAAAAATTCAAATATTGTAGAATATAAAAAAATAATTTTTGAAGAAAAAATAAAGAAATTAATAAAGAACTTATTAAAATAAATAAACTGTTATTTGTCATTCCCGCGAAAGCGGGAATCCAGAAGTTAGCGGTAGGCACGTTTTTACTACTCGTTCCTGGATTATGACTAATAATTTAATATTAAAAATATGATTCCTTTTACTAAACCCGTGTTTAGACTAACTTCATTTAATTGTCCTCATTGTTCGGCATATTCTTATCAAGGTTGGCATGATTTAAGCTACTATTTTGGCGGTTATAACGATTTAGGTGAGCTAAAAATTAGTATATGCAAACATTGTGAAAAATATTCTTTATGGCGAAATGGGAAAATGATTTATCCCGAAATTGTAAGCGTTGAGTTTCCAAACATTGATTTGAGCGATGATATTAAAGAGGATTATAATGAGGCCGCAAGTATTTTACAAAAATCTCCAAGAGGAGCTGCTGCAATATTAAGGCTGGCTTTACAAAAATTATGTATACAATTAGGTGAAAAAGGTAAAAACATAAATGAAGATATTGCAAATTTAGTTAAAAAAGGACTGCCAATAAAAATACAACAAGCTTTAGATGTGGTGAGAGTTACTGGAAATGAATCTGTACATCCTGGAGTAATAGATTTAAGAGATAATCAAGAAATTGCTAATAAATTATTTAAATTAATTAATTTTATTACTGAAAAAATGGTAAGTGAACCGAAGGAAGTAGAAAAACTTTATAATTCTATACCAGAAGAAAAAAGGGAGCAAATTAAAAAAAGAGATAATAAATAAAACGACCCCTGGATTCCCGCTTTCGCGGGAATGACAAAGGAGAAATCATGATTAAAATTAGTGTTTAAATAATAATTAAAATAATTAATTCGTCATTGCGAGAAGAACCAAAAGCAGAGGAGCTCAGCTCCGAAGCTTCGGAGCTGAGCTCCTTAGGACTTCCAAAATGACAATAAATAAATATGGGAAAAATATTAGGTATTGATTTAGGCACGACTAACAGTGCCATGGCGATTATGGAAGGCGGAAAGCCGAAAATTTTAGAAAATGCGGAAGGCGCCAGAACCACTCCGTCCATTGTGGCAATTTCCAAAAACGGCGAACGGCTGGTGGGCTTAACGGCCAAACGGCAGGCCGTAACCAATCCGGGCAACACGGTTTACGCGGTTAAGCGTTTAATCGGCCGGCATTTTAACGATGAAGAAGTGCAAAGGGACAAAAAAACCGCCTCTTATAAAATCATCCAGGCCGGTGAAGGCGTAAAGGTGGAAATGAGCGGCAAAGAATATACGCCGCAGGAAATTTCGGCTATGATTTTATCTAAGTTAAAAGCCGATGCCGAGGCGCGGCTGGGAGAAAAAATTACGGAAGCGATTATTACCGTGCCGGCTTATTTTAACGATTCGCAAAGGCAGGCCACGAAAGACGCTGGGAAAATTGCCGGTTTTGATGTAAAGCGCATTATTAACGAACCGACCGCGGCGGCTTTGGCTTACGGCTTTGAGAAAAAGAAAGGCCAGCAAATCGCGGTTTATGATTTAGGCGGCGGCACTTTTGATATTTCCATTTTAGACGTTTCCGAAGATACGGTTGAAGTAAAATCAACCAACGGCGATACGCACTTAGGCGGAGAAGATTTTGACCAAAGGATTATTGAATGGATAATCGGCGAATTTAAAAAAGACCAGGGGATTGATTTAGGCAAAGACCCTTTGGCTTTGCAGAGAATTAAGGAAGCGGCGGAAAAAGCCAAGATTGAATTGTCCACGACTATGGAAACCGAAATCAACCAGCCGTTTATCACGACCGGCGCCGACGGGCCGAAACATCTGGTTATGAAAATGAGCCGGGCAAAATTAGAAGACTTGGTCGGCGACTTAGTGGAAAAAACTATGGGGCCGTGTAAGGCGGCCTTGGCCGACGCTAAAGTGGGAGTTAATGATTTAGAAGAAGTCATAATGGTCGGGGGCATGACTCGCATGCCTATGGTCCAGAAAAAAGTTAAGGAATTTTTCGGCAAAGAGCCGCACTTAGGCGTTAATCCGGACGAAGTCGTAGCCGCCGGGGCCGCGGTTCAGGCCGGAGTTTTGCAAGGCGATGTGAAAGATGTATTATTATTAGACGTAACGCCCCTTACTTTGGGCATTGAAACTTTGGGCGGGGTAGCGACGCCTTTGATTGAAAGAAATACGACGATTCCGACTTCTAAATCCCAGATTTTTTCTACCGCGGCTGACGGCCAGACCAGCGTGGAAATCCATGTCCTGCAAGGCGAACGGCCGATGTCGCAGGATAATAAAACTTTGGGCCGGTTTATTTTAGACGGCCTTCCGCAGGCACCCAGAGGCGTTCCGCAGGTTGAAGTAAGTTTTGATATTGACGCTAACGGGATTTTAAACGTTAAAGCCACGGATAAAGCGAGCGGCAAACAGCAGCATATTACCATTACCGCTTCTTCGGGCCTTTCCAAGGAAGAAGTGGAAAAGATGAAAAAGGAAGCGGAACTGCACGCGGAAGAAGATAAAAAGAAAAAAGAGCAGATTGACATAAAAAATCAGGCCGATGCCGTTGTCTTTTCCACGGAAAGAATGCTTAAAGAATCCGGGGATAAAATAAAGCCGGAAGACAAAAAAGAACTTGAAGAAAAATTAGAAGCCTTAAAGAAAGTTAAAGACTCTGACAGTTATGACGAGATGAAAAAGAAAATGGAAGAAATGAACCAGGTCGCGCAGAAAATCGGCGCCTCAATGTACCAGAATGCGCAAGGTGCGCCAGGCGCCCAAGCCGGCGGCGGAGAAGCGGGCAAAGAAGAAAAGAAGGGTGATGAACCGGTTGAAGGTGAAGTGGTTGATAATAAATAACCCTCACCCCC
>JBAZPX010000029.1:0-6207 GCA_041645555.1 Patescibacteria group bacterium
GTGAAGTTTTCGTCCTGAGCCGTTTTGCCGGTATGAGTTATCCTGAAATCGCCGCCGCTCGCGGGCTGAGCGTCAAGGCGGTTGAGTGGCGCATGTCGAAGGCGTTGCAGCACTGCGTCGAGCAGTTGGACGGATAGGCAGGATGGCGGTCGAAAACGAAGGGGACATTCGACGGCGGGAAGCTGCGGCCTGGTTCGCCCGTCTTGGCCAGAAGCGGGTGTCCACAACGGACGTCCAGGACTTCTTCGCCTGGCGTAGGGACCCGGACAATGCGCGCGCCTACGAGCGGGTCGAGAAGACGTGGAATGCAAGCCGGGCGCTCGCGGACGACCCGGATATCGCCGCACTTACGGCGGAGGCCCTCGGGCAGGCGCCGCCCCAGGTGCGGGCGCGCCATATGGTGTCGCGTCTTTGGAAACCGCTCGCCGCCGGAGCCGCTGCGCTCGCCGCCCTGACCCTGGTCGGAACCTGGGCCCTGAACCGGCCGCTCAGCTACGCCACCGCCGTCGGCGAGCAGCACACGCTTCGCCTTGCGGACGGCTCGAAAGTGATCCTCGACACCAATAGTCGCGTGGATGTTCGTCTGCGCGCCGACCGCAGGTCTGTGACCCTGGTCTCGGGCCAGGCCTTCTTCGACGTCGAGGGCGATCCCGGCAGGCCCTTCGTGGTCACCGCCGGCGACACTATCGTCACGGCCGTCGGCACGCAGTTCGACGTCCGCAAACTGGGTCAGGGCGCGCGCGTCACCCTGATCGAGGGGCGCGTCGACGTGGCAACCTCCGATACGCCTAAACCAGCCTGGTTCCTGACGCCGGGTCAGCAGGTCGTCACCGCCCAGCGTCGCCCCGAGGTCCGCCAGGTCGACGCCTCGCGGGAAACCAGCTGGACCACGGGTCGCCTCACCTTCGCCGCCACGCCGATCCGCGAGGCCGTCGCCGAGGTCAGCCGCTACAGCAACAGCAGGATCGAACTGAAGGACGCCAGCCTAGCGCACATACCGGTCAGCGGCGCCTTCGACACGGGCGACACGGAAGCCTTCATCGCCGCCCTGTCGGATCTCTACGGCGTGACGGCCGTGAGAAGCGCCGACGGAGCCATTATTCTCGAGGCGCCGAAGCCCTGACGAAATAATCTGTCCGCGGACTTAGGGGGTCCGCGCCTTCCCGGCGTCTTTGCCCGTCCCGCATCGAGTGGGGGGAAGAAAACGGGGAAGATCATGCGTATCGGTTTGGGGACGACAGCACTCTCAACGGCGCTCATTGTATGCGCTGCGCCGGCCTGGGCCCAGGGCGCGGAGGCTGTGCGACGCTATGATGCGCCGGCTGGCCCGCTCGCCCGGAGCCTGACCGTCTTCATCGAACAGAGCCGGCTCCAGATCCTTTATCCGGCGGCCCTGGTTGAAGGTCGGACCTCGCCGGGCCTGCAAGGCGTGTATGGCGCCGAAGCAGGCCTGGCCGCGCTTCTGCGTGATACCGGGCTCAGCTTCCGTCGGACCCGGCCCAACGTCTATGTCCTGTTCGACCCGGCGGCGCGCGCCGAAGTCCTCGACGACCAGGAACTGACGGTCGTGGACGACGTCGTCGTTACAGGCAGCCTGATCCGCGGCGTTGGCGACGGCCCCTCTCCTGTAATCACCATCGACCGCGACCAGATGGACCGCGAAGGCCGCGCCACCGTGGCCCAGTTGCTCGCCGCCCTGCCGCAGAACTTCGGCGGGACCGCCAATGAGGCCGCCCTGAACAACGGCGGGGACCGCTCGGGGACCAACTCGACCTATGCCAACGGCGTCAATCTTCGCGGGCTGGGCAGCGACGCCACCCTTGTGCTGATCAACGGCCGTCGCATGGCGGGCACGGGCTCCAAGGGCGATTTCGCCGATGTCTCCTCCATTCCGACGGCCGCGATCAGGCGCGTAGACGTCCTCCTCGACGGCGCCTCGGCCCTCTATGGCGCCGACGCCGTGGGCGGCGTGGTCAACATCATCCTGCGGGACGACTACGACGGCGCGGAAACCCGGATCCGGGTCGGCAACACCAGCGACGGGGCCAGTGGAGAATACCAGTTCGGCCAGACCTTCGGCCGCCGCTGGGGCAGCGGAAACGCCCTGATCACCTATGAATACAATGATCGCGAGGCCCTCTCCGGAACGGAAAGGCGGCTAGCGAGCGACTCCGATCTCAGATGGCGCGGCGGGGCTGATCGCCGTCAATTCTACAGCAGCCCGGGAAACATCGTCATCTTCGATCCGGCGTCAGGCGGCTATGTTCCGGCCTGGGCTATCCCGCCGGGGCAGTCAGGCGTCGGACTTCAGCCCGGCGACTTCCTGCCCGGGCAGGTCAATCTCGAAAACCTGCGCGCAGGCATCAACGTCCTGCCGCGGCAAACCCGTCACAGCGGCTACGCCCTCTGGCGACAGAGCCTCGGCGACCGGCTCGAGATCACAGCCGACGCCCGATACGGCAAGCGGAACTACGAAACCCACTCCTTTCCCATCAGCACCCTGCTGACGGTGACCAACGCCAACCCGTATTTCGCCTCTCCGACGGGGGCGCGCTCACACACCATCGCCTATTCCTTCCAAGGTCAGATTGCTCCGCCGCGCATCTTCGGCGAGGTCGAGAGCTTCGGCGCCAGCCTGGGCGGAGCCTTCGACCTGTCCCCGGACTGGCGGATCGACGCCTATGTCGCATACGCCTCGGAGGAGAGCCGGACCGGCTCTTCCGGGGCGCTCCAGTCTACCTATCTGCGCGAGGCGCTCGGGGCGATCGCCGACAATCCCGCCACCCCTTTCAGCCCCTCGCGGGACGGATATCTGAACCCCTTCGGCGACGGGGCGGTGAATACGGCAGCCGTGCTCGACTTCATCAGTTCGGGCTACTCCCGCTCCCACAGCCGGACGGGCGTCGCCTCGGCCAATTTCCAGGTTTCCGGCGCTCTCCTGGAGCTCCCGGGCGGGCCGCTCCGGCTGGCGACGGGCCTTTCCTTCCGCGAGGAAACCTTCAGGCGCCAGTCCACCGGGTTCAGCAGCGGTCTCGCTCCCACCATCGGGGCCGCAGTCAGGACAGAAAGACAGGTGGCGGCGGCCTTCGGCGAGATCCGCGTCCCTGTCTTCGGCGCAAGCAACCGTCGTGCAGGTTTCGAACGGCTAGAGCTCTCGCTCGCGGCCCGGTTCGAGGACTATGCCGACGTCGGCCAGACCACCAGCCCCAAGATCGGGATCGTCTGGGATCCTGTCGATACGCTGCGCCTCAAGGCCAACTACGGCCGCTCGTTCAGGGCTCCCGCCCTGCGCGAGGTCCACGACGCGCCAAGCGCCAGTCCCTCGATCCTTCCGCGCGGCTCGCAGCAGATCCTGTCCATGATCCTCTACGGCGGTAATCCGGACCTGCAGCCGGAAGAGGCCGACACCTGGACCCTCGGATTCGAGATCCGTCCCGACCTCATTCCCGGACTGCGCGTCGGCGTGAACGGTTTCAGGACCGACTTCCAGAACCGGATCGGCCAGCCGGCCCGCGAGAGCATCCTCACGGCGCTGAGCGACCCTTCCCTCGCGCCCTTCGTCAGAACCCTGAACCCCACGGACAGCGAGGACCTCGCCGCGATCCAGGCCATTCTCGACCTGCCCACGACCGGACTGCGCGACCAGTTTCCCGCCTCGTCCTACGGCGCCATCGTCGACGCCCGCTACGTCAATACGACGAGCGTCCTGGTCCAGGGCGCCGACCTCAACATCGACTACGGCCTCTCCCGCGGAGCGGACGCCTTCGATCTCGGCCTCAACCTGACCTGGCTCGAACGGTTCGACGCCAGGCCGACGCCGAACGCCCCCAGCGTCTCCCAGCTCGACCGGCCCAATTTTCCAGTCGGCCTGCGCGGCCGGGGCTCGGCCTCCTGGTCGCGTGGATCCTGGTCCGTCTCGCCCTCGGTCAATTTCGTCAATTCCTATCGCGACCTGACCGGGAAACGCATCGGGTCGTGGACGACCGCCGACCTCGCGGTCCGCTTCACGCCCGAACAGGGCCCCCTCGCTGGAACCGGTCTCACCTTGACGGTGCAGAACCTGTTCGACCGCGATCCGCCCTTCTATGACGCGCCGGAAGGCGTGGCCTATGACGCCGCCAACGCCAATGTGCTGGGACGCTTCATCTCGCTGCAACTGACGAAGGCCTGGTGATGCGGCGCTCCCTTCTCGCGCTCGCCCTGGCGACCACGGCGGCATGGCCGGTCGCGGCCCAGACGCCCCGTTCCTTCTCGATCGACGACCTGCTTGCTCACGAGGACATCGGAACGACCCGGATCAGCCCCGACGGAGCCTGGGTCGCGATCGAACATCAGCGCCCCTATGACCAAGCCGGATCCTATGATCTGTCCACCATGGTCAACGCCATGCTGACCGATCTGGAGGTCCATCGCGTCGCACAGGACAGGGCGTCGATCCGCCTTGCGACGCCCGGCCACGAGGCCGGCCACCTTTCGGGGCCCTTTTCGCCCGACGGCGCCCGCATGGCCGTGTTCCGGGTGACGGCCGACGACCTGCAACTCGGCGTTCTGACTCTGGCGACCGGTGAAATCGCCTGGTATCCCTTCACGCCGGAGATGTCCCAGTTCGGCCAGACCGTCGCCTGGCGCTCGCCGACAGAACTGATTTTCGTCGCCCGACCGCGTCACGATCCGCCTGTCGCCATGCGGGTCGGGTTCAAGGTCCAGAAGCGCGTGGGACAACTCTGGCGCACGGCCGCCAGCGGCCATGGCGCGAGCGCGGTCTACATCCCGAGCGGCCAGGCCCGGCAGTCCCGGACCCGGGCCGAGCCCTCCACCCTCGTCGTTCTGGATGTTCGCACCGCAACGCCGCGACAACTGGCCCAAGGTGAGTGGTTCGATCTCAGGCTCTCGCCGGACGGCCGTCACGCCGCGCTCCTGGAAGACGCAGAGGACCTGCAGCCCCGCCCCGATCGACCGGTCCGGGTGGGCGATCCCATCCGCCGAAGACGGCTGAGCCTCGTGGATCTCAACAGCGGCGTCGTGCGCAGCCCCTTGCCCGGCCAGGATTTGGCCATGTATCTCATGACCTGGTCGTCCACTTCTGACGCCTTCGTCGTCTTCGGCCGCCCTCCTGGCGGCGACTTCGACGAGGACGGTCAGTTCTGGACGGTGTCCTCCAGCGGACGCGCCAAGCCCCTTGATTTGGGCCCGCTGAAACCCTGGATACAGCGCACCTGGGACGGCGTGGCCATTCCCCTTGCAAGCTGGGACGGCCGCCGGCCGATCGTTCAAGCCCGGACCGCTGACGGCGCCCGCGTCTGGGCCAGTGCCGGTTCAGCCTTGTCCGACCTTGTTCCTGTCAGGGAGCCCTCGGAACGGATCGTCGAGATCAACGGACGCGCCGCCATCCAGCGCGCTGACGGGGTCCATGGTTTCACGCCGGACAGCCCCCTCATGGCGCGGGGACAGCTTCGCGACCAGGGACAGATGGCCGACATGGGCAATCCGGTGCGCTGGAATCCCTCGCCCCGGGATATGGGCCAACGCACCCTTGTCGATCAGGCCTGTCTGTCACGCCCATCAGGGACGCCCGCCTGCCTGACGCCCCTGGATTCCGACGAGGTGGTCCTTGCGGCCAGTCCGCACGCCGACTTCCTTGTCACCCGCCACACGAACCAGGGCGAAAGCGAGGTGCGGCTCCGGTCCGCCAAGGGGATCAAACCTCTCATCGAGCTCAATGAGGGGTGGTCAGATATCGACTGGGGACGCGTCGTGCCCGTGCCTCATGCGGGTCCGGCCGGCGAGTCCCTGACAAGCTGGCTTCTCCTGCCGCCCGGCGCGGCGCCAGGGGGCCGCCTGCCCGTCGTGGTGGAGGTCTATCCCGGAACAGCCCCGCGTTCCGCGCCGTCGGCGCTCCTCCCCGGAGGAACCCGGATGCAGAACAATCCGGCCGTGATCGCGGGGGCGGGCTACGCCGTACTCATCGTCAGCCTGCCGCTCGCGCCCGGGGAACGCCGGCCGGCCGCGGGGATCGCGGACCGGATTCTGGTTGCGGTCGACGCCGCCGGCGACCTCGGGCTCGTCGATCCCGACCGTGTCGCCCTGATCGGGCACAGCTTCGGCGGCTACGGCGTCCTCAGCGCCGTGACCCAGAGCGACCGGTTCAGAGCGGTCATCGCCTCCAATGGGTACCCCGATCTGAGCCTGTCCCTGCAGCTTCCGCCC
>JBAZPX010000030.1:0-5271 GCA_041645555.1 Patescibacteria group bacterium
ACATGCTCATCGCCGGAGCGGCCGCCGCCCTGTTCGCGTTTCACGTCAGTCCGATTCTCGTGATCGTGCTGGCGTCCCTCGCCGGTCTTTTGATCACAGGCGCCGGGCAGAAAAAAACAGGGCCGGCTGCGATCCCTTCTCCCGGTCATTCCGGAACGAATCATTCGTTCGGACTCCTCGTCGCCGGCGCTGCGGGATTCCTTCTTCTGCTGTTTTTCGTACAGAGGAGTTTCTTCGATCTGGCGATCCTGATGGCCAAAATAGATCTGTTCGCCTTCGGGGGAGGACTTGCGTCCATTCCCCTCATGCTCCATGAGTTCGTCGATGTCCGCGGATGGATCGACGCCCGGACCTTCATGAACGGCATCGTGCTGGGACAGGTGACCCCGGGGCCGATCGTCATCACGGCAACCTTCGTGGGATATCTCCTCTACGGCATACCGGGCGGGGCGATCGCCACCATCGGCATCTTTCTGCCCTCCTTCCTGATTGTGATCGGAATCGCGCCCCATTTTGAGCGCCTCCGTTCGTCCCCCTATTTCGACCGCGCGATTCACGGCATCCTGTGCTCGTTCGTGGGGTTGCTTCTGCGCGTCGTGGGCTCGTTTGCGGTGGACGTTCAGTGGGATGCGCCGCACCTGATCCTCTTTGCCGCAACATTCGCCGCCCTGTATTTCAAGGTGGACATCCTCTTGGTATTTCTCGGAGGAACGATTGTGGCGCTGTTGCTTTAACGCGATTTTCCGAACAAGTATCAGAGAGGGCCTGTTCGGATCCGAAGAAGCCTTCCAACGTTTGCATGAGACTCCCTTCAGACGGCTCTGGGTTATCGACCTGTCGAGACCTTTGAAAAACGCCATGATCGTGTCATTTATCGACCGCCCTTCGTCGAAGGTCCTTTTCAACTGAAGCGTCAGCTCCAGGGCCGCCCTTCTTCCGTGTCAGTGATCGCAGACATTGGCTCCGGTCGTCAGCTCGCCGCGAAGGTACTCGGCCACCACCTTTTCCGGGGCCTCCGACGAGGCGCCGGTGACCACTTGAATGCCCTTGCCGAGGAACAGTTCCTGCGCCCGCGATCCCATGCCGCCGGCGATGATGATATCGGCCCCCTGTTCCTGCAGCCAGTTGGGCAAAAGCCCTGGCTCATGGGGCGGTGGGACGACCATCGTCGTTTTCAGGATGGTTTTGTTGTCCGCATCCACGTCGAACAGGGCGAACTGCTCACAATGGCCGAAGTGCTGGCACAGAGAGCCGGCCGCCATGGGAACGGCGATCTTCAGTGTTTTCATTTCTTTCTCCTTGATGGATTGAGGCATCCGGGAAATCCGGCCTGTCTCAGGTTTGCTTTGCTCCTGCAACTGCAAAACGGGCTGGATCGCCCGGATGAAGGCCTGGGCGGACTCGGTCTCTCTGTGATGATAGACGAAGGGCTTTCCCTCATCGGACCCCCCGACGATCTGCGGGTCCATCGGGATTCGGCCGAGGAAGGGCACGCCCATCTCCTTGGCCATGGCTTCCCGTCCGCCGCTTTGAAAAGTTCCCCCTTCAGCTGCAGGAGCATGGGAACGCTGGGGCCGTGGAAATCGACGTCCAGAAGACCCGTCTTCCAGTCTTCCATGGCCAAGGCCACAGCGAGATTCACGGCAACGGTGCTTTTTCCCACGCCGCCTTTTCCCGACAGAACCAGGATCTTGTGTTTGATCCTGGAGAGGCGACGGACAAGCGCCTCATCCTCCGTAAACATCTTGAGTTTCTCATCGGCTGCCTGCCCACCGACCGCTTCGCAACCGCTCTTCTTTTCGCCACAGTTCATCTCTCTCTTCAAACCTCCACAGTGTCTTATGATGAGTGATCCGCCGCCGATCACCGGCGTCGTTTGAATATGCAGCGCCAGCGGCGGAACAATCTCGTACCGACAGGGGGATAATCATAATCCATGCCAGGAACGACTTGTCTGTAAAATAGAGATAATCTTCACTGGATATCGTGAGATGAGCAAAAGGAGGCTTCGCTCAAAAGGGTTGCGGACAGCATATCTGCTACCCGTATCCCCCTATTGTGTCGCAGAAATGCAATCAGTATGGGTCAGTATGGGAACGGTAACCATCTATCAGAAACCGACCTTACCGATTCAGCAGACAGCCTGCCAAGGTCGTTTTGCCCACGCCTGTAGGTCCGTCAATGAAAGCGAGTGAACATCTCCCGCCCCTGGACCACCGTGCGGATGGTTTCGCTGCGAAAGGCATCATCGTCCAGGGCCGCAATTCCAGACGCTGCGGCCAGAACATTCACGCTGAAGGGGAGTTTCACCCGAAGCAGGTAATCCGCCAGTCTCGCCGGCCTGACGCCATATCCCAGACGCAACCCGGCCAGACCGTAAAGCTTTGAAAATATCCAAAGGACAACGAGATTGGAGGCTCTACTTGCAAGGGACATGTAATTCCTACGGCGTCACAATCCGGTTGGAGTCTGTAAAGAGCTGATATTGCTATCCAAATGAGTAATGCCAGAGTCACAATTCTGCCAATCTATGTAATAGTCGCGACGTGATTTCAGATATTTAGCTTGCATATCAGTATCCTTTTGTGTCAATATGGGGACTAATTAGAAAGCGTACAGTCCTAATATTGCCATAATGGGAGGGATATGCATGAACGAGCTGTCAACACGCCTTGACCGTCTTCTTCGGCGAAACCAGAGCTTGGACTTCGCATCGCTTGAAAAAGTCGCAGGAGGCCGTTCGCGGCGCAGCCTGTTCCGTGATCTTGATGGTCTCGGATATTTGACGAGCTATACCCATGCGGGGCGTTACTACACCCTCTCCGATATCCCCCAATTCGACGAGCACGGGTTGTGGTTCTGTAAAGGTATCGGCTTTTCTCGCGCCGGGACGTTGAAGAACACACTGGTTGAGTTAATCGGTGCTGCCGAAGCGGGGTATACGCACCATGAACTAAGGGCACTGATGCATATAAGGGTTCACAACACTCTCCTTGCCTTGGTGCACGACAAACGGGTAAACCGGGAGCAGATCGAGAAGCTGTATGTGTACGTGAGCGCACAGAGGGCGCGAGCAAAAGCGCAGGTGGCGCGGCGTGGGGAGTGGTTGGCCGCTGGCGCTAAGGTCGCGCCGGTCTTCGAGGTGTCGGTGATCATTGTGATTGAGGTGCTCATAGAAGTGATTCGGGCCAGTCAGGTGCTGATCGATCCGGCTGAGGTGGTGCAACGGTTGCATGGCCGAGGGATCCGAGTCAGTGTAAGCGAAGCCGAACAGGTATTCGTTTGCTACGGACTTAACGCCTTAAAAAAAACTCCACAGTAATGCTTGGGACGCTCGCTGGGTTGAGGTTGCACCTACGCTCGCTCACAGAGAAATGCCGAGGGGTTCTGCAGAGTACCACAGGTTCCTTTGTGTGTTTGCACGAAGCCCCAAGGAATGCATGTCCAGTTTGTGGCGGCACGACATGGGAGGTTCAGAAGACGACCCCTCGCCAAGGCAAGACCTTGGCCCATGGACAATTTGCGGCACGACAGAGCGTACATTCCTGCGCCAGTGACTGTCACCACCCCAATGGGAGCAAGGTCACTACCCATTCACTGACTGGGCTGCTGCTCCCCGCCAGCGTGGTGGGCTACGACGTGATGGTGTGTGTCGGAGTCAAGCGTTTTCTTGGACACCAGCAGCGGGAAGAGATCCGCACCACACTGCTTAAGGAGTACGGTATCCACCTTTCCACCGGCGAAATCAGCAACCTGACGAAGCGATTCGTCCAGTACCTGGATCGGCTTCACCGCGCTCGTTCAGAGTCATTGAAAGCCGTGTTGATCTCCGATGGCGGCTGGCCGATGCATGTGGACGCCACGGGGGAGCATGGCCGAGGCACCCTGTTTGCGGTGATGGCAGGTTGGCGGCAGTGGGTGCTGGGTGCATGGAAAGTGGCCACGGAAAATGCGGATCTTCTCTTGCCCTGTATGCGCGAGACGGTACGCTATTTCGGTGCTCCCAGTGCGGCGATGCGCGACCTGGGACGCGCCGTGATCCCCGCTATCAACGAGTTAATAGAAGAGATCGGAGTGGACATCCCTGTGTTGGCCTGCCATCAGCATTTTCTCGCCGATGTGGGCAAAGACCTCCTTGATCCATCACACGCCACACTGCGGGATCTGTTCAGACGCACGGGGGTACGTCAGAAGCTTCGCGACCTGACTCGAGAACTCGGCCGGGAGCTTGGCGAGGGGGTAGACGATGCCCGTAAGGCGGTGCGCACCTGGCAATCGCTGGCCGAGGCTGGCCATCGTGTCCCATCGGGCCGGGAGGGCATCGCCGTTGTCCGCGCTATGAGCCAATGGGCTCTGGATTATGCGGCCGACGCAACAGGCCACGACTTTCCTTTCGACCGCCCCTATCTTGACCTCTACGACCGGTGCCTCATTGCCCTGCGTGCCACAGACGCATTTTTGCGCACCCCGCCTGATGATCAAAAGGTAGTCCGTGCTCTCAAGCGGCTCAACCGACTTCTTGTGCCTGTTGAAAGCGAAGTGCCATTCTCGCAAACCGCTCTGCGGTTGCGCCGTCGCGCTACGCTATTGGACGAAATGCGCGACATCCTGCGCTTGGCCGGAAAGTTACCGGAAGATGAGACCCCGCAGCAGATCGAGGATATGCGCAATCAGTTTGATACGTGGGTCACCTCTCTCAAACAACGACGACCCGCACGCGGACCTGCCCCGGATATCCGCGAAGCCATTGACATAATCCTTCAACACATCGAAACACATGGACCCAATCTCTGGGGCCACGCGATCCTTCTGAAAAAAAACGCAGGCATGAGGGTACGGCTCGTTAGTCGGACCAACTACCTGATGGAGAACCGCTTCAAAGACATGAAGCATGGTGAGCGGCGGCGAAGCGGTCGAAGAATCCTGACCCAGGATCTTGAACACCTACCGGCCGAGGCTTTGCTTGTTTCCAATCTGCAACGAGAGGACTACGTCCATATCGTCTGCGGATCCCTTGACCGTTTACCCGAAGCCTTTGCACAGTTGGATCAGGACGAACAGGCCAAACGCCTCATGGCAATCCCGCCTTCCGATAGGGATGGTCTCGAAGAAGTACTCCAGATCGCGACTGCTTCATTGTCTACGCCTGACCGTCGGGTTGTCAGGACCAAAGCCATGGATTTGAGGATGCGATCAGCTGCCGGTAGCCGTGCCCCCAGGTATGAAAACTGAAATCCAACCGGAAAATGACGCCGTAGGATAAAGAGGTGG
>JBAZPX010000031.1:0-4979 GCA_041645555.1 Patescibacteria group bacterium
AGCCGTTTCGTGTGGAGGACGCATCGCGGGCTTTCGCGGAGCGGGTGTTCGGCGAGCGCTTCGCCTATGTCTTCGTCCTGCACGACGAGGACCGGCATCCGCACGTCCATCTGACTGTCAGGATGTCAGGGCGTGAGGGCGCGCGGTTGAACCCGAGGAAGGCCGACCTCCAGAGATGGCGGGAGGTCTTCGCCGAAGCCTTGCGGGAACGTGGCGTCGAAGCGGAGGCGACGCCGCGGCGGGCGCGGGGCGTCGTACAGAAGGCGGAGCGCACCCCCGTTCGCAAGGCGCGTGAGCGGTTCGAGGCGGGGGCAGGACCCATGCCGAAGGTGCTTGCGGGCGCCTTGCGCGATGCGGCGCGCGGGGAGGGCGAGGGGGCGAGCTGGGAGCGTCAGACGGTCGAGCGTCAGCGCCTTATCCGGCGCGCCTATGTCGCAGAGGCCCTGGCGTTGGCCCGGTCGAATGACCCGCATGAGCGCGAACTCGGCCGTTCGGTCGAAGCCTTCGTGCGGGGGCTGCCCAAGCCCGAGGCCCGGCGGATGCGTCTGCGCGACGAGATCGCGGCGGTCCGGGACCGCGCTGGTGGGGGAGCGAAGCGGTCGTTGGATCCGGGTTCTCGGGGGCGTTCCCGCTGACGCGATGTCAGGCGGTCCGGGCGGCCTTCAGTTCAAGGCGGAGGGCGCGCTGAATGCGGACGGCGTCGGCCTCATAGACGCCGGCGTCGTCGGCGTAGGCGCGCCAGGCTGAGACCGGGGCGCTGACTTCCGCGACCAGGGCGAGGGCTCTTCTCCGGCTGAAGCCGCAGTAGCCCCCGAAGGCGACGAGGTCCTCCAGATCGAAGTCGTCGCGCTTGCCGTTCAGGCTCATCTGATGCTGCCGGGTCCAGGGACCGGACGGGTTGTAGGCATAGGCGACGTCATAGGCGGGAGAGAGCCGCCAGGCGCCGGTCCGATCCATCAGGAAGGCGATGTTCTTGACGTGGTCGTCCTGGTTGCGGATCAGGATGTTGAAGACCGCGCGGCGGAACTGCTGTTCGATGTCGACGACCGGCAGGCCGAGCCTGCGGATCGTCTCGACGGCCTGTTCATAGGCGTAGGCGCCGGCGGCGTTGAAATCGAAATGACGGATCGCCGCCAGGGACTGCATGTGCAGCTTGTCGCCCGTGGACGTCCGGTCGAAGCGCCGGGTCATGAAATGACTTCGGCCGCCTTCCTGGTGAAGGCGGCACTCGGACATGTCGATGCCAGCGTCGGCCGCCATCCGGGAGAAGGCGTATTCGATCAGGCCGAAGCCCTGGGGATCGGCCAGTTCCTTGTCGCGGTTGTTGCTCACCCCGTCGAACTTGATCAGCCAGTAGGTGAAGCCTGCATCCGCAGGGAGTTGGCCTGAGCGGAACTCGCCGGTCGTGGCGTTCCAGGCGAGGACGGCCTTGGCGCGTGCGCCGCCAGCGGAGGTGCCGACGCGCAGGATCTCCTCCAGCGTATCCCGGTCGTCCTCTCCGGACAGGACGCCATGCAGGTCGGCGCGGGCGTCGAGGACCTGGTTGGCGAGATCGACGAGGGCGTCGATCTGGATCGGGCGCGAACGGCGCTCGGCCTTGAGGACGGTCGGGTGGAACTCGAGCGCGCCCATGCCGCGCGTGCCGATGTAGCAGAGGCGTTCGACGGGGTTGAAGCTGGCGGTGTCCCGGCCTTCGCGCGCGAGCCAGGCGTCGATCAGGGCGTTGCCGTATTTGTCGGGAAGGGAATCCGCCAGGAGGCCCGGCAGGCCCTTGAAGGCGTCTCTCGGCAGTTCCGGAAAGGCGTAGGGGGCCGCATTCAGCGGCATGGCGAGGGGCGCCAGCTCCACGCCGCTGCCGAGGAAGTCGGGCATGTACTGGAAGACGGCGTGGCCGCGCTCTTCGACCCAGCTGACGGCGCCGATGTCGGTGCCCCAGAGGCGGATGGTGGCGTCGGTCATGGCTTGTCGCCCCAGGCCCAGCGGGAGGCGGGCGGGGGCGAGGTTGTGGGCGCCGCGCGCTGGCGCTCCCTGCCGGCCGGGCGCACCCGTTCGACCGGGCGGATGTCCAGGGCGGGCGTCAGGGCGTCGAGGCGGCCGGCGATCTGCAGGGCGTCCATCACGCGGATGAGGTTGTCGAGGGAGACGTTCTTTCCATCTTCCAGACGGCGCAGGGTGCTGAGGGAGAGCCCCGCCTCGGTCGCAAGCTGCGCCTGGGTGAGATTCCGGCTGAGGCGTTCAGCCGCCAGTCCGCGACCCAGACGTTCAGCCTGGCGATTGATTTCTGCCTCGGCGCGCGACATGCAATCCTCCATATATGAACGTTTATCGCTCATAGGGCATGATAACGTCTATATATGAACGATTGTGAGGAGTCCATATGGCGTCTCCGGTATCGCTTATATATGGACATTTGTTTCGCAGTTGGAGCGTAATCGTTCATATAAGAATGTTTGTGCGTCAACGCTCGCGGTCTCGCCTGCGTGACTGGGTTTGACCAGCCTCGCGTTCGAAACGCCTGCCGGCGTCGAGGTGGCGGATCACGCGGACGACGGCGCGCTGCATCAAACGGGCCTGAGCGGCGGGGTCCCGGATGAGGGTGCGAACGGCGATCGCGACCTGGGCCATCCTTGTCGGGGCATCAGCCTCAGCCCGGGCCCGATCCTTGTCCTTTCGGGCTGTCTTGCCGGTCGGTGTTTTCCGCTCCGCCGCCTGACGGTCGATCTCCCGGGGACGATAGCCCCGCACCTGGAGGTCTAGGGCCTGAGCCTGGACCCAGACCTCTCGCCGGAAGGCCGGATCGCCGCTGACGACGATCTCGCGCCAGGCGCGGTGCTCGGCGATCCGCAGCATGTCCCTGACCACGTCCGGATAGGGCTCGCGCGCGGTCAGGCGCCGGCCGTGATCCCGGAAAAGAGCGTCTTCGCCCCGGTTGTCCCGGTGGAAGCGTTCGGCTCTGCCTCTCCGGTCGTGCTCGACCAGGTATTTCGTCTCCAGCCCCTCGGGCAGGTCGCCCTTGCGACGCGAGATCGGCGTCGCTTTCCGGGAACGGCCGGGCAGCGGGCCGAGCCCGTTTTCCGTCTCGCGGCCTGGGGTTTCGGCGGTTCTGTTGCTGGCCATCAGTCTCTCCCGTCAGTGCGGTCCCGCGGGGCGACCGCATGGTCGATGACGGCGTCCACCCAGGCGGCGACCTGGGCCTCGTCGGCGCCCTGGGGCGGCGGCAGGGGTGCACCCTCCTGCTCAAGCGAACGGACGAGACCCTCGAAGCTCCAGTCGTCGCTTACGGTGGTCGGTTGGAGGGAGGTCGGTGTTGGAAGGGGCGGGGGCGTGGCCGGCCGAGGTATAGGCGGCACATCCGGAGGCGCGACGGGGCGGCGCTTCAGGGCTGGGTGGGTGAAGAAGCGAAGCTTGCGGCCGAGGATGGGCGGCAGGCCGGCCTTCAGGACGATAAGCGCCCCGGCGTCCATCTGCATCAGTTCCTGGGGCAGCATCAGGGGGCGCTTCTGGTCGGACAGGGTGACCGAGCGCTTTCCGGCGCCCAGCATGGCGGGCCGGCTGCGGGACAGGGCGGCATAGGTATAGGCGCCGAGCCGTTCGCTGAGGTCCCGGGCCGTCCGGAGCTCCTTCGGGGCGAAGGCGATCTCGACGGCGCAGTTCGACATGATCTCCTCGGCGACGTCCGGCCCGTAGATGGCCCGGAGCTGGGCAGGGCTTTGCAGGACGGGCAGGAGGCGCAGGCCGTAGCCGGCCACATAGGCGAAGGCGCGGGCGAGGACGCCAGCGTGGCCGAGGCGGGCGAACTCGTCGAGCAGGATCAGGACCTCCAGAGGCTCGGCCCGACGATCCGGCAGACGGCGAGTGTTCAGATCCACGAGCTGCTGGAAGAAGAGGCTGTAGAGCGGGGCGCAGCGCGCGACATTGTCGGGGGAAACGCCGAGGTAGATGGAGGTCGGGCGGGAGCGCAGGGTCCTCAGGTCCATGTCCGAGGATGATGTCGCGGCGTCGACCAGGGGGTTTAGCCAGAGCGCCATGCGCGCCGTGATGGTCTGTTTGATGGAGGCGAAGGTGTTCTCGCCGGCCGTCGCGAAGTCGATGAGGGCGGCGACGCAATAAGACGACAGGGGGCGTTCGGAGCTGGCGCGCGCCTCGACCAGGGCGGGAAAGCGCCCGCGGGGATCGCCGCTGGTGAGCTGGCGGAAGATCTCGCCGAGGGTGAAGGGCAGGTCCGGCGTCTCGGCCACATAGGCGCCCACGCCGATGAAGCCGGTCCGCGCCGCCTCGTTCCAGAAGGGGTCGGCGTGCTCCGGGGCCGGGAAGAGCATGGTCGCGATCTTCTGGAGTTCGTCGAGCGTTTCGACCGGGTTGCGCCGGTTGATGTGGCCGAGCGGATTGTAGCGCGCGGTCCGCCCCTGCGGGTCGAGGGGATCAAAGCGCCAGACCGTCTGGCCGCAGCGGGCGCGGTAGCCGGCGGTGGCGGCCCAGTTCTCCTGTTTGACGTCCAGGACCACGACCGAGCCCGACCATGTCAGGAGATTGGGAATGACCACGCCGACGCCCTTGCCGGTGCGGGTGGGGGCATGGAGGAGCACGTGCTCGGGGCCGTCGAAGACCAGGGGACGGCCCTTGGCTTGGCCGATCACGATGCCTGATCGCGCCCGGAGCCCGGCCCGAGCGATCTCCGCGCCGTTCGCCCAGCGCGCGGCGCCATGGAGCGGTCGGCGGCGTGAAAGGGCAACCGCTGCGGCCATGACGGAAAGCAGGAGGGCGCTTGAGCCGGCGCCGACGCCCAGCCAGCGCGACAGCCCGGGATCCTGGCGTGATCGCCAGACCCAGGCTGGGATCCTGACCCAGTCGAGATCGGAAGCCAGCTGTCCCGTTCCGGCCAGGGCGATGATCAGGGTCAGCGTCGCGCCGACGCCGGCAAGCGTGAGGCCGGCGACGGCGTACGCCGCCGCCCTAGCTGCGGGCGAGGCGTTTGCGAG
>JBAZPX010000032.1:0-4677 GCA_041645555.1 Patescibacteria group bacterium
GATAGCCGACAGCCTTGCCCAAATCAACTAAAACAAACCGGCCTTCGTGCCGCTGGATTACACCGCTCACGACTTCTTTCTCTTTACCTTTAAATTCTCCGAAAATCATTTCCCGCTCCGCTTCCCTGAGTCTCTGGACAATAACCTGCTTGGCGGTCTGGGCGGCCATGCGGCCGTAAGCGGCCGGAATTTCCAGCTTGGTTTTTATTTCGTCCCCGACTTTAGCGGTTTTTTTAATCATTTTGGCGTCGCTTATTTGGATTTCGGTTTTGGGGTTAAATTTCCTTTCCTCGGCAACAGGGGCTGAATCTTCGGACAGCTGTCCAGCTGTCCCTGTCCCTACGGCAGCGTCGGGCAAAAGATTTTTTGCCCCTACATCTTCAGACGCAAGATTTTGCGTCTCTACCTTTTTTTTGCTTTTCTTTGGTTTTTTAGACGCTTCCTCAGGCGGCTGACCAGCCGCCTCTACACCAGCTGTCCCTACATCGGCATCGGGGGGCATATCTTCCACGATGGTTTTGGAATCAAAAACTTTTGACTTTCCGGTTTCCGGGTCAAATTCCACTTTTATGTTCTGGTTTTTTTCGCCAAAATCTTTGCGGTAGGCCGCGGCCAGGGCTGATTCAATCGTGGTAATAACGGATTTTTCATCTAACCCTTTTTCCTCGCAGATTTGTTTTATGGCGCTTGATAGATCGGACATAATATTTTTGTGATTAGTAAATAGTTAATTAGTAATTCTCTACGAATTACAAATCTGTTACGAATTTACGAATACCAAAAAAACGATTATTTCTAAAATTCGTATATTCGTATTAATTCGTAATTCGTAGGAGCTAAGAAAAAAGGCTAATTGTCATATTAACAACTAGCCTTTATATAAAGGATAATAGCATATAGGTGATTTTGTGTCAATAAAAATATTTTTTAGTTGACAAGGTATGGTTTTTATAATAAAGTGATATATTCTTTATAAAAAGGGGAGGAAACAATGGCGACAACATATAAGGTGTTCGTTAAAAAATTTTTATTGTCGTCCATCGCGGATGGCAGCAAAGATTTAGAGGTTCGAGTTGGTTCAGGGTTCTTCGCAAGGATTATGGTCGGGGATGTTATTATTTTTAATAATACCTGCGAAAGAAGAGTGAAGTTAATTAGAAGGTATAATAACTTTGACGAGATGCTTAAGAAGGAGACTATAGCCAGAATTTTACCCGGAGCAAATCGCCAGAAAATACTTTCTGAATTAAGGCAGGTTCATGGCAGCCGTGACCAACATCGCGGCGTCATCGTCTTTGAACTTGAACCACTTTGATATTAGGCGCTTTATTGGCCTTGTCACTTTATCAGAAAGAGGATCAATATGATCACCGCTGTAGAGTTTAATGTCGCTTGCACAGCCGCCAGCAGCTCAGAGGAAAACATGGTTAACGTTGAGTATGAAGGCGGTAAACAGGACAGCTTCTTGATAGCCGAGATCGGCACCATCATCGCAACCTCCGAGATCGGAAAAATCAATAACGATGGTTTTCAGGTGCAAGATGGCCTCGGCACCTTCGTCTACTTCAGGGATATTGTAAGGGTTTGGGCTACCTGACCAATCCGCCGTTTCATATGCTATTAACTCCGCCAAGGCGCATCACCTTGGCGGAATTTTTTTATTAAAATTTTAAAATAACTTAATAAAAAAACCGCCACTCTGGTTAGAACGGCGGCTCAAGCGAAAATTATAAGTTTTTGGTTTGATAGATTAATTTTTTTATTAATTTTTCGCGTTCTTGGGCCATCTGTAATAGGCGTTTACCCGAAGCCGCAACATAAACTGTCCGTTTGCCATGTTTTTTGGCGGTGAAAAAACCGCGTCGTTGTAATTCTGACATCAAATAATAGGCTGTGCCGCGAGGAATTATCGCTTTCTCGGCTAAATGCGACATTAGGGACGGACCATTGGCAAATCCGGCATAAAATAATTTTGCTTGCGATTCAGTAAAGCCGAATTGTTTTATTATTTTTATGGCGGTCCGGTCTTTCATAAGATAACTATACCATTTTATTATTGTTTGCTCAATTTGATATAAAGTGTCGAAATACTTGACACTTTAATTAAATTATGATAAGATACCCGGTTATCCTTTTAAACAATAAACTTAGGAGGAAATCATGGCCAGCCATTGTTTAGTAGTAATGGCAGTATTGTTCATTTTCAATACGGCGGCGTTGGCTCAAGGCGCCACTGGTGTTCAGGATACCACCAGTGTAGGGGAAGGACAGAAATGGAACGTCTCCTGCTCTGGCTATTTCCAGGTGAAGGCCAGCACGGGGAAGCAAGGTTTCAGCCTGCCGTTCTCGAAATTTTTTTTGGACGGCAGGCTTGGTAAGAAATTATCTGCTACTCTGGAACTGCGGCCGTTTGATGGCAATCCGATTCAAAAAGCGTATATCGGCTATTCTTTAAATCCGCTCGCGACTATCTTAGCCGGGCAGATTTCCAATCCGATCAAGTACATTGAACCCCAACCGGAGGAAAATAAATTTACCTCTTACGCGCTCTACCAGCATTACGTCGCTAATCCGGATGACATTGGTCTGGCGGTATATGGAGAGCGAAAAACATTTCTTTATTATGTTTGTCTTGTCAACGGCACTGGTCGTAATACTCCTGAAGATAATCAGGCTAAGGATGTGGCCGGATACATTTCTTTTACTCCCCTGTCAGCTTTTTGTTTAGAAATCGCTGGGCAAACAGGAAAACAGCCGACCTTTTTAAGGCAGGCGGGTTTTATCCGGGGTACATTCAAGCCGCTGTCGGCTTTAGAAATACAGTTAGCGAGTATGGGCAGGACGGATTTAAAGGAGTGGGGATGGTATGCGTCTAGCTCTTACCTATTTTCTTGGCTTAGCCTTAATACGCGGCTCCATCGGACTACCCAGAAAGATAATCAGGAATGGACGGTAGGCATACAGGCCAATGATAGTGATTTCAAATTTACAGTTGATGCCAGTTTCGGTCGCCGACAGCATCCAAGTTTTGCCGCAGTTATGCAGTTGTATATTAAGGGCAAAGAATAAGGACAAAGATTAGCCTCTGCCGGAAACGGTCGAGGCTTTTTTAAATTTTAAAAGGGCTTAATAAAAAAGCCGTCGTCCTGATTTGGAGGCGGCGGCCTAAACAAAGAGAAATGTAAGTAGGCTACAATTTTTTAACTACTCCGTTTACGGCATCAATTTCCGCCGTGTCTCCGTCCTTAAAGATCTGGGTGGCAAATTTTGTCCCGACCACGCAGGGGATATTGAATTCGCGGGCCGTAATAGCGGCGTGGCAGCTAACCCCGCCAATATCAGTAACTAACCCCAGAACCTTTTTAAGGTAGGGGGTATATTCAATTATTGTGTCCCGGGCCACAATAATTTTTCCATCGCTTTTTTTAAAATCAGATAACCGGCGCACTATTTTTACTCTTCCTCTTGCTTTCCCGGGGCAGGCCGGCAAACCCCTAGCTTCGTCTACTTTATTTTTTTTCACTTTCGTGAAACCATTCCGCTTTAAAAATTTTTTGCTTGCTTCTCCGGCGTATATCTTCGTGTCCTTCCTTATGCCGATAAAAATATAAAACTTTTTGCGCTCGTTAATTTCGGCCCGGCTGATAGATTTTGGCAATTCCGCGATAGTGCAGTTGTCAATCAGCTTGCGCTTATACTTTTTTCGCAAAAATTTATAGGTATCGTTATAAAGCGGATAAATAATTTTTGCTCCCAGATCCCGCAATTGTCCATTAAGTTCAATCAGCTTGTCTTTTTCTCCGCTTTTTCCCAGATTTGCCAGTCTTTCAACATAATATGAGTAAATCAAAATCGGACCAACCTCTTTCATGGCCCTGAGACATTGTTCGGGCAGGGTGCGGCCCTGCGGCCGGTAGTTTTCAATTAATTTTTGATACTCGGAAAAAGTTTTTTTAATTTTTCCGGTCCGGTAATGTTTTATGGTTTGCCGGTAGTTTGCCGCATCTTCTTTTTTATCCACGAAAACGTCCATTTCCTTATCGTTGCCAATCGCCGCCAGTTTTGTAAGTTTTAAGCCCTTGATTCTCCCTAATTCTAAATAAACCCACTTCATAAAATCCCGTTTAAGGATAGAAGTGGGCCGGCTGACAAAAATTTGCCATTTTGGGCTTTGGTAATTGTCCATAATCTTACGTTTTTCAACTGGATTTAAAAAATTTTTAGAGGTGAATATGAAAAATTATTTTATCAGTAAGGCCGCGCCGATGGCGCCGGCGTTTTGGCCCAATTTACCTTTCAGGATTTTAATCTTTTTCGCTTCCGGGTGCATGATATAAGCGCGCATGGTTTTTTTGATTTTGGAAAAGAATAATTCGCTTGACTCCGCGACGCTGCCGCCGACAATAATTACCTCCGGGTCAAGCAAATTAATAATATTAGCAAAAGCAACGCCTAAGCAGTGGCCGATTTCTTCATAAGATTTCTGGGCTAAAGTGTCCCCGCGGAAAGCTTCCTCGGCTAAATTGGCCGGATTATTCTGCGCGAGCTTCTGGTAGGCCCTTTCTAGCTCAATATCGTTTTCCAGATCAATAATCATCCGGCCCGGTTCGCCGCTCGCACCGTGGCTGCCCCGATAAATTTCTTCACCCAGCCACCAAGCGCCGCCGATGCCCGTGC
>JBAZPX010000033.1:0-4577 GCA_041645555.1 Patescibacteria group bacterium
CTGCACGGCGGCCTTGAGGTTCTCTTCCTTCCGACCGCAGATAACCACCCGGGCGCCCTGCTCGAGGAAGTTCCGGGCCAGCTCCAGGCCGATCCCCCTGCTCCCCCCCGTCACGACGACCACCTTCCCCTCCAGATCATACGCTATGCCGCACATCGCTTCCCTCCCTCTATGATTTTTCTTCTTTGTTTCCGGTGGCGCACTATAAGCCAAACCCTTGGGCGTTGTCAATCAAGAGGTCCTTGATCCGTTCGTCAGGGAAATCATCGCAACCGGGGAGCGTATCGTGTAAATACAGCTTCCTCAGTTAGATCAGCCTGTCGAGTACTTCCGAATGGCGCCGGTCATCCTTATTCTTGCCCTGGAAATTACTGGCCCTCACACCCACCAGCCGGATCTTCTTTTTGAGCTCAATTCTTTTCAGGCAGGCGAACGCCGCTTTTCTGATCTCTTCTTCCGAATCGGTATAATCAGAGATCGTCATCGCCCTCGTGAATGTCTCGAAATCGCTGAATCGGATCTTTATGGTGATCGTTCTTGCCTTATACTGATGTCCCTGCATATCTTGAACGACATCTTTGGAAAGATCGGCGAGTGTTCTGGCGATCACTTGCCAATCCCTCACATCTTCCTGAAAAGTGGTTTCGCGACTGAATGATTTCGGTTCCCAGTGGGTGACCAGAGGGCTTTCATCGATGCCTCTGGCCGCTTCATAAAGGTATTGACCGTAAGAATTGCCGAAATACTCTAACAGCTTTTCCAGCGGCAATGCGGCTAACTGTCCGATGGTTTCTATGTTGATGCCCTTCAGGTGCTCTTCCGTTTTCGGGCCTATGCCGTATAATTTTCTGACGGGCAGCGGCCAGAGCTTCGTTTCAACGTCGGCCTCCATCAGAACGGTGACTCCATCCGGCTTCCGCATGTCTGATGCGATCTTGGCAAGAAGTTTGTTGGACGCAATGCCAATGGAACAGGTGAGGCCTGTCTTCTCTTTGATCCCGGCCTTGATCCGCCCTGTGATCTCTTCGTTGGTGACCGGTATATCCGTAACGTCCAGATACGCCTCGTCAATGCCGACATCTTCCATAATCGGACTGACGGTTCGGAGAACTTCTTTGAATTTTACGGAAGCAGATGAATAAGCCTCGTAATCTACCGGAAGGAATACCGCATGAGGACACAGCTTATATGCGGTCTTCATGGGCATGGCGGAGTGAACGCCATATTTTCTGGCTTCGTAATTGGCAGTCGAGACAACGCCCCTTTTGGATGGATCTCCCTGACCGCCGATGACAACGGGTTTTCCTGCGAGCTCCGGTCTCCTTTTTTGCTCAACAGCGGCGAAGAAGGCGTCCATGTCGATATGAAGGATTCTCCTTTTCATGGACTGGCTCAATGGTTAATGTACGTGCCTGTGATGTGTGTCTGGCCAGTGGGGATGAACATGATTTTCTTCAAGGTGCTTGTGTTCGTGAACATGCGGCTCCTGGGCGAACTCTGCGTGTTCGTGAATATGATGCATATCCTTGTGATTGTGCAAATGCGTATGATCCGCCTCTTGATGTAAGTGCGGGTGCAAATGATTTTCAGTGCTTATAAACCAGAAACCAGCGACAGTAAGCATCATCGCCGGGAACATTACCCAACCGATCCACTCTTGAAGCAATATGAGGGATGTGACGGCACCTATAAAAGGGGCAAGACTGAAAAATATACCTGCTCTGAAAGAACCTAACCCTTCGAGAGCTTTTATGAAAAACACAAGGCTGATACCATAGCTGAAAGAGCCCAGTAACAGAGCATAAAAAATGGTTAAATCCCATTTAATGGCCATCCCGAGAGTATATGCCAGAGAGATCGATACCAAACCCGATACAAATCCCTTAATACAGGTGATCTGTATTGGATTTCGTGTTGAGATGTTTCGGGTCAGGTTATTATCTATGCCCCAGCATATCATGGAAAGGGTAACCAATAAGGGGCCGAGGAAGTTAAACTTACCCTGGCTTGAATCCCACGTTAAGAACACCCCCGCCGCGGTCATACACATCAACGCCAGCCACAATCTCTTTCCCGCCTTCTCCTTGAAAAAGATAACGGCAACAACAGCGGTAAAAATCCCCTCCAGATTCAGCAGCAATGATGTGGTAAAACCGGAAATCTGGCTTAATCCGAACATCAGACATATTGGAGCGATAATCCCCCCGGAAATTACGGCGCCAAACAGCCAAGGGAAATCTCCCTTTTTTAGGTTGGCGCTTCTTATGTTTTCAGTAGAAACGATCCTCCTCATGATCGAATATAGAGAAAGCCCGGCAAAAGCACCGAAATAGAGAAATCCAGCCAAGGCAACCGGGGGGATGTTCTTCACAAGCAGCTTGGCAAGAGGCGGGCTGATTCCAAACAGGGCAGCCGAAATAAAGATGTATATCAGGGGTTGTTTATTCAATTTATTGGGCTTTCTAATTTATCGACTCTCTTCCTATCGGGTCATTTATATTCAATTCTGGGCAATATTTCAAATAGTATTCGGCATTCTTTATTTCAGTTGGAGCTGTTGACTTGTGAGGTCGAGGTCGACTGATATTCATTTCATTGCCCTGGTCGCTTCAATCAGGGATGGCTCGGACGCTTCGCGCCGAGCCATCGGCGCTGCTGATTGCCATCCGCTTTTGTCCTGGCGCTTCGCGCCAGTCCATCAAGCGGCTGCAGCGGTCAGCCTTCCCCGCGAGCAAGCTCGCGTGTACGTCAGCCGCTGATCCGCAGCGCCGATGGGGATCGCATTCTCGCAGACTCTCGGCATCACTCAACGGGCAGATCTGGCGTGTCGGGAGCGTAGCGCTCGCCTCCGTCGTCTGGTCTAAAGTGATCATTTCCCGGGGCTGCAATTCAGCCTGTGGGTCACGTTGGAGATGAGGCCGGTGATCTTGGCCACGGCATTGAGTTGCTTGAGCACCCTGTATACGATCCATGATTTTGTAACAATCCCTTGTGAACCTGTTGTAGCCGGCATAGCGTTCATCGCCTCATCGCACCTCACCGAATGGTTTTATAGCCTCCGGGGACGCCATGCTTTGAGAAGACGATTTACCAAAGTTGAACATGCCGGGCGCGAAAGGAGCCGGCGCAGTAAAGCAGGTAGTATTTCCACGTGCGGTAGAACCGCCCGCCGTATTTCGCTTTCAATTGAGACACATCGAATGCAAACAATTTTTCTTGCCTATGTCGGGAAAAAGCTTTAGTAATCAGAAAACATGAAAGACTACCCCAAAAATCAGGAGGACACACCATGGCTTCAGATCTACTCGAATTAACGGCGGACATCGTTATTGCCCACGCTTCAATGACCGAAATGTCGTCGGACGGCCTGTTGAAGGAAATCAAAATGGTCTATGCGACACTGGAAGGACTGGCAAAGGGTAAAATTGAAATCTCAGCCCAGGAACCCAAGAAACAGGGTAGAAAAGCGCAGGGAACTGTCGCAGCAATTGCCGAGGAAAAGCCTGTTATCCCGCCGGCGCCGGCCCTGACCATCGAAGAGGCATTCAAGCCGGATCAGGTGGCCTGCATGATTTGCGGAAAGAAGGGCATGACAACCCTGAAACGTCATATCGCAACGGCCCACGATTTGAAGCCTGGTCAGTACAGAAAGCAGTTCAATGTCCCCAAGGACCAGCCGTTGGCAGCCACGGAATATGTTGCAAAGAGACGTCAGATGGCCCTGGATAGGGGCTTGGGAGAGAAGCTCGCTGCGGCAAGGGAAGCGAAAAAAGCAAGGCAGATGGGGGAATAAAAACGCACTGCGGTGCGGAAAAGGAGAACAACCATGAGTCTGACGAAGATTGATATCATCGAATCCATTTACGAGCAGTTCGGTATCCCCAAGAAAGATTGCTTCCGTATTGTTGAAAGCCTCTTTGATATCATCAAGGATGATCTGGACAAATGGAATTCCGTCATGATCTCCGGATTCGGCAAATGGACGGTCAAAGCCAAGAAGAAGCGAAAGGGCCGGAACCCTCAGACCGGGGCCGATCTGACCATTGACGCAAGAAGGGTTGTCAAATTCAAACCGTCTAATGTTTTGAGGGACGCTGTGAATTCGGGAGACTGATGGAATCGCAATGGCTGAAAAACTCGATTGGTTATCCCGGTGGAGAAGGGACAAAAGAGCTTACATAATCGTGACCGGCGGGCTCTGTGGGGCTTGCGGATGACCACAAAAAATGATAAGGAAGCTACTATAATATTTTAGAAGAAGGGAGGTAACAGCTCGTGAAAACGCTATCGATCACCGTGCCGGACCATCTGGCCGAGCGCATCCATGATTATGTCCAGTCCGGTTTTTTCATGTCCGAGCCGGATGTCATCCTGGCGGCCATGTCGGAATTTGTCCGCCGCAACCGGGTTGACCTGATGGAGCGCTTCGCCCGGGAAGACATCGCCTGGGCCATCAAAGAGGCTCATGCGGCAAAATGAGAACCATCGTCTGCGATGCCGGTCCTATCATCCATCTTTACGAGGCCCATTGCCTGGTCTTGCTCAGGCACACGGGCAACCTTTACCTGCCCCAGCGC
>JBAZPX010000034.1:0-4138 GCA_041645555.1 Patescibacteria group bacterium
TGCGAGCGGGGTCATGCCAGACCTCCGTCATCTGGAAGCGGCCGTCGACCTTCTTCATCTGGACCACCACATCCACCATCAGATGCAGCAGGCTGCGGATATCGTCGCGCGGCAGATCGCGGCCGCCCTCGGACTCGCGCACCAGCAGGGTGAGTTGTTCGAAGGCCAGGGCGGCGGAGTCCGCGTGCACGGTGGTGATCGAGCCGGGGTGGCCCGAGTTGACGGTGCGCAGGAAGAAGAAGGCGGCCGCGCCGTCGCGCAGTTCCTGCAACAGGATCCGGTCCGGCCGCATGCGCAGGGCGCTTTCCAGCAAGTCCTTGGGACCGGTCTTGGCCAGACCCTGACCGTCCTTGGCGTAGAGCAGATGGACGGCGTTGCGGTGGGGGACGACCAGTTCGCGCGTGTCCTCAATGGTCAGCAGCCGCTCATGGGCCGGGATCAGCTCCACCAGACCCTTGGCGAAGGTGGTCTTGCCCGAGCCTGTGGCGCCGGAGATGAGGATATTGCGCCGGCTCTCCACCGCCAGCCGGAAGAAGCCGGGCCAGTCTCCGGCCTGGCGCAGGGCGGCGAGGGCGGTGTCTGTCGGATCGACCTCGTCGCCTCTCACGGCTGTCGCCGCCGCGAACAGGCCAGCGGCTTCGAAGTCCTCAAGCCCCATGCGGCGGCGGGAGGGTTTGCGGATGGTCAGGGAGATGGCGCCGCTCGGTACGGCAGGCGGCAGAACGATCTGGCACCGCTCGTTTCCCGGCAGGACGGTGGAGCAGATCGGATGTTCGGCGTCGACGTCCTGCCGGGTGAAGGCCGCCGTGGCGACCGCCAGGGTGCGCAGCCAGGCCTCGGTCAGATCGGGGACTTCATGCCAGCACCATTGCCCGGCCGCTTCGACCCCGACCTCGCCGGGACGATTGACCACCACCTCCGTGACCGCGTCCGGCTCCAGGAAGGGGCGGAGCGGCGCCAGGTAGTGGTCGAGGACGGCGGTGTCCTCCATCAGCGCGGCCGAAGGCGATAGACGCCCGCGAAGTTCAGATCCTGGGCGACGAAGATGGAGACCTCTGACCCTTGCGCCTTGCGCAGGGTCGGCGGGATGGCGACGGAGTTCTGCAGGGCGACGGCGGCGGCGTCGGACGGGACCCGCGCCGAGGACTGGAATTCCTGACCGCGGCCGGCCGCCGCATAGACGCCGTCGTCGACGATCGACAACAGAAGGGCGCCGCCGAAGCGGTCCCAGAAACGGGTGTCGATCTCGCCGTCGAAGCCGGAGCGGCCCAGGGCGTCGGTGGCGGGCGAGGCGAGCGCCACCGCCACGCCAGTCGGGGTGACAGCCCGCGTCCACAGGACAAAGAGCCGGCGACGACCGGCTTCAAGCCCGCCGCGATACTCGCCCAGAACCCGCGTCCCGCGTTCCATCAGCACCACGGCGCCATTGTCTGAGAAGACGTCGCGGGAAACCACGCAACTGACGTAGCCCGGCGTGGCGCTGTCCATGGCGGTCTGCAGCACGCAGGGCAGGCTGGTCCCGGCGGTGATCAGGAGGTTGCGATCCGGGAGACGGCCGGCCTGGGCCTGGCCGATCGGGCTGAGGCGGCGAAGTTCGTCGAGCGAGGTCGGGCTTTGGGGCGCGGCGACGGGCAGGGGCGTCGCGTGATCGGCGCTGGAGGAGGCTCGGCCGGAGCGACTGTAGGCCAGCAGGGGCGCCCGCCGGGCGCTCTCGGCCAGCACGCGCCTCTGTTCGACCGCCGAGACGCCCGCGGGCGCGGCGCTGGCCGTGTCCTGCGACGGCTCGATCGCAGGCAGAGGAGCGCCCTCGTCGATCACCGGCGGGGCATAGGGATCGTCGGCGGCGTCGGAGAGAAACGGTGGCGCTGTTCGGCGGGCCGGTTCGAAGGGCGCGCCTTGTCGCGCTGGCTCGTCGGCGGTCGGAGATTTCCGATTCCGGGCGTCGCCCCGGTCCCAGGTCGCGAAGAGGAAGACGCCGCAGCCGGCGGCCAAGGCGGCCAGGGTGATCATCCGTCCCTGGCGTCCGCCCAGCCGTCCCGCGATGGGGGATATTCCCCGGTCCTGACCGTTCGGCGGCGCCTCGGGACGGTCTGGTGCGTCGGGCGGGGGCATCGGCCCGGCGGTCATGGCCGGCCTCCGGTCGGGGCGCGCTCGACCATCGGAGAGGCCGTGCCGCCGGGCGTGGCGACGCGGCGGGGGTCGTAGGCGTCATTGAAAATGCAGAGCACCGAGGCGCCGCGACGTAGGCGCAGGCCGCGCGCTGTCCCATGGATGACCACGAACTCTCCGCGGACATCGTAGGGGATCAGCCGCTCGCTTCCGTCCTCGCCGACCTCGAAGAGGGCCGGAATGGCCTGGACGCCAGGGAAACGCAGGAGGGTGAAGCGGCCGTTGTCGCTCACTTCGCTGGGCTGAAGCTGGACATCGCCCTGGACCGAATAGGCGAGATTGCGCGGTCCCTGGATCGCGCCCTGCTGCAGCTCCAGGCTGACGAGGCTTTGCTCCGCGAGGTCGGCGGCATGGGCCAGGCCGGCGGCGGCGCGGGCCTGATCCTCATCGGGATAGAGGAAGCGGATCTGATAGGCGATGGATGCGCGCGCGCCCGGGTCACGGGCGACCAATTCGAAGGCGTAGTGTCGGGCCTGTCCTGCGCGGTCGGTGACCACGAGGAGATTGGTGGTCTGGTGGCGTTCGCGGGGCTTGAGGAAGAGGACCGAGCCTTCGGCGGCGACCTCCCAGGCCACGCTGTCGCCGATAGCGGCGTGCCGGATCGTTTCCTCGGGAGAAAAGACGATCTGGGTCGCCGTGCGGAAGGCCCCGGCCACGCGATAGACCTCGCCGGGTGCATAGACGACCTGGCGCATGCGGGCGTCCGGCGTCTCCTGGGCGAGGGTGGGGCCGGCGAGCGTCAGGGCTCCCAGACTCATGGATAGGACGAGGGCTTTCATCGGATGACCTCCGGATCGGCGCGATAGGAGACGACCTGGAACCCCAGGGGATTGCGGAGCCGGTCCGCCTCCGTCATCGGCGCGCGGGTCCAGGTGAAGGCGATGGTGGCGATCCAGTCGGTCTCGACGACCTGCCGGGCGTGTCGGACGGTGCGTCGGAAGCGGACATTGGCGACGCCGTCATTGATGAAGCTGATGGCGCGGATGGCGACGACGGCTTCGCCGTCAGGGCCGTAGAGGTTCTGCGGGCTCTCGGGATTGGAGCCGCGGTAGAGGTCGGACCAGCGCGCCTGTTCGCCCGGCGCCGAGAGGACGGACACCATGCGGAAGGCGTCCTCGGCCGCCGGGTCGAGATAGCCCTCCCGGGCGCGGACATATTGGGCGAGGAAGTATTTGCTGACGGCCTCGTCGTAGCGCGCCGGCCCCTGGTCCGCCGACAGGCCCCTGACCACGTCCACCGCCCCGGTCGACTGATCGACGCGGATGACGAAGGGTTCGCTGGTCTTCAGCGGCGTCAGGGCGATCACGGCGAGACTGGATGCGACGGCGAGAAGCGTGGTCGCACCGGCTGCGATCCAGGCGAAGCGTCGCGAGCGAAGGGCGGAGGACAGACGATCCTGGTCCCAGCGCCGCGCCTGGGCAAAGTAGCGCTTCAGCTCGTCGGACGGGACGCCGGTCACGCGCAGCCTCCGGTCTGCGCCGAGTCAGCCTCGGTGGCTGCGGCGGCCTGTGGCGACGTCGCCGAGTCGGGCGCCAGGACGGAGCCATAGGGATTGGCGGGTCTTCGGGCCGTTCCGTCGCAGGTCGGCAGGTCCGGTCCGGACAGGGAGGCGCAGCCGCCAAGGGCGCAGGCCCCCAGAAGGCAGACGAAGGGCAGCAGGAAGCGAAGAGACATGTCAGGCTCCATTCGGTCGGATGGTTCCGCCGCTCTTGGGCGGCTGGCGGCTGGCCTCCTGAGGCCCGCGGGCGCCGCCCGAGCCGCCAGACCCCAGGGTGGCGGCGTTGGCGAAATCGGCCAGGCCGGCGCTGGCGCCGCCGGCGACGCCCGCGGCTATGGCCGGGGTCTGCAGGAAGAAGATCGCGCCGAGCAGGCAGAGGGCGATGAAGATGAGCCCGCCGATCATCGGGTCGGCGCCCTGGATCGAACCCCATTGGTCCCGGACCAGGGAGAGGACGAGCTGGAAGATGAC
>JBAZPX010000035.1:0-3809 GCA_041645555.1 Patescibacteria group bacterium
AGATGACGATCATCAGGGCGAAGAGGACGAGATAGTTCACCGCCTGGCTCAGCCAGCCGAAGAAGAAGCGGCGGGTGGCGTCGAACAGGGCGCAGGCGATGAAGATCGGACCCAGGGTCACGAGCAGGGCCAGTGCCAGCTTGGCGACCAGCACCACGCCGAAGCCGAGAGCAGCCGCCAGGGCGCCGATGATGAAGACCGCCGCCGAGATGACATAGGGGCCCGGATTGAAGGCCGAGGCGTCGCGGGCGATGTCCTCGCCCAGCCAGGCCGCATAGGAGAAGAACTGGTCGAAGGCGGCGCCGACGCTCGGCGCCTCAGCCCCGCTGACGGCGCGGGTCAGGACATTGGGCAGGCCGGTGAAGAGCGGCTCGGTGACGAAGCTGGAATAGGCGGTCGTGGTCGCCAGGGCGTAGATCAGGGCCAGCTTGATCGAGCGGACGGCGAAATCCATCACCGGTTCGCTGATGGCCCCGCGCAGGATGGCGAAGCCGTAGAGGACCACATAGAGGACGAGGGCGATCCTCAGAGGACCCTCGACCTCGGCGATCACCGCGGACAGGCGGCTGCCGAGGAACTCGTTCAGGCGGCCGTCGATGAAGTCATAGCTCGGCTCGAAGACCCGGAACGCCATCGTCACGGCTCCCGAATGGTCCGGGCATAGGCGGCCATCCTCTTTTGGCGACGGGCCACGGCCAGGCCCTGACGGGCCGCGATGCAATCGCGCTTCCTCCGGCCGGCGTCGCAGTCCGCGACCACCCTGGTTGCGGTCTGGGGTGATCGCGCGAAGGTCGCGGCGTCCTGCGCAGGGGACGAGCAGGCAGCGAGGATGGCGAAGGCGAGAGGGGCGACGCGCCGGGTCATTGGAAGGCGCGCTCATAGACGGCCTGGCGGGCGGTCCTTGCGGCCTCAGCCTGTTCGCGGGCGCGTTGTTCCTCGAGCCGGGCTTCCGCGGCCTGGGTCAGGGCCAGCCCCTGAAGGCGGAGCTGCTCGTTCTGGATCAGGGCCTGTTCGGCCGCGAGCCGGGCGTCGAGATCCATGACGGCGCGGGCGTTGGGGGCGGCGTCCAGGGCGCGGCGCAGGGTTTCCAGGCCCTCGAGCCTCTGGTCGGACGCCTGGCTGACGGCCTCGCCGATCGCCAGATCCCGGGCTGTCCGGGCCCCCGAGCGTTCGAGGCTGTCGCGGTAGTATGCCTCTGCCGTCGGAAGCTCGCCGGAGGGCGGGGTGAAGAGGCGGGTCTCGCGACGGATGGCCTCAGCGCGGTCCGCAAGATCGCCGAGTGCTGTCAGGTCTCCGCCCGCCGCAGCGCGAAGAGCCCGAAGGTCCGGCAGCGGATTGCGAACCTCAGGAAGGCCGAGGGCGCTTGCTAGAGAATTGACGTCCGAGATCGAGTTCAGACTGTCGAAAAGGGCCTGGCCCTGTTCGACCTGGGCCTGAAGCGCGCGAAGTTGCTGCAGGGCGGTACGGGCGTCCTCGACCAGTTTGGCGTAGGCGGTGGGGTCGTGGACGATGTGCTGGGCCTGGGCGACGGCGGGCGTCAGGGCGAAGGCGGCGGCCAGGGCCGCGAGCGAACGGGACGTCATGAGGCTCTCCTTTGGGCATGGAAGAGGTCGCGCCATTGCGCGTAGTCATCGCCCGCCTCGGCGCGGATCCGGTCGAGCAGGGCGACCGTCTCGGTCCGGCCCGAGAGGACGGCGAGGGCGTCGTCCATGCCGCTGAGGTCGAGTTCGACCACCACGCTGTCGTGGCCCTGTTTGACCAGGAAGCGATGGGACTCGGGCGTCAGGACGTCCCGAACCAGATGGAACTCGGCCTCGCTCAGGCCGAAGCCGTCGACATAGTCACGGGCCTGGCCATGGGCGTTGGGCAGGAAGATCTTGGTCGCGCACTGCTCCAGGATGGCGTGAGCGATCGGCGACCTGAGGACGTCGGCGGGCGACTGGGTGCCGAACACCATCAGGGCGTTCTGCTTGCGCCAGGTCTTCAGGCCATCCTGGGCCAGGTCGGTGAAGGCGGGATCGCCGAGAACCTTCCAGAACTCATCGATGTCGAGGACCAGCCGGCGACCGTCCACGCGTTCGGCGATGCGGTGGAAGAGGTAGAGCATGGCCGGGGCCCGGACCTCGTCATGGTCCAGCACCTGGGTGATGTCGAAGCCGACCAGAGAGGCCTCCAGGCTCAGGGCGTCCTCGTCGTTGTCGAGGACCCAGCCGAGCGGACCGCCGCGCTGCCAGCGCTCGAGCCGGGCGCCGACACCGCCGGCGTCGCCCTGGCCGAGCAGGCTCCTCAGGGCGGCGATAGAGCGCTGCCGGCGGGGGAGGGCCTCAAGCGCCGCGACGCCGTGATCGATGGCGCGCGCCTGGGCCACCGTCAGGGTTTCGTCCGGGCGGCTGACCAGGGCCCGGACCAGTCGAACCAGGAAGGCGCGGTTTTGGGGGGACGGGGGCAGGGCCTTGAACGGGGCGAAGCCGGTCGGCTCGCCGGTGGCCAGGGCCAGATAGGTCCCGCCGCAGGCGCGCACGAAGATCTCCGCGCCACGGTCCTTGTCGATGAAGATCTGCTGGGCGCCGAACCGCTCCAACTGGGCCAGCATGAAGTTCTGGACGACCGTCTTGCCGGAGCCGGACGGGCCGCAGATGAAGGTGTGGCCCAGGTCGCCGACATGGAAGTTGAAATAGAAGGGCGAGCCGGCGGTCGTTCTCAGGGCGGCGACGGCAGGCCCCCAATGGTTCCCGACCGCCTTGCCGACCGGATGGGCGTGGAAAGGGGCCAAGGCCGCGAAATTGCGTGAGGTGATGGCCGCCGGGCGGGTGCGCCGCGCAAAGGCGCCCGGAAACTGGGACCAGAAGGCGGCTTCGAGGCCGAGGTCCTCGCGCGCCACCACCAGGCCGGAATCCGCCAGAAGGGCGCGGGCCTTGGACAGATGATCCGCCAGGGCGGTCGGGGTGTCGCCGTAGACCAGCACCGAGGCCTGATGTTCGCCCATGACGAAGCGGTTGCTCGTCAGTTCGTCCAGGGCCTCGGACAGTCCGGCGATCTGGGAGCCGGCCCGGTCGCGGGCCGAGACCATCTGGTTCTGTTTGCGCTCCATCACGGCCCGGGCGGAGGCCTTGGACAGGAAGGCGAAGGACTGGGTGACGACGAAGCTGAAGTGCGCGCTGAGCAGGGCGTCCCACAGCCCAGGCCGGGTCGTGGCCGGATATTCCTTGATGGCCAGAACGCCGGCGTAGCGGGCAGCGGCCACGTCCCGCAGCTCGAGCGTCTCCCGGCCGAAGATGGCGCGCGTCGTATAGAGGGCCGCGCCGAGGTGGCCATAGACGATGGGAGCAGGCGATCGCCGTCCGGTCAGGACCAGCCCCATGATCTCCATGGGCTCCGAAAACCAGAGGCCGTTCTTTTCGTAGAGGCCGAGGCGACGCGGGGCGTAGCGGGCCAGATACTGGGCGAGATCGCGTCCTGCCTCCTCGATCCGGCGCACCTGGATCATGGCGGGTTCCGGGTCTTCGCGGCGCGTGGCGCGCAGACGCCGCATCAGGGCGGCGGTTCGGTTGGACGGTTCGCGCCCCGGGTGCAGGACCAGGGTGACGAACAGCTCATTGACCCACAGAGGCCTTCCGGACGAGCGGGCGTCATAGGCGGCGCCGAGCTCGGCGGCGAAGGCGGAGCGGTAGCCGGTGGTGGGCTCGAGCTCGACCCTACGGCGGATCACGTGGTGCCAGATGGCCAACTGCTCATCAGCAAGGTTGCGCCAAGCCTGGTTGAGCTTGAGGTGCCAGTCGTTGAGGTCGCGAGCGTCCGCAGTCTCGAAG